>NZ_FUHM01000002.1:0-600000 GCF_900155565.1 Anaerosalibacter sp. Marseille-P3206
CAAATATCTGGTGACGTTGGCTAGAGGGTCACACCTGTTCCCATACCGAACACAGAAGTTAAGCCTCTAAACGCCGATGGTACTTGGGTGGTGACGCCCTGGGAGAGTAGGAAGTTGCCAGATCATATATTCCTAGGTAGCTCAACGGTGGAGCACCCGGCTGTTAACCGGTAGGTTGTGGGTTCGAATCCCACCCTGGGAGCCATAATACTGCCGGGGTGGCGGAACAGGCAGACGCACAGGACTTAAAATCCTGCGATCCTTAAAAGATCGTACCGGTTCGATTCCGGTTCCCGGCACCAACAGTATTGTAAAATACTATCGCGGGATGGAGCAGTATGGTAGCTCGTCGGGCTCATAACCCGGAGGTCGCTGGTTCAAATCCGGCTCCCGCAACCATAAATTAATACATGGCGGCGTAGCTCAGTTGGCTAGAGCATGCGGTTCATACCCGCAGTGTCAGCGGTTCAAATCCGTTCGCCGCTACCATGATTTCATTAAATAGTACAAGGCCCTATGGTCAAGCGGTTAAGACATCGCCCTTTCACGGCGGTATCCCGGGTTCGAATCCCGGTAGGGTCACCAATTTAACTATTAAATGTAGTTAGGATTAGGGCGCATAGCTCAGCTGGGAGAGCACCTGCCTTACAAGCAGGGGGTCATAGGTTCGAGCCCTATTGCGCCCACCAAATTCAACACTACGTGTTGAAAATTGCCGTAAGGCTTATGTGGCCTGGTAGTTCAGCTGGTTAGAATGCTAGCCTGTCACGCTAGAGGTCGAGGGTTCGAGTCCCTTCCAGGTCGCCAAATATGCTACCTACGGTAGCGAATTATAAATTACAAATTGTGAATTGTAAATTAAAAGATTAAAAACATGAAATTTTGCTATTAAATAATTCACAATTTGACATTTACAATTTAAAATTGCGCGTAAGCGCTTATGCTGGTGTAGCTCAATTGGCAGAGCAACTGACTTGTAATCAGTAGGTTGGGGGTTCAAGTCCTCTCACCAGCTCCATTGATGTATTTAAAGGAAAGATATGGAGGAGTTCCCGAGTTGGCTAAAGGGGACGGACTGTAAATCCGTTGGCTACGCCTTCACTGGTTCGAATCCAGTCTCCTCCACCATTTGCGGAAGTGGCTCAGTGGTAGAGCATCGCCTTGCCAAGGCGAGGGTCGCGGGTTCGAATCCCGTCTTCCGCTCCATTTTTCAATAAAAAGGGTAACTAAAGATTAAATATAAACATAATATGATAACAAATCAATAATTAGTAATTAGTATGCGGGTGTAGCTCAGTGGTAGAGCCCCAGCCTTCCAAGCTGGTTGCGAGGGTCCGATTCCCTTCACCCGCTCCAAGTCATATAAAAAAATGGCGGCATAGCCAAGTGGTAAGGCATAAGCAGAGAACCCAAATCTTTGATTTGGTGTGAATCGCTTAGTCGGGCCGTTGGCTTTAAGATAAACTTTTTTATTAAATAAGTTTAAATGGCGGCATAGCCAAGTGGTAAGGCAGAGGTCTGCAAAACCTTTATCCCCAGTTCAAATCTGGGTGCCGCCTCCATAATATAATATATTACATGTACCTATAGCTCAACTGGATAGAGTGCTTGACTACGAATCAAGAGGTTCAGGGTTCGAGTCCCTGTAGGTACACCAGAAAAACCTTGCTTATTTTGCAAGGTTTTTTTAAAATTAATACTTTTATTTGTTCATCTATTTTCCATCTATTATTACATTAGCTATAAATCATTTAATCAACCTCCATATTCATGTTAAATTATTATATAATATAATTAATTATTAATAAAGAAGAAGGAATTTACAAATATAATTAGAAGTATATATATGGGAGGTTGATATAGAAATGTTTAAATGTAAAGATTCTATAATAAAAATAGTCAAAGGAGATATAACAGTACAAAAAGTAGATGCAATAGTTAATGCTGCTAATAGTACACTTCTTGGAGGAGGAGGGGTAGATGGGGCTATACATAAAGCAGGTGGTCCTGAAATATTGGAGCAATGTAAAAGAATAGGGGGATGTCCTACAGGAGAAGCTAGAATTACTACGGCAGGTAAAATGGCTAGTAAATATGTTATACATACGGTAGGGCCAATATACAAAAACGGAAAAAATAGAGAAGGAGAACTTCTTTATAATGCCTATTATAATTCTTTAATCCTTGCCAGAGAATATAATCTAAAATCTATTGCTTTTCCATCGATTTCTACAGGTGCTTATGGGTATCCTATAAAAGAAGCAGCGGAAATAGCCATAGAAGCTGTTATTGATTTTATAGAAGATAATGATTTTGTAATAGATATAACATTTGTATTATTTAATGAATCAGATTATAATATTTACGAAAAAAAGCTATCAACTATACTTAACAAATAAACAATACGAATGTAATATTATGTAAAATGGAATTTTTTGTTGACTTTTCATCCTATTTAATATAATATTTTATTAGATTGCAAAAAAATTAAGGAAGTGTTGAAAATGCTTGGAGCTACTCATAAATTAATAGCTACTAATATTTATAAAAATGTTGAAGAAATTTATGGTATTAAATTAAATAGCGATGAACTACTTTGGGGCTCTGTAGCTCCTGATATATTGCCACAATTTAAACTTCATAGACACTATCAAAAAGAGAGTTTAAATTATGTAGTAAATGAAATAGTTAAATTGATTTTCATTAGTAGATATTGTGATTTAAGATCTAAGTGTGATCCAATTACAATGAAATATATTAGTAAAAAGATAGGGATAATATCTCATTATTTAAGCGATTTTGTGTGCCGCCCTCATTCTGAGAGATGGACGTTTACAAGAAATATGTTAAAACATATTTCATATGAGTCAAAACTTAATGAATATGCTAAGAACTATGAGTTTAAGAAGAATGTTATAATTATAGAAGATATTGATATTTTCCAAGAGAAAATTATAAATCTAAAAAGCTTAATAAAATCTTATATAGAAGAGGTTGTTGAACAATATTCAACAAATAATGGTTTTGAAAGTGATCTTGATTTTGCTAATTCATTTAGTTTAAAAATGACTTGTTTTATAATTGATACAGTAACTGCATATAGTGAAGCTAAGAGCAGGGAATTTGCATTTCAATTTTAAGTCTTCTTATAAATAAGAAGACTTTTCTATTAATTAAATATAATAATAGTATGTAGTAACTATAGGAGGCTGAATATGAATATTTTTAAAAAATACAAAAAGGTATTATTTTTAGTTCTAATTATAAGTCTAATATTAACAGCTTGTGATTTTGAAGCAGAAAATGTAGCAACTTCTAATAACAATATAAATGATGAAGATTTAATTGTACACTTTATAGATGTAGGTCAAGGGGATAGTATATTTATAAAGTTTCCTAATGGAGAAACTACTCTAATTGATGGTGGAACTAGAAAAAGCGGAGATTGTGTAGTTAAGTATTTAAAAGGGCTAGATATTGAAAAAATTGATTATCTGATAGCAACTCATCCCCATGAGGATCATATAGGAGGATTGCCAAAGGTAATAAAAAATTTTAAAATAGGTAAAGTTTATATGCCTAATAAAACTGCTAACACTTCTATATTTGAAGAATTGCTATTAGCAATTAAAGAAAGCGGATTAAATATAAATACTCCTAAGGGTGGAGATATAATATTTAATAATGATGATTTAAAATATGAAATTATAGCACCAAATGACGATGATTACTCAAAAACCAATGATTTTTCCATAGTAACAAAAATAACTTATAAAGAAAATTCATTTTTATTTACTGGAGATGCAGAGGAAAAATCTGAAACAGAAATGATTGAAAAAGGTTTTAATCTTTCTAGTGATGTACTCAAAATAGGGCATCATGGCGGAAGTACATCAACTACAGAAGAATTTTTAACCAACGTAAATCCAAAGTATGGTGTAATTAGTTTGGGTTCAGATAATACATATGGTCATCCTCATAGAGAAACTATCGATAAGCTTAAAAATCATAGGATTACTATACTAAGAACAGATGAATTAGGAAGTATTGTAATGATTTCAGATGGGAAAAACATTAAATTACTGAACAAAAATGAAGTAAATAATGATAATGAAGATGGTGAATATTTTATTGGAAATATAAATACAAAAGTATATCATAGTTCAAATTGTTCTCAATTGCCAAATGAAGAAAATCGTATTATTTTTAAAAGCAAAATGGAAGCTCAAAAAAATGGGTATAAACCACATGGTAGATGCGTTGAATAAGGAGGGAATGTTTTGAGAGGGGTTGTTGATAGAATAGAAGAAGAATATGTAGTTCTAGAAGTGGAAGGTGAAATGATTGATATAAAAATAGAACTCATGCCAGAGGGCATTAAGGAAGGAGATATAGTAAAATTAATAGATGGCAATTATATAATATTGTCAGAAGAAACAGCTAAACGAAAAAAGTCAATTGAAGATTTATTTAATGATTTAAAAGAAAACCATTGATTAAGGAATGAAAAAAGATTTTGATGTAAAAGAAGAGAATATATTTTTACTTTAAAAGAAATTTGTAGTAAAATGTAATCAAGCATCCATGAGAGGGGAATTACATTGAAAAGAAACGTATATGATTTTTATATTTTACTTGGTGTAGGAATAGGAATTATTGTAACTAGTCTTTTCTTCTTTTTAAAACCAAATGTAAAATATAAGGAGTATACTAATGAAGAAATAATTGAAAAAGCAACTGAACTAGGGATGGTAACTATTAAGGAGTCTTTAAATACTAACAGGAAGGAAAATATTGAGAAAGAAGAAACTCAAACAAAGACACAGAAGGAAATAAAATTTACTGTTAATTCAGGACAACCATTAGTAGAGATAGCAAATAATCTATTTAAAAGTGGAATAATAGAAGACAAAGAGGAGTTTATTCAATTTGTAAAAGATAATAATATGGATAAAAGATTATTACCTGGAGATTATGTGTTAAAAAGTAATTTAAGTTATACAACTATAATGAAGATTTTATCTAGTAAAAAATAGGGAAGCTTATGTAAGTTTCCCTATTTTTTATAGTCTATAAAAGGTTATTTTAGTTGTTAAATTTCTTCAGTTTGGAATCTTTTTTTTAAAAAACTTAAATTAATACAAGAAAAAATCTTTTTTTTACACAATATTTAAAAATAATGTAGTATAATGATATGTATCTATTTTTACTATGCTAGAAAATATTAAGGAGGATTAGGAAATGGCAACATCAATGGTTAGTTTATGTCATATGTATGAAGGTTTAAAATATAATTTTTTATTTCATAATGACATAGACTCTATACATATCCTCCTAAACTTGTATGATTTGGAAGAGAATATAACTAATATTTGTCCGAAATATATTTGTACTAAAGAGATTAAGAAAAGAATTAAAAGTTTATTAAGGTATAGAGATGATAGGGATTTAGTGGCTAGTAAGATTATATATTTAATACTTGAAGATATTGATCGTTTAGAACTATATTTTTATTTAGAAGGATATAAATATGGTTATTTTAATAATAAGTGGGTAAATGTATTAGAGGAAAAGACTTTGAATTATTATACAATAGAAGAAATGTATGAAAAAAAGTATTTGTTTCATTTTGATACTGAAAACAAGATTATAAGAGATTTAAAGTATAGATTTGAATTTGAACTTATTTCTAAAGAAGAGCAAAATAAATATATAGACAATGTAATTGTTTTGTTTTGTGAAAAGATTATTATGAATAAAATTAAGAATTTAAATAAATATTTAGATATACAATTAAAGATGGATTTTGATTTTAGTTTTATAAGAGAAGAACAAGCTTTTTTTGATGAAGATAGTTTAAATAAACTATATGAAATTCTTACCAAGTATTTATATAAAAACATGTTTAAAACATATAAAGATTCTAGTTGGTTAGGATTAAATGATAAAGTTTTAAAAAGATATTCTTAATGATAGAAGGAATTTTAAAAATTATATTGAATATTATAATTAATACATGAAAGGAGGCAATTTAATGTACGTAAAAAATCATATGTTACCAAAAGAAAAACTTACAGTTGTTTATGTTGAAGAAAGTATAGGGAGTGCATTAGAAAAAATTAATAAGGGTGATTTTTTATCCTTACCTGTATTTGAAGGTGAAATTTTCAAAGGGATATTGATGAAAGAAGCTATTTACAGGCATTATTTTGAAACGGGTTGTATGGATAAGAATCAATTTATGGAAGAAGTAAAGGTAAAGGATTTATATATAGATGAATTTAAGTCTATTTTAGAAAATGAGTTAATTGAAAATGCATCTTATTTATTAAATGAATTTGGAACACCGTTTTTACCAGTATTTAATACAAATAAAAAGTTTGTAGGTATATTAACGCATACTGCAATATTTAATGCATTCTCAGAAATCTTTGGATTTGGAAAAGGTACAAGGATCATGGTTAATTTATTTGACATACCTGGTCAAATATCAAAATTAACAGAAGTAATAAGAAAAGAGAACGTAAATATACTAAATTTAGCTGTAATGGATGCTAAAGTTCTTGATGTTTATAAGGTGGTAATAAGAGTAGATACAGATGATGTAGGAGATTTAGTAGATAAAATCGCTAAAGCAGGATTTAAAGTTGCTGGCATTGTAAAATAATATGTATAATTTTTAGAATTATGGCAAAAATATCCCTCTAGATAGTATTGGAGGGATATTTTATGAAAAAGTCTAACATAATTATAATTTTCATAAGTTGTTTGTTACTATTTTTAAGTAGTTTTTTCTATGGTTATTATTTTACAGGAAAGAATATGAACAAAAAGCTAAATGATAATACAGTATTAGATAATAGTTCGTCAGGAAATGATGGATTAGAAATAATAAAGGAAGAGGTTAGGATTTCACCAAATACTTGCATTGAAAAGGAAGTTTATTATAAAAAATGTAGACACACTATAAAACAGAATATTAAAGTTGATAATAATATAATAAATATGACTGAAAAGGAGTTTGAGGATTATACTAAAAAAAATCATCCTGAAATAAGGATTATCTCATTTTCAGTTGGGAAAATTGTTTTAAGAGAGAATAAGGATACACTATGTCCAAATCATTATATAATTGGTGAATCAGAAGGTAAAATAGCAGTATATAAAATAAATGATACTGGAGAAAAAATATTATTTAAAATACTTGAAGACTATCCATTGTCACTACTTAAAGAGATTGATCAAGAAAAATTAAAAGAGGGAATAGTTGTAGATACTGAAGAGGAGCTTTCAGACGTGCTAGAAAACTTTATTAGTTGAAAAAAAGGCTAAGTTACAATATATTAACTTAGCCTTTTTTATAATGTCTACCTTCGTCCAAAAGGTATCGATATTATTAATTCTTATATAGAAACCTTTGTTCTTTTGTGTTTAAATATGTTAAAATAGATGAGTAGACATATGAAAGGAGATTATTATGATTATTTTAGGGATTGATCCAGGTATTGCAATTGTAGGATATGGTATTATAGAATGTAATGGAAATAGTTTTAAAGCTTTAGAATATGGGGCAATAATTACTGAAGCTGGGACTCCTTTTCCAGATAGATTAAAAATAATCTATGAAGAGATGTCTTGCATTATTGAAGAATATAGTCCAGAAGATATGGCTATAGAAGAATTATTTTTTAATAAAAATGTTAAAACTGCAATTAAAGTTGGACAAGCAAGAGGTGTTGAGGTACTTGCAGCTGTTAACAAGGGAATAGATATATATGAATATACACCTTTACAAATTAAGCAAGGGGTTGTAGGTTATGGGAGAGCAGAAAAAGCTCAAGTGCAAGAAATGGTTAAAATGCTACTTAATTTAAAAGAAATACCAAAACCAGATGATGTTGCTGATGCTCTTGCTGTTGCTTTGTGTCATGGATATTCATTGAAATTTAAAGAAATGTTTAAAATGAAATAATAGGGGTGCTTTTGATGTATGAATATATTATAGGGAAAGTAGTAGATGTTTATGAAGATTGTTTGATTGTAGAAAACAATAATATTGGTTATAAAATTTATACTTCTAAATATTCGCTATCAAATTTAGATTTAAAAAAAGATGTAAAGATATATACATATCTTAATGTAAGGGAAGACGGTATATTTTTATTTGGATTTTCTTCAAAAGAAGAAATGGAAATGTTTGAACTATTACTATTAGTATCGAAAATTGGTCCAAAGACTGCTATAGGTGTACTTTCTACATTGAGCTACAATGATATTAAATTAGCTATTCTTAATAATGATGTAAAAGTTTTATGTAAAGCTCCTGGCATAGGTAAAAAAACAGCTAATCGTATTATACTTGAATTAAAAGATAGAATAGATGATAATATTGCTGTTGACAATAGTTTTAATTTTTTAGATGATAATTGTATAGAAGAAGCAATTAATGCTTTAATGGTATTAGGGTATACAAAGAAAGAAATTGATAGAGTTTTGTTTAAAATCGATACAGAAGACTTAGATACTGAAGAGATTATTAAGAGTGCGTTAAAAAGATTGTCTAAATAATATGGAAAGGTATGAGTATTATGAATAATACTGATAATAGAATTGTTGCAGGTTCACTTAAAGAGGAAGATATTGAAAATGATCTGACTTTAAGACCTAAATGGCTTAATGAATACATAGGCCAAGATAAAGTTAAGAAAAAACTTAATATATTTATTAAAGCAGCTAAGGAGAGGAATGAATCTCTTGATCATGTGCTATTATATGGTCCTCCAGGCCTTGGAAAGACGACTTTGGCTAATATCATAGCTAATGAAATGGGAGTTAATATTAGGGTAACTTCTGGTCCTGTTATAGAGAGGGCAGGTGATTTAGCTAGTTTGCTTACTAATTTAGAAGAAGGAGACGTATTATTTATAGATGAAATTCATAGGCTTAATAGAAGTGTAGAAGAAATTTTGTATCCAGCTATGGAGGATTACGTTTTAGATATTATAATTGGAAAAGGGCCTAGTGCTAGATCAGTTCGCCTTGATTTATCTAAATTCACTTTGATAGGTGCTACGACAAGGGCTGGACTTCTTACATCACCACTTAGAGATAGATTTGGTGTTATACTTAATCTTGATTTATATGATGAAAACAGTCTTACAAAGATAGTAGAAAGATCGGCGAATATATTAGATGTTGAGATTGATAGTTTAGGAGCTTTAGAGATAGCTAAAAGATCTAGGGGAACACCAAGGATTGCAAATAGACTATTAAAAAGAGTTAGAGATTATGCACAAGTTGTAGAAAATGGCATAATTACTTTTGAAGTTGCACAAAAAGCTCTTACAATGTTAGAAGTGGATGAATTAGGCTTAGACAATGTAGATAAAAAGATTGTTTTGACTATGATTGAAAACTTTGAGGGAGGTCCTGTAGGGCTTGATACTATATCTGCAACTACAGGTGAAGAAAAAACTACTATAGAAGATGTTTATGAACCATATTTACTTCAGATGGGTTTTATAAATAGAACGCCAAGGGGTAGAATAGCTACTAAAAGGGCTTATGAGCATTTTAATATTCCATATGATGAAGAATAGAGGGGATAGAATATGAATCAATTTGGTAAATTTTTCGTTTACATAGGAATAACATTGCTGATTTTTGGTGCACTATTGATAATTGGTGAAAAGTTTGGTTTAGGTAAACTTCCAGGAGATATTTTTATCCAGAAGGGTAATTTCACTTTCTTTTTTCCAATTGTTTCTTCTATAATAATTAGTTTGATATTGACTATTATATTGAATATTTTTAAAAGATAGAGGGGATAATAAATCATGAAAAAAAATATGATATTTTTAATAATGATAGTAGTAATTATAAATTTAACATATACATATTCATTTGCAGAAAATATGTATCTTGAAAATTTTATAAAGGTAAAATTACAAAAGCCAATTAAGTCTACTAATACAATAAATTTGCAAAGTGAATATGGTTTTACTATATATTCTTATGATACCTATTTTACAGAATTGGACAAACTTCAAGAACAAGAAATAATCATTACTTTAGGTGAAAATGATTTGTTAGATATAAAGGATAAAAACAATAATACCTTGTATTCTTTTGGTAATAGTGATAATATATATATTTCTTCTACAGATTACAATAATTCTGTATTAAAAATAGAAGAAGATAAATATAGAGATTTTTTTATGTTTAATAGAGTGGCTAATGGAATAGAAGTGATTAATTGTGTTTCTCTTAATCATTATCTATATGGGGTTGTTCCAATGGAGATGCCTTCTTCTTTTCCTATGGAGGCATTGAAAGCTCAAGCTATAGCTGCTAGAAATTTTGCTTTATCAAATATGAATAAGCATATCTTAAGTGGATATAATTTATGCGATTCTACTGATTGTCAAGTTTATGGAGGATATGATAGAGAAACTGACAATACTAACAGAGCTGTAGATGAGACTATAGGAATTGTTATTAAATATAATGGTGAAATTATTAATGCTACATATCATTCGAATAGTGGTGGATATACAGAGAATAGTGAAAATGTTTGGGGAGGTTCTGTTCCTTATTTAAAAGCTGTTAATGATGAATTTTCAAATGAAGCACCAAATACTGATTGGCAAATAGTATTGTCAAATGGTGATATAAAAACAAAACTAATGAAAATAGGTGTTAATATTGGAGAGATTTCATCTATTGTACCAGTAAATAAGACGGAGAGTGGCAGAGTGGATTCTCTTAAAATAATAGGTACTAATGGTGAACATATATTGGAGAAAAATAAAATTAGACAGGTTCTAGGATATAGTGATATAAAAAGTAATCTTTTTAATATAGAAGCTATTAATGGTAATAATAGTTTTGATGGTGTTGAAGATGTTTATGTAATTGATGGAAAGCTAGGTAAACCTATAAAGGTTAATATAAAAGATTTACATGTGATTAATGATGAGGAAAAGAGAATACAAAGTAGTAGGGGTAGCAATAGTAGAGTTTTAACTAATAACGGCATTGAAGAAATAAAACATGAAGTAAATATTACTGACAAGCAGTTCGTTATAAAAGGAAAGGGATTTGGTCATGGAGTAGGAATGAGCCAGTGGGGGGCACGAAAAATGGCTGAATTAGGATATAGTTACGAAGAAATTTTAAAACACTATTATAATGGTGTAGAACTTACAACAGAATATAGATAAGGGATGATGATATGAAAAAAGAAGACTTTAATTATTACTTACCTGAGGAGCTTATTGCACAACATCCAGTTGAAAATAGAGAAGAGTCTAGGTTAATGGTTATTGATAAAGATACAGGAGATATTGAAGATAAATATTTTAAAGATATAATATCTTATTTAGAACCTGGTGATTGTCTTGTATTAAATGATACTAGGGTAATTCCTGCTAGACTTTTTGGACATAGAGAAGGTAAGGATGAGAGTATAGAAATATTACTTCTTAGAAGAATAGATAAGACAAAATGGGAAACATTAGTAAGACCTGGGAAAAAGGTTAGACCAGGTGGCAAAAATATTATTTTTGGAGATGGAGAACTAAGTGCAAAAGTATTAGATATAAGTGAGGATGGAACAAGGATTATAGAATTTGAGTATGATGGTATTTTTGAAGAGATTTTAGATAAATTGGGAGAAATGCCATTACCACCATATATTAAAGAAAAACTTGAGGATAGGGAAAGGTACCAAACTGTTTATTCAAAGAATAATGGCTCTGCAGCAGCGCCTACTGCAGGATTACATTTTACTGAAGAGCTATTAAAACAGATTGAGATGAAAGGCGTTAATATAGCTTATATAACTTTGCATGTTGGCCTTGGTACATTTAGACCAGTTAAGGAAGAAGATATAGAAGATCATCATATGCACTCAGAGTATTTTGAAGTATCAGAAGAAGCTGCTATGGTTATAAACGATTCAAAGAAAAATGGTGGTAGAATAATATCTGTTGGTACTACTTCTACAAGAACATTAGAATCTATAGGAACTAGCGAAGGGTATATTGTACCTAAAAGTGGTTGGACTAATATTTTTATATATCCTGGTTATGAGTTTAAAGTAGTTGATTGTCTTATAACTAATTTTCATTTACCAGAATCAACTTTGATAATGTTAGTAAGTGCATTAGTAGGAAGAGAAAAAATACTTGAAGCTTACAATTTAGCTGTTAAGAAAAGATATAGGTTTTTTAGTTTTGGAGATGCAATGTTTATAAAGGGAGGAGGTAAGGAATGGCTATAAGTTTTGAATTAATCAAAGAATCAAGTGAGTGCAATGCAAGATTGGGAAAGTTACATACACCTCATGGAATAATAGAGACTCCAATATTTATGCCTGTAGGCACGAGAGCTACAGTTAAAGCTATGACGCCAGAAGAAGTAAAAGATTTGGGAGCTCAAATAATACTTGGTAACACCTATCATTTATATTTAAAGCCAGGTCATAAAATTGTTGAAGAAGCTGGAGGATTGCATAAGTTTATGAACTGGGATCTACCTATTCTTACAGACAGTGGTGGTTTTCAAGTATTTAGTTTAGGAAAGCTTAGAAAAATAGAAGAAGAAGGAGTAGAGTTTAGATCTCATATAGATGGATCAAAACATTTTATATCTCCTGAAAAATCAATAGAAATACAGAATTCACTGGGTTCAGATATTATGATGGCTTTTGATGAATGTACACCTTATCCTAGTAGCTATGAATACTCAAAAAAATCTATGGAAAGAACCACAAGATGGGCAAAAAGATGTAAGGATTATCATCAAAACTGGGATTCGCAAGGACTTTTTGGTATAGTACAAGGTGGTATGTATAAAGACTTAAGAGAACAAAGCGCAAAAGATATTACAGATTTAAATTTGCCAGGATATGCAATAGGTGGATTAAGTGTTGGGGAACCAAAGGAACTTATGGTAGATATACTTAATTTTACAACACCATTATTGCCTAAAAATAAACCTAGATATTTAATGGGGGTAGGATCTCCTGATTATCTATTTGAAGCTGTAATAAGTGGTGTAGATATGGCAGATTGTGTATTACCTACTAGGATTGCTAGAAATGGCACAGTACTAACAAGTCATGGAAAGCTAGTGATAAAAAATGCACAATACAAAAGAGATTTTGGCAAATTAGATCCTGAATGTGATTGCTATACTTGCACTAATTATTCTAGAGCTTACATTAGACATCTTTTTAATGTAAATGAAATTTTAGGAGCAAGACTTGCTACAATTCATAATTTACATTTTTTAATAAAACTTATGGAAAACATAAGAACAGCTATAAAAGAAGATAGATTATTACAATATAAAGAAGAGTTTTATAAAAAATATGGATATATTAATTAATAGTAGAAGGATTTTTGATTTTTATGTTGAATAATAATAATCAAAGGAGGGATAATTTTGCAAGGATTTCAAAGTATAATTATGTTAGTTGTCTTCTTTTTAATATTGTATTTCTTGACTATTAGGCCACAACAAAAGAGAGAAAAGCAAATTAGAGAGATGAGAGATTCACTAAATGTTGGTGATGAGATTATAACTATTGGCGGTATCTTTGGTAAGGTAATTAAGGTAAAAGAAGATATGGTTTCAATAGAAGTAGGATCTGATAAGACTAGATTCGACATTACAAAGTGGGCAGTTGGTAGTGTTATTAATAAAAAAGAATTAAATAAAGAAGATAACAAAAAAGATTCAAATCAAGATAAAAATGAAGAAAAATAATTTTAAAAAAACTTCCTGTTTAATGGAAGTTTTTTTGTTGTCAATTTAAGTGTAATATATTTGAATCTTCGAAAATAAACATTCTTTAGGGGGTGAAATAAATGAATAAAAAGAATTCGATGTATGCATTATTTACATTGAAAGGAATAGCTTTAGCTTACATTGTTACTTTTATTATGATGTTGATATTTTCATTATTATTAACATTTACCTCACTAAAGGAAAGTATGATTCCTATTTTAAATTCTATTGTCATGATAGGGAGTATTGTTATAGCCTCTATTTATTTAACTCTTAAAATAGGAGAAAAAGGTTGGCTTAATGGAATGATAATTGGAATTTTGTACTTTGTGATACTATTATTACTGAATAAATTTTTTATGAAAGATTCCAATTTTAGTATTTTTTCATTTACTAAACTGTTGGTATCAATTGTAACTGGTATCATAGGAGGGATGATTGGAATAAATTTAAAATAAAACTTTAATTGTAAATAATTTTATGATATAATCAGAAAAGTACCAACGCTAGTAAAGGAGGTTTATAGGATATGAAACACATAAGAACTTTAGGTGGAAGAAACTTAAAAGAAACTATTGCAAAAGGTGGATGCGGAGAATGCCAAACTTCCTGCCAATCAGCTTGTAAGACATCTTGTACTGTTGGTAATCAAAAGTGCGAGAACAAATAGTTTTTTTAAAAAGGTGGTGGTTAAATCCACTGCTTTTTAATTTATTTTTCTTTTTAATCAAATAGGAGGAGTCATATGCTAAAAAGCGAAAAAATTCACAAGTTTTATCTTAATGATAAATATATAGTATTAGATATAAATAGTGGTTCTGTACATTTAGTAGATGAGCTAGTATTTAGTATTATTGATTATTATGAAGACCATAGTTTAAGTGAAATTATTAACATACTAAAGGATAAATATAAGGAAGAAGATATTTTAGAAGCATATAATGAAATAAAAAAATTATGTGATGAAGGTATGCTTTTTTCTGAAGGAGTACAATTAAAAGAATTTGATTACAATCCACAAAATATTGTTAAAGCATTGTGTCTTCATGTAGCTCATGATTGTAACTTACGTTGTAAATATTGTTTTGCATCTCAAGGAGATTTTAAGGGAGAAAGACTTTTAATGCCATTAGAAGTTGGTAAAAAGGCTTTGGATTTTATTGCTAAATCATCAGGTAATAGAAGAAATTTAGAGGTTGATTTTTTTGGCGGAGAACCACTTATGAATTTTGAAGTGGTAAAGCAGTTAGTAGCTTATGGTAGAGAATTAGAACCTATTTATAATAAGAGATTTAGGTTTACCATTACTACTAATGGTGTTTTGCTTGATGAAGATAAAATGGATTTTATTAATGAAAACATGGATAATATAGTACTAAGTCTTGATGGAAGGAAAGAAATAAATGACAGAATGAGAGGAACCATTTCTGGAGAAGGTAGTTATGATATAATTGTTCCTAAGTTTGTTGAAATGGTAAAACGAAGAGGAGATAAGGATTACTTTGTTAGAGGGACTTTTACAAAGCATAATTTAGATTTTGCTGATGATATTTTAGAATATTATAGATTAGGATTTAAGAAAGTTTCTATGGAACCTGTAGTTACTGATCCAAAGGAAGAGTATGCTTTAAGGGAAGAAGATTTAGACACTATTATAAAGGAATACGAAAAGTTATCTAAAGAATACATTAGAATCAAAAAAATGGACAAGGACTTTACATTCTTTCATTTTATGATAGATTTAAAGCAAGGTCCTTGTATGATAAAGAGAGCATCAGGTTGTGGAGCTGGATCTGAGTATATGGCTGTAACTCCTGAAGGTGATTTATATCCATGTCATCAATTTGTAGGAGAAGAAAAGTTTAAATTAGGAAATGTCTTTGATGGTGTTTTAAATACTGCAATCAGAGATGAGTTTAAGAAAACTAATGTTTTCACAAAAGATGATTGTAGTAATTGTTGGGCTAGATATTATTGCAGTGGTGGTTGCCATGCAAATGCTTATTATTCAAACAATGATATAACAAAGCCATATAAGCTTGGTTGTGAAATGGAAAAGAAGAGAATAGAATGTGCAATTTCTATATTAGCTAACTTATAATTTGAGAATTATGGCAAATAATGCATTAATCCATTATTAAGATTGACTATATTATGGGATATATATATAATTATATAGTATTACTAAATAGAGGGAGGAAGAGGAATGAAGCTTAAGAGTACTATTATTTTTTTAATAATTGTTTCTTTAGTAGTATTTGGCTCCTATACAGCTATAAATGGAGTTAATATTGGTAAAACTCACATTCCTAATGCAAGAGAAGCAATAGATTTAGGATTGGATTTAGCTGGTGGGGTTTATGTTATACTTGAAGCACAAACTGATTTAAAGGGTGCAGAATTACAAAGGGTTATGGAACAGACAAAAGCGGTAATTAGCGAAAGAGTAGATGGACTTGGTGTTGCAGAACCTAATATAGTCATTGAGGGAAATGATAGAATTAGAATTGAACTTGCTGGTGTAAAAGATGTACAAGAAGCTGTTGATATGATAGGTAAAACTGCGCAACTTAAGTTTATGGATCCAGAAGGAAAAGAAGTTATAACAGGAAAGAACATCAAGAATGCTGAAGTTCAAATTCAAAGTACTGAAAAAGGGGATAAGCCTGTAGTAGCTCTAGAGTTTGATAAAGAAGGATCTAAAAACTTCGCAGAAGCTACAAAGAGATTAGTAGATAAAACAAATTTAGAAGATAAAATCATCTATATTATATTAGATGATAGCGTTATATCATCTCCAGTTGTAGAAGCTGTAATTGATGATGGAAAAGGAGTAATAACAGGTAATTTTACAGTTGAAGAGGCAACTAGATTAGCTACTTTAATAAGGGCTGGTTCACTACCTGTAGAAATGAAAGAAATTCAATCTCAAGTTATAGGGCCAACTCTTGGTTTAGAAGCACTTGATAAAAGTATCTATGCTGCATTTATAGCTCTTATGATTATTTTCGCATATATGATTATTTACTATAGAGTACCTGGTATTGTAGCTGATATAGCATTGACAATTTATATTATGTTAGTATTATTAGGCATGAAGTCTTTAGGTGTAAAACTTACATTGCCTGGAATATGTGGACTTATATTGTCAATTGGTATGGCAGTAGATGCGAATGTACTCATATTTGAAAGAATAAAGGAAGAATTGAAGGTTGGCAAAAGTATAAAAGCTTCAATAAACTCTGGATTTAAGAGAGCATTGACATCAGTTCTAGACTCAAATATAACTACATTGATTGCTGGAGGAGTATTATATGCTTTTGGAACTGGTCCAATAAAGGGCTTTGGAGTTACATTAGTACTTGGTATTATTGCTTCAATGATTACAGCTGTGTTTATTACTAAACAGTTGCTAAAACTTACAACTAATATGATCGATTCTAAAAATACTAAGCTATATGGTGCATAGAAGAGGGGTGAGATGAGTGAAAGTTATTGAAAATAGGAAGATATTCTTTGGCATTTCTTTAGCTATTATAATATTAGGTATAATAATGACAGGTGTTAACGGTCTTCAAAAGGGAATTGATTTTGAAGGTGGCACGTTGATACAAATAAATATTGGTAAACAAATATCTGTAGATGAAGTTAGAGAAATTACTGATGATTTTGATAAAGAAGCACATATTATTCACTCTGGAGATGAAAAAGAGGAAATAATTATTAAAAGTAAAATGGATTTGAATAATGATGAGATAAATAATATCTTTGAAAAGTTTAAAGAAAAATATAATTTAAAAGATGAAGATTTAGTTCAATCTCAAAAATTTGGTCCTACTATGGGATCAGAGATTAGAAAAAAAGCACTGTTATCTGCAGGAATAGCTGTGGTTGCTATGCTAGTATATATCACTTTGAGATTTGAGTTTAAATTTGCATTGTCAGCAATTATTGCACTTATTCATGACGTGCTTATAACACTTTCTGTATATGCGATATTTAAAGTACCAATAAATAGTTCGTTTATAGCTGCTATATTGACTATACTTGGATATTCAATAAATGATACCATCGTAATATTTGATAGAATTAGAGAAAATGCTAAAAGTTCAAGAAAAGTTTCTCATGATGGTGAATATTATTCTAGTCTTATAAATGATAGTATAAGACAATCAATAGCAAGAACTATAAATACTTCATTGACTACTTTGGTAACTATTGTTTTATTATATGTATTAGGTGTTGAAGATATTAAGGTACTAGCATTTCCGTTGATAATTGGTGTAATTTCTGGAACATATTCTTCTTTATTTATTGCTAGTCCAATATGGTATTTATTAAAGAGTAGTGGCAAAGATGCAAATTATAAACCAAGAAAAGCTTAAAAACTGCCGTAAGGCAGTTTTTTTTGCTAGTTATAATATAATTTAAATAAAGGCTTTCATTTTTGATAAATAATATGTAAAATAATATATAATTATGTAACTAAGGAGGTTTTTTATATGCAATTTGGATTTATATTATCATTAGTGTTTGCTACTATTGTAGCTGTATTTGCACTTAAAAATGCAGACAAAGTATTAATTGACTTTATCTTTAACGAAGTATATATATCTCAAGCACTAGTTATATTTTTATCAGCAATATTAGGCGCTGTAATAGTAGCAATACTAGGCAGTATAAAAGTAATAAAATTAAAAAAACAGATAAAGGAACTAAATAAAACAAATGAATTTTTGAAAAATGAAAACGATAACTTCAAAATTCTCCTTGCTGAAAGAGAAAATGATATAATGGATGTTAATGTTGAAGACAAAAATGAAAATGATGAAGAATTATCTTAGAATTTTGAGGTGATTAAATGATAAAGTTCCAAAAAACATACAAACTTTATAACGAAGACTATTCCCAAATTGAAAAATTGACAAATACATTGAAAATATCTTCTCTTACTGCTAAAGTTTTAATTAATAGAGGGTTTAATACTGTTGAAAAGGCAAGAGATTTTTTGCATACAGATTTAGATAATTTACATGATCCATTTTTGCTAAAGGATATTGACAAAGCAGTAGATAGAATTATAAATGCTATTAATAAGGATGAAGTAATATGTATTTATGGAGATTATGATGCTGATGGTGTTACTAGTACATCTTTACTATCTATTATTTTTAACAAATTGAAATTAAAGTATTTTCATTATATTCCTAATAGATTAGAAGAAGGATATGGTCTAAATATAGATGCAGTAGATTATATAGCTAAACGAAAAGCAAATTTACTTATTACTGTTGATTGTGGTATTACAAGTTTTGATGAGGTAGAATATTTAAATAATAAGGGAATTGATGTTATCATAACAGATCATCATCAATGTAAAGAAAAACTCCCTAGTGCTTTAGCTGTAGTGAATCCAAATAGAGAAGATGACGAATATCCATTTAATAATTTGGCTGGTGTTGGGGTGGCTTTTAAATTAATAGAAGCTTTACTTATGAAATTAGATATACCTATTAATTACGAAGAAATATTACCTATTGTAGCATTAGGTACTGTTGCAGATGTCATGCCATTAGTAGGAGAAAATAGGATAATAGTTAAAAATGGACTTTTGTATATGGAGAGATCAAAAAACTTTGGAATTAAAGCTCTATTAGAAGTTACTAATCTTAAAGATAAGAAATTATCAGCTTATCATATGGGATTTGTATTAGGGCCAAGATTAAATGCAGCAGGGAGGCTTGGAGATCCTTCAATTGGAGTTTCGTTGTTTACATCTGATAATTATGATGAGGCTATTAAGCTTGCGGAAAAATTAGATGAAGAAAATAAAACTAGGCAAGATTTAGAAGAAGAGATTTTAAAAGATATAGATGAATTAATAGAAAAAACTGTAGACTTGGATAAGGATAAAGTTATAGTGCTGGCTTCTGATAAATGGCATTCTGGGATTATTGGAATTTGTGCTTCAAAAGTAACAGATAAGTATTTTAAACCAACTATACTTTTTTCAATAGAAGGTGATTTGGCAAGAGGTTCTGCTAGAAGTATACCCACTTTTGATATATATGATGGGTTATCTAAATGTAGCGATATGTTTGAAAAATTTGGTGGACATAGACAAGCTGCTGGTATTCTAATTAAGACAGAAAAAATAGATGAATTTAGAGAGAGTATAAATAATATTGCAGAAGAGTTTTTAGATGAGGAAGATTTTATTCAAGAGGTAGTAGTTGATTGTGAGGTTGAAGCTAAAGATGTAACAATTAAGACTATTAAAGAAATAAATGAACTTGAACCATTTGGAATCGATAATCCTTCACCGAAGTTTATATTTACTGATGGACATATTAAAAATATTCGACAAATTGGAAAAGACAATAAGCATCTAAAAGTACAATTAAATAAAGATGATAAAATAATAGATGGTATTGGTTTTAGCATGGGGGAATATGGAAATATATTAAATAGTGGAGATTTAGTTGATATTATTGTAAACTTAGATATAAATGAATACATGGGAAATGTTAATCCTCAGTTTATCATTAAAGAAATAACTAGTGCTAAGTACAGTGACCCTATTCTAGGGCGTGATTATTATTATGCATTAAAGAAGTTTTTAAATAGTACAGATATGAAATGTAGTAGCAAAAATATAGAGTGCAGTTTTTCAAATATTGAAAACAGATTAAGTTATACAGTGGATAGATTAAATAAAAGTAAAGGATTATTAGTTTTAGTTTTTAATTATTTAAATGCAAATACTTTAATTAGCAATGCAACTTTGCAAGGCAGGGAGTTTTTAAGAAAGACTTCTTTTTCATATAACTGTTGTGATAACAATAAAGAAAACAATGTAGTAATCTTACCCTTAATGTCAGAGATTGATGTATCTAGTTATGATGAAATTATTTTTTATGATTTGAGCTATGATGAAAGTTTTATGGGTATACTTATGGACAAGAAAGATAACGCTAATATTGAGTTTTTATTTAACAAAAATGATATTGAATTAAATAAAAAAGTATTGTCTAATTTATTGCCAACCAAAAATGAAATGAGATTAATATATAAGACTATTTTTTCAAATAAGTTTGAAGTTTTAAAAATAGAACCAGATATGTATTTAAACTCAATCAATAATAAATTAGATAAATATATTACAAAACCTAAGTTGGATTTAACTTTTGAAATGTTTAAGGAATTAAAACTTATAGATTATATTTATCAAGATGATTATTTTTATATTAAAATTCTAAATAGATCAAATGAAAAGATTGACATATTGAATAATTCTAAATTAAGATACTTGTATGATTTAAATAAATACTAATTTTATAATAGAAAATTATATAGTTAAAATAGATTTGGATAGTGGGTGATGATATGTTAGAAAATCTGATTTTAAGAATTGAACAATATAATTCACATGCAGATATGAAACAATTAGTTAAAGCCTATAATTTTGCTGAAACAGCTCATGACGGTCAATATAGAAACTCAGGAGAAAGGTTTTTTATACATCCATATAATGTAGCTATGATTCTTGCGGATTTGAATATGGATACTGATACGATTATAGCAGGATTGCTTCATGATGTAATTGAGGATACTGATGTAACCCATGAGAGATTAGAGGAAGAATTTGGTGAAGATGTAGCAAATTTAGTTGAAGGTGTTACTAAGCTAAAGAAATTAAAATATAAGACAAAGCAAGAAAATCAGGCAGAAAATTTAAGAAAGATGGTAGTAGCTATGGCAAAAGATATTAGAGTTATTATCATTAAACTCGCAGATAGATTGCATAATATGAGGACTTTAGAATATATGAGTGAAGAAAAGAAAAAAGAAAAGGCATTGGAGACTATTGAAATATATGCTCCATTAGCTCATAGACTAGGTATTTCTAAGATCAAATGGGAACTTGAAGACCTATCATTAAGATATTTAGATCCAGAAGGATATTATGACTTGGTTGATAAGGTATCTAAGAGAAGAAAAGATAGAGAAGCATATATTCAGATGATTATAGAAACTCTTAGCAAAAAACTAAATGAGATGGAAATATCTCATGAAATAAATGGGCGACCTAAGAATTTTTATAGTATATATAGAAAAATGGTGTATCAAAATAAAAGTTTTGAACAAATATTTGATTTAACTGCAATAAGAATAATTGTAGATAATGTAAAGGATTGCTATGGAGCATTGGGAATAGTTCATACAATGTGGAAGCCTATTCCAGGCAGGTTTAAAGACTATATAGCTATGCCTAAGCCTAATATGTATCAGTCTATTCATACTACAGTGATAGGGCCTCAGGGAGAGCCTTTTGAAGTTCAAATCAGAACTTGGGATATGCATAGAACAGCTGAATATGGGATTGCTGCCCATTGGAAATATAAAGAAGGAACTGTTAAAGCTGATAATTTTGATGAAAAACTTACTTGGTTAAGGCAACTTTTAGAATGGCAAAAAGAAATGAAAGATCCAAAGGAATTTATGGAATCATTGAAAATTGACTTTTTTACTGATGAAGTGTTTGTATTTACTCCAAAAGGAGATGTTATAAATCTTCCTAATGGGTCAACACCAATAGATTTTGCTTATAGGGTTCATACTGCTGTTGGAAACAATTGTGTAGGTGCAAAGGTTGATGGTAGAATAGTTCCTATTGATTATAAATTAAAAAATGGAAATATTGTTGACGTTATTACTTCAGCTAGTAATACTGGACCTAGTAGGGATTGGTTAAAGATTGTAAAGAGTAGTCAGGCTAAGTCAAAAATTAGACAATGGTTTAAAAAAGAAGATAGAGATTTCAATATTATCAAAGGAAAAGATATGCTGGAAAAAGAAGTAAAAAGGCAAGGGTTTAAGTTAACTGAAATGTTGAAAGATGATTGGCTAAAATCTATTGCCAATAAATTGAGTATTAATAATGTAGATGATTTATATGCTGCTATTGGTTATGGCAGTATTACATTAACTCAAGTTATGCAAAGGCTTAAGGATTATCATAAAGATTATTATGAAAATAAGGATGACAAAAAGATATTAGAAACAAAAACTCAATCTACTTCATCTAAAAGAGAAAATAGCCTTACTCAAGGTGTAAGTATCAAGGGAGTAGATAATATTAAAGTACGATTTTCAAAATGTTGTAATCCTGTTCCTGGTGATGATATAATCGGATATATAACTAGAGGTAGAGGGGTTTCTATACACAGGAAGGATTGCCCTAATATTGAAGGTTTAGGAAATCACGAAAGATATATAGATATAGAATGGGATACAGACAAAAAAGCATCTTATCAGGCAGAAATTCAGATTAAAGCAACTGATAGACCTGGACTTTTAACTGATATAACTCAAAAAATAACTGATGCTGATTTAGCTGTTATTTCTTTAAATGCTAGAACCAATAAAGAAAAATTAGTTATTATGAATATTACTCTTGAAATTAAGAATGTAGAACAACTTAGGGAATTATTAAAGAAAATAAAAAGAGTTAGAGGAGTTATTGATGCATATAGAGTGACAACTTAGAAAGGATGACTTATATGAGGGCTGTAGTGCAAAGAGTTAATCATTCAAATGTAGAAGTAGATGGAAAAATTATTGGAGAAATAGATGACGGATTACTAGTATTTTTAGGTATAGGCAATGAAGATGATGAAGTTGATTTAAATTATTTGGTAGAAAAGGTTATAGGATTAAGGATATTTGAAGACGATAAGGGTAAAATGAATCTATCATTGTTAGATGTAAAAGGTGAGCTTTTAGTAGTTTCACAATTTACACTTTATGGCGATGTTAGAAAAGGCAAAAGGCCAAATTTCACTTCTTCTGCTTCCGCTGAAATTGCAGAAAAGATGTACATGGATTTTATTAAAAAATGTAGGGAATACGATATAAAAGTAGAAGAAGGAAAATTTGGTGCTAATATGAAGGTTAATATTGAAAATGGTGGTCCAGTTACAATACTTTTAGATAGTAAAAAAACGTTCTAGGAGGGATTAATTTGATAGTTGAAAGATTACCTGTAGGTGTTTATGCTGCCAATTGTTATATTGTATATTGCAAAGATACTAAGGAAGCTTTAGTAATTGATCCAGGTGGAGAAGGAGAAGAAATATTAAAGAGAATAAACGATTTGAAAATTGATGTTAAGTATATAATTTTAACTCATGGTCATGGAGATCATATAGGCGGTGTGTTGGAAGTAAAAAATGGAACCAATGCTCCAGTATTGATCCATAGTGAAGATGAGGATTATTTAAAAGATTCAGTTAAAAACTTATCAAGTATGATGTCTATGAATAAAGTAGAAATTTCCCCAGATAAACTTCTTAAAGATGGAGATAAGCTAAAGCTAGGAGAGTATGATATAGATATTATACATACTCCTGGTCATACCCCAGGGGGGATTAGCATCAAAATAGGCAATAATTTGTTTACAGGAGATACTCTTTTTGCTGGTTCTATTGGGAGAACTGATTTTGAAGGTGGTTCGTATGAGGCAATAATCAGTTCTATTAAGGATAAACTTGTTAAATATCCTGATGAAACAGAAGTTTTTCCAGGACATGGACCTTCATCAACCATTGGTAGAGAGAAAAAGTACAATCCTTTTATAATTAATTAAGAATAGTTAGTCACCTATCTGGGAAACTTAAAGATAAGCTTTTTAGGAGGTGGACTAATGAAAGGAAGAGGTTTGTTTTCTAAAAGGAATAATGAGCCTATAGACTTACATGAGATTGATGACTTAATCGAAAGAGGTCTTGATAATGATGAAATAGCTAAAGAATTAGGTATTCCAAAAGTACATGTAGATAGAATGATACAGGATATAGATAAAGACTTTTAAGGAGAATTATTATGGTGTGGGTTTATTTAGATGGACATAGCTATAATTACGAGGTTTATGGTTTAGTAAGAGCTTTTTTTAATGAAGACGTAGAATTTATTGAAAGTGAAGAAGAACACCCTTATAAAGGTATTCTCATTAAAAATAACTTAATTGAAAATGGCTCTGATCTTTGTAGTGCGACAAGTGTACTAGTTGATGGAGATATTGTAAGTAAATATAAGGTAAATTCTATAAAAAGCATAGATTTAAAAATTAATAGTATAGAGAAGAAAATTAAAACGGGAATAAAGCAATCTTTATATGGCGCACTTTCTAAGATTGTAAAAATGAAAGCTCCTTGGGGTATATTAACAGGAGTAAGACCAGTAAAGATAGTTAATGAATTGATGGATGATGGATTTGATAACACTACTATATATGATATTCTTATAAATGAATACAAGCTATATTCAGAAAAAGCAAAATTAATTATTGATATAGCAAATACACAGAGAAGTTTTATTTATCCAATGGACAAAGATAAATTTAGTCTTTATGTAAGTGTTCCATTTTGTCCTACCAGATGCATTTATTGTTCTTTTCCATCAAACCCTATTGAGTTAGTTAGAAATCTTGTTGATGACTATACAGATAGTGTAGTATATGAATTGAACAATATTAAGAAAGTACTCCAAAACAAAAAGATACATACTGTTTACATAGGTGGTGGCACTCCAACATCTATTCCTACAAGAAATTTAGAAAAAATAATTAAAACTATATACGAATTATTTGGGAGAGAAAATATAAGCGAAATAACTGTTGAAGCAGGAAGACCAGATACTATTAATGTAGATATGTTAAAAATGCTTAAGGACAATCAAATAGATAGAATAAGTATAAATCCTCAAACAATGAACGAAAAAACATTAAAGACAATAGGCAGATTTCACACAAAGAAAGATATAATAGATTCATTTAAATTGGCTAGAAATATGGGTTTTGATTTAATTAATATGGATTTAATTGTTGGACTACCTGGAGAAGGAACTGATGAAATAAGGTATACATTAGAAGAAATCTCAAATTTAGAGCCAGAAAATTTAACTGTTCATACATTAGCTATAAAAAGAGGTTCTAAGTTTGTTGATCATGTTAGTGAATATTCTCTAGGAGACCAAGATACAATAAATAATTGCCTTAAGTTATGTAAAACATATGCTGAACATTTAAAATTAAGCCCTTATTATCTATATAGACAAAAGCAAATGCTTGGAAACTTTGAAAATGTTGGTTATGCGATTAAAGGAAAGGAATGTGTTTATAATATTCTTATTATGGAGGAGAAGGAAACAATTATAGCAGTAGGTGCTGGTGGAGTATCCAAGATATTTTACCCTTCAGAGAATAGAATTGAAAGAGTACCTAATGTAAAAGGATTACATGATTATCTCAATAGAACAGCTGAAATGGTTGAAAGAAAGAAATATTACATTGACAGTATCTAATATATAGCATATAATGATTAAAAACATATTTTATACGGGGAAGTACTAGTAGTTAAATCTCTTTCCTATAGAGAGTCGGTGTTGGTGGAAATCCGATGGAAATATTTAATGAAGACAACTTCAATTGATGAATATGATTTTAAATTCATCGATTAAAGACGTTAGAATTTTAAGTGAGGTATATACCTAATTAGGGTGGCACCGCGAGAAAAGCTTCTCGTCCCTGAATATCAGGAACGAGGGGCTTTATTTATGATAAGGAGGTTATTAAATGGGAGAAAATATGGGAAACCTTAGAAGAACTCATATGTGTGGAAATTTAAGAGAATCAAATATTGGAGAAGAAGTAGTTTTAATGGGGTGGGTCCAAAAACAAAGAAATTTGGGTTCACTTATATTTGCAGATTTAAGGGATACAACTGGAATATCTCAAATTGTTTTTGATGATACTATTTCAAAAGAATTATTTGAACTTGCAGAATTACTTAGAAGTGAATATGTTATAGCTGTTAGGGGAGTTGTAAGAAGGAGGGAATCAGTTAACAAAGATATTCCTACAGGAGAGGTAGAAATATTAGCAGAAGAGTTGAAAATTCTTGATGAAGCTGAAACGCCACCAATCTATATAAAAGATAATGATGAAGTTTCAGAGTCAATGAGATTAAAATACAGGTATCTAGATTTAAGGAAGCCTTCTATGCAAAAAAATCTTAAAACAAGACATAAGGCTGCTAAAATCATAAGAGATTTTCTTGACGAAAATAATTTTATTGAAATCGAAACACCAATGCTAACTAAACCTACTCCAGAAGGAGCTAGAGACTATTTGGTACCAAGTAGAGTAAATCCAGGACAATTTTATGCATTACCTCAATCACCACAACTTATGAAACAACTTTTGATGGTTTCAGGTATGGATAGATACTATCAGATAGTAAGATGCTTTAGAGATGAAGATTTAAGGGCAAATAGACAACCTGAATTTACTCAAGTAGACATGGAAATGTCTTTTGTAGATGTAGATGATGTAATTGAGTTAAATGAAAGATTAATATATAAACTGTTTAAAGAAATGAAAGGTATTGAAATTAAATTACCTATAAATAGAATGACATATAATGAAGCCATGAATAGATTTGGTTCAGATAAACCAGATTTGAGATTTGGATTCGAAATTGTTGATATAAGTGATATAGTAGCTAATTCTAGCTTTAAAGTTTTTAGTGGCACTATAGAAAACAAAGGTCAGGTTAGAGGGATAAATATTAATGGATATGAAGATAAGTTTTCTAGAAAGGATATTTCTAAATTAGAGGACTTTGTAAAGACTTTTGGTGCTAAGGGATTGGCGTGGATAAAAATTACTAATGAAGGAATATCATCTCCAATAGCTAAGTTTTTAAGTGAAGAAGAACTTGATGGAATCATTGAAAGAATGAGTGGAAAAGAAGGGGACTTATTATTATTTGTTGCAGATAAACCTTCTGTAGTATTTGATAGCTTAGGAAATTTAAGAGTTGAAGTTGCTAAAAGGCTTGATATAATTGATAAAAATGCTCTTAAATTAGTTTGGATAACTGAGTTCCCATTATTTGAATATGATGAAGAAGAAGGTAGATATGTAGCTAAGCACCATCCATTTACTCATCCAATGGAAGAAGATATTCATCTACTTGAGACAGAACCTGAAAAAGTTAGAGCAAAGGCTTATGATATAGTTATTAATGGAGATGAAATGGGTGGAGGAAGTATCAGGATTAATAACAAGGATCTTCAAGAAAGAATGTTTAAAGCACTTGGATTTACTATGGAAGAAGCTTGGGATAAGTTTGGATTTTTACTAAATGCTTTTAAATATGGAACACCACCTCATGGAGGATTGGCTTATGGATTTGATAGACTTATAATGCTATTAACAGGAATGGATAATATAAGAGATGTTATTGCATTTCCAAAGACTCAAAGTGCAACATGTCTGTTGACTGAAGCACCTACAAATGTTAGATCAGAACAGTTAAAAGAAGCACATATAAAATTAGATTTAGAAAAATAATATTCCAGGGCATTTGCCCTGGATAATATAAAATGTAGGTGATAATTTTGGGAAAACAATTTGATAGAACTGAATTGTTATTAGGTATTGATGCAATGGATAAATTAAAGGATTCCACTGTTTGTATTTTTGGAATAGGTGGAGTGGGTTCATTTGTAGCTGAGGGATTAGTTCGTTCCGGGATAGGGCATATTGTTTTGGTAGATTATGATATAATAGACATTACTAATATTAATAGACAAATTCATGCTAATTTTAATACAGTTGGTAGACAAAAAACAGAAGTGATGAAAGAAAGAATACTTTCAATTAATCCCAAAATCAGTGTAGATATATTTAATATTTGTTTAAATAAGAGCAATATTGATGAGTTAGTGAATAAGGAATATAGCTATGTAGTAGATGCTATTGATATGGTTACATCTAAGTTAGAACTAATACAAAAGTGTAAATCACTCAATATTCCTATCATAAGCAGCATGGGGACTGGAAATAAGTTATCTCCTACTATGCTTAAAGTAGGAGATATTTTTGATACAAAAGTTTGTCCACTTGCTAAAGTTATGAGAAGAGAATTAAGGAAAAGAGGTATAAAAAATTTAAAAGTTGTATGGTCTGAAGAAGAACCCATAAAAACAAATTTAGTAAATGAAGTTACTGGTAAGTCTATACCAGGAAGTATATCTACTGTACCGTCTGTTGCAGGTTTAATTATAGCTTCTGAGGTTATAAAAGATTTGATTATTTAGGAGGTAAGAAATGGAACAAGTTGGCTTAGTAACAAATATTTATGGTGACAAGGCTGAAATTGAAGTTAAGAGAGTATCAGCTTGTGGCCATAGTTGTGATAGTTGTTCTGGAGAATGTAATATTCCACCTATAAAAATTAAAATCCCCAATACCTTAAATGTAAAAGAGGGGGATTATGTAGAGATACAGGGAAAAACAAAAGGTTTTATTAAATCTACCATGATCTTGTATATGATTCCATTTTTAATGTTATTATTTGGAATGTTTTTAGGTATATATGTTTTTAAAACATTAGGAAATAAGAATTATGAGAATTATGGATTTTTAACTGGGCTAATTTTTTTAAGTTTTTCATATATAATACTAAAAAAAATTGATAAAAAAGTATCTAATGATGAGAATTTGAATTTTGAAATGATTAGGAAACTATAGTTTTAAGGGGGTTTTAGAATTGAAGTCAAAAAAAAATGATAAAGATTCAATTATGAATAGATTGAAAAGAATTGAAGGACAAGTAAAAGGTATACAAAAGATGGTAGACGAAGGAAAATGCTGTGGGGACATACTTATTCAGATAGCTGCAGCTAGGGCAGCTCTGAATAAAGTAGGAGGAATAATACTTCAAGATCATATGAAAGATTGTCTAAAAGAATCATTAAAAGATGATACGGATGAAACAGCATTAGATGATTTAATAGACATTATGATCAAGTATACAAAATAGATATTATTTGCTTTTGAATCTTTTAATAGAATTACTCAATGTTGAAGAAAGTATTATGCCAATGGCAATAGCTGCAGCTATAAAAATTGTTTCAGTTCCGGTTTTTATAGCATCATAAAATCTTTTTTTGATTAATGCCAACATGGTATAATACATACCTGCCCCTGGAACCAGCGTTATTATACCTGGTATTATAAATATTGTGGCAGGTTTTTTAAAACGTTTTGCTAGTATTTCGCCAAGTATTCCAACAGTTAGTGCTCCAAAGAACATTCCTGTTACTGATGAATTGGTAAAATCAGTCATAATCAAATTGACTACCCAACCCAGTCCTCCTAATATACCTGTTTTTATTAGTGAATCTCTAGGAGTCCTAAATAGTACTGAAAATCCTAGAGTTCCGCAAAAAGAAAAAATAAATGCTTTTATAAATTCCATCTAAACCAGTCCTTTAAAATATATATTTAATACAAAACCTGCACCAAAAGCTATAGCAGAAGCTATTACGAAAGCTTCCATTCCTCGTGATAATCCTGATACAAATTCACCAGACATAGTATCTCTTATTGCATTTGTTATAGATACTCCTGGAACTAATGGCATAAGTGAACCTATTATTATTTTGTCCATATTTTGACCCATACCTATCTTTATAAAAAATATAGATAATATTGAAGCAATGGCAGCACCACAAAAATTACTGATAAAAAAAGTAATATTGTATTTACCTAATATTGTTGTGCATATTATAACAATAGCACTAATTAGAAAGCTTGAAACAAAATCAAGACTAGAACCACCAAACAATATAGAGAAAAAGGCTGCAGAAAGGCTACCATAGATTACTATTTCAGCTTGGCTATAACTTTGTATCATATTTATTTTTATTAATTCAGACATTCCTTGTTTTGTAGTCATATTAGAGTTAACAAATTTTCTTGAAAAATTATTTATTAAGTCAACTTTATTCAAATCAATTTTTATTGATTTTATTCTTTGAATATTTGTGATAAGCTCTCCTTGACATTCTAAGGAAGCAAATATACCTGTTGGTGTAACAAAGGCATCAACAGCTTGGATATATTTTCTCGATTTGCATATCCTAACTATAGTATCTTCTACACGATAAGTTTCTGCTCCATTTTGAAGCATTATACTACCTGCTCTAGTTGCTAATAATAAAAGATCTTTTGCTTCTTTTTTTTTAAGTTTTTCTTCAGGGGTCAAATATATCACCTCAATTATAGGATTTTTACTGGCAAAGTTCATATTTAACTTGTATAATTTAAATATGAAAAATAATTATTCAATAAAGATACATATTACATTATAATATTAAATGCATAATTTTCAAGTACATAATAGTTTAGTTAGAGATTTCACATTAATTTTAAATAAAGTTAGTGTGAAATTTCTCTTGATAAAGAGAAATTATAGCTTTTAACTCTCATTTAGTATATGATATGATAGTTATGCTTTAGATTTATCTCTAATCTATTTACATAAACAATTTACTATAATAAAATATAATTAATAAAATATGAAAGGAAATATTATGGAATTAAAAACAATAGATAAAGGTAAGAATATAATAGAGAATGTTAAAAAGAATAGTATAGCAGAAGAACTTGGCATAGTACCAGGAGATGTACTTGTTTCTATAAATGATTGTGAAGTTAAGGATATTATAGATTACAAATTTTTAATATCAGATGATTATGTAGTAGTAAGTATAGAAAAGGAAAATGGAGATATATGGGAATTCGAGATAGAAAAAGAATATGACGAAGACTTGGGAATATTTTTTACAAATCCACTTATAGATAAGGCAAAAAGTTGTAGAAATAAATGTATGTTTTGTTTTATAGACCAACTCCCAAAGGGAATGAGAAAAACATTATACTTTAAAGATGACGATTCTAGATTGTCTTTTCTTCAGGGAAATTTTATTACCCTTACTAATTTAAATGATGAAGATATAGAAAGAATTGTAAAATATAGGATTAGTCCTATAAATATATCTGTTCATACTACAAATCCAGAACTTAGAATAAAGATGTTAAATAATAAGAATGCAGGAAAGCTCTTTGGTATTTTAAAGAAATTTAGTGAAGCTAAGATAGAAATGAATTGTCAAATAGTGTTGGTTCCAGGAGTTAATGATGGTAGTGAATTAGATAGAACTTTAGAAGATTTGTCAAGTTTATACCCAAGTATAAATAGCGTTGCTGTAGTACCAGTAGGTATTACAAAGTATAGAGAAGGTCTTCATCATATTGAACCTTTTGATAGTCAAGGTTCCTTAAAATTAATAAAACAGTTAAAAGAAAAGCAAAATCATTTTATTTCAAAATTAGGAACTAGATTTGTTTTTCCATCTGATGAATTTTTTTGCGTAGCAGGTATAGAAGTTCCTATTTATGATCAATATGAAGGATTTCCTCAAATAGAAAACGGAGTAGGACTTATGAGGCTTTTTTTCTACGAAGTTGATCAAGCATTAAAAAAGATAAAAGTTGATGTAAGTAACAATAAAAAATATATTCTAGCAACTGGAACATTAGCAGCAAATTATATGGAAAACATTTGTAAAATGGTTATGGATAAAATTAAAGGATTAAATATAGTAGTAGTTCCAATAAAGAATAATTTTTTTGGAGATACAATTACAGTATCTGGACTAGTTACTGGAGGAGATTTAATAGATCAACTTAAAGATTATAAGGAGTTTGATGGAATAATAATACCAGAATCAATGCTTAGAAGTGGGGAAGATGTTTTTTTAGATGACTATACTCTAAGTGATATTGAAAAAATATTAGATACAAGAATTATTACTTCTAAAGTTTCAGGAAGTCATTTTGTAAATATATTTAAAAAGGATGTGAAATAATATGAAGCCAGTTGTTTGTATTGTAGGTAGACCAAATGTTGGAAAATCTACATTATTTAATAGAATTGTAGGACAGAGAATTTCTATTATAGAAGATGCTCCAGGTGTGACGAGGGATAGAATATATGCAGAAGCTGAATGGTTGAATAAGTATTTTATTCTTATAGATACTGGTGGTATTGAACCTTTTAGTGAAGATACTATACTTTCACAGATTAGAAGACAGGCTGAAATGGCCATAGAAACAGCAGATGTTATAATGTTTGTTGTTGATGGGTTAGCAGGTATTACTAGTTCAGATATGGAAATAGCTAATATGCTTAGGAAGTCAGGTAAAAATGTTGTATTAGTATGCAACAAAATAGATACACCTAAAACACCTCATGATATATATGAGTTTTATGAATTAGGTCTTGGAGATCCTATAGCTGTATCAGCAGGACAGAGTCTTGGATTGGGTGATTTATTAGATAAAGTAGTTGAGAAATTTCCATCTGAAAAGGAAACAGAATACGATGAAGATGTTATAAAAGTAGCTGTAATTGGGAAGCCAAATGCTGGAAAGTCATCTCTTGTTAATAATATTTTAGGGGAAGAAAGAGTAATTGTTAGTAATATTCCTGGTACAACTAGAGATGCGATTGATACTTATTTTGAGCGTGGGGATGAAAAGTATGTATTTATAGATACAGCTGGAATTAGGAGAAAGAGAAATGTATCAGAAAATGTTGAAAGATATAGTGTCATAAGGTCTTATACAGCTATAGAGAGAGCTGATATATGTATTTTAATGATTGATGCAACTGAAGGAGTTAGTGAACAGGATGCTAGAATAGCTGGTCTTGCTCATGAACAAGGTAAAGGCTTGATTATTGCAATAAACAAATGGGATCTAGTAGAAAAGTCAAATAAGACATATTTAGAATTTGAGAAGAAAACAAGAAATATATTATCTTTTATCACCTATGCACCAATTATTTTTGTTTCTGCAAAAACAGGGAAGAGGGTTCACAAAATATTTGACTTAATAAAAGAAGTTTATAAGAACTACACATTTAGAGCTAAAACAGGGATACTTAATGATATAATAAATGAAGCAGTGATTTTAAATCCACCACCTACAGATAAAGGCAGGAGACTTAAAATATATTATGGAACTCAAGTTGGTATAAAACCACCTAAGTTTGTCATATTTATAAATGACAAGGAACTATTACATTTTTCTTATACAAGGTATTTAGAAAACCAGTTCCGTGAAAATTTTGGATTTGAAGGGACTCCAATTCGAATCGAATTTAATGAAAAGGGGGATTAACTTGAATAAGGTATTGATCATTTGTATTGTATCCTATTTAATTGGGAATTTTTCTTCTGCTTTTATATTGGGAAAAGTATTTAAGAACAAGGATGTTAGGAATTATGGTAGTGGGAATGCAGGAGCAACAAATGCGCTAAGAGTATTTGGACTTAAATTAGGACTTGCATCTTTTGTTCTAGATATTTTAAAAGGAATTATAGCAGTTAATATAGGTAATTATTTTTTAGGATATGATGGAGCTCTTATAGCAGGTATATTTGTTGTTATTGGACATAATTGGCCACTACTTCTTAAGTTTAAAGGAGGAAAGGGTATTGCTACATCTTTAGGTGTTATGTTATATTTGCATTTACCAACAGCACTTGTATGTATCGCAATTGGTTTTTTTGTAATATATAAAACTAGATATGTTTCTTTAGGTTCGATAACAGCAACAGTTTTGGTACCTTTTCTAGGATGTGTTTTAAAAAGACCTTTTGATAAAAACTTCTTAATATGTACTATTGTTTTGGCAAGTATGGCTATATTTAGGCATAGAAGTAATATAGTTAGGCTGTTAAGAGGTGAAGAATCTAAATTAGGCCAAAGAGTAAACTGAAGATTACTTAGGAGGAGATTTATGTGATGGATAAAATTGGAATGATAGGAGGAGGTAGCTGGGGAACAGCTTTAGCCATTCTTCTTTCCAAAAAAGGGTACAATGTAGATTTGTGGTTAAGAAATCAGAAGCAAATAGACGAAATAAGACTTACTAGAGAAAATGTAAAGTATTTGCCAGGAGTTATTATACCTACAAATGTAAACGTTACAAATGATTTAGAAAAAACCATATCAAATAAAGATGTAATTGTTATATCAGTACCTTCTCATGGTGTTAGGGAAGTATTGACAGAGGGGAAGAAATACATAAAACCAAATCAATTAATTGTCAATGTTGCTAAAGGAATTGAAAACGAGAGTCTTATGACAGTTTCACAAATTGTCAAGGAAGTTTTACCGGAAAATAAGTATGCGATGCTTTCTGGACCTTCCCATGCTGAAGAAGTAGCTAGAGATTTGCCTACAACTGTTGTTGTAGCTTCAAGTGATAGACAAGTTGCTGAGTATACACAAGACACATTTATGGCTCCAAAATTTAGAGTATACACAAATCCTGATGTCATAGGTGTAGAATTAGGAGGGGCACTTAAGAATGTAATAGCTTTAGGAGCAGGAATTTCTGATGGATTGGGATATGGGGACAATACAAAAGCCGCTCTCATGACTAGGGGTAGTATAGAGATGGCTAGATTAGGTGTAAAAATGGGGGGAAACTATGAAACATTTGCAGGACTTGCAGGTATTGGAGATTTAATCGTTACTTGTACAAGTATGCATAGTAGAAATAGAAGAGCAGGAATCCTTATTGGTCAAGGAGAAACCTTGGAAAATGCAATTTCTAAAGTTGGTATGGTCGTAGAAGGTATAAGAACAACTAAGTCGGCTTATGAATTATCACAAAAATATGAAGTTGTTATGCCAATTACACAAGAGATATATCAAGTACTATATTCAGCTAAGGATGTCAAAAATTCAGTAGTAAATCTTATGCTTAGGGATAGAAAACATGAAATGGAAGATATTTCCCAAAATTTAGATATTAATTGGTAAAAAGACATACATTTTCGTATGTCTTTTTATTAAATAAAAAGCAAACAACAGATAGGTTGTTTGCTTTTTTAGTCATAATATCACTACTTAAACATATATATATAATGTTAAATGAGTAATTAATATATGAATATATTAGAGAAGGAGGGAAGAAAGTGGAAAAATTTGACATATACAAAGATGTGGCAGAGAGGACTGATGGGGATATTTATGTAGGAGTTGTAGGACCAGTAAGAACAGGAAAGTCTACCTTTATTAAGCGGTTTATGGAGCTTCTAGTATTACCTAATATTGAAAACAAGTATAAAAAGGAAAGAGCCAAAGATGAGTTACCGCTAAGTGGATCAGGAAAAACTATCATGACTACCGAGCCAAAGTTTGTTCCCAATGAGGCTGTAGAATTGATACTTAAAGATAATGTTAAATTTAAAGTTAGGATGGTGGACTGTGTAGGTTACTTAGTAAAAGGTGCACTTGGTCATGAAGAGGGAAATATTCCAAGAATGGTTACAACGCCCTGGTATGAAAAAGAAATACCATTTGAAGAGGCTGCAGAAATCGGAACACGAAAAGTTATAACCGATCATTCTACTATTGGCATAGTTGTAACAACCGATGGTTCAATTACTGACATAGACAGATCTAATTATATAAAGGCAGAAGAAAGAGTAATAAATGAACTTAAAGAGTTAGAAAAACCTTTTATTATATTATTAAATTCAAAACATCCAAACTTAGATAGTACAATAGCATTGAGGGAAAGCTTAGAAGATAAGTATAATGTTTCAGTAGTAGCATTAGATTGTTTAAATATGGGGATAGATGATCTAGAAAAGATATTTGAAAAAATACTATTTGAATTCCCAGTTAAAGAAATAAACATAAACTTACCAGGATGGATGGAAGGATTAAGTAGAAAGCATAAAATAAAAAATAACATACTTGAACATTTAAAGGAATCAACTAATACCCTTCAAAAGTTAAGTGAAGTGGATTCATCAATTAATAGTTTAAAAGAATTGGAACCCATTAAAGATACGGTAATACGAGAAATAAAATTGGGTGAAGGTATTGCAAATGTAGATATAATATTGGAAGAGGATTTATTTTATAATGTATTAAAAGAGTTAACTGGCTATGTAATTGAAGGTGAGTATCAACTACTAGGTCTAATTTCAAAATTATCTAAAGGGAAAAATGAATATGACAAGATTTCTAAGGCACTAAATGAAGCAAAAGAAGTAGGATATGGGTTAGTAAGTCCAAGCTTAGAAGAATTAGAGCTAGCAGAACCTGAAATATACAGGCAGGGAAATAGATTTGGTGTGAAATTGAAAGCAAAAGCTCCTTCTCTTCATTTCATGCGTTGCGATATAACAACTGAAGTCTCTCCTCTCATAGGAACAGAAAAACAAAGTGAAGAGTTAGTTAAGTATTTCTTAGATGAATTTGAAGGAGATCCATCAAAGATATGGGAATCAAACTTATTTGGGAAATCGTTATATGATTTGGTAAACGAACAATTACAAGGAAAAGTGAATATGATGCCAGAAGATGCTAGACAAAAAATGAGAAAGACTCTAGAGAGAATAATTAACGATGGCAGTGGCGGTTTAATTTGTATAATAATTTAAAAGAGGGTAGATTTTCTACCCTCTTTTAATATGGTCGGAATGACTGGATTTGAACCAGCGGCCCCTTGACCCCCAGTCAAGTGCGCTACCAAACTGCGCTACATCCCGATTCTATTATTATATTTACTTAGATTATTATATATTATTGAAAACACTTTGTAAAGTGGCTTTAAGTAATTAAAGGGTTATGATATACTAAATAGTAAGTATCACTAAATTTAACATGGGGGTATTTATTTGATTGTATATTTTAAATATTTTATTATAATGATTTTCATTACTAGTGTAATCGGATATATATTTACAGTATTTAGAGAAAAAATATATTTAAAGAATCATATGATAGTTATAAATAAAAAATCTGTAACGCAGGAACACTTAAACGAAGCAGATTTAAAGGAGTTTGTTTTTGATGGAAACAGAGTGAAGTCTGGAGATGAAGTAAAAGTTGTTCTTAGAGATAAAAAGAAGCTAGAAGGTATTATTATTGGAGCAAAGAGGAAGGAAAAAGCTATTATATTAGTTACTCATGCTGATGAAGTAAAAAAACTTAAAATTGATAACATTATTAAGTTCAAAATAATAAGTAAGTATGGTAAGTTTTTTAAAAAAAGTGTACTTTAATTGAAGGAATTTTAATATTTACAGAGAATAAGTTATAGATAACTATTAAATTGATAAGGATGGTAAATATGTCTAAGGAAGAAAGAGATAAAAAGAGACAAAAGAAAAGAAAACTAAGAGCTTTTTTCATATCTTTTGTCTTAATCTACTTACTTTTTAGAAGTGTCCCTGTGCTCTATGCTTCAAATATTAAGACTACTCTTGTAGAAAAAGGTTCTATAGAAGAGTCTATAGACTTAAAAGCTGTGATTATTAGAAATGAAAGATTATATAAATCTGATGGGGAAGGTAAGATAAACATATTAAAAGACGAAGGAGAAAGAGTAAAAGTAGGGGCTAAGATAGCAGAAGTAACATTAGACAGTGATCAATCTGCCTTAAAAACTAAACTTAATGAAGTTAACGAAAAGATTGATTCTATTGAAAAAATTAATAAAGAAAACAAAATAAACGACGATACCAAGAAAGCTATTCAAAACACAGAAGAATTATTAGAAAAGATACAACAAAAAGTTGCTGAGGGAGATTATGATGAAGTCAATTCTTTAAAAGAACAACTATATGCTTCAATGGGCAAACAAGCTGTTGTTTCAGGTGATGATACTTTAGCAAATCAATCTTTAGAGCAATTAAATATAGAAAAAGAAAGATTGATTAAAGAGATTAAAAACAATACCATTAATTATTTTTCCCAAGAAGCAGGTATTGTCAGTTTTAAAATTGATGGATTAGAAGAAGTTTTTAATGGTAAAAATATAAATGAATATTCTATTGATGATATGAAAAAAGCAGAAGAAAAGATACGTAAGATTGAAAAAGGGGACAAAGTAGGTGTAGGAGATACCATTTTTAAAATAATGGATAATTATAATTGGTACATAATGGCTGCAACTGATGAAGCAAAAAAATTAGATGGTTTAGAAAAAGGAAATTTTGTTACTTTTGTTATTAACAATAATGATAAGCCGATTAGAGGAAGATTAGTTAAAGTGCAATCTAACAAAGGACAAGCTTTTATTGTTGTAAAGTTTGATAAATTTTTCCATGATTATTATGATTTGAGAAATGTAGATGTTAAAATTATAAAATCAAGTAATGAAGGATTAAAAATACCTTTAAAAGCTATATCTGAAAAAGAAGGAATAAGTGGTGTTTACATCAAAGATACAAGTGGAATAATTAAATTTAGGCCAATTAAAATATTAGGGCAAAACGATGATTTTGCAATAGTTTCTAAAGGTGATAGTAATAGTTATATAGATGCAAAAGGAAGTGATAAAAAAGTAAGGACAGTTAAACTATTTGATGAAATCCTTTTAAGTGGTGGAAAAGTTAAAGAAGGACAAATAGTAGATTGACAACGGAGGTGTTTAAAATAGTTATTAAAGAAAATCTTTCTAGAATACAAGAAAATATTGAAAAAGCATTGATAAGATCTGGCAGGATGAAAGATGAGGTAACCTTAATTGCTGTAACTAAAACTGTAGAAGCAGATGTTATGAATGAAGCTATTAGTTTAGGAATTGACAATATTGGAGAGAATAAAGTACAAGAGATAAATAGAAAATATGATAGCATAGATAAAAATGTAAATTGGCATATGATTGGACATCTTCAAAGCAATAAAGTTAAATATATTATAGACAAGGTTAGCTTAATACATTCATTAGACAGACTTTCATTGGCAAAGGAAATTGATAAGAGAGCAAAATCAGATAATTTAATTAAAGATGTACTTATACAAGTAAATGTGGCAGAAGAAGAAAGTAAATATGGATTAAAAGTAGAAAAGGTAATGCCATTTATTGAATCTGTTTTAGAGTTTGAAAATATCAGGATAAAAGGACTAATGACTATGGCTCCTTTTGCTAAAGATCCAGAAGAAGTTAGATTTGTTTTCAGAGACCTAAGGAAATTAGGTCTTGAAATAGAAAAAAGACATTATGAAAATGTAGAAATGAAGTATTTTTCAATGGGTATGACTAATGATTATGAAGTAGCCATTGAAGAAGGAGCAAACATGTTAAGAATTGGAACAGCATTATTTGGTAAAAGAATATATTAGGGGGGAATGTTATGTCAGCTTTTTTAAACAAGTTTAAGTATTTTATGGGTCTTGAAGATTATGAAGAAGACTACGAAGAAGAGTATGAAGAGGATTATGAAGATGAAGAGGATTTAGATGTACCTAAATCAGTAAGATTAAACAATAAAGTTGTAAGTATTCATAACAATATGAATATGAAACTAGTGGTACATGAACCATTAAATTATGAAGATGCACCAAAGATAATTGATGACTTGAAAATGAGAAAAACAGTTGTAATCAACCTAGAAAACTTGGAATTAGAAACAAAAAAACAAATATTTGATTTTGTTAGTGGTGGTATTTATGCTATTGAAGGAAATATTCATAAAGTAACAAAAGATATTTTTGTTTTAGCTCCAAACAATGTTGAAATTGATGGAAGACTTAAAGATGATATTAAGAGTAAAGGTTTGTTTTCTTGGTAAAATATGAAATATAAGAGGGTAGTTGAATGACAGTTTTATTTACAGCTTTAAATATTCTATTTAATTTAATAGAATTATTTATACTAGTTAGAATTATATTATCTTATATACCAATTAATATGAATAATTTTTTTGGCAAGTTTATTTATAGCATGACAGAACCAATTTTAAGTCCTTGTAGAGAACTATTATATAAATTAGGCTTAGATATAGGTCTTATAGATTTTTCACCACTTCTTGCCGTGTTATTTTTGAGGGTAGCAAGGTATATAATTATTAGCATAATTTTTTAATGATGGTGATTATATGTTTTATGATAAAGAAAAGTACATTGCACATATAAAAGATGCTGAACAGGTATTAAATATGAGGAGAATTTTAGATAAAATAGAGATAGTTTATAATACACATCAGATACAAAGTACAAACTTTTTAAACCCCTATGAATGTAGACTTGCCAAATCAATATTAAACAGATTTGATCAAGTTTCATATGTAGAAGATGGTGGTTTTACCAAAGCTGAAAGAAAAGTAATTGTAATTTATCCTGAGTACAAATCTTTTTATTTAGAAGACTGCCCTATCACTCCGATATCTATTACTGGGAATATAAATGGACTTAAACATAGTGATTTTTTGGGGTCTATATTAAGTTTAGGTATAACAAGAGAAAAAGTTGGGGATATTTTAATACATGAGGATAATGTTCAAGTAATAACAGATAATGGCATATCAGATTTTATAGTTTTGAATTTAAATAAGGTTAAAAACAGTAATGTTAAAGTTAAAACTATTAATAGAGATGATCTAAGAGAAGGAAAAGTTGATTTTAAAGAAATTACCTTTACTCTTCCTTCTCTTAGATTAGATAGTATTATAAGTAAGGTTTATAATATATCGAGGAATGATAGTATAAATATTATCAAAAATAGAAGAGTAAAGGTGAATTGGGAGCCAATAGAAAAGGCTCATTTTGAAGTAGAAGAAGGAGATATTATATCTGTGAGAGGATATGGAAGATTTAAACTTTATTCAATTTTACATAGAACAAAAAAAGATAGAATAAAGGTTATGACTAGAATACTTTTATAAATGGAGTGAAAGAAATGCTTACACCATTAGATATTCAAAACAAAGAATTTAATAAGTCCTTTAGAGGATACAAAGAAACAGATGTTGATAGTTTTTTAGATGAAATCATCGTAGATTATGAAAATCTTTATAAAGAAAATATTGAATTAAAAGACAAGATTAGTATTTTAACAGATCAATTAAAACAGTACAATAATTTAGAAGATACACTTAAAAATACTTTAGTTATAGCTCAGGGAACAGCAGAGGAAGTAACTAATACAGCAAAACAAAAATCAGAATTAATAATAATGGAAGCTGAAAGTAAAGCAAGAAGAATAATTGAAGATGCTCATGATGAGGTTATTAATATTCAAAAAGAATATGAAAATTTGAGAAAAGAGATCTATGTTTTTAAGACTAAGTTTAAATCATTAATAGAGGGCCAGCTTACTTCACTTGAGAGTTATTATGAAGAAATTGAGAAGGCATCTACAAATGATTTAATAGATGAAGTTATTGTTGATGAAAATACAGATGATGTAGATGACTTAGGGGCATAGCCTCTTTTTTTTTGCTCCTTGACAGAAGCAACAAAATATAATAAATATTATATGTGGTATTAATATTTTGGAGGAAGGTAAATGACAAAGAACATAAAATTAGATAATGATACGACTATTGGAAATAAGGACTTTAATATAATGGCAGGTCCATGCGCAGTAGAAAGTGAAGAACAAATGGATAGAATAGGGAAATTCTTAAGTTCTATTGGTATAAAGATTTTAAGGGGTGGTGCTTTTAAGCCTCGAACTAATCCAAATACTTTTCAAGGTTTAGAGTATGATGGACTTAAAATATTGAAAGCCATAAAAGAAAAATATGGGCTTTTAGTAGTTTCTGAGATTATGGACCCAAGAGATGTGGAATTAGGATGTGAATATATAGATATAATTCAGATAGGTTCTAGAAATATGCAGAACTTTGCTCTGTTAAAAGAAGTTGGTAGTGTTAAAAAACCTGTACTTTTAAAAAGAGGTATGAGTGCAACTATTGAAGAATGGCTTATGGCTGCTGAGTATATTAGACTTGAAGGAAATGAAGATATTATACTTTGTGAAAGAGGAATAAGAACTTTTTCGGACTATACAAGAAATACATTAGATTTAGTAAGTGTACCAATAATTAAGAACTTATCAGAATATCCAATAATTATAGATCCAAGTCATGGGACAGGTAGGCGTGAACTTATAATACCTGCAACAAAGGCAGCATTAGCTATTGGGGCAGATGGGATAATCGTTGAAGTCCATCCAGAACCATCAAAAGCTCTTTCTGATGGTGATCAATCTTTAGATTTTGATGGTTTTAAGGTATTAGTAGATGAAATTGAAAAATTAAAAGTCCATTTTTATTAGAATGTAAACTAAAACTCTTATATCCATATTATGTATTAAGAATATAGATATAGGAGGTTTTTTTATGGACAAAATAAAGTATGATGATTATTTGTTATTATTTTTCTTAATACTTTTGTGGATATGGGAGGCTAAACTGTCACGAGATAGTGCATTATTGTTTTTATTATTATTGTCATTTTATATATTTTAAGGCATTAAAAGCATAGCATTAATAAGATATAAATGGGAATATTATCACTGAGGGGAGTCATGTGAGAAAAGAAAAAGATATTAATAAAAAAATTGATGAAATAGCATTAGCTTTAGAAAAAACTAAAATAACTGAATATGTTGATTTAATAAACAATAGAAAAAGACTATTATATGTAAATTTTGTTCAAGGATTAGCAAGAGGATTTGGTATGGCCATAGGTTTTACATTGTTAGGAGCTCTATTTTTATATTTGATGCAACAAATAATAAAATTAAACTTGCCACTTATTGGAGATTTTATAACTGAAATAGTAAAAATAGTACAGGAAAACCTATAGTTTGGAGGTAACTATGGATAGAGATAAACTTCTATATTTTAAAGACAAATTAATAGAAGAAAAAAAGAAAGTTGAAAATATATTAAAAAAGATGAAAGAAAATAAATTTGGTTCTATGGAGGAATACGCAAGTGAATTGTCTTCTTATGATAATCATCCAGGGGATTTAGGAACAGAAATGTTTATGATGGAACATGATATGGGTCTTAAGAATAAAAACAACGATACTCTATATGAAATAGAAACTTCTCTAAGACGTATTGAAGAAGGAAATTATGGTATCTGTGAAATATGTGGTAGTGAAATTTCAGAGGAAAGATTGAATTTGGTACCATATATTAAAACTTGTATGGAATGTGCTAATAAAAAAATTCCTATAGAAAAAAAGATGAGTTGGAGACCGGAGGAAGAAGATGTTTTAATGCCTTTTGGTAAAAGTCATATGGGGGAGCTTATGAATGCTGGGGTTCAGTATGATAAGGAAGATGCTTATCAAGAGGTAGCAAAGTATAATAGGGTAGAGAGAGATCCATCTAGTTCCACTGGAGACATGCAAAATGTATTTGATGATACAGAAGATGGAGTAGTCGAAGATGTAGAAAGTATTTCTGAAGAATATTATAAAGATACCCTCTAGTTAGCTAGTTTAGTAAAACTAGCTATTTTTGTTGTAATAAATACAGTAATGGATTAGAATATTATATATAATTAGTATTAGAGGAGGAAATTGACTTGTTGTATGCAATGTTTTTTCTTATTGTTTTATTGGATCAATTTACAAAATACTTAGCAGTTAAACATTTAAAATTTAATGAACCTATTGTTTTGATTAAAGATTTTCTAAAACTGAATTACGTAGAAAATTATGGTGCCGCATTCGGTGTAATGCAGAATAAGAAGTATTTCTTTATAATCACAACTTTGATTGTCATTATCACAATAATAGTGTTTTTAAAGAAAAACTTTTATCATTTAAGTAAGCTGATGAAGGTTTCATTAGTAATGCTTTTAGCAGGTGCAATAGGAAATCTAATTGATAGAATTCGTTTATCATATGTTGTAGATTTTATATCCGTTAGATTCAGTAATGGGTATGAGTTTCCTGTGTTTAATATAGCTGATTGTTTTATTGTTATATCAACTATTTTAATAGTAATAATGATTTTATTTGAGAAATATGAAGTTTAATGGAGGAAATAATGAAAATTGTTAATATATATGTTGGTGAAGAGGACAGTGGAAGAATTGATGCATTTTTGGCTAAAGAGTTAGATGAATTGTCGAGAACTTATATTCAAAAACTTATTAAAGACAAATTTGTAGAGGTTAATGGCAAGACTGTAAAATCAAGATATCTAATAAAAGAAGGAGATTATATAACAGTTAAACTATCTAAGCCTAAGGAAATTGAAATAATTCCAGAAAATATACCCATAGATATAGTTTATGAAGATGAGGATATTGCAGTCATAAATAAACCTAAGGGGATGGTTGTTCATCCAGCTCCAGGCAATTATTCAAAAACACTTGTCAATGCACTTTTATTTCACATGGATAGCCTTTCTTCTGTAAATGGAATCATAAGGCCTGGAATAGTACATAGGATTGACAAGGATACTTCTGGTTTGTTAGTAATTGCAAAAAATGATTTTGCACACCTTGTATTAGCAGAACAGTTAAAGGAGCATAATATTAGTAGGGTATATACAGCATTAGTTCATGGAAATTTAAATGTAGATAAGGGGACGATAAATGCTCCCATTGGTAGAAATCCAAAGGATAGAAAGAAAATGGCTGTTACAAATATAAATAGCAAAGAAGCCATTACTAATTATGAATTAATGGAGAGCTTTAATAACTATTCATTGATTAAGGCAAAGTTAGAAACTGGTAGGACTCATCAAATAAGAGTCCATATGGCACATATTAATCATCCTGTAGTGGGAGATCCTGTTTATTCAAATATAAAAACTAAATTTAATACAAATGGTCAATTACTTCATGCAAAAAAATTAGGCCTAATTCATCCGAGAAGTAAAGAGTACATGGAATTTGAATGTGATTTGCCTACTTGTTTTAACAATGTAATAAACATATTGAGAAAAAGGATAGGGGGATAATTCATGACTACTAAGGCAACAATTTTAGATAAAAAGGCTATTGAAAGAGCTACTACTAGAATAGCAAATGAGATACTTGAGAGAAATAGAGGTACTGAAAATTTAGTATTAGTAGGTATAAAAACAAGAGGTGTACCTTTTGCTAAAAGACTTTCAACTAAGATAAATGAAATTGAAGGTGTTAAAATTCCTGTACTTACTTTAGATATAGCATTATATAGAGATGATTTGACAGAAAAATATGAGAGTCCTGTTGTAATTAATGATGATTTTGAAGTTAATATTAATGATAAAATAGTTGTATTAGTTGATGATGTTATATTTACAGGAAGAACTGTACGAGCAGCATTAGATGCATTAATTGATAAAGGTAGGCCAAGGAAAGTACAACTTGCTGTATTAATAGATAGAGGTCATAGGGAGTTACCTATTAGGGCAGATTATGTTGGCAAAAATGTACCTACTTCTAGAAGTGAAATTGTTAGTGTTAACTTCCATGAAATCGACAGTATAGATCAGGTTGTAATAAAAGAAAAAGGTAGAAATTAATTTTCTACCTTTTTTATCTTATCAACTTCACTTTTAGAAGGATTTATGAAAAGTGTATTATTATTTTCATAGATTACCATACCTGGCTTAGCACCATTGGGCTTTTTTACATTTTTTTTGTAGGCATAGTCAACTGGAACATTTTGGGAACTCTTGGCTTTACTATAAAATGCAGCTAACAATGCCCCCTCATATAGTGTACTATCTGGAATTTCTTTATTTTCTGTTCTTATTATCACATGGCTTCCTGGAATATCTTTTGTATGAAGCCATAAATCATCTTTATTTGCAAATTTTAAAGTTAAATAATCATTTTGCACATTGTTTTTTCCAACATATATATTGAAGTTATCAGAAGATACAAAATGATGTGGCTTAGATACTTTAGATTTAGTTTTTTTCTTCTTTGCCTTATTTGAACCTTTAATATATCCTTCATTTATTAGTTCTTCTTTAATTTCATCTAATTCATATACTTCTGTACAATTGTCGATACTTATTAAAACATTTTCTAAATATTCTATTTCAGATTCATTTTGAAGAATTTGATCTTTTAACAATTTTTCAGCATTTTTTAGCTTAGCATATTTTTTATAATTCTTTTGAGCATTTTCTGATGGGGATAGCTTTGGATCTAATGTAACTGTTATTTTTTCCATATTTTCTGTATAGAAATTCTCTAGTTCAATACTACTCATTCCCTTTGAAATTTTGTATATATTTGAGGATATTAAATCACCATAGATTTTATAATGCTCTCTATTTTCTGCTTCTGCTAATTCCTCTTTTTGCTTAATTAGTTTTTTCAATGATCTATCAAGTTTTACTTGAATAGATTTTTTCATAGATAGAGATTTTTGACCTATTCTATCGATTAAATCCTTATTGTAATAGTATTTATCTAAAATATAGCTTATAGAAGGATTTTGTTCAACAGTCATATCTCCATATTGTGTTAATGCCAATGAATGAAAAGCGAGTATTTCATCTCTGTCCATATGGTATACAATATTAGGATTATATTTGTTAAGGGATATATCGTTCATTAAATTCTTAAAAGCATTATAGACTTTTTCTTTATCATTATCATCTAAATACTCTAAGGTTTTTCTTTCATCAATTGAACTTCTATAGCATATTTCTCTACTGATTAATGGACTTAATCCAATAAAGTTTGTATATAAAAATTTGAAAACGGGTATATTTCCATTGTTATTATTAATTTTTTCTATAAAAGTATTAAAGCTAATATCAATAGGATTAACTTTATTCCCTGAAGGAGGGAAGTTATATTTAAGACCTGGAAGAACTTGACGTACCCTGCTCATGTCAGCAGAAACCCTTTTTATAGAGTCTATTATTACATTAGAGGATTTATCAACTAATATAATATTACTATGTTTTCCCATTATCTCAATGATTAAATGCTTAGTACTCAATTCTCCCATTTCATCCATTGATTTTATATCTATACTTATAATTCTATCTAATTCATATTGATATATATCAGTAATTACACCACCTATCAAATGTTTTCTCATTAGCATACAAAACATAGGTGGAGAAGAGGGATTTTGTTTTGAGTATTCTGTTAGATATATTCTAGGGTTATTACTACTTGCAGAAATTAATAGCTTATAGTTTTTACCTAGTTTGCGAAGATGAATCAAAATCTCATCTTTTTCTTGCTGATAAATTTTATCTACTTTACTTTCACTTAGTATACATTTTAGTTCATAAGCTATATTTCTTGTTACGATTCCATCAAAAGACATTTAAACTCCTCCAATTCTCTTATTATGTTAAGTATAGCATTTAATTATCAATAAATAAATAGTTTATACAACAAGAAGAAGATATTAAACTTTTGTAATAGTCTATGGATTAATTAAAGTAATAGCACTATAATTTATATTTAATTACACAAATAATTAGCTTTTGTTGATGTTCATTAAAACATATGAAAGGGTGAGGAATATGATAAAGAGTATGACGGGTTTTGGCAGGGGAGAGTATAGTGATGGAGTACATACATTTACAGTTGAGATAAAAACTTTAAATCATAGATACAATGATATTATAATTAAATTACCTAAGTATATAAGCTATGTTGAAGAAAATACAAAAAAATTAATAAAGGAATATATAAATAGAGGTAGAGTTGAAGTATATATTGCTTTAGAGTATATTGATGATGGAAATACGGAAGTTAAAGTAAATACTTCATTAGCAAAGTCATATAAGATAGCTTTTGAGAGTATAGTTAATGAATTAGAATTAGATGAAAAAATCACATTAGAACACTTAATAAAGATGCCGGATATTATAAAAGCAGATAGAACAGAAGATGATGAAAATGAGATTTGGTTATGTCTTCAAACAGCTTTGAATGAAGCTCTTAACAATGTAGTTGAAATGAGAATAAGAGAAGGCGAAGAGCTTGTAAAGGATATTAGGCATAGAACTGTAAAAATAAAAGAATTGATAGATATAATAAAGGAGAGAGCACCTTTAGTTGTTGAAGAATATAGAATAAAACTAAAAGAAAGAGTTGAAGAACTTCTTCTTGAAGAGTATAAACTAGATGATTGCAAACTTGAAAACGAAGTTGTATTTTATGCTGATAGAAGTAATATAACTGAAGAAATAGTTAGGTTTAATAGTCATATTAAACAACTTAATGATTGCTTAGATAGCGAGGAATCAGTGGGTAGGAAACTTGATTTTCTTATTCAAGAGTTAAATAGAGAAGTAAATACTATTGGTTCTAAATCTAGTGATATTGAAATTGGAAATACTGTTGTAGAAATAAAGAGTGAACTTGAGAAGATTAGGGAGCAAATTCAAAACATAGAATAAAGGAGGTTAAGATATGAATATTAAGCTTATTAATATTGGATTTGGCAATATAGTTTCAGCAAATAGGATAATTGCTATTGTAAGTCCTGAGTCAGCTCCTATTAAGAGAATGATTCAAGAAGCTAGAGATAGGGGAATGCTAATCGATGCAACTTATGGACGAAGAACAAGAGCTGTTATCATTACAGATAGTGATCATATTATACTCTCAGCTGTACAACCAGAGACTGTTGCTCATAGATTGAATAACAAAGATACAATAGATATTGAAGGAAACAAAAAGGAGGAATAGACATGGAAGAAGGCTTATTATTAGTGGTTTCAGGACCTTCTGGCTGTGGAAAAGGTACTATATATAAAGAACTTCTTAAGAGAAATGGAAAAATTAATATATCAATTTCTGCAACAACTAGAGAAGCTCGAGAAGGGGAAATTGATGGTGTAGATTATTTTTTTATAAATGAAGAAAAGTTTGAATCAATGATTAAAAATAATGAATTTTTGGAATATGCACATGTACATACAAATTATTATGGTACTCCAAAAAGTTTTGTTTTTGATAAAATAGAAAAAGGAAATGATGTACTTCTAGAAATTGATGTACAAGGAGCAATGCAGATAAAAGAAATATATCCAAAAGCAATATTTATTTTTATTCTTCCACCTTCTATGGAAGAACTAAAAAACAGAATTATAAAGAGGGGTACTGAAAGCTTAGAAAATATCGAGATAAGATTAAATAATGCCAACAAAGAATTAGAATATATAAATGAGTATGATTATGTTGTAGTTAATGATGAAGTAATAAAAGCGGTAAATAAAGTAGAATCTATCATTCAAGCAGAAAAATGCAAGACAGAAAGACAAATAAAAAATATTAATAATATATTATAAGGAGGTATTTGGGATGTTACATCCTTCTATTGGAGAAATAACAAAAAAAGCAGACAGTAGGTATACTTTAGTTATGCTTACTTCTAAAAGAGCGAGACAAATAGTAGATGGTTCTAAACCTTATATAGATACTGATTCAACTAAACCTGTTAGTATAGCAATTGCGGAAATATTAGAAGACAAAATTTCATATAGAAGACCTGAGATAAAAGGATTAAAGTAGGTGATAAAATGTTAGACGGCAAAAATGTACTAGTAGGTGTAACAGGTGGAATAGCAGCATATAAAGTTGCTGATGTGGTAAGTAAGCTTAAAAAATTAAATGCAAATGTTAAAGTTATAATGACTAAAGCTGCAACTGAATTTGTTGCACCTTTGACATTTCAAACACTTTCCCAAAACTTTGTTTATGTAGATATGTTTTCTGAACCAAAGACTTGGGAAGTTGAACATATTTCATTAGCTCAAAGTTCTGATATAGTATTGATTGCACCTGCAACTGCTAATATTATTGGTAAAGTAGCTAATGGAATTGCAGATGATATGCTTACAACAGTAATAATGGCTACTAATGCAAAAGTTGTTTTTGCACCTGCTATGAATACAAACATGTATTTAAATCCTATTGTGGTTGAAAATATCAATAAATTAAAGAACTTGAATTATGAATTTATTAATCCTAGTGAAGGTCGTTTGGCTTGTGGAGATTATGGAACAGGGAAAATGGCTGAACCTATAGATATTGTTAAATATATTGAAAGCAGATTGGTTAAAGATGATTTGAAAGGCAAAAAGATTATAGTTACTGCTGGTCCAACTATGGAACCACTAGATCCTGTCAGGTATATGACAAATTTCTCAAGTGGAAAGATGGGCTACTCACTAGCAGAAGAAGCTAGAAATAGAGGTGCAGAAGTAGTTTTAGTTACAGGACCAACAAATCTTAATATTCCAAGTGGTATAAAAGCCATAAGAGTTAATACTACTATGGAGATGTTAAATGCTGTAGAAGAGGAATTTGATGATTGTCATGTACTGATTAAGTCTGCAGCACCTCTTGATTATAGACCTCTAGTTGTTAGTAAATCAAAGATAAAAAAAGATGAGGATACATTAGAATTAAAATTTGTTAAAAATCCAGATATAGCTATGTATTTTGGTAAGAAAAAGGCTGAAAAGATTTTAGTTGGATTTGCAGCTGAAACAGATAATATCATAGAACATGCTAAGGGAAAGTTAAAGAGAAAGAACTTTGACTTTATAGTGGTAAATGATGTATCTAGAGAAGGTGCTGGATTTAAAACTGATACCAATATAGCAAGTATTATAGATAAAAGTGGTGACATTATGGAATATCCACTTATGAGTAAAAAAGAATTAGCAAATGTTATTTTAGATAAAGTAGCAAAATTGTTAAATTAAAAGCTAGATTAATTAACTTCTAGCTTTTAATTTTTAATATGAAGAGGATTGATAGTATGAATTTACTTACTGCCAAAGTCATCATAGATAACAAAGCTTCAAATACAGACAAACCTTATACTTATCTTATTAGAAAAGAAATGGAAGATGATATAAGGGAAGGCATGAGGGTAATAGTACCATTTGGTTTGGGAAATAGGATGATAAAAGGTATTGTTATAAAAATAGAATATGATAATGTAGATATTAATAGGCTAAAATATATAGAGGAAGTATTAGATGATAAACCTATAGTATCAAAAGAAATGATAGAATTATGTTTATGGATGAGGAATTACTATCTATCATCTTACATGGATGCACTTCGTGTAGCTATGCCGCCAGGTGATTTTAAAAGATTAAATACTTATATATATATTGGCAATAAATATACAACAGATAAAAATAGTGATTTATCTTCATTAGAAGTTGATATTATGCATTTACTTATGAAAAGAGAAAGAGTGAGTTATGAAGAGTTGAAGAGTAATATAAATAGTGGAAGACTCTTTAAAACTATTAGGCAATTAGAAGAAAAAGGATTTGTTGAAACAACTTTAGAAGTAGAGACAAAGATAAATAAAAAATATGAGAAGTATGTGTATTTAAATAATAGAAAAATTAAAATTGAAGAATTGTTGTCAGATTTAGATAATAGGGCAATAAAGCAAAAAGAAATACTTAAGTACCTTTATGAAGTAAAAGAAATTTCTATGAAGAACCTTTTAAAAGCTACTAATACATCTTCAGGAGTGGTAAAAGCACTACAGAAAAAGGGAAAGCTAACTATTGTTGAAAAAGAGGTGCTGAGAGATCCTATACCTAGTCAAATTTTAAAATATGACAAACATCATTTGACTGTTTTACAAAAGCAATGTTTAGATACTATATTAACTGATATAAAGAATAAAAAATATGATACATTTTTAATTCATGGAGTTACAGGTAGTGGAAAGACGGAAATTTATCTACAGCTAATAGAGGAATACTTGAAAAATGGAAAAGATGTAATAGTATTAGTTCCTGAAATATCTCTTACACCACAAACGGTAGAAAGGTTCGTTGGAAGATTTGGAGGAAATGTAGCAGTACTCCATAGTAGACTTTCTTATGGTGAAAGATTTGATGAGTGGAGAAGGATAAGGGAAGGAAAGGTACAAATAGTAGTTGGTGCAAGATCTGCAATTTTTGCTCCTTTTAAAAATTTGGGATTGATAGTAATAGATGAAGAACATGAAAATAGCTATAAGTCTAGTATGAATCCTAAATATGATGTGATTCAAGTTGCAGATAGAAGATGTAAAATTGAAGGCGCTACATTGGTGATGGGAACGGCTACTCCCTCGATTGAAACCTATTATAGAGCTGTAAATGGTGAAATTGGTTTGATTACCTTAGCTGAAAGAGTAAATAATAAAGCTTTACCTGAAATGAGTATAATAGATATGAGGGAAGAATTAGATAAAGGTAATAAATCAATATTTAGTAATGAGTTATTTAATGCAATAGGAAAGAACCTAAAAAACAAAAAGCAAACTATGTTGTTTTTAAATAGAAGAGGGTATTCAACTTTTGTATCTTGTAGGAAATGTGGTTATGTTGTAAAGTGTAAAAATTGTGATGTAACTATGACTTATCACTTAAAAGAAAACAGACTTAAATGTCACTATTGTGGGTTATCAATAAAAGCTCCAACAATATGTCCAGATTGTAAAAGTAAATATATAAAATATTTTGGCATTGGGACGCAAAAAATAGAAGAAGAAATAAAAAAATATTTTCCACAAGCTAAAGTGGCTAGAATGGATTTAGATACTACAAGTAAAAAGAATAGCCATTTAAAAATATTTAATAGTATGAAAAAAGGAGAAATTGATATCCTAATTGGCACACAAATGATAACAAAGGGTTTAGATTTTCCATTTGTAACTTTGGTTGGTATTATAGCTGCTGATACAAGCTTAAATTTACCTGATTTTAGATCCTCAGAAAGAACTTATCAGCTACTGACACAGGTAGCAGGAAGAGCTGGTAGAGGAGATTTTGAGGGAAAAGTGATTGTACAAACATATAATCCAAACCATTTTAGTATTGACCTTGCCAAGGATTATGATTATATTGAGTTTTATAATAGAGAGATTAAAATAAGAAAAGAATTTGATTATCCTCCTTTTAAGAGTATCATTACTATAATTACATATGGTACTGAAGAAAAAAAAGTGGAATTATATTCGAAAGATATATATAATAGTATTTTGAAGGAGTTAAAAAAAGTAGATAAAAGTAAGTTGATATATGATATATTTGGACCTAATCCAGCTCCTTTAGAGAAACTTAATAATAATTATAGATGGCAAGTTATTATTAAAGCAGATAATAAAAACATGGATATGTTAAAAGAAGTGGTTAAGTGGGTATGTATTAATAATAGTCAAAAGAAACAATTTAGTAATTTAAAATATAGTATAGATATTAATCCAAATTCAATATTGTAGGGGGAATGAAATATGGCAATCAGACAACTTAGGTATTCAGAAGACCCTATTTTAAGAAAAAAATCTAGGGAAATAACTGATATAAATGATAGAATAATAACATTATTGGATGATATGGCAGAAACTATGTATGAAAGCGAAGGTGTTGGTTTAGCTGCACCACAAGTTGGAGTTTTAAGAAGAGTTGTAGTTATAGATGTTGGAGATGGACTTTTAAAGCTTATTAACCCAGAGATAATAGAAACTAATGGGGCAAGCATAGACTATGAAGGGTGTTTAAGCGTTCCTGGTGTTTCTGGAAAAGTAGAAAGACCTGAGAAAGTAAAGATTAAGTATTTAGATTTAGATGGAAATGAAAAAGAACTAGAAGGAACTGGTCTTTTAGCAAGGGCTATGTGTCATGAGATTGATCATTTGAATGGAATACTTTTTATAGATAAAACTATAGAAGAAGAGTAGGAGTGTGCATATGAAGATTATTTATATGGGTACGCCTGATTTTGCAGTTTTCCCATTGCAAAAACTATTTGAAGAAAATAACAATATACCACTTGTTGTTTCTCAGGAGGATAAACCAAAAGGTAGAGGTAAAAAGTTATTACCAACACCTGTGAAAGAAAAGGCTTTAGAATTAGGTTTAGAAGTTTTTCAGCCAAAAGACATAAATAGTGAGGAAAGTATTAAAAAGATAAGGGATATACAACCTGATTTTATAGTAGTGGCTGCTTATGGACAAATTCTTAAAGAGGAAATACTTTCTATACCTAAATATGGTTGTATCAATATTCATGCATCTCTTTTACCAAGATATAGAGGTGCTGCACCTATAAACTGGGTTATAATAAATGGTGAAAGTGAAACTGGTATAACAATTATGAAGATGGGTAAAGGATTGGATACAGGAGATATATTGCTTAAAGAGAGCATACCAATAACAGAAGAAGACGATTCAATAACTATTCATGATAAATTATCAAACTTGGGAGGAAATCTAATAGTTAAAGCTTTAAAAGGAGTAAAAGAAGGGTATATTAACCCTGTAGAGCAAGATCACTCAAAGGCAAATTATGCCCCTATGATTTACAAGAAGATGGGAAGGATTGATTGGAGTAAGTCAGGTGAAGAGATTGTAAATTTTATTCGTGGATTAAAGCCATGGCCTTTTGCATATACTTTTTATAATGATTTAAATATAAAAATTCATAAGGCTAGGGTTACCGATAAGTTTAAAGATGGTGTAAATGGGCAAATTGTAAAGGTAACTGAAGAAGGTGTATTTGTTAATACAAAAGATTCATGTGTTGTAATTGAAGAATTACAATTCCCAGGAAAAAGAAAAATGCTAGTTAGTGAGTTCATCAAGGGTAATAATTTAGAAGTAGGAATAGTTTTAGAATAGGAGGGATCGTATGTATGGTTACTATTATGATCCAGGAATGATTATTCTCCTTCCAGCGATACTTTTATCACTATATGCTCAAGCAAAAGTAAATAGTGCATTTAGTAAATATCTTAGGGTACCCAGTTATTCTGGTTATACTGGAAGAGAAGTTGCTAGAATGATTTTAGATAGAAATGGGCTTTATAATGTGAGAGTAGAACCTATTGATGGCCAACTTACAGATCATTATGATCCTAGAACAAATGTTATAAGACTATCATCGAATGTATATAATGGTACTTCTATTGCAGCGTTAAGTGTTGCAGCTCATGAAACAGGTCATGCTATACAGCATGGTGAAGGCTATTTTCCACTGATTGTAAGAAACAATATTGCACCTGTAGCAAATATTGGAGCACGTTTTGTTTGGGTTTTGATACTTCTAGGATTTTTAATGAGTAGTTCTACATTGGTAAATGCAGGTATAATATTATATCTTGCTGTAGTATTGTTTCAAGTAGTAACTTTACCTGTAGAATTTAATGCAAGTAGAAGAGCATTAGTGCAATTAGAATCGGGATTTATAAGTTCTAATGAAATGGGACCTGCAAAAGAAGTATTAAAGGCAGCTGCACTGACATATGTTGCAGCGACATTAGTTGCTATTGGTCAGCTTATAAGATTGATATTATCTTCTAATAGAAGAAGAGACTAAAGAGGTGATTTCACCTCTTATTTTTTGTTTTTTTGTATATAATAATATTTGAGGTGATACTATGAGTATTGGAGCAAGAGATACGGCTCTTAAGATATTGATGGAAGTAAATCAAGATGGAGCTTATTCAAATATAGCTATAAAGAGAAATTTAAAAGGTGAGTTGGGAAAGCTTGATGAAAGCTTAGTTAGAGAAATAGTTTATGGTGTATTAGAAAATAGATTATATTTAGATTATATAATAGGAAAGTTTTCTAAAATAAAATTAAATAAAATGGAACCAGTAATATTGGAAATATTAAGGATAGGGATATATCAAATAAGATTTATGGAAAAGATACCAGATAGAGCAGCAGTTAATGAGTCTGTGAAATTGGCAAGGAAGCATTCCAATCCTGGTTCGGTGAAATTTGTAAATGGAATACTTAGAAATATCTCTAGAAAAAAAGAAAGTATAATAGATATAGATGAAAAAAATAAAATTGATTACTTATCTATTAAGTACTCACATCCTAAATGGTTAGTTAAAAGATGGATAGGAGAATATGGAGAGGAATTTACTGAAAAACTATGTATAGAAAACAATAACAAACCAAAATTAAATATAAGAGTGAATACTACTAAAACAACTAGAGTTGAATTAAAGAGTATACTTGAATCTAATGGTTTTGTAGTAAGTGAAACAAAATACTCTCTTGATGGTCTTATAGTTGACAATCCTTATAGAATTACTGATATGAAAGAGTATTTAGAGGGGTTATTTACTATACAAGATCAGAGTAGTATGCTAGTTGCACAAATTATGAATCCTAGTAAGGGAAGCTTTGTTATTGATCTATGTAGTGCCCCAGGAGGTAAAACTACTCATATCTCAGAAAAAATGAATAATGATGGTAGAATATTGGCAAGGGATATTTATGAACATAAACTAAAACTAGTCAAAGAAAATTATGAGAGATTAGGTAGTACTATTATAAAAACTGAAGTATTTGATGCTACTGTATTTGATGAGAATTTAGTTGAGAGTGCAGATTATGTATTAATTGATGCGCCATGTACTGGTTTAGGTATGATAAGAAGAAGGCCAGAGATAAAATGGAATCGTGTTGAAAAAGATATAAAAAGCATAACTGAAATTCAAAAGACTATTTTAAAAAATGGTAGTAGATATTTAAAACCTGGTGGAGTTTTAGTATATAGTACATGTACTATAGAGAAAGATGAAAATATAAACTTAATAACTGGTTTTGTGAAGGAAAATAAAAATTTTGAATTCTGTGGATTTGACCACTTACTTAGTTCAAACTATTCAATGAATACTTCAAAAGATGGTTATATTGAATTATACCCTCATATCCACCAAATGGATGGTTTTTTCATTGCTAAACTTACTAAGAAAAATAGATAATCTGTTATACCTTATGGTATAATATAGTATTAGAAAAAGCTAGGAGTGATTGATTGGAAAAGATAGATTTAAAATCCTTATCCATAGATGAATTAAAGGGATTATTTAAAAATATAGGTGAAAAAGAATATAGAGGGGTTCAAACATTTAGTTTTATTCATGGCAACATGATAACTAAAATATCTGATATAACTGTATTGTCGAAAACTTTAAGGGACAAGCTAGAAAAAAACTACTATATAAGTAATCTAGATATTGTAGAGAGATATGACTCAAAAGTAGATAATACAAAAAAATACTTATTTTTATTAGAAGATGGTAATATAATTGAAAGTGTAGTTATGGAATACAATTATGGTACTACAGCTTGTATTTCAACGCAAGTTGGTTGTAGAATGGGATGTGCATTTTGTGCATCCACTAAGGAAGGTCTTGTTAGAAGTTTGACACCAGGAGAGATATTGGGCCAAGTTTACGGTATTCAAAGGAATCTTGATATCAAGTTATCAAATTTAGTTTTGATGGGAAGTGGTGAGCCGCTAGATAACTATGAAAATGTATTAAAGTTTCTTTATTTATTACATAATGAAAAAGGACAAAATTTTAGTTTTAGGAATATCACATTATCTACTTGTGGTATAGTGCCTAAGATATATAAATTAGCAGAAGAAGAATTGCCAATAACTTTGTCTATATCCCTTCATTCTCCTTTTGATGAAGATAGAAAGAAGATGATGCCTATTGGCAAAGTATATTCAATAGATGAAATAATAAAAGCTTGCCATTATTATTTTGAAAAAACAAATAGAAGAATAACATTTGAATATACATTAATTAAGAATAAAAACGATAGAAAAGAGGATTTAGAAGAATTAAGTAGAATATTAAAAGGGCTTAATTGTCATATTAATTTGATTCCTCTAAATCCTATAAGAGAATATAAAGAAAACAAAGCAGATACAGAAGTGGTAACAAATTTTAAAATTGAATTAGAAAAAAGAGGAATAAATGCAACAATAAGAAAAGAAATGGGCTCAGATATTAATGCTGCATGTGGTCAACTTAGAAGAGATTATATAAGTAAGAGAAGTTGATCACGTTACAAAATAGCGAGGTGATGGCATGCAAATAGGAGTATGCACAGATAGAGGTAGATTAAGAGAAAACAATCAAGATTATTATTATTCTTCCAAGACACTAGATTTGCCTTTGTTCATTGTTGCTGATGGAATGGGAGGACATAAGGCAGGAGAAGTAGCAAGTAAAATGGCTGTTGAGATAATTGTTGAAGTATTTAATTCAAACAAAGTAAATGTATCAAAAGATGAGAAAACAATTATAAATACTATTAAACAAGCTATTGATGAAGCTAATGAAAAAATATATAAAAAGTCTCTTGCTAATTTAGAATTTAATGGAATGGGTACTACTTTGACAATGGCTTATATTCTAGGTAAAAAACTGTTGGTAGGCCATATTGGTGATAGTAGAGTATATATTATTCAGGATAATAAAATTTATCAAATAACTGAAGATCATTCTCTTGTTGCAGAACTAGTAAAGAATGGTAGTATTAGTGCCGAAGAAGCACAATATCATCCTCAAAAGAATATTATTACCAGAGCTGTTGGGACTAGTAAGAGTATTGATACAGATATTGTCATTGATGAAGTGAAAAAAGGTGATATAATCTTATTGTGCACTGATGGATTGACTAATATGATTGATGATTTAGAAATTAAAAACATAATTAAAGATAATGATGATATGCAAAAAGCATGTGAAGGTTTAGTAAAGAGAGCCAATGAATTAGGTGGACTAGACAATATAACAGCAATAGCTGTTAAAATTGTATGAAATGGGGTGGTTAGATGATTGGAAAAATTTTAGGCGGTAGGTATGAAATACTTGAAAAAATAGGTGGCGGAGGAATGGCTTTAGTTTATAAAGCTAGATGTCAGTTACTTAATAGATATGTTGCCATAAAAGTGTTAAGAGATGAATTTACTAATGATGAAGAATTTATTAAAAAATTCAGACATGAATCACAAGCAGCTGCAAGTTTATCTCATCCAAACATTGTAAGTATTTATGATGTTGGTTCAGAAGGTAATACTTACTATATTGTTATGGAATATATAAAAGGAAAAACATTAAAGGAAATTATTAAGGAAAAAGGTAAATTAACACCGGAAGAAACTATTAATTATTCCATACAAATAGCAGAGGCATTACAACATGCTCATAATAATCATATTGTTCATAGGGATATAAAACCACATAATATAATGGTTACAGAAGATAAAAGAGTTAAGGTAACTGATTTTGGTATTGCGAGAGCTGCTACATCTACTACAATGACAAATACTTCAAATGTAATAGGTTCAGTTCATTATTTTTCACCTGAACAAGCTAGAGGTAGATTTACAGATGAGAAGTCAGACATATATTCATTAGGGATAGTTATGTATGAAATGATTACAGGAAAAGTTCCATTTGAAGGTGAAAGTCCTATATCAATTGCACTAAAACATGTTGAGGAAGAAATCATTCCTCCTAGAACAATTGATGCTTCTGTACCTGAAAATATAGAATATATCATAATGAAATGTGTAAAAAAGAATCAAATTGAAAGATATAAAAATGCTGGAGAATTGTTAAGAGATTTGAGAAAAATTAAGTATTCTAATGGAGAAATAGATTTTATTGAAGATACTAATGAACTTGATTCAGCTACTAGGATTATACCAGTAGTTGGTGGTGAAGGAGAAACTAATGATATGGAAACAAAAAGAAAAGTAAAACAAAAAAAGAAGAATAGTAATGATAGTAGTAAAAAGGCAGTTTTCTGGGGAATACTTTTATCCTTTCTTGTTGCTACAGGTTTGTTTATAGGTTCTTTTAAATTTAAAGGACTATTTGGATCTAGTGAAGTAGAAGTTCCTAAGCTTATTGGATTACAAGAAGAAGTGGCTAAAGAAGAGATTGAGAGTTTGGGTTTGAAATTTGCAGTTAGAGAAAAAGTGAATAATTCTGAATTTCAGGAAGGCCAAGTTGTAGCTCAAAGTGTTGAACCTGGCACAAAGGTCAAGAAAAATTATCCAATTGAAGTAGATGTAAGTTTAGGTAGTAAGCTTGCTAAAGTTCCTAAATTAGAAAATAGGGATATTACGGAAGTAGATGAATTATTAGATAAAACTGGATTATCTGAAGGGGAAGTAAGATATGAATATAGCGATACTATACCTATAAATATTGTTATCAGTCAGGATCCAGACCCATATATGGAAGTGCCTGAAGGAAGTAAGGTAAGCTTAATTGTAAGTAAGGGACCTGAAACTAAAACTGTAATTATGCCTAAAATAACAGGATTAAAGGAAAATGAGGCTAAAAGAGCATTAATAGCTAACCAATTGAAAGTTGGAGAAGTTTTACCTGAATATAGTGATGATGTTCCGAAAGGTGAGGTAATTTGGCAGAGTATTGAAAGTGGTAATGAAATTGAAATTAATACTGCGATAGATATTTCTGTAAGCAAAGGCCCTGAAAAGAAAAATGAAGGTAATAATGGTACAGGTAATGAAGAAGTAGTAAGATCTATTAAAATAACATTGCCTCAAGATAGAAATCAAACTGAAGTGAAAATATACAGAACCCAAGATGGGGTTAGTGAATTGAAATATAATAGTGTCCATGATGTTAGTGAAGGAAGTATAGTGGTTAATTTAGAAGGAAAACCTAATGCTAAATTCGATATATACTTTGATGATGTATATCAGGTTACTTTACCTGATTAAAATTAGGGAGGTCTTGTATGCTAGAGGGAGTTATAACTAAAGGTGTTGGTGGCTTCTATTATGTAAAAACAGATAGAGGAGTATATGAATGTAGAGCAAGAGGTGCGTTTAGGGAAAAAAATATTACTCCTCTAGTTGGGGATAGAGTTTTAATTAGAGAATCTGATAGCAACAAAACAGGTTATGTAGAGGAAATATTTGAAAGAAAAACACAACTTAAGAGGCCACCTGTAGCCAATGTTTCACAGGCGGTTATAGTTGCTAGTATCAAGAATCCAGACCCTAATCTTTGGTTGTTAGACAGATTTTTGGTGTTAGCTGAAGGAGTAGGTATAAATATAGTTATTGTCATAAATAAAGTTGATTTAGTTGATACAAATACAATTGATAGTATTTGTAAAACATATGAAAAAGCAAGGTATAAGGTTATATTAACAAGTTCAATGACAGATGAAGGAATTGATGAGTTAAAAGAGGTCCTAAAAGATAATGTCACTGTATTTGCAGGACCATCTGGAGTTGGTAAGTCATCACTTTTAAATAAAATTCAAAAAAAATTAGAACTAAAGACAGGCGAAATTAGCAACAAAACGAAAAGAGGTAAACATACGACAAGACATACAGAATTATTAGAATTAGAATTTGGTGGATATGTTTTAGATACCCCTGGCTTTAGTTCATTGAACTTAGATTTTATAGAAAAGGAAGAAGATTTAAAGTATTATTTTAAAGAAATCGAAGAATACAGTACTCAATGTAAATTCTCCAGTTGCTTGCATATAAGTGAACCAGGTTGTCAAGTAAGAGAAAAAGTCGAATCTGGAGAAATAGGAAAGACCAGATATGAAAATTACCTAAGCTTTATCAATGAAATAAAAAGTAATAGGAGGTACTAAAATGACTAAAATCTCACCATCTGTATTATCATCAGATTTCAGTAGACTGAGTGAAGAGATTGAGAAAATTGAAAGTGGTGGAGCAGATTATGTACATTTAGATGTAATGGATGGAATTTTTGTTCCAAATATAACTTTTGGTCCACCAGTTATTAAAAAAATTAGAGGCACTACTGATTTGCCTTTTGATGTTCATTTAATGATTGATAGACCAGAAAGATATATTGAAGATTTTGCAAAAGCTGGAGCTGATATCATTACTGTACATCAAGAAGCTACTATTCATTTACATAGAACTATACAAGCTATAAAGAGTTGTGGAAAAAAAGTTGGTGTTGCATTAAATCCTTCAACTCCACTAGAAAGTATAGAATATGTTTTAGAAGATATAGATATGGTTTTAATTATGACTGTAAATCCAGGATTTGGTGGACAATCATTTATTCCTGCAATGGAGAGAAAAATAAAAACCCTTAGGAAAATGATTGATAATAATGGCTTAAATGTTGAAATTGAAGTAGATGGAGGAGTAAAGCTTGATAATGCAAAAGAAATAATTAGTTGGGGAGTAGATATATTGGTTGCAGGTTCGGCTATATTTGGAGGAAGAGATGTAATTGAGAAAACAAGAATGTTTAAGAATCTTTAATATATTTTCAATGTTTTTTGTGATACAATGAAGTTAGAACTCAATATTAACACTAGGGGAGCTCTTATAGCTGAGAGGGAACTATGGTTCCGACCCTTTTACCTGAACTAGGTAATACTAGCGTAGGAAAGTGATTTGTTAGTTTGTGAAACAAACCCATTGCCTTTTCAGGTGATGGGTTTTATTTTATTAAATAAGGGGGATTTAATATGTCGAAGAAATGGAATGTTAAGATGTTAGCAGAAGGAGGAATAATGATTGCGTTAGCAACACTTTTGAGCTTTATTAAAATTTATAAGGCTCCACAAGGGGGTTCAGTTACCGCTGGTAGTATGATTCCAATAATGATATTTGCTATGAGATGGGGACTGGGACCAGGATTATTAGTTGGTTGTGTATATGGGTTATTGCAATTTGCAATTGAACCATATATATATCATCCTATACAATTCTTATTGGACTATCCAATTGCTTTTGGATGTTTAGGACTAGCTGGTATTGCAAAAATGGATGATGAACAATTAAGTAATAATAAATATTTTATGATAGTTTTAGGGGTATTATTAGCTATAAGTGGAAGATTGATTTCACATTTACTTTCAGGGGTTATATTCTTTGCAGAATATGCTGGAGACCAAAATCCTTGGGTTTATTCTGCACTTTATAATGGAGGATATTTATTACCAGAATTTATTATATCTTCAATAATACTTGTACTAATTTGGAAACCTATAAGTAAAATACAAAAATAATTGAATTGAAAGGATTAAAATGAAAGGTCTTATAGTATCTAATGGTGAAATTAGTGATTTAAATATTTTAAAGTCTGTAATTAAAGATGTAGATTTTATTGTATGTGCAGATGGTGGTACAAACCATATTGCAGCAATCAATGTTATGCCAGATTTAGTAGTAGGTGATTTAGATTCTATTAGTAGTAATACTCTAGAGAAAATTGAAAGTAATAATATTAATATCGAGAGATATAATCCTAAAAAAGATGCTACAGATACAGAGTTAGCTACAGAGTACTTAATAGAAAAAGGATTTAAGGAAATTATTTTTATGGGAGTAACAGGTTCAAGAATTGATCATACATTAGGCAATATTCTTATACTAGACAAATTACTAAAAAGAGGAATTAAAGGTGTTATTATTGATGAAAATAATAGAGTTTATATTACTGATAGTGAATTATGTGTATCTAGAGAAGAGGGAACCTTCGTATCTATAATACCTATTACTTCTAACGGAGCAAAAGTCACATTGACAGGTTTTGAATATGAAACAGACAGGGTAGAGTTTGGTTTTTCATCTACTCTAGGTATTAGTAATAGAGTTGTAGAAGAGAATGGTTATATAAAAGTAGAAAATGGAACATGTTTAGTAATCATCTCAAAAGATTAAAAGCCTAGTTTAAGGCTTTTTCTTTTGTTTTTGCAACTATTGATTTTTTTTGAATACTATGTATAAAAGCTACTTTTGAGGTGATGTGCATGAAAAGGAAAAAGTTTTTCAAAAGACATGGTTATAGGCATTATAATAGATGCACTAAAAAAAATATATTTGGGATTATATTAATAATAATTGGGTTAATTTTAATCCTAAAAGTACTACCTTTAAATTTCTGGTTGTTTTTATTTGGTGTAGCTATTTTGTCTTTAGGCATATTTCTATATAAATGTAGATAAAAGAGCAAGAAAAAAGGCTTCCAGTGTAATATGGGAAGCCAAATTTTTATTGAAATTTTTTATAATGCTCTAGTTACATTTCCAGATCTGAGGCATCTTGTACAAACGTAGATTCTCTTAGGAGATCCATCCATAACAACTTTAACTCTTCTAACATTTGGAGCCCAAGATCTATTATTTTTCTTATTTGAGAAAGTTACTTTATTTCCGTAAGTTTTACCTTTTCCACATACCTCACAAAACTTAGCCATTTACAACACCTCCTTAACTGACTATATGACATACTATTACATACTATTACATAGTATATACATCATTACATAATAACAACATATATTCTAACACACGAGTGCATATAATTGCAATACATGATTTAAATATAAAAGTTAAACTAGGAATAGTTGAACTATTTTTTGTAATAAGGTAAAATATAGTTACAAATATTTTTGAGGAGGTTTTGGTAATGGGAAGTAAATTTAAAAATGACTACGGAACAGTTAGCATAGATGATAGTGTATTAGCAACAATTGCAGGATTGTCAGCCATGGAATGCTATGGTATCGTTGGAATGGCAAGTAAAAATGCTACAGAAGGTTTTTTTGAATTAGTAAAATGGGAAAACTTATCCAAAGGCGTAAAAGTATATACACAAGATAATGAGATAACTGTTGATTTGCATGTTATACTCCAATATGGAGTAAGGATTACAGTAGTTGCAGCAAATATAATCGAGAAAGTTAAATATAATTTAGAAAATTATACAGGACTTAATGTAAGTAAAATAAACGTACTAGTACAAGGAATTAATGTTCAAAAGTAATATAAGGAGGTACAAACTTTGAGAATAGAGTATATAGACGGTGCAACGCTGAAAAGGGCTTTTATTGGTGCAGCAAACTATCTTGAAGCAAATAAAGAAGAGGTTAATGCATTAAACGTATTCCCTGTACCTGATGGAGATACAGGAACCAATATGTCCCTAACTGTTCAATCAGCAATAAAAGAAATATTGAATCTTGATGAATGTAGTGCTGAAAAAGTAGCTCTAGCAGCTAGTAATGGTTCGTTAATGGGAGCTAGAGGAAACTCTGGAGTTATTTTATCTCAATTATATAGAGGATTTGCAAATGGATTAAAAGATAGAAAAAGTGTAGATACAACAGCTCTAGCCGAAGCTTTTAATTTAGCTTCTGAAACTGCTTATAAAGCTGTAATGAAGCCAACAGAGGGAACAATACTTACAGTGGCTAGGGGCTGTGCAGAAAAAGCAATAGAGATATCAAAAAAAGAAAAAGATGTAGTTATATTCATGAATAAGGTAATAGAACATGGAAATTATGTACTTAGCAAAACCCCGGAAATGCTTCCTGTACTTAAAGAGGCAGGAGTTGTGGATGCAGGTGGAAAAGGCTTAATGGTTATATTGGAAGGTTCCTTTAAAGCCTTGATTTCTCATGGAGAAATAAAATATGAACCTATTTCTGCTAAGAAAGATGAAGTTCATTTTGATCATGATGTATCAACGGGAGATATTAAATATGGATATTGTACTGAGTTCATTGTTAAGAAGACAAACAAAGATGTGGAAGAGTTTAGAAAAGAACTATCACTTTTTGGTGATTCTCTATTAGCAGTTGGTGGAGAGAATATGATTAAAGTTCATATTCATACAAATAATCCAGGTTTAGTTCTGGAAAAAGGATTGGCTATTGGTGAATTAAATGATATAAAAATAGACAATATGAGGGTTCAACATAGAAATCTTCTTATAGAAAATGAAGATCAAGTATATGAAAATAAAGTCTCAAAATCAAATAATATAAAAAAAGAGCCTAAAAAGTATAGTTTCATTACTGTTGCTATGGGTGATGGCATTTCAGATGTATTTAAAGATTTAAAAGTAGATTATGTTATTCCTGGTGGGCAAACAATGAATCCAAGTACAGAAGATATTTTAAAAGGTGTAGAAAAAGTAGATGGTGAGAATATCATTATACTACCCAATAATGGAAATATAGTTTTGGCAGCTGAACAAGCTATGAAAATTAGTGATAGAAACATAAAGGTTTTTCCAACTAAGACTATAGCAGAAGGAGTAAGTGCTCTCTTAGCTTTTGATTATGAAAAGGATTTAGATGAAAATCTAAAAGCTATGGAATTTGCAGTACAAAATGTTAAAACAGGTCAAGTAACTTATGCAGTTAGAGATACAGAAATCAATGGAGTTAAAATAAAAAAAGATGATATTATAGGAATATGTAAAGGAGAAATAATATCAAATGGTAAGAATAAAGATGATGTATCCCTTGAGCTGATAAGAGAAGTTGTAGAAGAGGATTCAGAAATCATTACTATATTTTACGGAAATGATATTACTGAAGATGAAGCGAATGAATTAGCAGAAAAAATAGAGAGTGAATTAGAAGATTGTGATGTTGAAGTAATCTATGGTGGGCAACCTCTATACTATTATATTTTTTCAATTGAGTGATTAACTTATCCCCTACCTATATAGGTAGGGGAAATATATTATTTGAGGTGTTAAAGTGGAAAGATTATCTATGTCAGTTCAATATGTTAAAGGGGTTGGACCAAAAAGAGCCACTAAGTTGAGACGATTAAATATATTTACAGTTGAGGATTTGATATATTTCTTTCCTAGAAGTTATGATGATAGGAGAAAATTTAGCAAGATAGTAGATTGTGTAGAAGGTGAAAAGCTTAGTTTAAAGGTTCAAGTGATTAATCATCCAACTGTGCTGAGGCCAAGAAGAAATCTTTCCATTTTAAAGTTGCCTGTGAAAGATGATACTGGAATGGCCTATTTAGTATGGTTTAATCAGGATTATTTAGCTGATAGTTTTAGGATTGGTCAAGTCTTAGCTGTAAATGGAAAAATAAAAAGAATTGGAAATGAAGTTCAAATAACAACTCCAGTTTATGAATTAGAAAACTCCTCCAAAGGAAAGATTGGAAGGATTATTCCCATATATCCATTAACAGAAAAACTTAGTAATAATGAAATGATTAAAATCGTTGGTAATGCACTTAAAGATAATTTAAATCAAGTTGTGGAAGTTTTACCTCAAGAGATTCTTGAAGAATTTTGTTTAATGCCTGTAAAAGAAGCCATATTAAATATGCATTTTCCAACAAGTGGAGATGAATTTCATCAAGCAAGAAGTAGATTAGTTTTTGAGGAACTGCTTATTCTTCAACTAGGATTATTTTTAATAAATAATAAGAATAAATCTGACAATCTAGGAATTATGTTTAAAAAGGTTTCAGAAGTTGAAAACTTTATTAAATCATTACCCTTTGAATTAACAGGAGCACAAAAAAGGGTCATTAAAGAAATTGAAAAGGACATGGAATGTGAAAGACAAATGAATAGATTAGTTCAAGGGGATGTTGGTTCAGGTAAAACAGTTATAGCAGTTCTAGCTATGATTAAGGCGTGGAAATCAGGTTATCAATCAGTTATGATGGCTCCAACTGAAATTCTCGCTACACAACATTATGAAACAGTTTCAGAAATGCTTAAAAACTATGATGTAAATTGTGAATTACTTGTTGGTAGTTTAACGAGTAAGAAAAAGGAAGAAATATTACAAAGACTAAAAGATGGAAAAATTGATGTACTTATTGGAACTCACGCTGTAATACAGGAAGATGTTGAATTTTATAAATTGGGTCTAGCTATAACAGATGAACAGCATAGATTTGGTGTTAAGCAAAGAGCCGTTTTATCACAAAAAGGATTAAATCCAGATATATTAGTTATGACAGCTACTCCTATTCCTAGAACTCTTGCACTAATCTTATATGGGGATTTAGATATATCTGTTATAGATGAATTACCTCCAGGTAGAAAAGAAATTGGTACATATGCAGTTGGCTTACAGATGGAAAAAAGAGTGACTGAATTTATAAAAAAACAAATTAGAGAAGGTAGACAAGCATATATAGTATCTCCACTAATTGAAGAGTCAGATTCCTTAGATTTGAAGGCAGCTGAGGAATTATATAATAAATTTAAAGATGGGGCTTTTAAGGGGTTTAGATTAGGACTACTTCATGGTAAAATGAAAGGTGAAGAAAAAGACTATATAATGCAGCAATTTAAGAATGGCGATATTGATATACTCATATCAACAACAGTTATAGAAGTAGGTGTAAATGTACCAAATGCTAGTATTATGGTGATTTATAATGCAGAGAGATTTGGCTTAGCTCAACTTCATCAATTAAGAGGCAGGGTTGGTAGAGGTGAATATAAGTCTTATTGTATTTTGATAAGTGAAGGGAAAAATAAAATAGCAAGAGAAAGAATGAGAATTATGCAAAAAACTAATGATGGGTTTGAAATATCTGAAAAGGATTTAGAGCTTAGAGGCCCAGGTGAATTTTTTGGAACAAAGCAACATGGACTTCCAGACTTAAAAATTGCTAATTTGTTTACAGATATGGATATATTAAAGTTGGTGCAAGTAAAAGCACATGATATTCTTGAAGAAGATCCAAATCTTCAAAAAGATAAATATAGTCTGATAAAATATAAAATAATCAAAATGTTTAAAGATAAAATTGATAATATAGTTTTAAATTAAAGATTTATTTTATTGTTATAAAATATATGTTAAAATATAGATAAAAGAGGAGTGATCTTTTGAGAGTAATCTCAGGTAGTAGAAAAGGTTTTAGATTGAAAGCTCCTAAAGGATTAGATACAAGGCCTACTCAAGACAGAATAAAGGAGTCACTGTTTAATATTATAGGTAAAATACATGAGGAATCTGTAGTTTTAGATTTGTTTTCAGGTTCTGGTGGAATTGGAATAGAATTTTTAAGTAGAGGTGCTAAAAAATCATATTTTATTGATGATTCTCAAGAAAGTATTAAGGCTATTAATGAAAACTTAGAAAAAACAAGTTTTAAGGGTCAGTCTGAGGTATATAAAAATGATGTTTTTAGAGCTGTAAAAGTATTAGGAAAGAATAATATTACTTTTGATTATATTTTTATGGATCCACCATATAACAAAGAACTTGAGAAAAAAGCATTGAAGTTAATTTGTGAAAGTCAAATTATAAATGAAGATACACTAATTATTGTGGAACATGGAAAGGGATTAGTACTTGAGGATTTTCTATTTTGCTTAAAGAAAGTTGATGAAAGAAATTATGGGGATACAACAGTAACATTTTATATTAAAAACATAATTTAGGAGGTAAAAAGATGCCAGTAATATATCCGGGAAGTTTTGATCCTGTAACTAATGGACATCTAGATATTATCAAAAGATGTTCAAATAAGTTTGATAAGGTTATTGTAGCAGTTTTAAATAATACTTCAAAGAATGTATTATTTACTATAGAAGAAAGAATAAAAATGCTAGAAATGACTGTAAAAGAATATGACAATGTAGAAGTTGATACATTTTCAGGGCTATTAATAGATTATGCAAAAGAGAAAAATGTTACAACAATGGTTAGGGGACTTAGGGCTGTTTCGGATTTTGAATATGAAATGCAAATGGCTCTAGCAAATAGAAAATTATTTTCTGACATTGAGACTTTATTCATGGTGTCTAACAGTGAATATGCATATCTTAGCTCTAGTATTGTAAAAGAAATAGCATCGTTCAATGGTGATGTATCATGTCTTGTTCCTAAAGTGGTGAATGAAGCCTTAAAACAAAAACTAAAAGGGGGTAAATAAGTTTTATGGATATATTGCAATTAATTGAGGAGATAGAAGATATTATTGAAGAAAGTTCATCCATACCTTTTTCAGGAAAAGTAATGATAGATAAAGATGAAATATTAGAAATCATAAAAGAGATAAGGATAAAACTACCAGATGAAATAAAACAAGCTAGTTGGGTAAAAGATGAGAAACAAAGAATTTTAGCTGAAGCTCAAAAAGAAGCAGATACAATAGTGAGTGAAGCAAGAACTCATTTAGAAGAATTAATTGATCATGATGAAATTACTAAATTAGCTCAAGTAAGAGCAGAGGAGATTATGGCTAGATCTCAAAATAATGCAAAAGAAATTCGTATAGGTGCTGTGGAATATGCAGATAATCTTTTAATGGAAACCCAAGAATATTTAAAGGAACAAATAGATATTCTTGATAAGAATAGACAAGAACTAAGAGGTATGAAATAAAACTATTTATTAAATAAGATTTTATTTATTGAACTTATTATTAAGCCATAAATTATTAAAAATACAATGCTATGCAATAATATTTGTAATGAAAAAGCAGAAACTTTAATCCAGCTAGTTATTGATAGTGTATTCCAAAATGTAATTTGAGGTTTAAATGAAGGTAAAGTCAAATTTGTGTATTTAAGTTTATAAAGGATATAACTATAAATGCTTGAAAAAGAACCATGTAATAATTTTGAAAACACATAGATTTTGCCATTTAGATCTGTAGTCTGTATAAAGCTTAAGGCTTGGCTATGAATTGAGAAACCACTCCATCCTATTAAAAAGTTAATTATCATAATTTTTGATAGGAAAGACAACTCTGTTAAATTGGAGATTTCGACACAACCAATTGTAATTTCAAACAGACCAGGCAATAAGGCTTCTAAAATTTTACAATTTGTTTTTAAGGGTGTTATAGCAATTATAATATTATTTATTATATCAATAAAGTTAGATGTTTTTAATATTTCCACTACAACAGAGTAGAATATCATAAATCCGCCAATTATTGTTAGAGAAGAGAATCCACTTTTAATACTATTAGCTAATAGATTAGCTATACTGACGTTATTGCTATAGTTTAGTAGTTTATTAAATGAATTTTTTATGCTTGCTTTAGTGAATTTTTGATTGTTTTTATCTCTTTTATATTGATAAAATCTAAAAATAATACCTACAGTTATTGCGCCCAAATAGTGGGGAAGAACTATTAAAGGACTAATTGTTTGATTGTTTAACATTCCTGTAGATACAGCTCCAATCATAAATATTGGGCCAGATGTACTACAGAAAGATAGTAGCCTTTGAGCTTCAACTTTTGTAAAGGTGTTTTCTTTTCTAAGAGAAGAGATTAATTTTACACCAACAGGGTAACCTGAGGTAAAACTCATTACAAGAGGGAAAGCGCCTTTTCCAGACACATTGAAAATAGGTTTCATTAATGGTTCTAATAGTGTTCCTATTAGGTCAACAAATCCAAAATTGATTAACAAGTCAGTTATAATAAAAAAGGGAAAAAGCGATGGAACTATAATATTAAACCATGTAAGTAGTCCTTTTTTAGCAGCAATTATACAGTTGTTTGGAAATCGAATCAAATTAATTACTAGCCATATGAATATTATTAAATAGAATATTATTTTAAGATTTTTCTTAGAATTCATCTTGTACCTCCATTTTTACAATAAATGGTTTTCTAAAATTCTTATTAATATAAGAATTTTAATATAAGCTTTTGTTCATATATATTTAAAATAAAGACATAATATGATTGATTTTAAAGAATGATTGAGGTGATTAAATGACTAACAAACCTAAAATTGGTTTAGCATTAGGATCAGGCTCAGCAAGAGGAATGGCACACATTGGTGTATTGAAGGCATTAGAAGAGCATGGGATTAACATAGATATGGTTTCTGGTAGTAGTGCTGGAGCTCTTATAGGAGGTTTATATTGTTCAGGAATAAAACCTGATATGATAAAAAACTTATCAATACAAATAGATAAAAAATTATGGATGGATTTTTCATTTCCAAGAAGAGGTATTTTAAAAGGAGAAAAAATAGAAGAAATTCTTAGGATTATAACAGGGGAAAAACAAATTGAAGATCTTGATAAGAAGCTAGCAATTGTAGCTACAGATTTAAAAAATGCTGAAGGGGTTATATTTACTAGCGGGCCTATTTCTAAGGCTATTAGGGCTAGTATTTCAATACCAGGTTTTTTTGAACCTGTAGAGCATAATGGCATATTATTAGTAGATGGTGGCGTTGTAGATAGGGTACCTATTTCTGTTGTTAAGGATATGGGTGCTGATATAGTCATTGCAGTTGATGTAGGATTTAGTGATTATAATAGCAGAGTATTTCATCTTCTTGATATCATGCAACAATCTATTGATGTGATGGCAAAGAGAATACTTGAAGCAGATAAGATATATGCAGACGTTATTTTGGAACCATCTCTATCTCATATTGACTCTTCTCAATTTGAAAGAGTAGAGGAGTGTGCAGAAATAGGATATAATTGTGCTATGGAAAAAATGGATGAAATATTAAAAATTATTGATACTTATGAAATAAAACACCTGACAGAGTGATTATGTAGCTTCAGGTGTTTTATTTGTTGATATATGGACTTGTTGTAAAGTCTTTATTTCCCAAGTTTATTTGATTGGTTCCCAATCCTAAGAAAAATAAATCTGTAGCAATTTTATCGTATTGAATTATTTCATCTAAGTAAGGATTTTTATACTTATAATAGTCAGAGAATCTATTTATTATGGGTAATTTTGAGTTGCTTTTTATTTTTCTTAATAGAAACATTCCCTTCTCATTCATTCCAAGTACTCTTATATAATTTGGATAAGAATTATTTAATCTAATAAAAGTTTTCTTATCAAGATTTAACAATAACTGGATTAAAATTCGCTGAATTCTTGATTTTGGATATCTTTTTGTTGTTGTCTCATCAATTACTTGCGTGATACTGTTATATTTTAAGCCATATTTTATGAGCCTATTTTCTAAGCCATTTTCCATATCTAATATTTGCAATAAAGTTTCTTTATCGACTGTTCTCAATAGATACATTAATATTTTAGAATAATTATCTAATTTATTAAAGTACTGATATCTATGCAAGTAGTCTAATAATATATTATAACTTTTAGGAGGTAAATTGTTTTTTACTATATCTAAATTATTATTAAACAATTCTTTTCTAATGGCAGTTGCACTTGCTATAGTATTAGAAATATCTTCTTCCTTATAGCCTTGGCCAACTCTATTTATCGTTATTGGGATTATATCAAAATTATACTTATATAGAATCTTTAAATATTCTATAGCCAATATATTATTTGAGGATTCTAATATGTTTTTAAAATCATATTTAACATTTCTTCTTTTACTAAGATATTCTACAGTTGCATTACTTCTAGCTATAGAAAATGATAGCCCATTATCTAAATGTTTTTTAAGTAAACTTTTATATTCATTAGGTTCTTCTACAAATAACTCTGCAAGTATTTTTAGAGGTTCTATATAACCTATTTCACTACCAAAAGAAATATAGTCTATGATATTTAAGCTATTTAAAAGTTTTATACCACCAAGGGCAAAGAGTTCCGCACTTTGAATAGAATAAATAGTAGGCATTTCAATCACTAAATCTACTCCATTTTCTACTGCCATTTTTGCTTTACTCCATTTATCAATAAGAGAAGGTTCACCTCTTTGGACAAAGGAACCACTCATTACAGCAACAGAGTAGTCACATCCTGTTATTTCTTTTGATTTATTTAAATGGTAAAGATGACCATAATGAAAGGGATTGTATTCCACAATAAAACTGACAACCTTCATTTAATACCTCCACAATTAGTATATTTATAAAGATTATAACACAAAATTTATAACAGTTGATTTTTTAATATAATTATAATATCATGATTAATAGGATTGTATTAAATTAAAGGAGGTATGACAAATGAATATTCTAGTAATAAACTGTGGTAGTTCATCATTAAAGTACCAATTAATAGATATGAAAGAGGAAAAAGTATTAGCTAAAGGTCTTTCAGAAAGAATAGGTATAGAAGGTTCTAGAATAAAACATAAAACAACTGGAAAAGATGAAGTGATTATTGAAAAGCCTATGGAAAATCACAAAGTAGTGCTTGAATTAGTGTTAAATGCATTGGTAGATTCAGAGTATGGCGCTATAAAATCCATGGATGAAATAAGTGCAGTAGGCCATAGAGTAGTACATGGTGGAGAAAAGTTTGCAACTTCTGTAAAGATTGATGATGAAGTAATGAAGGCTCTAAACGATTGTGTAGATTTGGCACCATTACATAATCCACCTAACATAATGGGAATTGAAGCTTGTAAAGAATTAATGCCAAATACACCAATGGTTGGAGTTTTTGATACAGCTTTCCATCAAACTATGCCAAAATCAAATTATATTTATCCATTACCTTATGAATTGTATGAAAAATATGGGGTGAGAAAATATGGCTTCCATGGAACATCTCATAAATATGTTTCATTGAAGACAGCTGAGATTTTAGGAAAAGATATAAAGGATTTAAAAATTATTACTTGTCATTTAGGAAATGGTGCAAGTGTTTGTGCTGTTGAAAATGGTAAATCAATAGATACTAGTATGGGCTTTACACCATTAGAAGGATTGGCAATGGGAACTAGAACAGGTGATTTAGATCCAGCTATAATTCCTTTCTTAATGGATAAAGAAAAATTAACAATTGAAGATGTTAATAATCTACTTAATAAGAAATCTGGAGTATTGGGTATATCTGGGGTAAGTAGTGATTTTAGGGATTTAGAAGAAGCGGCGGAAAAAGGTAATGAAAGAGCTGAACTTGCATTAGATGTATTTGTAAATAGAGTTAAGAAATACATTGGTGCTTATGCAGTATTAATGGGAGGAGCAGATGCAATAGTATTTACTGCAGGAATAGGCGAAAACTCAGCAGAAATGAGAGAAAAAATATGTGCTGGATTAGAGAATATAGGAATTGAAATTGATAGCGAAAAGAATAATATAAGAGGAAAAGAAGCTGTTGTAAGCAAAGATAGTTCTAAGGTTAAGATATTAGTAGTACCAACAAATGAAGAACTAATGATAGCAAGAGATACTAAAGAACTAGCTTAAATGCAATATATTTCTTGACAAATAAAGTCCACCTTTATATAATTAAACTTGTTAGATTTAAGAGGTGAAACTATGATTATTGATTTAACTGGTTTTCTCGATAGAACTACTGCTAACCTTCACTTTGATAACACTCTTGAAAAAGAAAGCATTGAAGTTGGTGGAAGAGAAATTATTTTTGAAAAACCAATTTTAGTTACTGTTGATGTATATAGAGTAGATGGTAGCGACTATTTAAGTGGTTATGTAAATTATGAATACACTGAAAGTTGTGCCCGTTGTTTAAAACAGTTTACTCAAGAAGTAAAGGGTGTGTTATCTGGAAGACTCATTGAAAAAACTAACGATTACGATGAGGATGAAATAGATGAAGATGTTATTAACTACGAGGGAGAAATCTTGGATTTAACTGAGCATATAATGAATGCTATAGTTTTGTCCTTACCTATGAAATCTCTTTGCAGTGAAGATTGCAAGGGATTGTGTCCAAAATGTGGCAAAGACCTAAATAAGGGAAAATGTGATTGTACTATAGAAGAGATTGATCCAAGGTTAGCAAAGTTAAAGGATTTATTTAAGTAAATTAAGGAGGTGTTTTCGTTGGCAGTACCAAAAAGAAAAGTGTCAAAAGCAAGAAGAGATAGAAGAAGAGCCTCTGCTTATAGGCTTTCAAGGATGTCAGCTGTAGAATGTCCACAATGTCATGAATTGAAATTACCACATAGAGTATGTCAATCATGTGGATATTACAGAGATAAGGAAATAATCGACGTTGAATAGTAATAAAAGATAGTGAGAGTGATCACTATCTTTTTCATTTATTTATGGTTGCAATTTTATATTATGTAATATATATTAAATACAGTAGTGTAAATTGCTTTGTTACAGGAGGTTAAAATGAGGATAATAGTTGATGCCATGGGGGGCGATAGAGGACCTAGTGAAGTGGTTAAAGGTTCTATTCAAGCTATAAATGAATATGACATAAGTGTAGTTCTTGTTGGGAATGATAAGATTTTAAAAGAAGAACTAGCAAAAAACAATTTCCATGATGATAGGATTCAAATAATACATGCTGATGAAATGATAACAAATGATGATTCTCCATCTATGGCTATAAGGAGAAAGAAGAATTCTTCAATGGTAATAGGTTTAAATAGTTTAAATAATGGCGAAGGAGATGCTTTTATATCTGCAGGCAATACAGGTGCACTTCTTGCTGGAGGATTATTCTTAGTAAAAAGGATAGAAAAAGTAGAGAGAGCTGCTATATCTACTGTTTATCCAACTAAAAAGGGAATGTCTCTATTAATAGATGCAGGTGCAAATATAGATTGTAAGCCACAATTTTTAGAACAATTTGCTATTATGGGTTCAATATATGTAGAAAATGTTTTAGGAATAAAATCTCCAAAAGTAGGACTTGTAAATGTTGGAACTGAAGCAGAAAAAGGAAATCTATTAGTTAAAGAAACTTATTCTATACTAGAAAGATCAAATATTAATTTTGTTGGAAATGTTGAGGCAAGAGAAATTCCTGAGGGAGTTGTAGATGTAATGGTATGCGATGGGTTTGTTGGAAATGTTATACTCAAACTGACGGAAGGTCTCGGGCAAACAATATTTTCTACTTTAAAAGAAGAGTTTTCAAGTAGCTTTTCTTCAAAATTGGGAGCATTGTTGTTAAAATCACAGTTGAAATCTTTTAAGAATAGGTTCGACTATAGAGAATATGGTGGAGCACCACTTTTAGGTGTCAAAAAGCCTGTTATAAAAGCCCATGGTAGTTCTGATGCATTGGCTTTTAAGAATGCAATAAAACAAGGCAAAATTTTTGTAGAAAAAGAAGTAATAAAAACAATAGAACGAGATATAAATAATTCTAGAAACTAATTTTGAAAGGAGGTGTAAATTGTGGTACTTGAGAGATTAAAAAAGATTATATCAGAACAATTAGATGTAAACGAAGATGATATAAAAAAAGATTCTTCGTTTCAAGATGATTTTAATGCCGATTCACTTGATATTGTTGAATTAATAATGGCTCTTGAAGATGAGTTTGAACTTGAAATAGAAGATGATGAGATTGAAAAATTGAAAACTGTAGGAGATGCTGTTGAATATATCCAAAATCATATTGATGATGTGGAATAAGTGATCCTATACATAGGTCTCGATGATTCGAGACCTCAAGAATATTCTTGGGGGTAGCAATATGAGGAAAAATAGTGAAAGAATTGAATCTTTATCAAAGTTTGAGGAAGTAATTGATTATAAATTTAAAGATATAACTATTTTAAATAGAGCATTAACTCATAGTTCCTATGCTAACGAACATAAAAAATCAAGTATTAGCTATAATGAACGTTTAGAATTCCTAGGGGATTCTGTTCTTAGTTTAATTGTAAGTGATTATATATATAAAAAATACCCTGATTATCCTGAAGGTGATTTAACAAAATTGAGAGCAGCTGTAGTATGTGAACTTGCATTAGCATATATAGCTAAAAATTTAAAACTTGGTGATTATTTGTTGTTGGGAAAAGGAGAGGAAGCTACGGGTGGTAGAGATAGAACTTCAATTTTAGCAGATGCCCTAGAAGCTCTTATTGGGGCTATATATCTTGATAGGGGATTAGAGGCTTCTAAACAGTTTGTTATCAATTTACTAGAAAACGAAATAATACAAGCTGCAAAAGAAGGAGATTTATTTACAGATTATAAAACTAAATTGCAAGAAACACTACAAAAAACCTCTAAATCTAAAATTGAATACAAAATTGAAAAAGAAGTAGGGCCTGATCACGATAAGAAGTTTTATATGTCAGCTATTATTAATTCAGAAGTTTGTGGAAGAGGATGGGGAAGAAATAAAAAAGAAGCAGAACAGATGGCAGCAAAAGAAGTTTTAAATAGGATGGGTGTTTATTATGAGTAAAGACTATTACATAATACCAATATTTGTACCACATTTGGGTTGTCCACATGATTGTGTGTTTTGTAATCAAAAGAGAATTACAGGACTTTCAACTCTTATGACAAGTGAAAAAGCAGATATTATTATAAAAGAACATTTGAAAACAATACCATCGAAAGATAGATTTTTAGAAATTGCTTTTTATGGTGGAAGTTTTACTGCAATTGACAAAGATGTACAAGTTGAACTTTTAGAAGTAGCTTATAAATACAAAAAGGAAGGAAAGGTCGAAAGAATTAGATTATCTACACGACCTGATTATATAGATGAAAGAGAACTTCTTCTTTTAAAGGAATATGGTGTAGATATTATTGAATTAGGAGTTCAGTCTTTAGATGAAGAAGTTTTGTTTCATAGTGGTAGAGGTCATACTAGTGAAGCGGTATACAAAGCATCTAAGTTGATTAAAGAAAATGGTTTTTACCTAGGTCACCAGATGATGATTGGTCTTCCAAAAGATACATATGAGAAGGCATTATATACTGCAAAAGAAATAGTAAAGATGGAACCTTTTTGTGTAAGAATTTATCCCACATTAGTCATTAAAGATACTTATCTAGAAGATATGTTTTTAGAAAAAAGGTATAAGCCATTATCATTGGATGAAGGAGTAGATATTTCTACAGATTTACTTATGATATTTAATTACTATGATATTGATGTTATTAGAGTAGGCTTACAACCTACTAAAAATATAACTATAGGCAAGGATGTTGTAGCAGGACCTTTTCACCCTTCTTTTAGACAATTGGTAGAATCTAATATTTACAAAAAAGTATTAGAAGAATATTTAAGTCAAAATGATTTACAAAAATCAAAGGATTTAGTTTTTGAAATTGATAATAAAGAAATTTCTAATTTTGCTGGTCAAGGTTCAAAAAATATTAAATGGCTAAAAGAAGAACAACATTTTTCCAATGTAAAAGTTTTTGGTAAGGAACTACCTAAAAATATTTTCTATGTGAAAAACGGTGAGGTTTATGATAAAATTGATAAGAAAGTATTTATGAAAGAGTATTTACTTAAAAAAAGTTTAATTTAAATATTTAGTATTCAGGTTTCCTAATTGGAAACCTTTTTAGATAAGTGATGAAGAGGTGTTTGCTTTGCATTTAAAGAAGCTAGAAATTCAAGGGTTTAAGTCATTTGCTGAGAAAACCGAAATTGAATTTAAAGATGGAATAACTGGTATAGTTGGACCAAACGGTAGTGGGAAAAGCAATATTTCTGATGCTATAAGATGGGTATTGGGAGAACAAAGTGTTAAAACACTGCGTGGCAATAAAATGGAAGATATTATATTTGCAGGTACTGATAAGAGAAAACCACTAGGCTTTTCTGAAGTTACTATTACTTTTGATAATAAAGATGGAATTATACCTATAGATTATTCTGAAGTTTCCGTAATGAGACGAATTTTTAGGTCTGGAGAGAGTGAATACTACCTAAACAAAAATTCTTGCAGACTAAAAGATATTAGAGAGCTATTTATGGATACAGGAGTAGGCAAAGATGGTTATTCTATTATTGGACAAGGCCGAGTAGATGAGATATTGAGTACAAGATCTGAAGATAGAAGAAATATCTTTGAAGAGGCTGCTGGTATCGTTAAGTATAAGGCTAGAAAAGAAGAGGGAGAAAAAAAGCTAGAAAAAACAAATGAAAATCTTATTAGAATCAATGATATTATATATGAATTGGAACAACAACTGGAACCATTAAAGAATCAATCAGATACAGCTAAAGAATATGTTAAGCTATCAAATAGACTTAAAGATTTAGAAGTAAGCTTATTTATTAAGGAAATAGATAGACTTACTAGTGAATTATTAGAAATTGAAAATGATAAAAAGACTATAACTGAACAAGCTAGAATCTATATGGAAGAAAAGGAAAAAATAGAAAACAAATATTTATCTATTAAAAGTCAAATTGAAGATATGGACAATTCAATAGAAGAGCTTCAAAACGAAAAATATACACTTCAAAGTGATATAGAAAGAAATGAGAATAAATTAGTTCTATATGAACAGAATGAAAGTTTTTATACAAAAGAGAAGGAAAGACTAGAAAATGAAAAAAAATTACTTATTAATAAGTCTAAAGAATTTCTAGCTGAAAAAGATGAAATAATAGATAAAATAAGGGAAAAGGAAAATGAATTAGTTCTTTTAAAAGAAAAGTGTAAAGAACAGGAAAGCTTTTTAGAAAAACTCAATGAGGAGATAAATAAAAAGGAAAAGTCTATTGATGAAGAGAGAAATAGTGTTGTTGAAATATTTAATCAGATATCAGAAAAAAAGAATAAAGTAAATAGCTTAAATTCATTCAAAGAAAGTATGAATAAGCGAATTTTAGAGATAGAAAAAGAAATAGTAGAGTTAGATTCTGATAAAGAATATAAAGAAAAAACAAAAAATAAGTTATTAATTGATGATAGAGAAAAGAAAGAACAATTATTGCAGCATTCGGAGTTTAGAAATAAATATTTAAAAGAAGGAAATATACTTAAAGAAGAACAAGGCACATTAGTTAAGAGTGTTAATGAAATAAGAGGAACATTACAAGGGAAACTATCTAACTATAATTTGCTGAAAAATATGGAGGATGACTATGAAGGTTATTATAAAAGTGTTAGGAATTTACTTTTAGCTTCAAGAAATGAACCAAGATTAAATCAAGGAATAGTTGGTGTTGTAGGTGAACTTTTAAAAGTTCAAAATTCCTATGAAAAAGCTATAGAGGTCGCTTTAGGTTCTAGCATTCAAAATATTGTTACACATACAGAAGAAGATGCAAAAGACGCAATCAATTATTTAAGACAATATAATATGGGTAGAGTTACTTTTCTTCCTATTTCAGCAATAAAAGGTAGAAAACTAAGCTTAAATATGGCTGATATTCTTAAATTAGGTGGTATTAATATTGCCTCAGAACTAGTAGAGTTTGATGAAAAGTATAAGAATATATTTGAGTATTTATTAGGCAGAACACTAGTGGTTAAGGATATGGATTGTGGTATTCAAATTGCTAAAAAATATGGCTATTCATTTAGAATTGTTACATTAGAAGGAGATGTACTTAATCAAGGGGGCTCTATAACAGGGGGAAGTATGTCTAAAAGCAATACTAATATTCTAAGTAGAAAAACAAGAATTGAAACTTTATTAGAGGAGATAAATGATTTAAAAACTATTCTTAAAAACGCTGAAGATAGATTGGCGGTTATTGTAAATGAAAATGAAAAGATAAATATTAGAATTAAGGATGAAGAAGATAAAATTCAATCAATTAATATTGAAATTATAAATTTAAATAATGAAATTCAAAAATTGTTATCCGATATAGAAAAAGATAATATATCTATAAACAAATATAATAGTGAAATTAGTAAGTTAAATGAAGAAAAAGAGAACATTGAAAATGAAATAAATTGTTTAATTAAAGAGGCTACTCAGTTAGAAGAAGGAAAAGAATTAGCTTCAGGAAATATTAAAGAAATGCTTGAGAACTTTGAAAAGAAAAGGGAGTTAAAGGAACAAACGGCATTAAAGGTAACTGATTTTAAAATTGAAATTAATGATATTGAAAACAACTTAAATTCCCTAAAAGAAAGAGTTGAAGCAATAGAGATTGATTATGAAAATACATTAGTTAATATAAAATCAAAAGATTTAGAGCATGATAAAAACTCCTCCGAAATTGATGGAATTGAGGAAGTAAGGTCAAATACAAAAACGGAGATAGATGAATTTAAAATACTTTTAAATAATAATATAGAAAAGCTAAATAAATTAAAAATGGAAAAGGATAAATTTATTGAAAATTTTTCACTAGAGCAACAAAAACTTAAAGTGATAAGTGAAAAAGCAAGTCAATTAGAGAAAAAGCTTAGTGCACTAGATGTGAAACATACAAAGTTTAGTGTTCAAATCGAGAATTATAATACTAGATTACTTGAAGATTATGAATTAAATTACGAAAAAGCTCTTGAACATAGAATTGAAATTCACGATAATAAGATTGTTAATAGAGAAATAAAAGAAATAAAAGATAATATAAGAGAATTAGGTACTGTAAACCTAGGTGCTATAGAAGAGTATAAGAGAATTAAAGAGAAATATGATTTTATGAGCAAACAGAGAGAAGATTTATTGACAGCTAAAAAATCGCTTAATGAAGTTATAAAAGATATGGAAATAAAAATGGAAGAACAATTCATGGAAAACTTTGATGTTATAAGGAAAAATTTCATAGAAGTGTTTAAGGAGTTGTTTGGCGGGGGTAAAGCGGATATTTACTTGATGGATGAAGAAAATATACTTAATAGTGGCATAGAAATAATAGCCCAACCACCTGGGAAAAAGCTTCAGAGTCTTTCTCTTTTGTCAGGAGGGGAAAAATCACTGACAGCAGTGGCTCTTTTGTTTGCAATATTAAAAACTAGACCTACACCTTTTTGTATTCTAGATGAAATTGATGCGGCGCTTGATGAAGCGAATATTTCTAGATATACAAGTTATTTGAAGAATTTTTCAGATAATACTCAATTTATAATGATAACTCATAGAAAGGGAACTATGGAAATAGCTGATATTCTCTATGGTGTTACCATGGAAGAAGAAGGTGTAAGTAGATTGGTTTCAGTTAAGTTATCTGATAAATTTTCGGGAAAAGTAAGTTAAAGTAAGGAGGAATATTAAATATGTTTAAATTTTTTGATAGATTTAAAAAGAAAAAAAAAGAAGAAGTAGATTTGATTGAAGAGGAAAAGGTAATTGAAGAACCAGAACAATACCAAATGCCAGTAGAAGAATTACCAGATTTTGAACCGGAAGAAGTTTTAGAACAAAAACAAATAGAAGAGGTTCCAGAGCAGGTGAAAGAAGTAGTAGATACTGAACTTGAAGAGGCTTCAGAATCAGTTGAAAAAATAGAAGATTCAAAGCCAGAAGAGGCTCCAAAGGTAGACTTTTTTACGAAGTTAAAACAAGGTTTAGCTAAGACTAAAAAAGGAATGGTAGACAAAATCGATAGCATTCTTGCATCTTATGGAAAAATAGATGAAGATTTATTTGATGAATTAGAAGAAATATTGATTACTTCTGATGTTGGCGTTGAAACAACAATGACCATAATTGACAATCTAAAAGAAAGAGTAAAAGAGAATAAAGCTACACAAGCTAATGAAATTAGAGAATTCTTAAAAATGGAGATAAAAGATGTACTTAATAAAGTTGAAGACAATAGGGGATTAAATATTGAACCTTCACCAGCTATTGTATTAGTTGTGGGAGTAAATGGTGTAGGTAAAACTACAACAATAGGAAAACTTGCATACAATCTTAGAAGGCAAGACAAAAAAGTTTTAATAGCTGCAGGTGATACATTTAGAGCTGCTGCAATTGAACAGCTACAAGAATGGTCAAATAGAGCACATGTTGATATTATAGCTCACAGTGAAGGCTCAGATCCTGCTGCAGTTATATATGATGGGATACAAGCAGCAAAGGCTAGGGACACTGATGTATTAATATGTGATACAGCTGGTAGACTTCATAATAAGAAAAATTTAATGAATGAATTGAATAAAATCTTTAGAGTAGTGGAAAGAGAATTTCCAGAAGCAACAAAAGAAGTTCTTTTAGTAGTTGATGCAACTACTGGGCAAAATGCGATACTTCAAGCAAAAGTTTTTAAAGAAGTGTGTGATATTACAGGAATAGTTTTAACAAAATTAGATGGAACTGCAAAAGGTGGAGTAGTTATAGCGTTGCAGTCAGAATTAGAAGTGCCAGTAAAACTTGTTGGAGTTGGAGAAGGAGTAGAGGATCTTCAAGTGTTTGAAGTTGAAAGTTTTATAAGAGCATTAATTGAATAAAAATTTGTTGACAAAATCATATATTTATAATAGAATAATGCTGTCAAGTAAATGACTTGACAGCATTATTCTATACATGGTGATGATAACGATGGAAAAGTTAGTAGAGATTGGAATACTATTTGATTTTTATGGAAAGCTTTTAAGTGAGAGACAATACTTAGCTATAGAGCTATATTACTTACATGATTTATCTTTAGGTGAAATAGGTGAAGAATTAAACATTAGTAGACAAGGGGTATATGATACTCTAAAACGAGCAGAAAATAGACTTTATGAATATGAAGATACATTAGGATTAGTTAAAAAGTTTACTTTTAATAAAGAAAAAATTAAAACCATTTTAAAATATTCCCATGAAATAGAAAGCGTTGCAAAATCAATCAATAGTGAAAAATGTGAGAATAATGCAAAGTGCATACAGATGATTGCTTTGGAAATATTAGAAAATGACCAGGAGGGTATGTGATGGTATTTGAAAGTTTAGCAGAAAAACTTCAAAATGCTCTTGGAAAATTAAAAAGCAAGGGAAAACTCAATGAAAAAGATGTAGACCTTGCAATGAGAGAAGTTAAGCTTGCACTTCTTGAAGCAGATGTTAATTTTAAAGTTGTAAAAAAGTTTATAAAAGATGTTAAAGAAAGAGCAATTGGTTCTGAAGTAATGGAAAGTTTAACACCTGGACAACAGGTAATTAAGATAGTAAATGAAGAATTAACTTTATTAATGGGAGAGAAAGAAAGCAAGATAGAATTTTCTCCTAATCCTCCTACTGTTATTCTTTTTTGTGGTCTTCAAGGTGCAGGAAAAACAACTACAGCAGGAAAATTGGCTTTTAATTTGAAGAAACAAAACAAAAGGCCACTTCTTGTAGCTTGTGACGTATATAGACCAGCAGCTATAAAGCAATTGGAAGTTGTGGGAGAAAGAGTTTCAGTACCTGTATTTACTATGGGTGATAAGAATGATCCAGTTGATATTGCAAAGGCAGGAGTTGAACATGGAAAGAAGAATGGTAATGATGTAATAATCATTGATACTGCCGGAAGATTGCATATAGATGATACTTTGATGGAAGAACTTAAAAATATAGCATCTGAGGTAAATCCTAAAGAAATACTTTTGGTTGTAGATGCTATGACAGGCCAAGATGCTGTAACTGTAGCAGATAACTTTAATGAAAAATTAGAATTAACTGGTGTAATTCTTACAAAACTTGATGGTGATGCTCGTGGTGGAGCAGCTTTATCAATAAGGGCAGTTACAAATAAACCTATTAAATATGTAGGTATGGGTGAAAAACTAGATCAACTAGAACAATTTTATCCAGATAGAATGGCTTCTAGGATATTAGGTATGGGTGATGTACTTAGCTTAATAGAGAAAGCACAAGAATCTTTTGATGCACAAAAAGCTATGGAATTAGAGAAGAAAATTCGTACTCAACAATTTACATTTGATGACTTTTTAGATCAACTTGATCAGATGAAGAATCTAGGACCATTAGATGAAGTAATTGGCATGATACCCGGTGTAAATACTAAGAAGCTAAAGGGAATGGATGTAGATGAAAAAGAATTAGTTAGAATTCAAGCTATCATTCAGTCTATGACAAAGGATGAAAGGGAAGAGCCGTCCATTATAGATAGTAGTAGAAGAAAGAGAATTGCAAAAGGTAGCGGTACATCTGTACAAGATGTCAATAGATTATTAAAACAGTTTAAAGAAACTAAGAAAATGATGAAGAGATTTACTGATATGGAAAAGACAATAAAGAAAAAAGGGAAATTTGGATTCCCCTTTTTCTAATAGATGTTTGATATTTTAAAGGAGGTGAAAAAATGGCAGTTAAGATTAGACTTAGAAGAATGGGCGCAAAGAAAAGTCCTTTTTATAGAATTGTTGTTGCTGATTCCCGTTCTCCAAGGAATGGAAGATTTATAGATGAAATTGGGTATTATAATCCATTAACAGAACCTAAAACTATAAAGGTTGATGATGAAAAAGCTATGAATTGGCTTAATAATGGAGCAAAACCAACAGACACTGTGGAGAGACTTTTTAAAGAAACTGGTGTTTATGAAAAGCTAAGTGATAATAATGTCCAAGAATAATTCCTAGGGGGTGAAATAAGTGGGAGAACTTGTAGAAATGATTGCGAAGGCTCTTGTAGATAATCCTGACGAAGTTAAAGTCAATGAAGTTGAAGGTACCCAATCTGTTATTATCGAACTAAGAGTAGCCCCAGAGGACATGGGGAAAATAATTGGAAAACAAGGTAGAATTGCTAAAGCGATTAGAACCGTTGTTAAAGCAGCTGCTATTAAGGAAAATAAACGAGTAGTTGTTGAAATTATTCAGTAAGGGATTAGCTTTCTAATCCCTTTTTCTAACTTAATTTGGTAGGTGAAAATATGGATTATATCCAAGTAGGAAAAATAACCAACACCCATGGAATTAAAGGAGAATTAAAAATATTTCCCCTTACAGACAATATAAATAGATTTGATGAATTAAAAAGTGTATTTGTTGGAGAAGCTAAAACAAAAGTTAATATTGAGAAAACTTGGTACAAAAAAGATTTTGTCATAATAAAGTTTAAAGAATTTGATGATATCAACCAAGTAATTTGTTACAAAGATGAATATATATATATAGATGCAGAAGACAAAGTAAAGTTACCGGAAAATGCATATTTTATTTTTGATATTATTGGTTGCAAGGTAGTTGATATAAGAGGTAACAGTATAGGAATTGTAAAAGATGTTATGACTAATTTTTCTAATGATATATATGTAGTTAAAGATTCAAAATTAGGAAAAGAATATTTAATTCCTGCAGTTAAACAATTTGTAGTTGATGTAGATATTGAAGATAAAGTTATAACTATTGAACCAATTGAAGGATTGATAGAATGAAAATAGATGTTTTAACATTGTTCCCTGAGATATTTGAATATATTTTCGGATGGAGTATTATAGGAAGAGCAATAAAAGATGAAATTTTAGATTTGGATTGTATAAATATAAGGGATTTTTCAAAAGATAAGCATAAAAGAGTAGATGATTATCCTTTTGGTGGTGGACCAGGTATGGTTATGAAACCAGAGCCTATTTACGATTCAATACAAAGTATAAAAAAGGATAATTCCAAAGTTATTTACTTATCACCAAAGGGAAAGGTGTATAATCAAAAACTTGCAAATAGATTATCTAAAGAAGAACATTTAATTCTCTTATGTGGTCATTATGAGGGTATAGATAATAGAATAATAGAAAATTATGTTGATGAAGTAATATCCATAGGAGATTTTGTTTTAACTGGTGGGGAAATACCTGCAATGGTTTTAATAGATTCAATCGTTAGATTGATACCTGGTGTTTTAAGCAGTGAAGATTCATATATGGAAGAGTCCCATTATGATGGGCTTTTAGAATATCCACAGTACACTAGACCCAGAGAATTTAGAGGACATTTGGTTCCCCCAATACTTTTGTCTGGGGATCATAAAAAAATAGAAGAGTGGAAAAAATATGAATCGCTAAAGAATACCTATTTAAATAGGAAAGAGCTTTTGGAAAAAAGAGAAATGACAACTATGGAAAAAGAATTATTGGAAAAAATTATAGAAAGCAATAATGAAAAAAATTAGTTGTAATTTAAATATACTTGTGCTATAATACACAACGTATGGTATAAGGGACGGTCCTCTGTTCGTGAAACAAGAACGTCTAGGGAGAAGGGAGGTATAGACATGGATATCATTAAAATGATTGAAGATGAACAACTTAAAAAAGACATTCCTGCTTTTAATGTGGGAGATACAATTAAAGTTCATTACAGAGTAAAAGAGGGAACTCGTGAAAGAATTCAAATATTTGAGGGAACTGTTATAAAGAGACAAGGCGGAGGAGCAAGAGAAACTTTTACTGTAAGAAGAATTTCTTATGGTGTTGGAGTTGAAAGAACATTTCCTCTACATTCTCCAAGGATTGAAAAGATCGAAATTACTAGAAAAGGTAAGGTAAGAAGATCTAAATTGTATTACTTAAGAGGTAGACAAGGTAAGGCAGCTAAAGTTAAAGAGAAAACAAACTATTAATGTATTGGGACTATTTAGTCCCAATATTTGTTTATTGTCTATAGGTATTAAATTTATCAATAGTAAGGCTTTACAGTATACGCCTTTTTTATTAGGATGGTGATTAAATGAATATAAATTGGTATCCAGGTCATATGAAAAAAACTAAAGAAGCTATAAAGAAAAGTCTACCTTTGATAGATATTATATATGAGCTACTAGATGCAAGAATACCTATTAGTAGTAAAAATCCAGATATAGATTCTTTAGTTGGAAATAAACCTAGAATTATCATATTAAATAAATCTGATTTAAGTAATCCAGATAATAATTTTAAATGGCAAAAGAAGTTATCTGAAAGTGGAACACCATCTATATTAGTTAACTCATTAGATAATACTGGAATAAATGATTTGATTCGTATATCTAATGTGCTTATGAAAGAAAAAAGAGATAAGCTAGAAAAGAAGGGTATAAAGAATAAAGCTATTAGAGTGATGATAGTTGGTATACCAAATGTAGGAAAATCTACTTTAATAAATAGTTTATCTGGTAGAAAAGGAGCTAAAACAGGAAATAGACCTGGAGTTACCAAAGGCAATCAATGGATTAAGTTAAAAGGTAACTTAGAATTATTAGATACGCCAGGAATATTATGGCCCAAATTTGAAGACAAGGAAATTGGTCTTAACTTGGCTTTTACAGGAGCTATAAAAGATGAGCTACTAGATATAGAAACTTTAGCATACAGATTAATTGAAAAACTTGTAACTATATGCCCATTTTTATTAGAAGAAAGATATAATATAACTATATCAGGCAAATCGACAATAGAGGTATTTGAAGAAATCGGGAAAAAGCGAGGCTGTATATTAAAAGGTGGAGAAATTGATTTTGATAAAACAAGTAATATTATTATAGATGATTTTAGAAAAGGCAGAATTGGTAGAATAACATTAGAGTTGCCATAAATATGGAGGAGTTCATGTGCTAGAATTAGAAAAAGCTTTATGGGAAGAAGGTTATAATTATATAGCTTGTATAGATGAAGTAGGACGAGGATGCTTAGCTGGAGATGTTGTTGCTTGTGCTGTAATAATGCCAAAGGAAATTTTGATTGAAGGTGTTAATGATTCAAAAAAGCTAACAGCTAAAAAGCGAGAAAAGTTATATGGAAAGATACTAGAAACAGCAATAGCAGTTGGAATTGGACAAGTAGATCCAGATACTATTGATAAAATTAATATAAAAGAGAGTACTAGACTTGCAATGAAGAAGGCAATACTTAATTTAAAGGATAAACAAGGCAATCAAATACTACCAGATTATCTTTTAATAGATGCAGAAGAAGTTTATATTGATATACCTCAGTCAAGTATTATAAAAGGTGATGAAAAATCACATGGTATTGCGTGTGCCTCCATTGTTGCTAAGGTATATAGGGATAGCAAATGTCAAATATGGGGACAAGAATATAATGGGTATGCAATTGAAAAAAACAAAGGATATGGAACAAAAGAACATAGAGAAGCTCTAAAGGAAATAGGTCCTTGCCCTATACATAGATTAAGCTTTTTAAAAAAGATTATTTAGGGTGTAATGTATGAGAATAGATGATTTTACTTTAAAAGAAATTTTAACATTAGAGTTAGATGGCTCTCCTTTGAAAGAAGGAAGTATTATAGATGGAGAAATAATAGAGATATTTGAAGATTCTATATTACTTGATATAGAAAACTTAGGATTAATTGAAGGTAAAATAGAAATACCCATTGATAATTTAGAAGGAAAGAATTTAAAATTTCTAGTAAAATCCAATGATGAAAACTCTATTAAACTTGTACCATTAATAGAAGAACAGCCAAAGACTCAGATTGTAAATCAAGAAGAAAAAGACTTCATACTCGTAAATGCAGAGGAAGATACATCAGCTAAAACCCATATTATTAAAAATATTTTAAAAGAGCACAATATTGTAGAAAATAAAACTACAGTTGAAATGATAGAAACACTGTTTAAGTACAATATTCCTATAAACAAAGAAAACTTAGAGAAAAGCATTAGAGTATTGGATAAAATAGATTATATTTGCAGTAAGACCTCAGAGGAGAAAGTTATACTCTTAAACAATGAATCAGATCCTGTAAAATCTCAGATAATGGATTTTGTTTTAGTAGATAATAGTGAGTACCCTGAAAAAAAGAATTTGGATTTTATATATGATGAAATAAAACCTATGATATCTGATGGAGAAGTTGATAGTAAACTTATAAAGACTGTTATATTTTTATTAAAAAACAACATAAAAATCTCAGTAAACAATCTAAAAAATATATTTAGGCTTATGGACAATGAGGAAATAATTTCAAAAGAATTAATAGATAAATTAAATGATCATTCAGATAAGTCTAATACAAATGAGAAAAAAGTAGATAGTAATAGTAAGGTAAATATTACTTTTACAGAAAAAGATATTGTTTCTTTAAGAGAATACAATGACGATGTAAAAAAGAAATTAGAATTAATAAAAGATTTTTCAACAAATGAAAAAACAGATGGTAGCAAAGATATAAAAGAAACAATAAAAGAACTAGGGAATAGAATTGATTTTTTAAATGATATGAACAAAGAGTTGAATTTCATGTATATACCTTTGACTATAAAAGATGGAGAAACAGATGGTTCTATTTCTTTTTTAAAAAAGAAAAGACATTCAAAGGGAAAATCAGAGAAATTAAATGTTTTTATTAATTTAAACATGAAATATTTAGGCAATGTTAAAATAATGTGTGAGGCTTTTGATGATTTAGTTAATATTAATTTTAATTTAGATGAGAAACATATATCTTTTATCAAATCTTATGAAAAAAAATTATATAATCTAATTGAAGAAAAGGGTTATAAATTAAATGCACTAAACTATATAACAGATAATAAGACAAGCCTTTTAGATACACTTATAGACAATCATAAACCTTATTATTATTTAGACGTGCGGGTGTAGATTATGAAAAATGATAAGAATAAAAAAGCTGTTGCCTTAAAATATAACAAAGACGATTCATCTCCATTTGTGGTAGCCAAGGGAAAAGGATATATAGCTGAAAAAATCATTGAAAAGGGTAAAGAAGAAAAAGTCCATATATATGAGGATGAAAATATAATCGACAATTTGATGCAATTGGATTTAGGAGAGGAAATTCCACCTGAATTATATGATGTTGTAGCAGAGATAATTGCATATGTTTATTATTTAGATAAGAAATTAGGTGATATAAATGGGTAGGGGTAATTTGGAAAAGGGATTTAAAGGCGAAGACATAGCTTGTGAATACATAATAGAAAATGGGTATCAGGTATTAGAAAGAAATTTTAGATTGAAAACCGGTGAAATAGATATTATAGCAATGAAAGAAAATTTATTAGTTATAATAGAAGTTAAAACAAGAACTAATATTAATTATGGATATCCTTATGAGGCTGTAAATAAGCGAAAGCAAGATAAAATAATAAAAACAGCGCTATATTATGTTAAACTTCATGGTTTAAAAAACATTCAATTAAGATTTGATATTATTGAGATTTATCTGGGCAAGGAAAACAAGATAAATCATTATGAAAATGCCTTTATGTAAATATGTATACATGCTTTGAATATATTGAATATTTAAATAAATCTGCAAAGGAGTAGACTATGTATTCGAAAGTTAAAACTTGTGTTCTTCAGGGGTTAAGTGGTTTTATAGTAGAAGTTGAAACTGATATTTCAAGAGGTTTACCAAATTTTAACATAGTTGGATTACCAGATACTGCTATAAAGGAATCAAAAGAAAGAGTTAGGACTGCTATTAAAAACAGTCAATATGAATTTCCGTTAAATAGAATTACTGTCAATTTAGCTCCAGCAAATCTAAAAAAAGAGGGGTCTCAGATAGATTTATCTATTGCAATAGGACTTCTGTCTGCTATGGGAATTATAATGTATGAGGATTTTAGTAATATTTCTTTTTTAGGTGAACTATCATTGGACGGAAAGATAAATAAAATCGAGGGAGCCCTTCCTATGGTTATATCTCTTAGGGAGCTAGGCATAAGAAAAGTTGTATTGCCCTATGACAATAGAAATGAATGTGGAGCTATAGATGATGTAGAGATAGTTCCTGTAAAAGATTTAAAGGAATTGGTGTACTATTTGAATGGGGAAATTGAAATAGATTTTCAATATAAAAAGAATAAAAATATCTTTCCTTATAAAGAGGATTATGAAGAAGATTTTAGTGATATAAAGGGACAGGATGGATTGAAAAGAGCATTAGAAGTAGCAGCTGCTGGATCGCATAATATTTTGATTATAGGGCCTCCTGGCTCAGGTAAGACAATGGCAGCAAGAAGATTACCATCAATACTTCCTGACCTAACTTTTGAAGAGTCAGTTGAAATTACTAAGATATATAGTGTTGCAGGGCTTTTAAATAATGATTATTTAGTAAGTCAAAGACCTTTCAGAGCTCCTCATCACACTGCGTCAGCATCTTCCTTAATAGGTGGTGGAAGGATACCTAAGCCTGGAGAAGTATCTCTAGCTCATCATGGAGTTCTTTTTCTTGATGAGTTGCCAGAATTTCAAAGAAAAGTATTAGAGGTACTTAGGCAACCGTTAGAGGATGGATTTGTGACTATCTCTAGAGTTAGTGCTACATTAACTTATCCCGCTGATTTTATGTTGGTGGCAAGCATGAATCCTTGTCCGTGTGGGTATTATGGAGATCCTCATCACGAATGTACTTGTTCACAAAGAAGTATTGACAATTATTTGAATAAGATAAGCAATCCTCTTTTAGATAGAATAGATATCCATACTGAGGTTATGCCTGTAAATTATTTAGATTTAAATAGTGATAAAAAATCAGATTCTTCAAAGGATATCAAGGAAAGGGTTAATAATGCAAGAAAAATGCAAATCGAGAGATACGATAAAGAAGGAATATTTTCTAATGGTCAACTTTCAGCAAAAAATATTAAAAAATATTGTAAACTCAATGGGAATGCAGAAAAGATAATGAAACAAGCTTTTAATAAATTTAAGTTTAGTGCAAGAAGTTATAACAAAATTTTAAAAGTATCAAGAACTATTGCTGATTTAGATGGTGAAAAAACAATCAATGAAAAACATATACTAGAAGCTATTCAATATAGAAGTTTAGATAAAAAGTATTGGGGGTAAGAGAATGAATGGCTTTACTAATAGAGAGACTCTTATTTGGTTAAACAGTATATTTATTAGCAATGCTACAATCAAGGTGTTATTAGAGTACTTTGACAATATAAAAGATATTTGGGATGTGCCAAGTGTTGAAATTTCAAAAATCAAAGGTATAAAAGAAGAAGTTAAGGAAAAAATTTTATATAATAGAAATCCAGAACAATTAAAAATAATATTAGAAAAAATCGATGAATTAGGAATAAATGCTGTAACTATACTTGATGAAAACTACCCAAATAGGTTAAGATATATTCATAACAGTCCCACAATACTGTATTGTAATGGAACTCTAGTTGAAGAAGATGAATTATCTATTTCTATTGTAGGGTCAAGAAAATCAACTAGTTATGGAAAATGGGCTAGTGAAAAGTTTTCAAAGGAATTAGCAAGTATTGGAGTGACTGTTGTTAGTGGAATGGCAAAAGGAATAGATACTTGTGCCCATAGAGGTGCCTTAGATGAAAATGGTAGAACGATAGCAGTTTTAGGTAGTGGTGTAGATGTCATATATCCTCGCAATAACAAAAAGCTTTATGAAGACATTATAAAGCAAGGAGTTGTTATGTCTGAGTTTCCAATTGGAACCCAACCTTTTGCTACAAATTTCCCCCAAAGGAATCGTATTATTAGTGGAATTTCTTTAGGTGTTATTGTGATAGAAGCTACTGAAAAAAGTGGCTCTTTAATTACAGCTACTCATGCGCTTGAACAGGGCAAGGAAGTATTTGCTCTTCCTGGAAATATAAATAGTATATTTAGTAGGGGGACTAATAGTTTAATAAAAGATGGGGCAAAAATAGTTATGGATATAGAGGACATATTAGAGGAAATTTATGAGTTAAAGGAAAGATTATGTTTATTAAAAAATGAAGAAATAGATTATTCTGATTTAAGTCCTATTGAGATAAAAATTGTAGATACATTAAAAGAAAGACCAATTCATTGTGACAATATAGTTTATTTAACAGGTTTGGATATATCCACTGTTATTAGTACTCTTACCATTTTAGAATTAAAAGGAATAGCTAAAGAGTTACCAGGTAGAGTATATACATTGTCATGATTAGTTATAAATTATTTCGTTGGAGGTGCATATCTTGCAAAAGAATTTAGTAATAGTTGAATCACCTGCAAAAGCAAAAACTATAGGTAAATTTCTAGGTAAAAATTATAAGGTAAAGGCTTCTGTTGGGCATGTGAGGGACTTGCCTAAAAGTAGTTTAGGTATAGATATTGATAATAATTTTGAACCAAAGTACATCACTATAAGAGGTAAGGGTCCAGTAATAAAAGAATTAAAGAGTGAAGCAAAAAAAGCAGATAAGATTTTCCTAGCAACTGACCCTGATAGAGAAGGAGAAGCTATATCTTGGCATTTAGCACATATATTAGAATTAAGTGAAGATGATTTGATTAGAATTGAGTTTAATGAAATAACAAAAGAAGCAGTAGCTAAAGCAATAAAAAAACCTCGCCCAATTAACAAGGATTTAGTGGATGCTCAACAGGGGAGAAGGATTTTAGATAGATTAGTTGGATATAAAATTAGTCCTCTTTTATGGAGGAAGATTAGAAAAGGGTTAAGTGCAGGTAGAGTTCAGTCAGTTACAGTAAAATTAATATGTGATAGAGAAAAAGAGATAGAGAATTTTATTCCTGAAGAGTATTGGAGTATAAAAGGCATATTTAATAGTGGAAATGATGAATTTGAAGCTAATTTTTATGGAGAATTAGATAACAAAAAAGAGATAAAAATTGATTTAAAAACAAAAGAAGAAGTAGATGAGATACTTAATTATTTAAAAGATAAAAAATATAATATACATGAAGTAAAAACAGGAACTAAAAAGAGAAATCCATATCCACCTTATACTACCAGTACATTACAACAAGATGCTTCAAAGAGATTAGGATTTTCAACAAAGAAAACAATGATGATAGCACAGCAATTATATGAAGGAATAGATTTAAAAAAAGAAGGTACAGTAGGGTTAATTACTTATATCAGAACAGACTCAATGCGTATATCAGAAGATGCTATAAAAAGTACAAATGATTTTATTTACAGTAATTATGGGAAAGAGTATTCAACAGGTGGAAGGGTATATAAAAATAAAAAAGGTGGGGAAGTTCAAGATGCTCACGAAGCAATTAGGCCAACATCTATAGTTAGGATACCTGATAATATAAAAGAATCTTTAACTAAAGATCAATATAAATTGTATAAACTCATTTGGGAAAGATTTGTTGCTAGCCAAATGAGCCCAGCTATTTATGAAACTATAACTGTGAAAATATTATCTGGGAAATATCTATTTAGAGCTTCGGGTTCTAAAATGAAATTTGATGGATTTATGAAGCTTTACGATAGTGGAGATAAAAATGAAAATGAACTAAATATTTCTTCGATAAATGAAGGGGCAGAGGTAAAATTAAAAAAATTAGAACCAAATCAACATTTTACACAACCACCTGCTCAATATTCTGAAGCGACACTTATTAAGACTTTAGAAGATTTGGGAATAGGTAGACCTAGTACTTATGCTCCAACTATTAGCACTATACTAAGTAGGGAGTATGTAATATTACAAAACAAATACTTCAAGCCTACAGAATTGGGTATATTGGTTACGGAATTGCTAGAAGAATATTTTAAAGATATAGTTGATAAAGAGTTTACAGCAGCAATGGAAGATAGATTAGATGATGTTGCTGATGGTAAATATTCATGGGTAAAAGTAGTAGATGAATTTTATTCTGATTTTAGTAAGGTTCTAAAAATTGCAGAGGAAGAAATTGAGAAAATAGAAATCAAAGAAGAAGTAACAGATGTTTTATGTGAAAAATGTGGCAGAAACATGGTTGTTAAATATGGAAGATATGGTAAGTTTTTAGCTTGCCCTGGCTATCCAGAATGCAAAAATACAAAGCCTATTTTACAGGAATTAAATGTAAATTGCCCGCTTTGTGGGGGAAAAGTAGTAGAGAGAAAATCAAAAAAAGGAAGACGTTTTTATGGTTGTAGTAATTATCCAAAATGTAATTTTGTATCATGGGATGAGCCAATTGAAGAGAAATGCCCTAAGTGTGGTAATATGTTAGTAAGAAAGGGAACTAGAAATAATATTACAATTAAATGCACAGAAAAAACTTGTGATTATGAAAGAAAGGAAGATAAAACAAAAAAACAAAAAAATAAATAGATTAAAACTGTACTTTTTATAAAAAATATAGTAATCTATACATAGACTAACAATTTAAAAAATAATGAATAATCTGAAAACTTGTTATTTTTTTCCCTTGAAGTTATTTGAAAGTTGTGTTAGTATTTGTTTGGTCTATTTGTTCTATAGGAGAGTGGTCTACATGATGATGGGAACAACTATTATTGCAATTAAAAAAGGAAATAACATTGCAATTGCTGGTGATGGTCAAGTAACTATGGGTGATAAGACCATCATGAAGAGTTCAGCAAAAAAAGTTAGAAAGATTTATAATGATAAGGTTGTTATTGGTTTTGCTGGCTCTGTAGCTGATGCGGTAACATTAGCAGAAATATTGGAAGAAAAACTAGAGCAACATGGTGGCAATTTAAAAAGAAGTGCTGTTGAATTAGCTAAAGAATGGAGAAGAGATAAAGTTTTAAGAAGGCTAGAGGCTATGCTAGTAGCTGGAGATGGAGAAAACCTACTATTGATTTCTGGTAATGGTGAGGTTATAGAACCAGATGAAGGTATAATTGCTATAGGTTCTGGAGGAAATTATGCTTTAGCTGCTGGAAAAGCTTTAATTAAGCATTCTGATTTAAATATAGAAGATGTTGCTTTAGAATCGCTATTGATAGCATCGTCAATATGTGTATATACGAATGATAATATAACCCTTGAAATTATATAAGGAGAGTGATTCTATGGTCGAGTTAACCCCTAATGAAATTGTAATGGAACTAGATAAGTATGTAGTTGGCCAAGAGCAAGCAAAAAAAGCTGTAGCAATAGCTATTAGGAATAGATATAGGAGGAGCCTAATACCAGATGATTTCAGAGAAGAAGTAAAACCTAAAAACATACTCATGGTAGGACCTACAGGTGTGGGGAAAACTGAAATCGCTAGAAGATTAGCAAAGCTTGTAAATGCTCCTTTTGTAAAAGTAGAGGCAACAAAATTTACAGAGGTTGGTTATGTAGGTAGAGATGTGGATTCTATGATTAGAGATTTGGTAGAAGACTCTGTGAGAATGGTAAAAGAAGAAGAAGTGTCAAGAGTGCTAGACAAGGGAAAACTAATTGCTGAGGAAAAAATCATAGAACTACTCGTTCCGAAATCAAAGAAGAGAACAAATATAAATAATCCATTAGATATGCTTTTTAGAACTTCAGAAGAAGAAGTTGGAGATGATGAAGAACTTAAAAATATTAGTATTCAAAGAGAAGAAGTTAGAAAACTTTTAAAAAGTGGAGAATTAGACAATAGGATTATAGAAATTGAGGTTGAGGAATCTTCAAATCCCACTGTAGAGTTATTTAGTGGTATGGGGATTGAAGAATACAATATAAATATGAATGATATTTTAGGAGACCTTTTACCTAAAAAAACTAAAAAAAGAAAGGTCACTATAAAAGAAGCAAAGAAAATAATGGGTTCCCAAGAAGCACAAAAATTGATTGACATGGACGAAGTTATAGAAGAAGGTATTAAAAGGGCAGAAGAAAAAGGTATAGTGTTTATTGATGAGATTGATAAGATATCTGGAAGTGGATATTCTTCTGGTCCTGATGTATCTAGGGAAGGTGTACAGAGAGATATATTGCCTATAATTGAAGGTAGTAATGTCATGACAAAATATGGTCCTGTAAGGACTGATCACATTCTTTTTATGGCTGCTGGTGCATTCCATGTTTCAAAGGTTAGTGATCTTATACCTGAGATTCAAGGAAGATTTCCGATCAGAGTAGAGCTAGATAACTTAACAGAGGACAATTTTAAAGAAATACTTACAAAACCAAAGAACGCTATCATAAAACAATACCAATTATTACTGAAGACAGAAGGCATCAATTTATCTTTCACTGAAAGCGCCATTGAAGAAATAGCCAAATTTGCTTATATTTCAAATGAACAACAAGAAAACATTGGGGCAAGAAGACTTCATACTGTAATAGAAAAATTGTTAGAGGATATTTCTTTTAATGCTCCAGACCTAAAAGAAAATGAAATCGTTGTAGACGACGAATATGTAAAGATAAAGTTGATGAATGATATACAGCAAAAAGACATATCAAAATATATATTATAGAGGAGGACATATTAATATGAGTGAAAGCTTATTACAAAAAACTAGGAGACTAAATAAGGCATTACAAAGTTCTGGCTCAAAACCTGTATCTTTTCCAGAACTAACAAAAATACTTAGTGATATATTAGATGCAAATGTGTATATTGCAAGTAGAAAGGGTAGAGTTCTTGGTTATGAATTATCTTCAGGTTTTGATTGCGATATAATACAAAGTGAGATTGTAAAGGAAAAGAGATTTCCTAAAAAATATAATGATGAATTGTTAAAGGTTTTAGAAACAAGAGAAAATGTAGAAGAAGTATTAGAATGTGTATTTGATGAAGTATCTAAATGTGATTATCCAGATAAAGTTACTACTATAATTCCTATAAACAGTGGTGGAGTTAGATTAGGCACCCTTGTATTATCTAGATTTGGTAGAGATTTTACAGAAGATGATTTGGTACTATCAGAATATAGTGCAACTATAGTTGGTATGGAAATACTTAGATCTAAAAATGATGAAATAGAAGAAGAAGCAAGAAAAAAGGCAGTTGTACAAATGGCAATAGGTACTTTATCATATTCTGAATTAGAAGCTATGGAGCATATATTCAATGAACTTGATGGGAGTGAAGGTTTACTTGTAGCAAGTAAGATTGCTGATAGAGTTGGGATTACAAGATCAGTTATTGTAAATGCTCTTAGGAAATTTGAGAGTGCAGGTGTTATAGAATCTAGATCACTTGGTATGAAAGGGACACATATAAAAATACTAAATGACAAATTAATGGATGAATTAAAAAAAGCAAGACAATAGTAGGAGTTATCCTACTATTTTTTTAATTTAAAATCAAATAGTGCAAAAGGACTAATTGTTAAATTTGATAAAAAAAAGTTCGAAAATTGAAGGATTATAGATTTCTATGGAGAATAGTAATTATGTTATGAAAACAAAGATTATGTAATGCGAAAAATATCATTAAATACCAAAAAAGTAAATAGTTCTATAATATTATGATTAATATGTAGAAAAATTATACAAAATAGGTTATTATAATATATATGTGCAGTGGGAGAGGTGAGAAAATGTTAAATAGTATATATAATAACTCAAAATATCTAGAAAAAGCTTTAGATGGTACTTGGCTTCGTAATAAAGTTATTGATCAAAACTTAGCAAATAATGATACCCCAAATTATAAAAGGAAAACCATACTATTCGAAGATTGTTTGAAAGAAGAACTCAATATTTCTAAAAAAAAGTTAAATACAACAGATGAAAGACATATACCAGGTATTGGTGGGTTTAAAAATAATGAACCTAGAATAGTTGAAGACAATAAAACATCTTATAGATTTGATGGAAATAACGTCAATCAAGATACGGAAATGGCAGAACTTTACAAAAACACTATAATGTTTGATGCATTAACAAAACAACTCATAGATGAGTATGAAAAGATAAAGAATGCTATTGCGGAAGGGAGTAAATAATAATGGGTATGTTTGATTCTATTAATATTAATGCTACAGGTTTAACAGCTCAAAAGACTAGAATAGATATAATATCTAAAAATATGACAAATGCAGAAACCACAAGAGGTACTGGTGGAATGCCATATAGAAGACAAATGGTAGTTTTTCAAGAAAAAAAATCAACTCCTTTTGAATATTATTTATCCCAAAAAACCAATAAATTTAATGGTGGAGGGGTAAAAATTACTGATATTGTAGAAGATACAACACCTTTTAAGTTGGTTTATGAACCTGGTCATCCTGATGCTGATGAGAATGGTTATGTTAAAATGCCAAATGTGGAAATGGTCAAAGAAATGGTAGATTTAATTGATGCCCAGAGAGCATATGAAGCTAATATTACTGCAATGAATGCTACCAAAACTTTATTGATGAAATCTATGGAAATAGGTAGAAAGTAGGAGGTGTTGAATAGTGAAAATAGGAGCTATACCATATAGTGAAAATAAGATCTTTAATACTATTGATAATAACAACAGTTCTAAAGATGTAGAGATGTCCTTTGGACAATATCTTAAAAATGCAATAGGCAAGGTTAATGATTTGCAAATTGAAGCACAAGACTATAAGAAACTTTTAGCTACAGGCGAAGTAGATGATCTCCATAGTGTAATGATAGCTGCAGAAAAGGCAAATATTGCATTGCAATTTACTATGGGCATAAGAACTAAAGTTGTTGATGCTTATAGAGAAATAATGAGAATGCAATTATAATTGATCTAGCAAGAAATGGGGTGATTAGGTGGGAGATACTATTGCGCAGATGAAGAAGCAATTAAATGATTTCTGGCAGGACATGGATAAGGCAAAGAAAAAGAAACTAATTATCAGTAGTATTTTAATAGTAGTGGGACTTACTGTACTTATTTTTGCTTTGACTAGGACTAAATACGAGGTATTATACGATAATCTATCAGCGAAAGATGCTGGACAAGTTACCAAACAATTAGATGAAATGAATATAAAGTGGAAAACTGGTGATAAAGAGAATACCATTTTGGTACCTGCAGATGTTAAAAACAAACTAAAATTAGAACTGGCTTCTGAAGGTCTACCAAAAGAAGGATATGGATTTGTTGATGCATTTAATGACAGTAGTTGGACAATGACGGATTACGAGAAAAGGGAAAGAGTTAAATACGCTCTTCAAAATGAACTTGCTTCAACAATATCTGAAATAGAAGGAATTGAAAGTGCAACGGTGTACATAGACGAGAAAGAAGACACAGGATTTATTCTAGAGGAAGACAAAAAAGATACTACTGCTTCAGTGTTTATAAAAAAGGATCAAAATAAAAATCTTCCGATTGATACTATTACAGCAATTAAAAATCTTGTTGCTGGTTCAATAAACATGGATCCTGATAATGTTCTTATTATTGATGATTCTGGTAGACTTTTAACTGAAAACAGTGATGAATCAAATTTTGTTATAACAGATCAGTACAGTATAAAACAAAATATAGAGATAAGAACAAATGAGAGCTTAAGAAGGTTCTTAGAAAATGTTTTTGGTTATGGTAATGTCGATGTAAGAACTAGTGTGAAAATGGATTTTGATAGTGAAATGACTAGTATAGTAGAATTTTCACCACCTATTGAAGGAAATGAAGAAGGGCTTATTAGAAGTATGGAAGAAGTAGAAGAACATGTAACGGATGGTGCTGAGGGTGGGGTTCCTGGTATTGAGGAAAACATGCCGGATGATTACACAATGGAAGACAATGGAAATTCTAAATACGATAAGGCGAGTCGTGCTATTAATTATGAATTAAATGAAATTAACAAAGAAATTCGTAAAGCACCAGGACAAATTGACACTATTACAGTTGCGGTTTTAATAAATAAAGATGTATTAGTTGATGGAGAAATGACTCAAGAGAAAAAAGATGAAATAAAAGATTTAATAATTGCAGCTACAGGATTAGATACTAAAGAAGTACAAGTTAGTTCTCAAGAGTTCAGTACAGGTGTTTTAGCAGAAGAAAAAGAAGAGAGGGAGTCTAATATAGCTATATGGTTAATAATTGGTGTTCTACTTGCTTTTGCTATTACTGGATTTGTTATTTATAAGAAAAGACAGGGAGAACAAGAAGAAGAAGAGATTTACGATGATTTAGAGAGAACTTTAGCTGAGGCTATTAGTCAAGAACAAGCGATAGATGAAATTAATTTTGAAGCTGAAAAATCAGAGATGAAGACTCAGATAGAAAACTTCATAGATAAGAAACCAGATGCGGTTGCACAATTGTTAAGATCATGGCTAAATGAGTAGGGGTGACAATAATGTCTAATAAAGAATTAAATGGTAAAGAAAAAGCAGCAATTCTATTGATTGCACTTGGACCTCAAAAATCAGCTGAAATATTTAAGCATTTAAATGAAGAAGAAATTGAAGAATTAACACTTCAAATTGCCAATATGAGAATGGTGTCTCCAGAAGAAAAGCAGGAAGTAATAGAAGACTTTTATCAATTATGTTTAGCTCAAGAATACATTTCTGAAGGTGGTATAAATTACGCTAAGGATGTTTTAGAGAGAGCTTTAGGAGCTGACAAGGCAGTTAACATTATAAGTAGATTGACATCATCTTTACAGGTGAGACCATTTGAATTTGTAAGGAAAGCAGATCCAAATCAACTGCTTAATTATATTCAAAACGAACATCCACAAACTATAGCATTAATATTGTCATATTTGTCACCAGCCCAATCAGCACATATATTAGCAAGTTTACCTCAGGAGAAACAGTCTGAAGTAACTCGTAGAATAGCTATAATGGATAGTACGTCACCAGAAGTTGTAAAGGAAATAGAAAGTGTATTGGAAAGCAAGTTTTCCAATATTGTTTCTCAAGATTTTACAGTTGCAGGTGGTATTCAATCTGTTGTAGATATACTTAATTCAGTAGACAGAGGAACTGAAAAATATATCATGGAGGAATTAGACATAAAAGATGCTGAACTTAGTGATGAGATTAGAAAGAGAATGTTTGTATTTGAAGATATTGTTGGCCTTGACAATAGAAGTATCCAAAGAATTATTAGAGAAGTTGATAACAGTCAATGGGCTATTGCGCTTAAGAGTGCTAGTGAAGAAGTTAAAGAGACAGTATTTGTTAATATGTCTAAACGATTAGCTGAAATGATTAAAGAAGATATTGAGTTTATGGGTCCAATTAGATTAAAAGATATAGAAGAGGCACAACAAAATATAGTAAATATTATTAGAAGATTAGAGGAAGAAGGAGAAATCATAACTCCAAGAGGAGGAGATGAAATAATTGTCTAAAGTAATCAAATCTTTTAGAGTAATTGAAAAACCCAATGATACTATTTTTGAAGAGCCTGAAAATGTTGAGGAAAAAATATTAATAGAAGAGGCAAAAAAGAAATATGAAAGCATTCTTGAAAAGGCAAATAAAGAGGCAGAAAAAATCATAACAGAAGCTAATGAACAAAAAGAAAATCATCTAAATCAAGCATATGAAAAGTCAAAAGAACTTTTTAAAGAATTTAGAGAAAAAGGATATAATGAAGGGTATAATATAGGATATAAAGAAGGAAATAGCGAAGGATATTCTAAAGGTTATGATGAAGGCAAAACTGAATCTGACAAGTTAATACAAGAAGCTATTGATATTAAGAATGAATGTATGAAAACCAAAGATAATATTTATCGTGAAATTGAAGAAGATGTAATTCAATTAGTAATAGATATTTGTGAAAAAGTAATTTATGAGAAGATAGATGAGGATAAGGAATATATAGTAAGTCTTATTTTAAAGGGAATAGAGAGTTTAAATGCTACAGAAAATTTAGTGGTTAGAGTTCCTAGAGAAGATTATGACATTGTAGAAATGTCAAAGGATAAGATACTGGTTAAGGCAAGTTTAATTAATGAGTTAGAAGTGAAAGCTGATAGCAATTTAGATAAAGGAGATTGTATCATTGAAACTTCTAGCGGTAATGTGGATATGAGTGTTCAAGATCAAGTAGAAAAAGTAAAAAAACTCTTAAATAATATTCTAAGTAGCGAGTGATTGAAATGGAGAAATCAGTTAATATTAATAAATATATAAATGCAGTCAATAATAAAAGGCTTGTAAGATATACAGGAGAGATAACCAAAGTTACAGGTTTGACTATTGAATCAAATGGACCAATGGCTAGTATTGGGGAATTGTGCTATATTTATCCTCACAGTAGAAAGGAACCAGTGGTTTCTGAGGTTGTTGGATTTAAGGAAGATAGAATACTACTTATGCCCTTAGGAGAAATGGAGGGAATAGCATTAGGTAGTAAAGTAGTTGGAAGTGGCAACACTTTAAATGTAAATGTAGGGAAGGGCCTAATAGGCAGAGTTTTGGATGGATTAGGGAATCCTATAGATGACAAGGGGCCAATAAAGACTTTAAAGAGCTATCCTGTAAATGAGTCTCCACCAAATCCTCTAGAAAGGAAAAAGATAGTTGACCCTTTATCCTTAGGGGTAAAGACTATTGATGGGCTTTTAACTTGTGGCAAAGGTCAAAGAATTGGTATTTTTGCAGGTAGTGGAGTTGGAAAGAGTACACTAATGGGAATGATTTCGAGAGATTCTACAGCTGAGGTAAATGTTATAGGTCTTATTGGAGAAAGAGGAAGAGAAGTAAGAGAGTTTATTGAAAACGATTTAAAAGAAGAAGGTCTAAAAAAATCAGTTGTAGTTGTTGTAACATCTGACCAACCAGCACTAATAAGAGTTAAAGGTGCAATGGTAACAACAGCAATTGCAGAATATTTTAGAGATCAGGGAATGAATGTAATGCTACTGATGGATTCTTTAACTCGTTTTGCAATGGCTCAAAGAGAAATAGGATTAGCTATTGGAGAGCCACCTGTTACTAGGGGGTTCACACCTTCAGTATTTGCACTACTTCCAAAACTACTTGAAAGAGCAGGTACATCATCCAAGGGAACTATTACTGGATTGTACACTGTGTTAGTTGATGGAGATGATTTGAATGAACCGGTAACAGATACGGTTAGAGGAATACTTGATGGGCATATTGTTCTTTCTAGAAAACTAGCAAATCAAAACCATTATCCTGCCATAGATGTACTTGCTAGTATAAGTAGGGTAATGCCTAGTATTGTAACAAAAGAACATTTAGCGATGTCAAATACTATTAAGGATATACTTGCAATATATAAAGAATCTGAGGACTTAATAAATATTGGTGCATATAAAATGGGAAGTAACAAAAAGTTAGATTTAGCCATAGCATTAATTGATGAAATAAATGAATTTTTAACACAAAAAACATTAGTGAGCTACACATTTGAGGAAACCTTAAACATCCTTAAAACCATAACAGAAAAAGCTAATAGTAATAATTAATGGGGGCGATTGGCATAGAAAAATTTAATTTTAAGTTAGAAAAGGTCCTTGATTATAAAGTGGGCATTGAAACAAATAAAAAGAATGAATATGGAAAAGCAAGACAGAGATTGAATAATGATGAAAAGATTTTAAATAGTTACAATAGCTTTAAAGATAATATTATTAGAGAGAGAAATATGTCTACTTCTAATATAAGTATCAATGATTTAAAGATGTACAATAACTTTTTATTAGATATAAATACTAAAATCAATAATCAAAAAGAAGAGGTACATAAATCAAAAGCATATGTAGAAAAAAAACAAACAGAATTGCTTGAAGCAACAAAAGAGAAAAAAATGTTTGAAAAACTAAAAGAATACAGGTATGATGAGTATTTGTATGCTATGAAAAAAGAAGAAGAAAAAATTATTGACACAATAGTTTCTTATAGAGAGAGTACCCGATAATAGGGGGTGAAGTTTAACATTATGGAAAATATAGAAATTGAAAATAACGAAATTGAAAACATAAAAAAACCAAAGAAGAAGAAAAATCGAAAGTTAAGAATGATATTGATTGTTTCATTTGTAGTAGTACCGCTGGTTATTGTAGGAATACTTTATAATACCAACAAGACATTTAAGGTAAAAGTAAATAATAAATTAGTTAAAGCACCAGGATTTGTTGGTAAATATTTTAGAAACTATCCTACTGAAAGTGAAAGAAATGATAAAAAGACTTATTTAGCTAATTATTATCTTTCCTTAGATAGTAGTAGTGCAGCAGATAAAATCTACATAGTTAAAAAGAATGATGAAAAGCTTTTTGATGATATAATCAAAATAATGAATGGCATATCTTCAAGTAAAACTTCTGAAATATTAAAGCTAGTTAGGAACATAGAACTTAGGAAGGATTTGCTTTTTTCAATACATGATGAAATACAAAAAGAAAAGCAAAACCAACTTAAGGATGAAATATCTAGACTTGAGAAAAATGATATTTTAGTTTCAATTAATGAAATTGAAAAAAAAGCTAATGAAGATACAGCTTATATGGACAAGCTTCCAAGTATTATAAGCTACATGAAAGAAAACAAGGCTTCAAGAATACTATATTATATTGATAAAGACATTAAAGATGTTGTAATGTCTAAAATTGAAGAAAACAAAAGAACAAGTTTAGAAAATGAAATGTTAAAATTAGAAATAGAAGATAATAGATTAGCAGATTTAGCTAGCCTGTATGAGGCTAAGCCCATAGATACTGCCATAGAAGAAATAGGGAATGCTGAAACTTATACTATGGATGAATTAGGTGCTATATATATGAATCTATCAGTAAAAAGATCAGCAGAAATTCTTTCGAAAGTACATGATGATAATTTTACAGAAGAGCTATTTACATCAATTCGAGATAAAGAACAACTAAATAAGGCTGAAGCTTCTAAGACTGTAGAGATAAGTGAAGCTATCCAGTTTGTAAGTGAGTATAATAGAAAAATTGATGAATTGGTGGCTGTATATGAAAAGATGAATCCTGCTACAGTAGCAAAGATAGTAGAAAACATGATGAACAATACAAGTACTGTGACTTCATTGGAAATAGATACAAAACCAGTTTATGAAATATCAGATTCAACAATAATAATGGATGTTTTAAGTAGGATAAAGAAACAAACCCTTTCTAAAATTATTGGGTATATGGATACAAAAAAGGCTTCCCAGCTAACTCAAATGTTAGCTAAACCATAAAAAAATTATGTAAAGGAGGTGAAATGTTGGAAAATATAAAGTCATCCATGCTTGAACTAAAGGGGTTAGATTGTTTTTTTTCATCTTCAAGGGGTAATAATATCTCAAAAAATGAGAAGGATTTTTTAAACTGTTTAAAACAAGCAAAATCTAATATATCAGAGAGTAGTGTTGAAAATAATCTACCTAAAGACATTAAACCAGTAAAAATGGAAAGCAAAGGTGAAACAATCAAAAACAAATCTACAAAAGATAAGACTAATGTAGTAATAGATGAAGAAGAAAAGGAAGAAATCTTTGAAGAGTTAGAAGGTATAAATGAACAAATAGTAGCAATTATATTAAATCTAATTGAATTAAACAAGACAAATGAAATGGAAAATGTAGAAGTAATTGAAGAAGATGCTGTACAATTACTTGAAGAATTAGAATCATTTGTGATGAATAGCAATGTAGATTTGGAGATTAGTGAAGAAAATATTGAGTTATTGAAAAATGTTACTGATAACTTAACTAAAGTAAAAGACTTGGTATTGGATTCAGAAAATGAGTTTGTAAAACAATTGGATGAGAACATAGTATCCAAATTAGAAACTCAAATACTTGAACTTGAGGAAAAGCTTAAGCCAGTAATGAGTAAAATACCATCTCTAGAAGTAAAAAATGAAATGCTAACAAAAGTAGAAAGTGAAGAAAAAGAAGAATTAGATAATACAAAAGCTATTTCTACTGATGAGGAGATTATTTTTGAAAAGAAGGAAACTCCAGAAATCAAGGTGGAAGAAAAAGCAGAAGTACCAGAAGAAAAACTTGAGGAAAACAAACTCAATACAAGCGATTCCTTTGAAGAACTTTCGAGTATCAATACAAAAACAGAACAAACATTCGATAAGAAAGTTGATAATATTATAAACAAAGAAATTGAAGTGCCTAAGGAAGAAGTATTAAAACAAATTATAGACAAAGGAAAAGCTATTATAGACAGTGAAAAGTCTGAAATAAGGATAAAGTTAAAACCAGAGATATTAGGTGATTTAGTTTTAAAAGTTGAACTAGAAAAAGGAGCAGTAGTGGCCAAAGCTATAGTTGATAATTATAGAGTCAAGGAACTATTAGAAGCGAATATTTATCAGCTAAAAGAAGGATTAGAAAAACAAGGTATGGAAATAAAAGCTTTTGAGGTTCAGGTGGGAAGTAATTCGGATTTTGAAAAACAAAACAGACAAAATACTTTTAATAATAGTAAAAAGAAAAAGATAAAAATGAAACAACTAGATTTAGATGATTTAAATTTGTATGAAGAAAGTACCATTTCATATGGTCCTAGTATAGGAAGTGAAAGCAAACTTGATTTAATGGCTTAGGAGGTGAAAACTTGGAGATTAACAATTTAAATAAGATAGAATACAAAGAACACATCTACAAGTTTGATGATAAGAAAAAAACTGAAGTAGGCAATTCTAAAAAAACTGGAGAACTAGATAAAGATGCTTTCTTGAAGTTATTAGTTACTCAACTTTCCAATCAGGATCCATTAAATCCTATGGAAGATAAGGAGTTTATTGCACAAATGGCACAGTTTAGTACTCTTGAACAAGTTCAGAATCTAAATGCAAGCCTTCAAAAATCCCAATCAGATATAAAGGATACTATAGAGGCTCTTAATAAAAATCATATAGATTCAAGTATAGAGACATTAAAGCAATTGCTTAATATTAGAAAAGCAATGGATACTTATTTTGGAGAAACTATAAAACCAGATACTAAAGTAGATTCTGAAAAACAAGAAACGCTAGTTGTTGCTGCAAATCCTGACAATGATTAGTTTGGAGTTGATTTTATGAATAGCATTAATATTAAACAATTAGAAAACAGGCTTATAAATACTTCTCTTCAACCAAAAGAGATAAAAACATCTCAAAACAAGAACTTTGAAGACATACTTAAAAAGATTCAAGCAAATAATGAAGAGATTAAGTTTTCAAAACATGCAGTTGAGAGAATGGATACTAGAAATATAGAACTTGACTCTGAAGATGTTCAAAAACTTCAGAAAGCATTTAAAAAAGCAGAAGAAAAGGGAGTCAAAGAAGCATTAATAATCATTGGAGATAAGGGATTTATTGCAAGTGTAAAAAACAAAACTGTAGTTACAACAATGACAAGGGATCAAATTAAAGAAAATGTTTTTACAAATATTGACGGGGCAGTGATATTATAACTGGACCTTAAAAGGAAGTTATCTATATCTGATTGATAGAGGATATAGCTGCCCTAAGTTTTAGGAGGTATGTATTATGATGAGATCAATGTTCTCAGGTGTATCAGGCTTGAGAGTACATCAAAATAAAATGGATGTTATAGGCAACAATATTGCAAATGTAAACACAGTAGGATACAAAAAAGGTCAAATGACTTTCCAAGAAGTATTCAGTCAAGTAATAAGAGGAGCTAGTGCACCTCAAGGAGGAAAAGGAGGTACTAACCCTCAACAAGTAGGCCTTGGTGTAAATATAGGCTCAATAAACACTATACACACAAAAGGACCAGCACAAAGAACAGACAATCCTACTGACTTAATGATAGATGGTGAAGGTTTTTTTGTAGTAAGTGATGATACAAATTTTCAAAATAGATTCTACACAAGAGCAGGTAACTTTTCACTAGATAGAGATGGAAATCTTGTTACACCTGATGGATTTAAGGTATTAGGGTATCAAGTTGATGGAAAAGGTGAGATTACAGATCAAATCGGAGGAATAGTAGTAAATAGATCAGAAACAGTTCCACCATCTGCTACAACCAAAATGAATATCAGGGGAAATTTAGATGCTAGGATAGCTGAAGGTGAAAAATATACAACAGATACTGTTATCCATGATAGTTTAGGTAATTCATATATAGTTAGATATAAGTTTACAAAAGGTGCAAAAGATGATGAAAAAAATACAAAATGGACAATGTCTGTTGATAGAATCATTGAGCAGTCTACTGGGAATTATGTAAAGTGTGACGGAGAGGATAAAGTAAATTTTGGTGATAATAATAGTGTAAATCTACTTTTTGATGCAAATGGGAAATTGATAAAAATAGGAGAACATGATATACAAGACGATAAAGAGGCTAATGATAAGATAAAAGTATTACTTAATCTTAAAGAAATAGCTTTTAATAAAGATGTAAATGATGAAGATATAAATGATGCAATAAAGCCTGCAGGAAATTTCAGTGAAATAACTGTTTTTGATTTTAGTAATAAAGACAATCTTTTAAAACTAACCCAATATGCAAATGATATGGATGCTAAACCATATACAAAAGATGGAAACACATCTGGGGTATTAAATGGTTTTGCTATAGATGCTTCAGGAGTAGTGGAGGGCATATTTACAAACGAGGAGAGAAAAAATTTAGGACAAATCATGTTAGCTAAATTTGACAACTCTATGGGGCTTCAGAAATTAGGAAACAACTTTTTTATTGATACTAGAAACTCTGGTGAACCTCAATTAGGAAAAGCTGATAACAGTGGCTATGGAGCAATTGCACCTGGTACACTTGAAATGTCAAATGTGGATCTTTCAATGGAATTTACTGAAATGATTACTACTCAAAGAGGTTTCCAAGCTAATTCAAGGATCATTACTACATCTGATGAGATGTTACAAGAATTAGTTAATATGAAAAGATAGTAATATAGTTGGGTAGATTCATCTACCCAACTATAAAAAAAGGTGGGATAATTATGATAAAGGTTAAGAGATTAAATGGCAAAGAGTTTGTAGTTAATTCGGATTTAATCGAATTCATAGAGGAAACTCCAGATACGGTCATTTCTCTAACCACAGGGAAAAAAGTGGTTGTACAAGAGTCAGTAGATGAAGTAGTTGACAAAATAATAGCATTTAAAGGACGAGCTATTGACTATTATAAAATGAATGTAGACAGAAAAGAGGTGTAACTATTGGATATAGCAACTATCATTGGTTTAATAAGTGGTATTGTTTTTATCATTGGTGGTATTGTAACATCAGGAGAATTAGGTTCTTTTTGGGATTTAGCTTCTGTTATTATAGTTTTAGGTGGTACTATAGCATCTACATTAATAAGTTACCCTATAAAAAGTTTTCTAAATTCCTTTAAGGTTGTTAAGAAAGCCTTCTTTAAAAAAGAAGCTTCACCAGAGCAAGTAATAGGTGATATAATTAATTTAGCAAATGTAGCTAGAAAAGAAGGTCTACTTTCACTTGAAGAATTTGGTCAGAAAATTGATGATGATTTTCTCAAAAAAGGTATTATGCTTATAGTTGACGGTACAGATCCTGAACTAGTAAGGAATATATTAGAAACAGAATTGGTATTTCTTGAAGAAAGACACTCTGAAGGACAAAGTATTTTTGAAACTATGGGAGCTTTTGCACCTGGTTATGGTATGTTAGGGACACTAGTTGGACTAATAAATATGCTTAAAAACTTAGATGATCCATCAACAATAGGCCCTAGTATGTCAGTAGCTCTTGTTACAACTTTTTATGGTTCACTATTAGCTAACTTAATATTTTTACCATTGGCTAATAAATTAAAAATTAGAAGTGGTAGAGAAATTTTAGTTAAAGAATTAATGGTAGAAGGTCTATTATCCATACAAGCTGGAGAAAACCCAAGAATTATTGAAGAAAAATTAAAGACATTTATACCACCAGAAATGAGAAAAGACTACAAAGGCCAGTCTGAAAGTGAGGGAGCATAATGAGAAAAAGAAAGAAAGAAGAAAAAAAAGGAGCTGCAGAATGGCTAACTACATATAGTGACATGGTTACATTATTGCTTTGCTTTTTTGTATTACTTTTTTCTTTTTCAAACATTGACGCACAAAAGTTCAGGAGTATTATGAGCTCATTTCAAGGTGGTGCTGGTGTTTTGCAAGGTGGTACAGCAATGGATATTCCTGAGAACCTAGCTGGTGATTACAATGTTGACGAAGACGAGCTTGAAAAGCTTAAAGGAGTTATTGAAGAGTATGCAGAAAGCATTGATTTAGAGAATAAAATAACTCTTACTACTGAAGAAAGAGGACTAGTAATTAGATTTGCAGATAGTGTTTTTTTTGATTCAGGAAAAGCTGATATAAAGCCTGAATCAAAGAAGATATTACATTATGTAGCAGAACTTTTAAACAGAAATGAGTTTAAGGAAAAACAGATAAAGGTTGAAGGACATACAGATTCTGATCCTATTTATCGCTCAATTACATATCCTACTAATTGGGAGTTATCAGCAATACGTGCAACAAATGTTTTAAGATATTTAGTTGAAGTTGAGAGTATTGATGGCGAAAGAATTTCGTCTTCTGGTTATAGCTATTATAGACCTATTGCTCCAAATGATACAAAAGAAAACAAGGCAAAAAATAGAAGGGTAGATATTGTTATTTTAAGAACTTCTGAAGAAGCCCTTGAGCCATAGAAATCAAGTGAGGTGGGAATATGGAAACGAAAAAGGTTATAATTATTATGATTCTTGTTATAGTTGTTTTATTTGCAATTTTTGGGACTATTATGGGTTTTGTTTTGTTTAAAAATAATGGTAGTAATTCGAATAAAGTTAAAGAAGCTGAGAAGTTTTATATTACATTAGATGATATGTATTGTAATTTAAAAGATAGTAAAAAGATAATTAAGATAAAAACTACCATTGAAATAATTGACGAAAAGACTTACACAACAATTCAAGACAGACAATTTTTAATAAGAGATGAAATAAATAAAATCATTAGAAACAAAAAAGAAGAAGATATACAAGGAAGAGAAGGTCAAATAGCATTACAAACAGAGATAAAAAATAGTTTAGTTAAGCTGTTTAATGATGAAAACATTATAAATGTATATTTTGACGATTTAATTATACAGTAGGGAGGTATCACAGTTGGCTGATATATTATCTCAAAGTGAAATTGATTCCCTACTTCAAGCATTAAGTTCAGGGGAAGTTGATGTACAAGAAATAAAAGAAGACGAAGGTTCAAAAAAAGTAAAAAAATATGATTTTAGAAATCCCCAAAAAATTGCCAAAGATCAATTGCGAACATTAGAAATTATACATGAGAATTTCGCAAGACTTCTACAAACTTTTCTTTCTGGCTATTTGAGGGCTCCAGTACAAGCTTCGATTTTAACAGTAGATCAATATGCTTATAGTGAATTTAGCAATGCTATTTCTAATCCAGCTTTTTTAAGTATAATTGATTTTGATCCACTAAATGGTCAGATACTTATAGATATTTCTACCAATATTGTATTTGCAACTATTGATAGATTACTAGGTGGAGATGGAGAAGAAATTCCTGAAATGAGGGGATTTACTGAAATTGAAATAGCACTTCTTAAAAAGACTATGGTAAGAACTATGGATTTAGTAAAAGAAGCTTGGGAAAATGTAATTGAATTGAATCCAAAATTAGAAAAAATAGAAGTAAATTCTCAATTTGCACAAATTGTACCTCCAAATGAAACTATAGCATTAGTTACACTAAATATATCTATAGGTTCTGTAGAAGGAATGATGAATGTTTGTATACCATATTTGGTTTTAGAACCAATATTAGATAAATTGAGTACTAAATATTGGTTTTCTAATACAAAAAAGACCATCACTAAGGATGAAATGAAGGCAATAAGGCAAAGAATGCTAGATACTAAAGTACCTATAAAAGCAGAATTGGGTTCAACAAATATTACAATTAGAGAATTACTCAATCTGCAGCCTGGAGATGTAATACGATTAGATGAACCAAATAGTTTAATCAATTTGAGAATTGGAAGTAAAGTTAAATTCTATGGAACACCTGGAGTTTCTAACAATAGAATGGCAGTAAAAATAGTAAAGGTAGTAAAGGATGGTGAGAACAACAATGACTAGTGATATGCTTTCTCAAGAAGAAATAGATGCTCTACTAAAAGGTGATAGTAATAAAAGTTCTGAAAGTGATTCTCTTGAGGAAATTAGTTTTGGAGATATAGAAAGAGATACTATTGGTGAAATAGGAAATATTAGTATGGGTACAGCAGCTACTACATTGTCTACTCTGCTAAATCAAAAGGTTATTATAACAACACCAACAGTAGAAATAACTACTGTAAATAAACTTTCAGATGAATATCAAATTCCTTTTGTAGCAATTGATGTTTCCTATAAAGAGGGGCTAGAGGGTTCTAATATACTTATTTTAAAAGTTGATGATGTAAAAATAATAACTGATGTACTTATGGGAAAAGAAGAGATAGATTTAGAAAGAGAACTAACTGAGTTGGATTTAAGTGCTGTTAGTGAAGTGATGAATCAGATGATGGGCTCTGCAGCTACATCTCTCTCTGAAATATTTAATCAAAAAATTGATATTAAACCACCGAAATCTTATGAAATAACTTTTAGCGAAGGAAAAGAAAAAATAGAAATGTTAAAAGGCGAAAAACCAATAGTTAAGGTTTCCTTTAGTATGATAGTAGGTGATTTAATAGATAGTCAAATCATGCAGCTGATACCTATTGATTTTGCTACAGATGTAGTTAAAAATCTTTTAGGTGGAAATGATGAAGTTGTTGAAAAAGAAATGCCATTAAAAGAAGAGCCTGTTGTAGAAGAGATGGCTTTTTATCAAGAAAAAGAACCAATTAAGGAGATTAAAACTACAAGTCCTAGACCTGAATATGAAGGCTCACCATCTAGAGGTGCAATTGAAAAAGACATGAATACTGTTACTGTTAAAAAACCAGTATTTGAAACCTTTGACAAGGAGCCTAACGTTAGCTATAATGAATCCATTGACTTAGTTGGTGAGATTCCTGTAGAAATAACTGCAGAATTAGGGAGGACTACTAAAAAAATTGGTGAAATATTAGAATATGGACCAGGCACAATTATTGAGCTGGAAAAGCTAGTAGGTGAACCATTGAATATTTATGCTAATGGAAAATTTATAGCAAAAGGTGAAGTAGTTGTAATTGATGATAATTTTGGAATCAGAATTACTGATATAGTAAATCCTTATAGGAGTTTTAATTAATATTATTTTAATGTTAGGGGGATATGAAAATGGCAAATAAAATATTAGTAGTAGATGATGCTTCTTTTATGAGAATGATGATTAAAGATATTTTAACTAAAAATGGTTTTGAAGTCGTAGGTGAAGCCGAAAATGGAGCAAAAGCTATTGAAAAATATAAAGAATTACAACCTGATTTGGTTATAATGGATATAACAATGCCAGAAGTAGATGGTATACAAGCTGTTAAAGAAATTAAAAAAATTGCTCCTGAAGCAAAAGTTGTTATGTGTTCAGCAATGGGACAACAAGCTATGGTAATAGAAGCTATACAAGCTGGTGCTAAAGATTTTATTGTAAAACCATTTCAGGCAGATAGGGTATTAGAAGCAGTTAAGAAAGTATTAGGTTAATATATGAAAAAGTGTATCATTTTCACAATTTGTATTTTGTTGGTTATTCCGAGTTTTGGTACTTCCACATCTGGTTTAGAGAATGATGCTAGTTTACCTTTGATGGTTTTTAAATCAATAATGTATGTAGTGATTTTTATAATTGTTATTTTATTTGCTATGTATGGAACAAAGTTCATAGCGAGAAGATCCCAATCGATGTTAAAGAGTAAGTATATTCATATAATTGACTCAGTAAATATTGGACAGAATACAAAGATAATTATAGCTAAAATATCAAATTTCATTTATATATTATCTTTAAACAACAATCAGACTTATTTAATTGACAAAATGAGTATAGATACTTTTTTTGAAAACGTAAAACAAAATAATTTTGAAGAATATTTAAATGAATATATTGATGGTAACAAAGATTGGGAAAACAGTTCTTTAATAATTAAAGATAAAGTAAAAAAAGTTTTGGACAAGATTAATTTTACAAAAATAGGTAAGGAAGACGAAAAAAATGAAAAAGACAGTTAGCATTATTGTCATCATGACAATTGTTTTATTATTTTCTAGTTTAGTATATGCACAACCAAATAATTCCCTATTAAACAAGAGGATAAAATTAGAAGATGCAGAAACTCCACAAGATTTCGTATCTTCATTACAGATACTATTCTTGTTTACAATACTAACACTTGCGCCATCAATACTTATAATGATGACTAGTTTTACAAGAATTATCATAGTATTATCCTTTATAAGAAATGCATTAGGATTACAACAGACACCACCTAATCAAGTTTTAATAGGTATTGCATTGTTTCTAACATTTTTCATAATGGCTCCGATTGGCAATCAAATTAACACAGAAGCTATCCAACCTTATCTAAACGAGGAGATAGACCAGAAAATTGCAATAGACAGGGCTATGGAGCCTATTAGAGAATTTATGTTTAAGCAAACTAGAAATAAAGATCTTTCATTGTTTATGAATGTGGCAAAAATTGATGAAGCTAATAATTTAAAAGATATACCAAATAGGGTTATTATTCCTGCTTTTATTATAAGTGAATTAAAAACTGCATTTCAAATTGGTTTTGTAATTTACATACCCTTTTTGGTAATTGATATGGTAGTTTCAAGTACATTAATGTCTATGGGAATGATGATGTTGCCGCCAGTTATAATTTCTTTACCTTTTAAAATACTTTTATTTGTTTTAGTTGATGGTTGGAATTTGATAGCTAAATCATTAATTCTCGGCTTTAAATAATGAGGTGATATAATGAATCAAGGAGATGTTCTTAAGTTAGCACAAGATGCAATAAGGACTATATTAGTTGTAGCAGCTCCAATGTTAGGATTTAGCTTGGTTGTAGGTTTATTAGTTAGTATATTTCAAGCTGTAACACAGATCCAAGAAGCTACTTTAGCTTTTGTTCCTAAGATTGTAGCTGTTTTATTATCTCTAATAATATTTGGTCCTTGGTTATTAAGAGCACTGACTGAATTTATTTCTGGAGTTTTTACAAACATTAATTTATATATTCAATAAGATAGGTGTAGATAGATGGATTTTATTATGGATGTTTTAACCAATAAGTATCAACTTTTTTTATTAATATTTGTAAGAGTATCTGGCATATTTATATTTTCACCAATATTTAGTTCGCAAAATGTGCCAAATCCTTTAAAAATAGGTTTTTCTTTTTTTCTTTCTATTTTATTAACTACTACATTAAATGTTAATTATCTATCTAGTATTGAAACAAACTATATCTTATTAATTATAAAAGAACTAATGGTAGGAATTATAATAGGGTATGTAAGTTATGCTTTTTTTAGCGCGTTTTATGTTCTAGGTCAAATAGTAGATATGGAAATAGGCTTTGGTATGGTAAATGTGATTGACCCTCAAAACAAAGTACAAGTACCAGTTATGGGAAATTTTTATTACATATTGGCCTTATTAGTTTTTTTGATGATTAATGGACATCATGTTGTAATAAAGGCCTTAATAGAAAGTTATGAATTTGTCCCAATAGGTAGTTTTTATTTTAGTGAGGGTATTACACACAAGCTTGTAGAAATATTGGCAAAGACATTTAGTTTAGGGTTTAGGATAAGTAGCCCTATTGTAGTTGTTATGTTATTAATTGACATTCTACTTGGAGTTCTTTCTAGAACTATGCCGCAAATGAATGTATTTGTTGTAGGAATGCCTTTAAAAATAATTGTTGGATTATTGATTGTTGCTGTTTCCATTCCAGTTTTTTATGCACTTACAGGCAAGGTATTTGATGAAATGATGGAGGATATTTACTATATTTTAAAGTCCTTCGTTAAAGGATGATGTAAATGATAATAAAACTAAATTTGCAATTGTTTTCAGATGGTGAAAAGACTGAGAAAGCTACTCCTAAAAAACGTAAAGAAGCTAGAGAAGAAGGACAAGTATTACAAAGTAGAGAAATAGCTGCGTCTTTTATGCTTTTAGTTTCTTTTTTAACTTTAAGTGTTTTTGGGAATTATATGTTAAAGAATATAACTAATTTTATGAGGCAAACTTTTTCAATAATCAATGATTTAGATCCTTATTTTACTTTTGATAGCATTAGATTAAATTTTTTCACTGTTATTTCAGTTTTTTTAAGTATAATTGCTCCAGTTGCATTAGTTACTGTTATAGCTGGATTAGTTATTAACTATTTACAAATAGGTTTTTTATTTACAACGAAAACTTTAAAACCTAAATTAAGTAGAATAAATCCAGTAGAAGGGTTCAAAAGGCTTTTTTCTAAAAGAGCTATAATGGAACTTATAAAGTCAATAATTAAGATTATTATAATTGGATATGTAGGTTATTCTTATATCAAGAAGAGAGCTGGAATATTATTAAAATTGCCTAATATGGGTATAAATCAATTAATAAAAAACTTTTCTGAACTTTCATTCGGCTTTAGTATGAAAATTATAGGAGCTTTATTTTTTATATCAATTATAGATTATATCTATCAGTGGAGAGAGTATGAGAAAAATTTGATGATGACAAAGCAGGAATTAAAAGAAGAATACAAGCAAATGGAAGGAGATCCATTAGTTAAATCCAAGATAAGGGAAAAACAAAGAAAAATGGCTTTTAGCAGAATGATGCAAGAAGTGCCTAAAGCTGATGTTATTATTACAAATCCTACTCATATTGCTGTAGCCTTGAAATATGATAGGGAAAATTCATCAGCACCTTATCTAGTGGCAAAAGGTGTGGATTTAATTGCAGAAAACATCAAAAAAGTCGCAAGAGAAAATAAAATTCCTATTGTTGAAAATAAGCCTTTAGCTAGAGCTATTAATGAAGTTGTTGAAATAGGTGAAGTTATTCCAGAGGAATTATACGAAGCGGTAGCAGAAGTTTTAGCATATGTTTATAGCTTAAAAGATGAAATTTAGGGGGATATTTAGCATGAAATTTGGCGATTTAATAGTAGCCATTGGTATTATTGCAATTATTATTATAATTATTATACCTATACCAAGTTGGACATTAGATATATTATTGAGTTTAAATATTTCACTGTCATTGTTACTATTACTTATTTCAATGTATACAGAAGATGTTCTTCAGATATCAATTTTTCCATCATTACTTTTAATATCTACAGTCTATAGATTGGCATTAAATATTTCAACAACAAGAAGTATTTTAAAAGATGGAGAAGCAGGTAAGGTTATTGAAACCTTTGGAGAATTTGTAATTCAAGGAGATATAGTAGTAGGATTTATCGTGTTTTTAATAATCATATTAGTTCAGTTTATTGTTATAACAAAGGGTGCGGAAAGGGTTGCAGAAGTTGCAGCAAGATTTACCCTTGATGCTATGCCTGGAAAACAGATGGCTATTGATGCAGATTTGAATTCTGGTCTTATTAATGAAGAGGAAGCTAGAAAGAGAAGAAAAGAAGTTCAACAATATTCAGATTTCTATGGTGCTATGGATGGGGCTACAAAGTTTGTCAAAGGAGATGCAATTGCTGGAATTATAATTACAATAATAAACGTTGTAGGTGGTCTTATTATTGGTATGGTTTCTAAGAACTTATCGTTTTTAGAATCCCTACAAAAGTACACTCTTTTAACAGTTGGTGATGGTCTTGTAAGCCAGATACCGGCATTACTAATTTCTACTGCAACAGGATTAGTAGTAACGAGAGCTGCTTCAGAGTCTAATCTTGGAAGAGATTTGATAAATCAGCTATTTGGCAATAACCCAATTTTAATGTTTATTATATCAGGAGTATTGGCATTATTGGGGATTTTTACTCCATTACCATTACCTCCTTATTTAGCTTTAGCGTTTATGTTTGGGTTTTTAGGATATTCAATGAAAAGACAAAAGAAACAAATTGTTGAAGAAGAGGAACCAGTACAAGCAACAGAAGCTGAAGAATTGAGAAAACCAGAGAATGTAATGTCATTACTTAAGGTAGATGACATAGAACTTGAATTTGGCTATGGGCTTATACCTTTGGCAGATGTTAGCCAAGGTGGAGATTTACTGGATAGAATAGTGATGATAAGAAGGCAAATAGCAATGGAACTAGGATTAGTTGTACCTATAGTTAGACTTAGAGATAATATTCAACTAAATCCTAATGAATATGTCATAAAAATAAAGGGAGTTGAAGTTTCTAAAGGGGAAGTCTTTTTCGATCACTATTTAGCTATGAATCCAGGAACAGCTGAAGGAGATGTAGAAGGAATAGATACTGTGGAACCTGCCTTTGGATTACCTGCTAAGTGGATTACAGAAAAGGAAAGAGAAAAAGCAGAAGTATTGGGCTATACAGTAGTAGACCCACCTTCAGTAATTGCTACTCATCTTACAGAAATAATTAAGGAAAGGGCTTATGAATTAATCGGTAGACAAGATGTTAAATTGTTAGTTGATAATGTTAGAGAAGAATATCCTGCAGTTGTTGAAGAAGTTGTTCCTAAAGTATTATCATTAGGGGAGGTTCAAAAGGTTCTTTCTAATTTATTAAGAGAACAAATTAGTATTAGGGATATGGTTACAATATTAGAAACATTAGCAGACTATGGTAATGTTACAAGGGATACAGATTTACTTACAGAATATGTACGCCAGAGATTATCTGGTTATATAACTAATAAATACGTAGGGAATAATGAGTTAAATGTCGTTACTCTAGATAGTGAAGTTGAGGAATTGATTATGAATTCTATAAGCAAAACTGAAACAGGCTCATATTTATCTCTAGAACCTAAAAATGCACAAAAGATACTTAGTAGTACTTTGAAAACCGTACAAGGATTAGCATCTATAGGTGAGCAGCCCATTGTACTTACTGCTCCAATAGTAAGATTTTATTTTAAAAGATTAACTGAGCAGATAACGAGAGACTTAATCGTCCTATCATATAATGAAATTGAATCCTCTGTTGAAGTACATTCTGTAGGGATGGTGAATATATAATGAAAGTTAAGAAGTATGTAGGTGCAAATACTCAAGAAGCTATGAATAAATTAAAAAAAGAATTAGGTTCTGAAGCTATCATACTAAATACTAGAGTTATAAAGCAGAAAGGGTTCTTTAATTTTTTCAAAAAACCGTTAGTTGAAGTAACTGCAGCGATTGAGGATAAATACTTAAAATCAACTGATGACAAGACGGCTAATATAGATGAAATAAATCATGAATTAAGAAAGTTAAGATCTTTAGTAGAAGAAGTAGCTGTAAATGTTAATAGTGATGAACAGACTTTTAATAGTAACTTAGAAGTATATAGAGATAAATTAGTTAGCAATGGTGTAGATTACAACATTGCTACAAGTATATTAGATAATATTAATGTACAAATAAATCTTAAAGATAAAACTAAAGAGGAAATTCAAAAGATTATTTGTTATAATATAAAGGAACACATTGGTAATGCAGAACCATTAGACTTAACCGATGCACCTAAGATTATATTTTTTGTTGGACCTACTGGTGTTGGTAAGACAACGACTCTAGCAAAAATTGCAGCTCAATTAGTTATTAAAGATAATTATAAAATAGGATTAATTACTGCAGATACTTATAGGATTGCTGCAGTTGAACAACTAAGGACGTATAGTGAAATTTTAAAGCTACCGTTGAAGATAATATACAAACCTGACGAGATTTATAAAGCAATGGCAGAATTTAATGATAAAGATATAATATTAGTTGATACAGCAGGGAGAAGTCACAAAGATAAAACTCTTATTAACGAAACAAAAGTTTTAATGAACACAGTAAAAAACAAAGAAGTATATCTAGTATTAAGTGTAACAACTGACTTTTTAACAATGAGTTCTATTGTAGAACAGTATAATTTTATAGATGATCTTAAAGTTATTTTTACTAAACTAGATGAAGCAGAAACTTATGGAAATATTTTAAATACAATGTTTAAACATAGATGTAAACTGTCTTATTTTACAATGGGACAAGATGTTCCAGATGATATAAAAATAGCAAATCCAGATGAAATTGTAAAACATTTGATGGGGGAGAACTAACATGGGAGACCAAGCTGAAAAACTTAGAAAGATAATGGAAAAAAACACTAATAACAACTCGTCAAATGATAGCGATAAGGAAAGAGCAAAGATAATATCAGTAACTAGTGGTAAAGGCGGCGTTGGAAAAACAAGCTTTATCATAAATTTAGCAATATCATTAAAACAATTAGGATATAAAGTAGTTATTATAGATGCAGATATAGGATTGGCTAATGTAGATATAATTTCTGGTGCCATATCTAAGTTCACTCTTGCAGATTTATTTTTAAGTGAAAAAGATATATTTGATATTATGACAGATGGCCCAGAAGGTATAAAGATAATATCTGGTGGATCAGGACTAAGTGATTTTTCGTTAATAGATGATGCAAATTTAGATAAATTAATAGAGGAAATAGGGAAGTTAGAAAATTATTCGGATTTTATATTAATTGACACTGGAGCTGGAATTTCAAACAATGTGTTAAAATTTTTAGCAGTTTCAGATGAAGTTATATTAGTGGTTACACCTGATCCAACATCTTTAACTGATGGATATGTTTTAGTAAAAGCTCTTACATTAAGTAATTATAAAAACTCTATTAATATTGTTGTCAATATGGTAGAAAATAAAAGGGAAGCAGAGGAAGTATTTATTAAATTAAATACAGTCTCCAATAAGTTTTTAAGAGTTAATTTAGAGTCTCTAGGGTATTTAAATAAGAGCAATGTTGTTTCAAATGCTATAAGGAACCAAACGCCCTTTATTCTTAATAATCCTAATAGTTCAATAGCAAAAAAAATAAATATTATGGCATTAAGTTTTATTAATAAAGAAGAAAAGAATTTTAGAAAAAAAGAAAGTAATAGTTTTTCTCAAAGAATTAAAGAGTTTTTCTTAGGAAAGGGTGGTATGTTCATATGAACATAAATGAAACTCAGTTGAATATAGGAGATAAAATTCAAATAATAAGGACTCGAAGGGATATGAGTTTTATATATCCAAGTCAAATACTAGATGTTTTAGATGAAAATACATACATTATAAGTGGTCCAATTACAATGAGTACTATAGTCCCTGTGTTTATCAGTGAAAATATAGAGATTATATATGTTGTAAAAGATAAAGGTAGATATAAATTTGATGCAATAGTTTTAAAAAAGCAAGATGATAATATATATAAATTAGTTATAAAGAAAACAGGAAATGTAAAGAGATTACAGCAAAGAAGTTTTTATAGATTTAATTTAAAAATTCCAGTTAAAAAATTTTTTACAATAAAAATAGGTGAAAAAGAAAAAGTTATAGAAGAAAATTGTGAAACCAAAGACTTAAGTGGCAGTGGAATGAAACTATTATCTAACTATGATCATGATATAAATGATATTGTTGAATGTCTATTTGAAATAGATAAAAAGAAAGTACATATAAAAGGTAAAATTGTAAGAAAAGACAAAATTGATAATTTTTCTTTTAAATTTGCATTTGGCATATATTTTACAGATATAAGAAAAGAAGATAGAGAAGATATTGTCAAATATATTTTTCAACAAGAAAGAATAATGATAGAAAAAGGATTGATTTAAATGATTAAAGTACTTATAGTAGATGATTCTGCATTAATAAGAACTATAATTAAAGACATCATAGAAGAAGATAATGAAATAAAAGTTATTGGAATTGCTAGAAATGGAAAAGAAGCTCTAGAAAAAATACCTAAATTAAATCCGGATGTAATAACATTAGATGTTGAAATGCCAATTATGGATGGGATTACAACATTAAAGGAAATAAATAAAAGATATAGTATTCCTGTTATAATGTTAAGTAGTCTCACTACTAAAGGGGCAGAAATGACTTTAAAGGCTCTTGAGATAGGTGCTGTAGATTTTATCCCTAAACCGAAAAATGTATTCGATATAGGAAGCAATTCTGTAAGAAAAGATCTCATTGAGAAAATTAAAGTAGTTTCAAAATTAAAATCAATAAAAAAAGATATAGAATTTACTGAAACTAAAAAAACTAAAAATAAGACAATTGTTACTGCGAAATCCTATGGAAAAGAATATGAAAGTATTGTAGCGATAGGAACATCAACTGGGGGGCCTAGGGCATTGCAACAATTAATACCCAAAATACCCCCAAATATAAATGCTACAATTGTTATAGTACAACATATGCCGCCAGGATTTACTAAGTCCTTAGCAAATAGATTAGATACACTGTCAGAGGTAAATGTGAAAGAGGGTGAAGATGGAGAGATTTTAAAAAGAGGTTACTGTTATATAGCACCTGGTGATTTTCATATGACTGTAGTGGAAACTAATAGGGAATTAAAAATTAAATTAGATAAAAACCCACCTGTATCAGGCTTAAGACCCACCGTAGATGCATTGATGGAATCAGTTTCAAGACTTATTCATGTAAAAAAAATTGCTGCTATTTTAACTGGTATGGGTTCAGATGGGACAATAGGAATCAATGAAATTAAAAAAAATAATGGATTTACTATTGCTGAGGATGAATCTACTTGTGTTGTTTATGGAATGCCAAAATCTGCTATTAAATCTGGTGCTATAGATGTAGTGCTACCTATTGATAAAATTGCAGATGAAATAATAAATAGAGTGGGGGGATAAATTGTGGACTTGGACATTAATCAATATTTAGATATTTTTGTAGAAGAAGGTCGAGAGCATTTACAAAACATGAATGATATATTACTCGAATTAGAAAAAGATACAGAAAACCAAGAATTAGTAAATGAGCTTTTTAGAATTGCACATACTATTAAAGGTATGGCAGGAACTATGGGATTTAATAACATGGCAAATCTAACCCATGAAATGGAAGATGTATTACAAGCTATTAGAAGTTCAGAAATTAAAGCCACTACTGAAGTAATAGATATATTATTTGAATGCTTTGATGCTTTGGATTTAAATGTAAATTATATATCGGAAAATTCTAAAGAAACAGAAGATGAACACTCTGAGTTAATTAGTAAACTAACAAGTGTTTTTAATTCTAAGTTAGAAGAATCTAATAATAATAATAATACAGCTAAAAATCAAAGTAATGAGTTTGATGCATATGTAAATAATGCAATACTAAAAGCTGAATCGAACAATTTAAATACTTATGAAATAAATATTAAATTAAGCGAAAATTGTATGCTTAAAGCTGCAAGAGCTTTTATAATCTTTAATACGATTGAAAGTTATGCTGAAATAATTCATTCAAATCCAGCTGTAGAAGATATTGAAGATGAAAAATTTGATAGGGAGTTTTTATTGGTAATTGTTACGGAAAAAGATATAAATACAGTTAAGGATAGTTTATTTAGTATATCCGAAATTGATAACTTTGATGTAAATCCAATTAAAGCTGAGCTAGAAGAGAATATTAAAGAAAAACCAACTACAAAACCTGTTGATAAGCCTAACAAACCATCTACTAAAGCAACTAATACTACAACAAAAACGACAAAGGTTGGAAAAACTGTTAGAGTGGATATAGACAGATTAGATAATCTAATGAATTTAGTTAGTGAACTAATAATTATTAAAACAAGAATGGAAGATATGGGTGAAGCTTCTAGTCAAGAAGATATGAATGAAGCAATTGAGTATTTAGAAAGGATAACTACTAGTCTTCATGATGCTGTTATGAAAGTAAGAATGGTTCCAATAGAGAGAGTATTTAATAGATTCCCAAGAATGGTAAGAGATTTGTCTAAAGAACTAAATAAGGAAATAAATCTTGAAATGACTGGTGAAGAAACAGAAGTAGACAGGACAGTAATAGATGAAATTGGAGACCCATTAGTACATCTTATAAGAAATTCAATTGATCATGGAATAGAACATCCTGAGGAAAGAGTGCAGAATGGAAAGAGTTCAGATGGTACTGTTAAATTGAAAGCATATCCAGATGGAAATAATGTAGTTATTGAAGTAGAAGATGATGGAAAAGGAATTAATCACGAAGTAATTAAGCGAAAGGCATTAGAAAAGAATTTAATCACAGAAAGAGAAGCTGAAATCTTAACTAAAGAAGAATCAGTAGAACTACTATTTAAACCTGGATTTAGTACTGCTGAGACTATATCAGATGTTTCAGGTAGGGGAGTAGGCTTAGATGTAGTTAAGAGTAAGATTGAGTCTGTAAATGGTTCGATAGAAGTAGAAACAAATTTAGGAAAAGGATCTAAATTTATAATAAGAATTCCACTTACATTAGCAATTATTCAAGCGTTACTAGTTAAGTTAGGTGATGAAATATTTGCTATACCATTAAGTTCAATTGCTGAAATAACAAGTATTCAAAAAGACGATATTAGAAATATTCAAGGCCAAGAAATTATACTATATAGAGAAAAAACTCTACCTATTGTAAGATTGAATCGTATGGTGGGATTAGACGAAGAAGAGGAAGATGAATTAACTGTAGTTGTAGTTAGAAAAGGAGATAAGCAAGCTGGAGTTATAGTTCGTAGTTTAATTGGGCAGCAAGAAATTGTAATAAAGCCACTAGGGAAGTATCTATCAAACATTAAGTATTTAGCTGGAGCTACAATACTTGGGAATGGAAAAATCTCTTTGATATTAGATGTTAATTCTTTATTCTAAAGGGGGGAAGATAGTGACTACAGAGATGGAAAACAAATATGTTATATTTAAAATAGAGAATGAGTATTATGGACTAAATATTGAAAATGTACAATCTATTGAAAAATTTCAAAACTATACTAGGGTACCAAATGCCCCTAAATATGTAAAAGGGGTTATTAATTTAAGAGGAGAAGTAGTTCCTATATTAGATCTAAGAATAAAACTAAATCTTAGTCCAAAAGAGGTTGATACTAATACTAGGATAGTTATTGCTAAACAAGATGAATTAGTTATAGGATTAATAGTGGATGCATCTAGCGAAGTTTTAGAAATAAGTAGGGAAAATGTAGACAAACCTCCTACTAATGGGGATGATGAATCTCAAGAATATATTAAAGGGATTGGAAAAGAAAAAGATAGATTGATTATTATTATTGATTTAGAAAAATTATTAGAGTAAGAATGATGAGGTGTTTGTATGTCATTAGATATAGATAATCTTAATGATGTGATGTTGGATGTATTAAAGGAATTAGGAAATATTGGTTCTGGGAATGCTGCGACTGCTTTAGCAACTATGATTTCTAAGAGAGTTGATATGAATGTACCTCAAGTAAAAATATTAGAATTCCAAGATGTACCTAAAATTTTAGGCGGAGAGGAGACTCCGGTGGTTGGAATTTATTTTGAAATGACTGGTGAAATTGTAGGGAATATTATGTTTGTATTAAGTTTAGAGTCAGCAAGAAATTTAACAAATATTTTATTTGGTAGAGAAGATACTTCTAGTAATTTAGATGAAATGGATTTATCAGCATTATCTGAAATTGGGAACATATTAGCCTCATCATATATTAATTCATTGAGCGCTTTAACTGGTATGAAATTAAATGTTTCTGTGCCATCTTTATGTATTGATATGGCTGGAGCTATAATAAGCGTTACTGCTATTCAATTTGGCTATATTGCTGATAATATAATATTTATTGAAACTGAGTTTGAAGAAGGTAATAGTACTGTTTCAGGTAATTTGTTTATGATACCTGAAATTGATTCTTTTGAAAAATTACTAAATAGTTTAGGGGTATGTTAAGATGGAAGTAGTTAAGGTAGGTATGGCAGATCTAAATGTTTTAAAATCTCCAGGCATATTAACAACATTAGGATTAGGTTCTTGTGTTGGTATAGCACTATATGATAAGGATAAAAAAATAGCAGGATTGGCTCATATTATGTTACCGTCAAGTTTAGAAATAAAAAACAATACCAATAAAGCCAAATTTGCTGATACAGGTATAGAACTTCTTGTTGAAAGAATGCTTCATATTGGTGCAAGTAGAAGAGTACTTAAAGCAAAGATTGCAGGTGGTTCCCAAATGTTCAATTTCAATTCGGATAGTGATATATTAAAAGTTGGTCAACGAAATGTATTAGCTACTAAAGAAAAATTAAGAGAATTAAAAATACCAATAATTGCAGAAGATACAGGTGGAAATTATGGTAGAACTATCGAATTAAGTTCTTTAGATGGTTCTTTATTAGTGAAAACTATTGGACATGGGACTCAAGTTATTTAGCTTATCTGCAGGAGGTTTTGCTTTATGATTACTGAAGAAATTTGGATAAAATATAAAGAGACTGAAGATAAAAAACTTAAAGATTTATTAATAATTAACTATGTTCCTTTAGTCAAAATAGTAGCAGGAAGGATGTACAATTTTTACGGAAGTAAAGTTGAATTTGATGATTTGCTTGGTTATGGTATACTTGGACTAATAGATAGCATTGAAAAGTTTGATATAAGTAAAAATATAAAATTTGAAACTTATGCTCAGATAAGAATAAAGGGCGCTATTATTGATAATATTAGAAAATTAGATTGGATTCCTAGGTCTTTAAGGAAAAAATCAAAACTAGTTCAGCAGACAATGCAAGAACTTGAAAACAAGTTAGGATATACTCCATCAAACATTGAAATAGCTAATCACTTAAATATCGGTGTTGAAGAAGTAGAAAATATATTATCTGACATTGCTACATTTAATGTTGTATCTCTAGAAGAATTTTTAAAAAACAAAAGTGAGGGTATTTTAGATTCAAAAGACAATAGTGAGTTACCTGATGATGTATATGAAAAGAAAGAAATAAAAGCTATTTTGATTGATACGATTAATAATTTACCTGAGAAAGAAAAGCTCATTATTTCACTATATTATTATGATGAATTAACTTATAAGGAAATTGGTAATATTTTAGACTTATCTGAATCTAGGATATCTCAAATACATAGTAAAACTATGTTAAAATTAAAGAATGACTTAATAAAGAAAGGAATAAACGACCATTAAACAAGGGGGATGTTTATGGACAATGACAATAATCAAATCATAGTAGAAGTAAGCAGAAATGGACTTGAAGCCTATTTGACGCTTAAACAAGAAGGATATTTAGATACTGATTTTTCATATGAAGAAGTTTTAAATAAAATAAAAGATATAATTAAGTCAGATATTGACGAGCAGATTGTCAAAGAAATAGTTTATCAAAAGATATATAATGATAAGTTACGTATAGCCAAAGGACAGCCACCGGAAGATGGAAAAGATGGATACATAAAGTATTTCTTTGAGGACAAGAAAAAGATTACACCTAAGGTAAATACAAATGGTACAGTTGATTACAGAGAACTAGATTTAATTAATAATGTAAAAAAAGGAGATATACTTGCAGAGATTATTCCTCCCAAGGAAGGTAAGGATGGTATTAAAGTCACTGGTGAGATTATCCCGTATAAAAAAGGTAAGTTGCCTTATCTAAAACCTGGTAAAAATGTTAAAGTTTCAGATGATGGAGTTAAACTTATAGCAACTAGTGATGGACAAGTTAGATTTATGGGAGATAAAGTAGTTGTTTTAGATATATTGAATTTAGAATCGGTAGACAATTCAACGGGTAATATATCTTTTAATGGTACTGTTAAGATTAAAAACAATGTACTAAGTGGTTTTGAAGTGAAGTCTAGTGGAGATATAGAAGTTTCAGGTGTTGTTGAAGGTGCTATATTACAAAGTGAAGGCAATATTTTAATTAGAAAGGGAATACAAGGATATAATTGTGGTAGGATAAATGCTAGAGGAAACATAATTTCAAATTATATTGAAAATTCATTTATTTATTGTAATAATAATTTGACTTCAGAGGCAATTATGCATAGTGAAGTAACTTGCAGAGGCGAGATAAATGTTATAGGTAGAAAAGGACTTATAGTAGGTGGAGTTTGTAGAGCAAGAACTATGATTAAAGCAAAGACTGTTGGTTCGAGGATGGCTACTGTAACAGTAATTGAAGTTGGCTCTGATCCAGAATTAAAATTTAAATATGAAAAACTTGAAAAAGATATTTGCGAAATAACAAATAATCTAGATAAGGTTAAAAAAACAATAACTTTATTAGAAAATATGGCAAAGGCAAATAAATTGGATGATAATAAAAAAGAATTATACAATAATTTATTATATACTCGGGAGAATTTAGAAGATGAGTTTGCCAATTTAAATAGGGAATATATAATTGTCAAGGCAAAGTTAAGCGATACTTCATCAGGTAGATTAAAAGTCGAAGGGACTGTATATCCAGGCGTAAAAATCGTAATGGGTAATAATGTCATCTATATAAGGGATGAAATGAGTCATTGTACTTTTTATAGAGAAGGCGGAGATATAAAAGTTGGTCCCTATTAAGGGGTGATTTTAATGTCAATTAGACCTGTAGACTATAATACAATGGTACCAAAGGTACAAGAACTATCTAAAACAAGACAAATTGAAAATGATAAGACAAAAGTTCAGTTGCAGCAATTGCATTTACAACAGGAGCATAAGACCCAAAGAGAGCTGTCTAGGGTAAATAGTACACAAAAAAATGAAAAAGCTAAAATAAATGTAAAAGATGAGAAGAATAAAGGCGGTAGTCACAAAAATGATTCTGAGTTAAATAATGATAAAAAGAAAAGAGATAAAGAAGAAAAAAAAGAAAATAATAAATTAGATGTTGGAAATAATATAGATATAAGAATATGATGAGGGATTAATATGTCTAATACTATTTTATTGATAATCGGTATAATATTTATAATTATATCTATTATCAATATTAATAAAACAAAAATTCAAGAAGAAAAAAGATATGAAGAAATTGTCAAGATATATGAAGAAGCTATTGAGTATAGAGATTACCTTAATGAAATAACTGATAATTTAGAATCAATAATTGATTCTACTATTTATAAAGTAAATAAGACAAAATCAAAGAATGAACCTGTTGTTGTGGAATCCCTTAATAGCGCAAATGATTTGTTTAAAATAGACAATAAAAATGAGGATAAAGAATTGATAGAACAAGTACTTGAATTAAGAGAAATAGGTTTAACTACTAGAGAGATAGCTCAAAAATTAAATAAAGGTATAAGGGAAATTGACATTATGTTAAAGGTTAATGAAAATATGAATAGAGTTAAATAAAAAAAAGATTGATTTATAAAAAACTCTATGTTATACTACAAAAGTGATTACACACATTCTTAGATTTTTAAGGTGTTGCCAACAAAAGGTACCTTAGAGAGATGATAAGGATGGAGGAAAAAAACGAGGAGGTGAAGTAGATGTCAGTTATAACAATGAAAAGTCTACTAGAAGCAGGTGTTCACTTTGGACATCAAACTAGAAGATGGAATCCTAAAATGGCAGAATATATATTTACAGAGAGAAATGGAATATATATAATTGATTTACAAAAAACAGTAACAAAAGTTGAAGAAGCATATGAGTTTGTAAAAGAAGTAGCTGCAGATGATGGAAAAATATTATTCGTAGGAACTAAAAAACAAGCTCAAGAAGCTATTGAATCTGAAGCAAAAAGATGTGGTATGTATTATGTAAATCAAAGATGGTTAGGTGGAATGTTAACTAACTATAAGACTATTAGGAAAAGAATAGATAGACTTAATGAATTAACTAAAATGGAGGAAGACGGCATATTCGAAGTTCTTCCAAAAAAAGAGGTTATTCAATTAAAGCTTGAAGCAGAAAGATTAGAAAAGTTCCTTGGTGGAATTAAAGACATGAATGGAATTCCAGATGTTTTATTTATAGTAGACCCAAGAAAAGAAAGAATAGCAGTAAATGAAGCAAAGATATTAGGTATACCTGTTATAGCTATTGTTGATACTAACTGTGATCCAGATGAAGTTGATTATGTTATACCAGGTAATGATGATGCAATAAGAGCTGTAAAATTACTTACAGAAACTATGGCAAATGCAGTTATAGAAGGTAAGCAAGGCGAACAAATGGAAACAGTTGAAGAGTAAAAATTTGACGGTAAGGGTTACATAAGGGATTACTCCCTTACTACTCTTACCATTTTATTTAATATGATCAGGAGGGATAATATGGCTATATCAGCTGCAATGGTAAAAGAGTTAAGAGAAAGAACTGGCGCTGGAATGATGGATTGTAAAAAAGCATTACAAGAAACAGATGGTGACATAGAAAAAGCTATAGATTTATTAAGAGAAAAAGGATTATCAAAGGCTGCAAAAAAGGCTGGAAGAATTGCTGCGGAAGGTTTAGTTGACTCATACATACACAATGGTAGAATTGGTGTATTAATTGAAGTAAACACAGAAACTGATTTCGTTGCTAAAAATGAAGAATTCAAACAATTTGTTAGGGACATGGCTATGCAAGTAGCTGCTTCAAGTCCAAAATATGTTTCTGTAGAAGATGTTCCAGAAGAAGTAGTAGCAAGAGAAAAAGAAGTATTAATGAATCAAGTAGTTAATGAAGGAAAACCAGAACATGTTGCTGAGAAAATAGTTGAAGGAAGACTTGGAAAGTTCTTTGAACAAATTTGTTTACTTGAACAATCTTTCATTAAAGATCCAGACAAAAAAGTAAAAGATTTATTAAATGAAAAGATATCAGTGATTGGTGAAAATATAAAAATCAGAAGATTTGTTAGATATGAAGTTGGAGAAGGATTAGAAAAAAGAGAAGAAGATTTTGCTGAAGAAGTAGCTAAGCAAATTAATGGATAGATTAAATGGAGAACACAGGGCTGTTCTCCATTTAAAATAAATTGAGAAAAATTAAAGGAGAAATCATCTTAATGTAGAAATAAGTAGTATGGGGAGTGTTTATATGGGTAAACCTAAATATAATAGAGTAATATTAAAACTTAGTGGAGAAGCATTGTCAGGTAATAAGGGAACAGGAATTGATGAAGAAACTATTGTAGGGATTTCTCAACAAATTAAAAAGCTTCATGAAGTTGGTGTGGAAGTTGCCATAGTAGTAGGAGGAGGCAATTTCTGGAGAGGCAGAAGTGCCAAAGAAATGGATCGATCTACATCTGATTATATGGGAATGTTAGGTACTGTTATCAATGCGCTTGCATTACAAAACGCATTAGAAAGAATAGGTGTGGTAACAAGAGTTCAAACTGCTATTGAAATGAGGCAAGTTGCAGAGCCGTACATAAAAAGAAAAGCAATAAGACATTTAGAGAAGGGCAGAGTAGTCATTTTTGGTGCGGGTTCAGGCAATCCTTATTTTTCTACAGATACAGCTGCAGCATTAAGGGCTGCTGAAATTGAAGCAGACGTTATATTACTTGCCAAAAAAGGTGTAGATGGAGTTTATGACTCTGACCCTAATGAAAATATTAATGCAAAGAAATTTGAACATTTAAGATATATTGACATATTAAATATGGGGCTTGGAATAATGGATTCAACAGCAACATCTCTTTGCATGGATAATAAAATACCATTGGTTGTCTTTGGCATTGATGAGCCTGACAATATATTAAAAGTAGCTTTAGGTGAAAAAATAGGAACGGAAGTAAAGGAGGAGTGATGTATGTATTTAAATGTTCATAAAGAAACAGATGCAAAAATGAAAAAGACTATTAATGTTTATCAAGAGGAGCTTTTGAGCATACGAGCAGGTAGAGCAAATCCGTCATTATTAGATAAAATCACCATAGATTACTATGGCGTAATGACACCATTAAATCAAGTTGCAGGTGTTTCAGCTCCAGAACCAAGACTACTAGTTATTCAACCTTGGGACGCAAATACTATACCACTAATTGAAAAGGCAATTTTAACATCAGATTTAGGATTAAATCCTTCAAATGATGGAAAAATTATAAGACTCCCTATACCTCAGTTGACTGAAGAGAGAAGAAAAGACTTGGTAAAAGTTGTAAGAAAGAATGCTGAAAGCACAAAAATAGCTATTAGAAATAATAGAAGAGAAGCTAATGATATTTTAAAGAAAATGGAAAAAAACAAAGAATTAAGTGAAGATGAAAGAATTATGGCTGAAGAAGAAGTACAGAAGATCACAGACAAATATATTGAAGAAGTTGACAAACTAACAGAAAAGAAGGAATCAGAGTTAATGGAAGTTTAAAGCTATTAATATTTTCCTTTATTAAAGCCCCTTCTTAAACAGGAGGGGTTTTAATAAGTAGAAATATATTTGGAGGAAATAATAATGTATGATAGAAAGAAGAAAATTGAAGAACTAAAGAAAAGCATTGATATGGATAAACTTCCTCTTCATATTGCAATTATTATGGACGGGAATGGTAGATGGGCAAAGAAAAGATTTCTACCAAGAACAGCAGGTCATAAGGAAGGAATGGAAAGAGTTAAAGAAATTGTAGAGGTAGCATCAAATATTGGAATCAAATATTTGTCGTTATATGCCTTTTCAACAGAAAATTGGAAGAGGCCAAAAGAAGAAATTGATGGACTTATGAAATTGTTAGTATATTATTTAAGAGTAGAGCTTAAAAATTTAAATAAAAACAATATTAAAATCTGTACATTAGGTGATATTACTAAATTACCTGAAGGGCCTAGAAAAGAAGTTCAGTATGCAGTAGAAACAACGAAGCATAATGATAAGATGATATTAAATATTGCTCTTAATTATGGTGGACGTGATGAAATAGTTGGAGGTATAAAAAACATTGTAAATGATATAAAAATGGGTAAGATTAAGGTAGAAGATTTAGATGAAAGTGTTTTTTCAGACTACCTTTATACAAAAGGTCAACCAGATCCAGATTTATTAATCAGACCTAGCGGAGAATTAAGATTAAGTAATTTTATGCTTTATCAAATTGCATATTCTGAATTTTGGTTTTCTAATATATATTGGCCTGATTTTAGAGAAGAACATTTTTATCAAGCAATTGTAGATTATCAAAAGAGAGATCGAAGATTTGGGGGAATTTAGGTGAAAGAATTAATAATTAGGACTATTAGTGGATTAATAGGTGTTATACTATTAATCTTAATAGCTTCTCAAGGTGGAATTGTATTAGATGCTGGAATACTTTTTATTTCTATTGTTGGGGTATATGAGTTCTATAAAGCTCTTAATAAAAGTGGATATAAACCGATTAAATTATTAGGATACATATTTTGCATATTATTATTTCTAGATAATATTAATATTGTGTGGGCAGATTTAGACTTTGGTATTTTTATAGTGTTGATTATTTCATTGTTGTTAATGGTAGTTAATAATAAGGTTACCATATTAGATGTAGCATATACATTGATGGGAATACTATATGTTCCATTTCTTATGTTCCATATAACGTATTTAGATAATACTAAATATATTTGGTTGATATTTTTAACTGCTTGGGGCACAGATACATTTGCATATATATTTGGTAATTTATTTGGCAAAAATAAGCTATGTCCAGATCTTAGTCCTAATAAGACTATAGAAGGTTCTCTTGGTGGAATATTAGGTAGCATTATATTAACAACTATTTTTTCAAAATATTTTAAATTAGGACCAATGTGGAAAATGATTTTACTTTCAATCATTGCTTCGATACTGGCACAATTCGGAGATTTAACAGCTTCGAAAATAAAGCGTATCACTGGTATTAAAGATTATGGCTATATTATGCCTGGGCATGGAGGAATATTAGATAGATTTGATAGTATACTTTTTACTGCACCAGTAGTATACTATTATGTAAAATATTTTATATTGTAGATGGGTGGTGTGTTTTTTGACTACAGCATTAGCAGCAATTTTTGTTTTTATGTTAGTAATTGTTTTTCACGAATTTGGACATTTTATGGTAGCTAAGTTAGTAGGTATTAAAGTGCATGAATTTTCAATAGGTATGGGTCCTAAGTTATTACACAAAAAAGGCAAGGAAACAGAATATTTCTTAAGGGCAATTCCTATAGGTGGATATGTTAGGATGGAAGGTGAAGATGAGAGTTCTGAAGATCCACGTAGTTTTGGTAAAAAACCAGTTGGCGCAAGAATATTAGTAGTTGCTGCAGGAGCAATAATGAACTTTATTTTAGCTATAATTGTGTTTACTATCGTATCCTATGGAATGGGAGTTCCTACAACTACTATTCAAGAAATTATCAAAGATTCACCAGCTTCTTATGCAGGTTTACAATCTGGAGACGAGATCAAAAGGATAAATGATGAAGAAGTAAAGTCATGGAATTCTATAGTTGAAAACATTAACAAAAGTGATTCGGATAAAAACTTAACTATAGTTGTAAAAAGAAACTCTGAGGAAATAAGCTTTAATATGAAACCTAAATACGATAGAGAAACAAAAAGATATCTTATAGGAATAGTACCTTCATATAAGAAGAGCTTTTTATTAGCATTAAAAGGTGGAGTTCAAACTACTGGTACAGTGCTAGGGTTAATGTTTAAATTTTTAGGAATGTTATTTAAAGGGCAAGTTAGTAGGGGAGATTTATCAGGACCTGTTGGTGTTATTTATACTGTAGGAGAAGCAGCTAAATATGGATTTTTAAACTTGCTATATATTGCTGGTTTTATTAGTGTAAACCTTGGATTTTTCAACTTATTACCTATACCTGCACTTGATGGTAGTAGAATATTTTTTATGTTGATAGAATTGATAAGAGGTAAACCTGTAAATCCTGAAAAAGAAGGATTTGTACATTTTGTAGGATTTGTGTTATTAATGATTTTGATGATTGTTGTTACTTATTCAGATATAGTTAAATTTAAATTATTTAGAAGGTGAAGAAAATGAATAGAAGAAAAACTAGATTGATTAAGGTAGGAGACGTGGAAGTAGGAGGAGATAGTCCTATTTCTGTTCAGTCAATGACTAATACGAATACAAAAGATATAAAAAGTACCATTAGTCAAATAAGAGAATTAGAAAGAGTACATTGTGATATAGTTAGAGTTGCAATTTCAGACTCAGAAGACGCAAGAGCAATTAAAGAAATTAAAAAGCATATATCAATTCCTATTATTGCAGATATTCAATTTAATTATAAATTGGCTATAGAATCAGTAAAAAATGGAGTTGATGGTTTAAGGATAAATCCAGGCAATATAGGTTCTAATTCAAGAATAAGAGAAGTTGTAAAAGCATGTGAAGAAAGAAACATTTCAATTCGTATTGGTGTTAACTCTGGATCAATAAGTAGAGAAACATTAGATAAATATGGTGGAGTCAATGAAAATTCAATAGTATATAGTGCACTTGAAAATATTAAATTACTAGAAGATATGAATTTTAATAATATTAAAATAGCTTTAAAAGCAACTAATGTTCCACTTACTATTAAATCATATTTAAGAATGGCTGAATTCGTTGATTATCCATTTCATATCGGAATCACAGAATCAGGTCTTCCTTGGAATGGAACTGTTAAGTCTTCGGTAGGGATAGGTGCGCTATTGGCAATGGGACTTGGAGATACTATTAGAGTATCTTTAACAGGAGATCCAGTAGAAGAAGTTAAAGTAGGTAGGGAAATACTTAAAGCTTTAGATTTATTAGAAGAAGGTATTCAAATCATTTCTTGTCCTACTTGTGGCAGAACTAAGATTGATCTTATAAAATTAGCTGAAGATGTAGAAAAAAGGGTTAGTAACATAAAAGTTAATAGACCAATTAAGTTGGCTATTATGGGTTGTGCTGTAAACGGTCCTGGAGAAGCAAGAGAAGCTGATATAGGTATTGCTGGTGGTAAAGGTTGTGGCTTAATTTTCAAACATGGAGAGATACTTAGAAAAGTTAGTGAAGACAAACTTATAGATGAGTTGATTAAAGAGATTGAAAAAATGTAATTTAATATTTTTATGGATGTGATTAAAATGTTATCTAATAATCAAATAATTATTAGATTGTTAGTATCATTTGGTCTTTCAACTCTAATAGGTTTGAACAGGGAAAGCAGTAAAAGACCTGCAGGATTGAGGACTCATGTATTGGTAGGAGTTAGTTCAACTCTTGTTATGCTTATTTCATTATTTATGTTTGAACACTTTAACAATATAACAAATTTACAACCAGATAGATTAGGTGCACAGGTGATTAGCGGAATAGGATTTTTAGGGGCAGGAACTATATTAAGAGAAGGTAATACTGTTAAAGGTCTAACTACTGCTGCAAGTTTATGGGCTGTAGCATGTATTGGTTTAGCTATTGGAGTTGGATTTTATTTAGGTGGAATATTATTAACTTTTTTAGTTTTGATAACCTTAGTTACTTATTCAAGAGTAGGTAAAAAAATTAAAAGAAAAAATAATAAATGTTCTATAAATATTTTGACTATTAATAAACCAGGTCAGTTAGGTGAAATATGTAAAATTATTGGAGATTGTGATGCTTCAATAATTGGAATTGATATAGAATCGAGAGAAGATGAGTTAGTAAATGTTGATATTGATATATCATTTACTGAAAAAGAAACAAAGTGTAAAATCTTAAATCAACTTACAGATATTGAAGATATATTAGAAATATCTCAGAGAATATAAAGGAGGTATAGTTTATACATATGATACAAGAGAAAAAGTTAAATGAATTATTAGATAAAAAGGGCTTACAATGCAATTTAACTAAATTAAAAGAAGCTACTATAAATAGTGTTGATATAAATGTTAAGAAAAAATCTATATTACTTAAACTTACCTCAACTACTCTAGTTTCTGAGAAAGAAGTTAAAATATTAAAAGATTTTTTAGTAAATCAATTTTCTAATTTTGATAATATTGATATAAATATAACTTATAAAAATATTCCGCAAGATATTAATAAAATTATAGAAAGCTATTGGAATAATATATCTTATATAATAGAAAAAGAAATTCCTTCTAGTAGTGCTTGGGTAGAACATCTTCAATGGAAAATTGAAGATGATTTTTTCTATATCATTTGTAAAAATGAAGTGATTATGTATTCTCTTAAGAACAATCAAGTTGATAAGAAGATAAATAAAAAGATCATAGATGAATTAGGTATTAAATTAAAAGTAGTCATAGAGCTTAATGACGAAAATGTTAAAGGAAAAGATGAGTTTTTGCTACAGGCAATTGAAGAAGAAAAGTCTATTGCAAAAGATATTATTACATCAGAGGTTAAAATTGAAAATAATAAAATTGAGAACAATGTAGTTAAAAACTTCGTTTATGGTTCTACTATAAATGGTGAAATATCAAAAATATCTGAAGTAAATATTAATTCAGGTTCGGTAATAGTGGAAGGAAAAATTTTCGATGTAGAATCAAGAGAAATAAAGGGTGGTAAAACACTATACATTTTCAATATTTCTGATCATACTAATTCTGTAACTGTGAAGGCTTTCTTAAAAAAAGGAGAAAAAGAACAGTTTGAATCCAATGTAAAAGATGGGGCTTATGTAAGGATACAAGGAGAGGCAGTTTATGATAATTATTCAAGATATCTAGCAATAATGCTTAAGTCTTTAAATTTAGTTGAAGAAAATAAAAGAATGGATACCTCAAAAGATAAAAGAGTTGAGTTACATCTTCATACCCAAATGAGTGCTATGGATGGTATGACAAGTTTTTCGGATTTAGCAAAACAGGCTAAAGAATGGGGACATAGTGCTATTGCTATTACAGATCACGGTGTAGTTCAAAGCTTTCCAGAAGCTATGGATGCAGGTAAAAAATATGGACTAAAGATTATTTATGGTCTTGAGGGCTATCTAGTAGATGATAGCCGTTCTATAGTTATTAATCATAATGATGAAGAATTGAATACTGAATATGTTGTTTTTGATATAGAAACTACTGGTTTTTCTCCAATAAATGATAAGATAACAGAGATAGGTGCTGTTAAGATTAAAGATGGAAAAATCGTAGATAAATACAATCAATTGATAAATCCTCAAATTCCTATTCCTGAAAAAATAGTAAAATTAACTGGAATTACAGATGAACTGGTAAGTAACAAACCAAAAGTAGATGAAATATTGCCGGAGTTTTTTGATTTTATAAAGGGTTCTGTATTGGTAGCTCACAATGCTTCTTTTGATGTGGGATTTATTAGACATAATCTTTCAAATATTGGTTTAAAGTTAGAAAATCCAGTATTAGATACTTTAGAGCTTTCTAGAGTATTGTTTCCAAATCTTAAAAGTCATAAGTTGAATATTGTTGCTAAACATTTGAATGTTAGCTTAGAAAATCACCATAGAGCTGTAGATGATGCTAAAGCTACAGCAGATATATTTTTAAATTGCTTAGACATCCTAGAAGGCAAGGGAGTTAAAACTCTTGATGAAATTAATACTGCACTTTCTGATAATAAAAAAACTTATAAAGATGAAACTTATCATATTGTAATTTTAGTTAAGAATTACACAGGGTTAAAAAATCTTTATGAAATGATTTCTGAATCTCATTTAAAATACTTTTATAGAAAACCGAGAATACCAAAATCTCTACTTATAAAATACAGAGAAGGGCTTATTATAGGAAGTGCTTGTGAAGCAGGAGAACTTTATAAAGCAATACTACGAAATAAGGACTATAAAGAGATTAGGGAGATTGTTAAGTTCTACGATTATTTAGAGATTCAACCTTTAGGAAATAATTATCATTTAATAAGGAATGGCATGGTAAAAGATGAAGAAGAATTAAAAGGTATTAATAAGAGAATTATTCAGTTAGGAATTAAGTATTCTAAGCCCGTAGTAGCTACTGGCGATGTACATTTTTTAAATCCAGAAGATGAGGTTTATAGAAGAATTCTTATGTTTGGGCAAGGTTTTTCAGATGCGGATAACCAAGCACCATTATATTTCAAAACTACTGATGAGATGTTAGATGAATTCAGTTATCTTGGAGAAGAAAAAGCTTATGAAGTAGTAATTGAAAATACAAATAAAATTGCAGATATTTGTGAGGAAATTATCCCTATACCAGATGGTACATTTCCACCAGTTATTGAAGGTGCAGAAGAACAACTAAGAGAAATTACGACTAAAAAAGCTAAAGAAATATATGGGGATAATGTTCCCGATTTAGTTAGGGAAAGATTAGACAAAGAATTAAATTCTATTATCAAAAATGGATATGCAGTTATGTATATTATTGCACAAAAACTAGTATGGAAGTCCTTAGAAGATGGATATTTAGTTGGTTCAAGGGGTTCGGTCGGTTCTTCTTTTGCTGCAACTATGAGTGGTATTACTGAAGTAAATCCTCTTCCACCTCATTATATTTGTCCTAAATGTAAATATAGTGAGTTTGTTGAACGTGGTAAGGTAGGCTCAGGAGTGGATTTACCCGATAAAAACTGCCCTCATTGTGGAACATCTTTATATAAAGATGGACATGATATACCATTTGAAGTATTTCTTGGTTTTGAAGGTGATAAGGAACCAGATATTGACTTAAATTTTGCTGGTGAATATCAACCTATGGCACATAAATATACAGAGGAACTTTTTGGTACAGGTTATGTTTATAGGGCGGGTACAATAGGTACAATTGCAGAAAAAACTGCTTATGGATTTGTTAAAAAATACTTTGAAGGTAAGGAAACTTATGTACATCCCGCTGAGATAAATCGTCTTGTTAGAGGTTTAACTGGAATAAAGAGGACATCTGGACAACATCCTGGAGGAGTTATGATAGTTCCTAAATATAAAGATGTTCATGACTTTACTCCTATTCAGTATCCTGCAGATGACAAGAAGTCTGGAGTTATTACGACACATTTTGATTATCATTCTATCAGTGGTAGAATATTAAAATTAGATATACTTGGTCATGATGTTCCAACCATTATTAGAATGCTTGAAGATATAACGGGTATAGACCCTCAAAAGATTCCATTAGATGACAAGGAAACGATGAAAATATTTACAAGTACTGAACCATTAGGAATTACTAGTGAAGATATTAATATGGAAGTAGGAACTTTAGGTATTCCTGAATTTGGTACTAAATTTGTTAGACAGATGTTAGTTGATACACAACCTTCTACTTTTGCAGAATTAGTTAGAATTAGTGGTCTTTCTCATGGGACTGATGTTTGGCTAAATAATGCTCAGGAATTAATCAGAAATGGTACTGCAACACTTAGTAATGTAATTTCTACAAGAGATGATATTATGTTATATTTGATTAGTAAAGATTTAGATAAAAAAAGGTCATTTAAGATAATGGAGAAAGTTAGAAAAGGGAAAGGACTTACAGAAGAGGATGAGTCTTATATGAGAGAAATGAATGTTCCAGAATGGTATATTGAATCTTGTAAAAAAATAAAATACATGTTTCCTAAGGCACATGCTGCAGCTTATGTATTAATGTCTTATAGGATTGCATATTTTAAAGTTCATTATCCAGAGGCTTTCTATGCTACTTACTTTACTACAAAAGCTAGTGATTTTGATGCTGAATTAATTCTACAAGGTAAGGAAGTTGTAAAGAAAAAAATAGAGGAATTAGAATTACTATCAAATGATAAAACTGCTAAAGAAAAAAACCTCTTAACAGTATTGGAGGTTGTGTTGGAAATGTATAGTAGAGGTTTTACTTTTGAAAAGGTAGATCTATATAAATCAGATAGTGATAAGTTTTTATTGGGGGAAAAAGGTATAATTCCACCGTTGAAAACAATACAAGGTATGGGTGAAACTGCTGCTAGAAATATTGTTAGTGAGAGAGAAAAAGGTACATTTATTTCAGTGGAAGATTTAATGAATAGAGCTAAAGTAAGTAAAGCTGTTATTGAATCGTTAAAAAATCATGGATGTTTAGAAGGCATTCCTGAGAGTAATCAGCTAAGTCTTTTTAGTATTTGATTTTTTACAAAATAATGTTATAATAGTAATGATAAGACTTAAGAGAACTGATACTGTAAAAGAGTGGGAGTACCCACTCTTTACTTTATTTGTATAATTTATAAAGATGTTTTAACTTAAAAATCAACCTTTAAAATGTATAAATAAAAACTTTAATCAAAAAATAGTTTCTAGGAGATGGGGGTGAATTTATGAATAAACGTGAAGTTATTAAACTTGTTAGGGAAATCAGTGAATCTATTACAGAACAAAATGGTTATGAACTTGTAGATGTGGAATTTGTTAAAGAGGGACCAAATCATTTTTTAAGAATATATATTGACAAACCAGGAGGAATAACTATAGATGATTGTCAAATAGTGAGTGAAGCAATAAATAAAAAACTAGATGAAATTGACCCTATTGATGTTAGTTACTATTTAGAAGTATCTTCGCCAGGAATTGATAGGCCTTTAAAAACAGACAAGGATTTAAATAGAAACATTGGTAAAGATGTAGAAGTGAAACTATATCAGAATATTGAAGGAAAAAAGAAACTAATAGGAGAACTTCTTTTCTTTGATGAAAATATCATTAGAATATCAGATGATGAATTAGGAGAAATTGAGATTTTGAAAACCAATATAGCGAAAATTAATTTAGCAATTAGGTTTTAAGGGAGGTTTTGAATAAAATGAAGGCCGAATTTATAGAAGCTCTTCAAGAGATAGAAAAAGATAAAGGAATATCTAAGGAAATTATATTTGATGCACTTGAAGCAGCTCTAATTTCAGGATATAAGAAGAATTTCGGTTCATCACAAAATGTCGAGGTTGAAATTGATAGAACTACAGGATCTGTTAAGGTGTTTGCTAAAAAGACTGTGGTTGAAGATGTAGAAGATGAATTGCTTGAAATGTCTATTGAAGAAGCGAAAAAAATTGATTTAAAATATGAAATAGGTGATGTAGTTCAATTAGAGGTAACACCTAAAGATTTTGGAAGAATTGCAGCACAGACAGCAAAACAAGTAGTTATGCAAAAGATAAAGGAAGCTGAAAGAGAAGTAATATTTGATGAATTTATAAATAGGGAAAATGAGATAGTGACCGGATTGGTTCAAAGAGTTAGTAAGAATATCGTCTATATTGACTTAGGCAAGACAGAAGGAGTTTTACCTCCAACAGAACAAATCGAAGGTGAAGTATATGAACAAGGGGATAGAATAAAAGTATTTATATTGGAAGTTAAAAAAACAACAAAAGGGCCTCAAATTGTACTTTCAAGATCTCATCCAGGACTTGTAAAAAGACTTTTTGAATTAGAAGTGCCAGAAATACAAGAAGGTGTAGTAGAGATTTATGCTATATCAAGAGAAGCAGGTTCTCGAACAAAATTAGCAGTATTTTCAAGGGAGGAAAATGTAGATCCAGTAGGTGCTTGTGTTGGTTTTAAAGGAAGTAGGGTAAAAGCTATAGTTGATGAGCTAAATGGTGAAAAAATAGATATAGTTATATGGAGTAAAAATATGGATGAATTTATTGCTAATAGCTTAAGTCCTTCAAAAGTAATTAATGTTGATATAGATGAAAAAGAAAGATCTGCTGTAGTAGTAGTTCCAGATTATCAATTGTCATTAGCAATTGGTAAGGAAGGTCAGAATGCAAGACTAGCAGCTAAGTTAACTAATTGGAAAATTGACATAAAAAGTGAAAGTCAATATAAAGAGGAAAAAGAATAATAGGGGTGATTTGATGAAAAAAAAGAAAATGCCTCTAAGGAAATGTGTGGCTTGTGGTGAAAATAAGCCAAAAAAAGAATTGATAAGAATTGTAAACAACAAAGAAGAAGGCGTAATACTTGATTTAACGGGAAAAAAGAATGGTAGAGGGGCTTATATATGTAGAAACATAGAATGTTTAAATTTAGCAATAAAGAATAAAAAACTTTCAAGAGCATTAGAAACTGAAGTTCCTGATACTATATATGATGAGTTAAAAGAAGTAATAGATAGCAAATAAAAAAAGTCACCTGTAAATTATATTGGGGGTGTATAGTTTGACAAAAATTAGAGTTTATGAATTAGCTAAAGAATTAGGTGTTTCAAGTAAGGAACTAATCGAAAAAATTGAAGATTTAGAGTTAGATATAAGTAGTCATATGAGTACTATAGAGGAAGAAGAAGCAGATTTAATAAAGGAACTTTTAGAAGGTGAAGAAGAAAAACAAAAAAAAGGTGACAAGAAATTGAAACCTAAAAAAATGACCAAAGAAAAAGAAGTTACTAAAGATGAAGGAAAAAAAGAAGACGAGGCAAAGGAAGTGGAAATTATAGAGCTAGAAGAAAATATAATTGTAAAAGATTTAGCAGATAAATTAGGAGTTACTGCAAGTCAAGTGATAACTAAATTGATCTCATTAGGAGTTATGGTTAGCCAAAATCAATCAATTGATTTTGATATAGCTAGTATTATAGCTGAAGAATTTGGTTTTATAACGGAAAAAAGTGTACCAGAGGATGATGGTTTTAAAGAAGAATTGGATGAGTTAGTTTTTGATGTAGAAGATAAAGAAGAGGATTTAAAACCTAGGCCACCAGTTGTAACAGTAATGGGTCACGTAGACCATGGTAAGACATCTTTATTAGATGCAATAAGAAGAACTGAAGTTACTAGTAGTGAAGCTGGAGGTATAACTCAACATATAGGAGCTTCAACTGTAAATATTCAAAATAAAAAAATTGTATTTTTGGATACCCCTGGTCACGAAGCCTTTACAGCTATGAGAGCAAGGGGAGCACAAGCTACAGATATAGCAATATTAGTAGTAGCTGCGGATGATGGAATTATGCCACAAACAATTGAAGCAATAAATCACTCAAAGGCCGCAAATGTACCAATTATAGTTGCTATTAATAAAATGGATAAACCTACTGCTAATCCAGATAGGGTAAAACAAGAATTAACAGAACAAGGTTTAGTTCCTGAAGATTGGGGTGGAGATACTATATGTGTACCAGTTTCTGCTCTTAAAAGAGAGGGAATTGACGAACTGTTAGAAATGATATTATTAGTAGCAGAAATGCAAGAATTAAAAGCTAATCCAAAGAGAAAAGCTGTAGGAATAATCATTGAAGCAGAGCTTGACAAAGGTAAAGGACCATTGGCTTCTGTTTTAGTTCAAAAAGGAACCTTAAATGTTGGAGACAATGTAGTTTCTGGTACTGCACACGGAAGAGTGCGTGCAATGTTAGATGACAAAGGTAAAAGGGTTAAAAAGGCCACACCTTCAATTCCTGTTATGATTTTAGGTTTGTCAGAGGTTCCTGAAGCGGGTGGATACTTATATGCAGTAGAAGATGAAAAAACTGCTAGATTGTATGCTGATATGGTAAAAACAAAGAGAAGAGAAGAACAGATGAAGGCTAGTCAAAAAGTTTCATTAGATGATTTATTTGAACAGATTCAAGCAGGTGAAGTAAAAGATCTTAATGTTGTTATTAAAGCGGATGTAAGAGGTTCTATAGAAGCTATAAAACAATCATTAATAAAATTAGAAACTGATGAAGTAAAAGTTAACATTATACATGGTGGAGTAGGTGGAATCACAGAAAGTGACGTAATGTTAGCTTCAGCATCAAATGCTATAGTTATAGGATTTAATGTTCGTCCTACATTAACAGCTATGGATTTGGCTAAAAATGAAAATGTTGACATAAGAACGTATAGAGTAATATACGATGCAATAGAAGATATTGAATCTGCAATAAAGGGAATGTTAGAACCTAAGATAGTTGAAAAAGTTATTGGTAGATTAGAAGTAAGAGCTACTTTTAAAATACCAAATGCAGGTATGGTAGCAGGTATTTATGTGCTACAAGGAAAAGTTACTAGGAATTCAAAAGTTCGCTTGTTGAGAGATGATATAGTTATATTTGAAGGAAGCATATCTTCATTAAAGAGATTTAAAGATGATGTTAGAGAAATACAGACAGGATATGAAGGTGGAATGGGCCTTGAAAATTATAACGACCTTAAAGAGGGAGATGTAATAGAAGCATATATATTAGAGGAAGTGGAAAGGTAGAGGTGTATTCCTAATGAATAATAAAAGAATTAATAGAATTTCAGAAGAAGTTAAAAAAGTTGTTTCTGATATAATAACTAATGATTTAAAAGATCCTAGAATATCTCCTATGACAACATTGACATATGTAGAAGTAACTAGAGATTTAAGATATGCAAAGGTATATGTTAGTGTATTAGGAGATGAAAATGACAAAAAGGAAACTATAGAAGGATTAGAAAATGCTAAAGGTTTCATAAGAAGAGAAATAGGAAACAGGATAAATTTACGTTATGTACCAGAACCTATATTTAATTTAGATGATTCTATTGAAAAAAGTATCTATATTTCAAAATTGATAGATAAGGTGAATAGAGAAGATGAAAAAAACAGACCAAACGATGATAACTAAAAATAAAAATGTTTATTTCGAAGAATGTATAGAAGCTATTAAAAATAGTGATAATATATTTTTGGCTAGTCATATTCATCCAGATGGTGATAATATTGGTTCACTATTAGCTTTAGGTATGGCATTAAAAACATTTAATAAAAATGTTAATATAATAAAAGTTGATGACATACCTAAAGATTATCTATTTTTACCAAATATAGATTTATTCGTTGAACCAAATCCCAAAGATCCTATTGACCTTTTTATATCATTAGATTGCAGTGATTTAGATAGATTAGGCATTGGTAAGGAATTGGCTATAAAAGCTAATAGGCTTATTAATATTGATCATCATATTACCAATGAAAACTTTGGTGACATAAATATTGTAGATCCTTTTGCTAGTGCAACAGGAGAACTAGTATATCATCTTATTAAAAAAATAGGTATAGAAATAAATAAAGATATTGCTACTTGTATATATGTTGCTATTAGCACTGATACAGGTAGCTTTATGTATGATAGTACTACCAGCGAAACCCATATGATTGCAGCAGACTTAATAAGTAAAGGAATAAATACTAACAATATTATTGTGAATTTATATCAAAGTAGATCCATAGAGAGAACTAAACTTTTCCTAAAAACATTAAATACTTTAGAAGTGATATTTAATGGAAAAGTTGCTTTTGTAATGTTAACTCAAGATATGCTAAAAGAATGCAACGCAAATATGGAGGATTCTGAAGGAATAATATCCTTTGTTAGAGATATTGAAGGCATAGAAGTAGCTTGTATACTAAAGGAATATAAAGAAAATGAAATAAAGTTAAGCTTAAGATCTAAAAATATAGTGGATGTATCTGAAATATGTTTTAAATTTAATGGTGGTGGACATAAAAGAGCAGCAGGATGTACTATATTTGACAATATAAAAAATGTAAAGAATATAATTTCAGATGAAATATATAAATATTTTAGGTGATTTAATGAATGGTTATATTAATGTTTTTAAACCAAGGGGATTGACTTCCCATGATGTTGTTAAAAAGGTAAAGAAAATTTTAAAAGTTAAAAAAGTTGGACATACAGGTACACTTGATCCAAATGCAAGTGGAGTATTACCTATATGTGTAGGAAAAGCTACTAGAACTAGTGAATACTTACTTAATGCTGATAAAACTTATATTGGTGAACTAACCTTAGGAATTAGTACTGATACACAGGATGGAGAAGGTAGTATACTAAACTATTCCAATAAGGAAGTTGAAGAAAAAGATATCATAAGTGTTTTCAACCAATATAAAGGAGAAATATATCAAATTCCACCTATGTATTCAGCATTAAAGTTTAAGGGAAAAAAACTTTATGAATTAGCTAGAACTGGTGTAGAAGTAGAAAGAGAAAAAAGAAGAATTTACATTTATGATATTGATGTATTAAAAATACAAGATAATAGGAAGATTTTGTTTAGTGTTAAATGTTCAAGAGGAACTTACATAAGAACATTATGTAATGATATTGGAGAAGATTTAGGTACCTATGGGTATATGTCCTATTTAATTAGAACAGTTGTAGGACCTTTTAAGCTGTCTGATGCAGTTAGTTTAGAAACTATCCAAGAAAAATGTGAAATAAATAAGGTTGGCGATATATTATATCCTATAGATTATCCATTATCGAATATTGAACCTATATATGTACCCAATTCCTATTATAAACAATTGACAAATGGAATGCCTATTGATATAGATTTAATAAATACTAAAAATATTAATACTAAGGATGATATTTTAAGAGTTTATTGCAAAGATACTTTTATAGGTATAGGAAGAGTAACAAAAGTTAATGAAAGAGTAGTTTTAAAACTTGATAAAGTACTAATGTAAAGGTGATATGATGAATATTTTAACACATGAAAGCAAAGAAAAAGTTGAACACAGAACTGCAGTTGCCTTAGGCAATTTTGATGGTATTCATTTAGGTCATCAGCAACTAATAAATATAATGACATCTGAAAGTGAAAAAAAAGGTTTAATGAGTTCTGTGTTACTTTTTAATAATCATACAAAATCTATAATTAGTAAAGAGTCAAAACCAGGAATACTAACTTCAAATGAACAAAAGTATAGAATTTTAGAATCACTAGGAGTTCAGCTTATCTATACCATGAAATTTAATGAGTCTATAATGAAACTTTCCCCTGAAGAATTTGCTATGGAAATATTAGTTGAGAAAATGAAAGCCAATCTTGTAGTTGTGGGATTTGACTATAAATTTGGTTATAAAGCTAAAGGAGATGCAAAATACTTAAGAAAACTAGGAATTAAATATGGTTTTGATGTAATAGTTGTAGATCCTGTTTATGATAATGACTACATCATAAGTAGTACATTTATTAGAAAACTACTAAAATCAGGTAATATTAAAGAGGCTAACAAATTATTAGGTAGACCCTATACCATAGAAGGTAGAGTTATTGGTGGAAAAAAAAGAGGGAGACAAATGGGTTTTCCAACGGCTAATTTAGAATTACTACAAAATTACTTGATACCAAAATTCGGCGTTTATAAAAGTAAAACAATAATCGATGATATTGAATACAATAGTTTGACAAATATAGGCAAAAATCCAACTTTTAACAATAATATGTGGAGTATTGAGAGTCACATATTAGATTTTAATAAAGATATCTATGGTAATAGAATTTATATAAAATTTTTGGAATACTTAAGAGAAGATAAAAAATTTAATACTAAAGAAGAACTTATTAATCAAATGAATCTTGATATAGAATCTATTAAAAGTAATGATGATATTTACAATTCGACTTGTTTATGATAGAATTGTTCTAGTTGTAAATTACCTTTTGCTAAGTTTATCGTTTCCTCATCGTTATACTTAGCTTAAGGCGAAAACAAATTTGAGGAGGTGTATTGAATGTCTTTAACAAAAGAACAAAAGGACAAAATTATTGATGAGTATAAATTACACGAAGGTGACACTGGTTCTCCAGAAGTTCAAATTGCTATACTCACTTACAGAATTAATTCATTAAATGAGCATCTTAAGGATCACAAGAAAGATCATCATTCTAGAAGAGGTCTTTTGAAGATGGTTGGACAAAGAAGAGGATTGTTAAACTACTTACAGAAGAAAGATATAGAAAGATATCGTAATCTTATTCAAAGACTTGGTATAAGAGGCTAGTCTAGAGCGGGAACACCCGCTCTATTGATTTATTGTGGCTTAATTAATTTTAAAGGTGTTTAATTAATGAAATAAGGTTATAATATATTTGATAAATAGAAATATATTTCAAAGAAAAGGAGGTAAAGTATGGAAAAGGTTTTTAAATATGAATTAGCAGGTAGAGATTTAACTGTTACAATTGGTAAGGTGGCAGAACAGGCTAATGGATCTTGTATAGTTAGATATGGAGATACTGTAGTTTTAGTTACTGCTACTGCTTCAAAAGAACCAAGAGAAGGAATCGATTTTTTCCCACTAAGTGTTGATTTTGAAGAAAGACTTTATTCAGTTGGAAAGATTCCTGGTGGTTTTATAAAAAGAGAGGGTAAACCTAGTGAAAAAGCTATATTAACTTCTAGACTTATTGACAGACCAATAAGACCTTTGTTTCCTAAAGGATACAGAAATGATGTACAAGTTATTGCAACTGTATTATCAGTAGATCAAGATTGTACACCAGATATAGTAGCAATGATTGGTTCATCAATAGCTTTGACTATATCTGATATTCCTTTTGCTGGACCTACTGGTTCAGTATCAATAGGTTTGATTGATGGAGAACTTATTCTAAATCCTACAAGTGATCAAAGAGATAAATCAGATCTTCATTTAATAGTTTCTGGAACAAAAGATGCTGTGATGATGGTTGAAGCTGGAGCAAATGAAGTGCCAGAAAAAGAGATGCTAGAAGCAATAATGTTTGCTCATGATGAAATAAAAAATATTTGTCAATTCGTTGAAGAGATCCAAAATGAAATAGGAAAAGAAAAACAAGAATACCATGTTTTCAAAGCAGAAGAAGAAATAGAAAAAGAGGTAAAAGAGTATGCAACTGATAAACTAATTGAAGCTATACAAACAAAAGATAAGCAAGAAAGAGAAGAAAACATGGATAAGGTAAAAGAAGAAGTTTATGAATATTTCATAGAAAAATATCCAGAAAATGAAAAAGACATTGAAGAAGTTGTACAAGATATAATTAAAGTAGAAGTAAGGAAAATGATAATAGAACAAGGAATAAGACCTGATAATAGAAAGATTGATGAAATCAGACCTATTAGTTGTGACGTTGGTTTATTACCTAGAACTCATGGTTCTGGATTGTTTACAAGAGGTCAAACCCAAGTTTTAACAGTAGCTACATTAGGTGCTTCTAGTGATGTTCAAATAATTGATGGGATTGATGAAACAGAGTCTAAAAGATATATGCATCACTATAATTTTCCTCCATACAGTGTTGGTGATACAAGAGTTATTAGAGGACCAGGAAGAAGAGAGATTGGTCATGGAGCACTTGCAGAAAGAGCATTAGAGCCAGTAATACCACCATATGAAGATTTTCCATATACTCTTAGATTAGTATCTGAAGTGTTAAGCTCAAATGGTTCATCATCTCAAGCAAGCGTTTGTGGTAGTACATTAGCATTGTTAGATGCAGGCGTTCCTATTAAGTTACCAGTAGCCGGAATTGCCATGGGACTTATGAAGTCAGAAGATGATGTGGTTATATTAAGTGATATACAAGGTATGGAAGACTTTTTAGGTGATATGGATTTTAAAGTAGCAGGAACAGAAAAAGGTATTACAGCTATACAAATGGATATAAAAATTGCTGGTATTGGAAGAGAAATACTACAAGAAGCATTAGAAAGAGCACGTATTGGAAGGTTATTCATTTTAAATAAGATGCTACAAGTTATTTCAGAACCACGTAATGAATTATCCCCTTATGCTCCAAGAATATTTACTATGGAAATACATCCAGACAAGATAAGAGATGTAATAGGACCTGGTGGAAAGATGATCAACAAAATAATAGATGAGACAGGTGTTAAAATAGACATAGACGATGATGGGAAAGTAACAATAGCTGCAGTAGATGTAGAAATGGGCAATAAAGCTATAGATATGATAAATAAAGTAACTAAAGATGTTGAAGTTGGAGAAATGTATCTTGGTAAAGTAACAAGGATAGTTCCTTTTGGTGCTTTTGTTGAAATATTGAATGGAAAAGAAGGGTTAGTTCATATATCCAATATTGCATGGGAAAGGATTAATAAAGTAGAAGATGTACTTTCTGTTGGAGATGAAATATTAGTAAAAGTTACAGAAATTGATAACCAAGGTAGAATTAATTTATCTAGAAAAGATGCCTTACCAAAGGAAGAGAATAATAATAGTGATAATGAAAAATAAAGGCATGAACCTAAGAGTGGTTCATGTTTTTTTATAACTCATAGGAAAGTTCTAGTTTTCCTTAATATAAAACTTTCCGAAATGAGTTTCAAAAAAGGCTTCCTTATTATGTTCTGATAGAAGCCTTTTTTATGCAATATTATGTTTTTTAAAAATATTTTCAAGTCTTCATGAATATATTATATAGAATATATTTTGGAGGCGATTTGTAATGAAGATAATGTATATTAAGAAAAAAGTTATTTATATTATTTTAATAGCTATTGTTACAATTATTTTTTTAAGTTTTATACGAGTTGGAATAAGAAATAGGGATAGTGAAACATTTGCTAGAGATATATATTATAATGGGAATATTGATAAAAAGGTAATTGCTTTTGCTTGTAATGTAGATTGGGGAGAAGAGTACATTCCTAAGCTTCTAGATATATTAGAAGAGGAGGATATATCTATAACTTTTTTTGTTACTGGGAAATGGGCAGAGAAGAATGAGTCGTTACTTAAAGAAATATATAATCGTGGTCATCAAATAGGTAATCATGGATATTCACATAGAGACTATGGGAAATTGAACTATGAGATAAATAAAAGTGAGATAGAAAAATGTCACAATGTAGTATATAATATTTTAGGTATTGATTGTAAATATTTCGCTCCACCATCAGGATCCTTTAATGATAATACGATTAAAGCAGCAAATGAATTAAATTATGATATAATTATGTGGAGTATTGATACAATTGATTGGAGAGAAGATACAACAGAAGAATTGATAGTACAAAGAATATTAACTAAAGCTGACAATTCTCATATAGTTCTTATGCATCCTAAGGAAAACACTATAAAGGCACTACCATATGTTATAAAATCATTAAAAAAAGATGGATTTCATATAGGAAATATTAGTGATGTAATAAAATAAGAATTTTTACGTTTTCCTTTTATTAAACATTGTATATAAGCTATTATCTGAAATCATATTTTAAAATACATCTCTTGCATTTCCTATTCTGGGGGCAGAGAAACAATAGTCAATTATTTTAATACTCATTATATACCTAGTAATATAGTTATTAATGTTAATGATATTTTATTTAGTTGAGGTGATTTTGTGAAAATTAAAATTGTAAACAAAAGTCCATTCCCCAATCCTGAATATAAAACTGAAGGTTCAGCTGGACTTGACTTATATGCAAATATAAAAGAAACAATGATTTTAAAACCATTTGAAAGAGTATTAGTGCCAACTGGGATATATCTATCTATTCCCATTGGATATGAAGCTCAAGTTAGAGCAAGAAGTGGATTAGCTTTAAAGCATGGAATAACATTAGCCAATGGCATTGGTACCATTGACAGCGATTATAGAGGAGAAATAAAAGTTATACTTATTAATCTAGGTAATGAAGATTTCAAAATTAATAGAGGGGATAGAATAGCTCAGTTAGTATTTTTAAAGTATGAAACAATTTCATTAGTAGAAGTTGAATCTCTAGATGAAACATCAAGAGGAGATGGCGGTTTTGGTCATACAGGGTATTAAGATATCATATCTGATCTTATCATAATTGATATAACATATATATAATACAAAAGAATATAATATAATAATCAACTTAATTAGAAAAAAATTATTTTGTATTATATAATATATGGAGGTATCATTATGCGATTAAATGATTTAGGAGGAAAAGAAATAGTTAATTTAAATGATGGTGGAAGACTTGGCGTTATTGCTGATTCAGACATTATTATTGATGAGAAAACAGGCAAAATTATTTCTTTATTAATCCCTGATAGAAGAATACAATTTAAATTGTTTGGAGAAAGAGAAGAAATCGAGATTCCATGGGATTGTATTAGAAAAATTGGCAATGATATGATAATAGTTGAATTAGAAGATTACTAAATAGTATAATTTTTTCACTTTTTTTAGTATAAACACATAATATAAACTATCGATAAAAGATAAAGAGGTGAAATACAGAATGAATACAATAATACAAAAATTTGGTGGTACATCTTTAGCTTCAGAGGAAAGTAGAGAAAGAGTTGTTTCTAAAATAATCAATAAACATAATCAAGGTTATAATGTAGTTGTAACTGTTTCTGCAATAGGTAGAAAAGGCAATCCATATTCTACAGATTCTTTAATTGACCTAATAAATACAAATACTGTTTCTTATAGGGATAAGGATTTATTACTTTCATGTGGTGAGATAATTTCGGCTGTAGTACTTTCGAGTACTTTAAATGAAAAAGGATATAAATCTATTGTATATACAGGTTATCAGGCAGGTATTGTCACGGATGATAATTTTGGCAATGCAGATATTATTGAAATCAATCCTGAAAAATTAATTAAAGGTTTAGATAAAGGTTATATAGTTATTGTAGCAGGTTTTCAAGGTGCAAATAGGAACGGTGAAATAACTACATTAGGTAGAGGTGGTAGTGACATTACAGCTGTTGCATTGGGAAAAGCACTCAATAGCCAGTGGGTAGAAATATATACTGATGTTGATGGAATTATGACGGCTGATCCGAATATTGTTCCAGATGCTAAAGTATTAGAAAACATGTGTTACTCTGAAGTTTATCAACTAGCAGAAGATGGTGCTAAAGTCATTCATCCTAAGGCTGTAGCAATTGCTCAGGAATCCAAAATTCCTATAAGAATATTAAATACTTTTTCAGAAAATGAAGGAACTAAAGTTGAAACATTAGAGAGAATGTATTATAGTGGAAACAACACTATGCAGGAAGATAAAATTATTACAGCAATCACTTATAAAAAAGGTAGGGTACAAGTAATATTAGATTTGGATAATAATGAGAATAAAACTGAAAAATTAATGGAAGAGTTAACTTCAAATAATGTTAGTATTGACTTGATAAACTTTTTTATCGATAAAAAGGTTTTTACTATTGATAATGAAGACGTACTAAAATTAAAAAAAATAATGGATAGTGGAGATTATAGTTATAAAATAGTAAAAAACTGTTGTAAGCTAAGTGCTATAGGGTATAAAATGAGAGGCGTACCAGGTGTTATGGCTAGAATAGTAAAAGCACTACTAAAAGAGAATATTAAAATTTTACAATCCTCGGATTCTCACAATACTATATGGTGTTTAATTGAAGAGAAAGATACTGATAAAGCAATTAATGCTCTCCATAAGGAATTTAAACTTTACCAATAATAAAAAGCATAATTATCTATATGATAATTATGCTTTTTTATTGGGGATATTATTGTGTAAATAGTAAAAACTATTATTAATATTGATTATAATTTGGAGGGAATTATAAAATGAAAAAAAATAATTTATCAAACAAAATTGAAGAAATTGAAGAAAACAAGGATGAATTAGAAAGTCTAAAAGAAGTAGGTATGATGCAAATTTCAACTATGCCTAATGACATTCAGTTTTTAACTATAATAGGAGAAATAGAAGGACATATAATGGCTCCTCCACAAAAGAAGGCTACAAAGTATGAACATCTTATTCCTTTGCTTATATCAGCAGTTGAGGATCCAAAGATTAAAGGGATATTTATAATATTAAATACTATTGGTGGAGATGTAGAAGCAGGATTAGCACTTGCAGAAATGATAACAAGTATAGATAAGCCTAAGGTATCTTTAGTACTTGGAGGAGGGCATAGTGTAGGAGTGCCACTTGCTATAGCTACAGACTATTCATATATTGTACCTTCAGCTTCTATGACCATACACCCAATTAGAACTACAGGTTTGGTTATAGGTGGACCTCAAACCTTTAGATATTTTGAAAAGATGCAACAAAGAATCATAAATTTTATAGTTCGAACATCTAATATAGATATAAAGGTTTTAAAGGATCTTATGTATGCAACAGATGAAATAGCTAATGATGTTGGAACAATACTTATAGGTCAAGAGGCAGTTGATTATGGCTTAATTGATGAAGTTGGTGGCTTTAGTGATGCATTAAATAAACTAAGAAGTCTTATGGATTAATATAATAGTATAATATATGAAATTATGCTATAATACAGAAGTAATCAGATTTTAAATTTTAAGGGGGGTTTTTTTTGACTTATTTTCAAGCAATAATATTAGGTATATTTCAAGGAATTAGTGAATTCCTTCCAATTAGTAGTTCTGGACATTTAGTAGTATTACAACGTATTTTTGGTATCAAAGAAGGGAATTTGTTTTTTACCGAGATGTTACACTTTGGAACCTTAATCTCAATTTTTGTAGTGTTCTTTAATGATATTATAAAAATAATAGTTGAGTTTTTCAAGATGATAGGACAGGGTATAAAAAATAAGAAATTTAAAATTACAAATATATATCAGAAGATGGCTATCTTAATTATAGTTGGAAGCATTCCTACTGCTATTATTGGGTTACTATTTCAAGATACATTTGAAAAATTATATTCTTCATTATTATCCATAAGTGTAGCTTTTATAATTACTGGTTTTATATTGTGGATAGTAGATAAGAAATCTAGAGGACATAAGAAGGTAAAAAACATGAGTTATGTTGATTCTCTTGTAATAGGTACTTTTCAAGGAATTGCCATAATACCAGGTATTTCTAGATCTGGTTCTACAATAGCTGGAGGACTTTTTAGAGGTTTAGATAGAAACTTAGCTACTGAATACTCTTTTTTACTTGCTTTACCAGCAACTTTTGGTGCTGCTTTATTAGGTATCAAAGATGTTGTTGAAACAGGTAGTGAGGTTTATTTTTCATTACCCTTAATCACAGGAGTAATAATTTCAGCTATTGTAGGAATTGTTTCACTTAGATTATTAATAAAACTACTTCAAAATAAAAAATTACATTACTTCTCATATTATCTATGGGCTCTAGGAATATTTTTATTGATATACCAATTATTTTAAATAAAGAGGATTTTATAATCTTCTGTAGAAATAAACCTAGAGGTGAATGTTTTGAAAAATAAAAGTAAAAAAAGAAATAAAACTAAAAACAGTAAAAAAAATATTAATAAAGATATTTTAGGAATAATAATTGTCTCAATAGGAATACTTTCACTTTTAAGTTTGTTTAGTAATAAAACTGGTGTAGTTGGCAATTTACTTAAAAATGTTTTTTTAACCTTAATGGGATTTGCAGGTTACATATTTCCTTTAATCATTATTTTCATTGGATTCTGTTTTATTTTAACAACTGCAGATGTTGAAAATAACAGGAAATCTATATACTTGCTTTTGATTTTTTTATGTTTCATTATAATTTTAGATATCAAACTTTTGAAGAATGACTCTTTTACTGAACGAATAAATTTGGCCTTTAGTTATAGTCAAAAAGGATTAGGTGGAGGATTAATAGGAGGCTTTTTAGGTTTCGTTTTTTTTAAGCTGTTTGGTACCTTAGGTTCTTATATTATATTATCTATAGTAATTTTTGTTAATTTCTTATTAATTACTGAAATAAAATTAAAAGATCTATTTTCAAAACAAAAAACAAAACCTAAACTTAAATCTATAAAAATTAACAACTATAATAAAAATGAAGAAATAAAAAAGAGTGAAAGAATAGTAGATAGTTTAGAAGATAAGAATCAAAATATTAAAATACTAGATTATTCAAAGAGACAAACAGTTGAAACTCAGGATAATTATAAAGATATTAACTTCAAACCTAATGTTAATCTAGATAATTATCAGTTCCCTTCAACAGATTTACTAAAAGATAGATTTGATAAAATTGGACTTGATGATAAAAAAGAAATCTTAACTAATGCTAAAAAAATAGAAGAGACTATGAAAAACTTTGGAGTTGATGCAAATATTATTCAAATTAGCAAAGGGCCTACTATTACATGTTATGAATTACAACCCGCACCTGGAGTTAAAGTTAGTAAAATAGTTAATTTGTCAGATGATATTTCGTTAAATTTGGCAACTTCAGATGTAAGAATAGAAGCTCCTATCCCAGGTAAGGCTGCAGTAGGAATAGAAGTTCCAAATAAAAATAAGATGGTTGTTAGTCTCAAAGAGATGCTGTTATCACAGGAATATAACGAAATAAAATCAAAGGTACCTTTTGCTTTGGGAAAAAACATAGCTGGTAAACCTATAGTTACTTCAATAGAAAAAATGCCACATCTATTGATTGCTGGTGCAACAGGTTCAGGAAAGAGTGTTTGTATTAATACTATTATTATGAGTATATTATTTAAATCAAATCCAGAGGAAGTTAAACTTATTTTGATTGATCCTAAAGTAGTGGAATTAAATGTCTATAATGATATACCACATTTATTAATACCAGTTGTTACAGATGCAAAAAAGGCTCAAGGTTCACTTTATTGGGCAGTAGAAGAAATGAATAGAAGATATAAACTATTTGCTAAAAATAGTGTTAGAGATATTAAAAGCTATAATCAAAAATTTAAAAATGATGAATCTAAAGAGAAATTGCCTTTAATAATAATAATAATTGATGAATTAGCTGATTTAATGATGGTGGCGGCTCAAGAGATAGAAGATTATATTTGTAGATTAGCACAAATGGCTAGAGCTGCAGGTATGCATTTAATAGTGGCTACACAAAGGCCATCTGTTGATGTAATAACAGGAACTATAAAGGCAAATATTCCATCAAGGATTTCCTTTGCTGTAACTTCTCAGATTGATTCAAGAACTATATTAGACATGAGTGGTGCTGAAAAACTATTAGGACAAGGAGATATGCTTTTCTTCCCATCTGATATACCCAAGCCAGTGAGGATACAAGGTGCTTTTATAGATGATGAAGAAGTTGAAGAAGTAGTAACCTTTCTAAAAAGTCAAACAGTTGTAGAATACGATGAAGAACTACTAGAATCTATTAAAAATAATGAGGTTCAAATAGATGACAATGTTGACGAATTGCTTCCAGATGCTATTAATCTAGTTATTGATGAAGGACAGGCTTCAATATCCCTATTACAGAGAAGATTGCGTGTAGGATATGCAAGAGCAGCAAGAATGGTTGATCAAATGGAGGAAAGAGGAATAGTCGGAGGTTATGAAGGAAGTAAGCCTAGAAAAGTATTAGTAGACAAAGATGATATTAAACAGTAATAAGAGGTGAAAAATGTGGTGAAAAAAAATGTTGCAATAGTAACTTTAGGTTGCTCAAAAAATGAAATTGACTCTGATTTAATGATGGGTTTATTAAAGAAAAGTAATTACGATATTACAACACATTTAGATGAAGCGGACATAATAATTGTAAATACATGTGGCTTTATTGATGATGCAAAAGAAGAATCCATAGAGATTATATGGGAAATGTCAAAATATAAAACTTATGGCAAATGCAAGTATCTTATATTAGCAGGTTGCTTAGCACAAAGATATGCAAATGAACTAATGGAAGAAATAGAAGAAGTTGATGGTATAATTGGGACAGGAGATATTTCTGAAGTTGTGAATATTATAGATAAGCTTAAACAAAATAACAAAATAATTAAAACTGAAAATATTAATAATGATTATATTGAAATGGTAGAAAGAACTAATTATAATTATTCAGCTTATGTAAAAATTTCAGAAGGTTGTAATAATAGATGTTCTTATTGCATAATACCAACATTAAGAGGTAAATATAGAAGCAGACGAATGGAGAATATTGTTAACGAAGTCAAGCAATTGGTAAAAAATGGTGTTAAAGAAATAATATTGATTGCTCAAAATACTACAGATTATGGCATAGATTTGTATGGAGAATATAAACTTGCTGAATTATTAAATGAATTAAATAAAATCCAAGACTTAGAATGGATCAGAATATTATATATGTACCCAGACCATTTTACAGATGAACTAGTTAAGGTTATTAAGGAAAATAAAAAAGTTGTAAAATACGTAGATATACCTATTCAACATATAAATGATGATATTTTAAGCAAAATGAATAGAAAAACTAATAAAGAACAAATTACAAATCTTATTAAAAAATTAAGAAGAGAAATACCTGATATAATTATTAGAACAACAATTATTGTTGGATTTCCAGGAGAAAATGAAGAACATTTCAATGAATTATATGATTATGTAAGAGACATAAGGTTTGATAGGCTTGGAGTATTTACTTATTCTCAAGAAGAAGGAACAGTAGCATATAATTATGAAGGACAGGTAAATGAAGAAATAAAACAATCAAGAAGAAATAAATTAATGGAGTTACAGCAAAAGATATCTTTAGAAGAAAATCGAAAGAAAATAGGTAATGTTTATAAAGTTTTAATTGAAGAGTGTTTAGATGACGATTTTTACTCAGGAAGAACATATGGAGATAGTCCAGAAATTGATGGAGTAGTTTTCTTTAAAAGTCAAAACAAAATAAGTATTGGTAGTTTTGTTTTGATAAAGGTAGAAGATTGCTTAGAATATGATTTGATGGGGGAGATTGTTAATGAATACAGCGAATAAGTTAACTATTTTCAGAATTTTTTTAGTACCAGTGTTTATGATATTTTTATTATCAGATATCAATAACGGTCAATATATTGCAGCAGCTATATTTATTATAGCTTCACTTACAGATACATTAGATGGTCATATAGCAAGGAGCAGAAATCAAATAACTAATTTTGGGAAATTTATGGACCCACTTGCAGATAAAATACTTGTTTCAGCTGCTTTGATTTCATTGATTGAATTAGGAAAAGTACCAGCATGGGTAGTAGTTGTTATCATAGCTAGAGAATTTGCTATTACAGGATTAAGAGTTTTGGCTGCTTCAGCTGGAATTACTATTGCAGCTAGTAAATTAGGTAAAATCAAAACAATTACTCAATTAATAGCTATTATCGCATTACTTTTAAATAATTGGCCTTTTAAATATGTCAATTTTCCTTTTGATAAAATTATGATTTATGTATCTGTTTTTACCACTATAATATCTGGAATAGATTATATATATAAAAATAGGCAGGTACTGTATTCAGATTCAAATAAATAGGAGATGATTTTATGAAGGCTGAGATTATTTCTGTAGGAACTGAGTTGTTGTTAGGAAATACTATAAACACTGATGCACAATTTTTATCTCAAAGATGTGCAGATTTAGGAATAGATGTCTATTATCATACTGTTGTAGGTGATAATATAGAACGAATAAAAGAAGTTACTGAAATTGCAATTAATAGATCAAATTTAATTATTTTTACTGGTGGCCTTGGACCTACAAGTGATGATATTACTAAAGAAGTAGTTTCGGAACTTCTAAATATTCAATTGGAATTGAATCAATTCTATTTAAAGGAAATAGAAAAATACTTTAAAAACATTAACAAGCAGATGACAGAAAATAATATCAAACAAGCTTATCTACCGAAAGGAAGCATTGTTTTAAAAAATGATGTTGGTACAGCACCAGGTGCTTTTTTATCTAGCAATGGAGTGAAGGTCATATTTTTACCTGGCCCACCTATAGAGTTAAAAACAATGTTTAATAGATATGTTGTTCCACTATTAGATAATGAATATATTATAAAATCAAAAGTAATAAAAACTATTGGAATAGGTGAATCACAGATAGATGATATGTTAGATAGCTTAATTAAAATACAAACTAATCCTACTATTGCAACCTATGCAAAAGAAGGGCAAGTAGATATTAGAATTACTGCAAAAGGGAAAGATGAAGATAATATTGATTTGTTAATAGATGAATTAACTAATAAGGTAAGTAAAATAATAGGAGATTATATATATAGTTATAATAATGAATCAGTTGAAGAGGTTTTTTATAGTTTATTGAAGAAGAAAAGCATGAAAGTAGCATTTTGTGAATCGTGCACAGGGGGATTAATTACAAGTCGATTTACAAGAATTCCAGGTGTTTCAGAGGTATTTGATAGAGGATTAGTTACTTATAGCAATGAAGCTAAAATTAATGAATTAGGAGTTAAAGAAGAAACTTTAAAAACATACGGGGCAGTCAGTCAGCAAACAGCAATTGAAATGGTAGAAGGATTGTTTAAAAAATCAAATGTAGATATTGCTATATCGACTACTGGAATAGCTGGTCCTTCTAGCGATGACAAGAATAAACCAATAGGGCTGGTTTATATTGGCGTAGCTGATAAAGATAAGTCATTTGCAATAGAATGTCATTTTTCAGGGAACAGAGAATCCATTCAAAAAAAAGCTACCAATTATGCATTTAATGAAGGACGCAAATTTTTATTAAGATAATCATTGACTATATGTTTTAAATAGTGTAAAATGATTACAAGAGAACTAACGTTCGAAAATGAAAGGTGGTGTATCCAGTTTAACTGGGGAAAATATGGCTGATTTAAATGATAAGAAAAAAGCTTTAGATGTTGCTATTAATCAAATAGAGAAACAATTTGGCAAAGGTTCTATTATGAGATTAGGCGAGAATGCAAAAATGAATATTGATGTTATTCCTACAGGCTCGTTAGATTTAGATTTAGCTTTGGGAATAGGAGGCCTTCCAAGAGGTAGAGTAATAGAAATATTTGGGCCAGAATCTTCTGGTAAAACAACTGTTGCATTACATGCTGTAGCTGAAGCACAAAAATCTGGTGGAATTGCAGCTTTTATTGATGCGGAGCATGCATTGGACCCTTCCTATGCTCAAAAATTAGGTGTAAATATTGATGATCTTATTGTTTCTCAACCTGATACAGGAGAACAAGGTTTAGAAATTGCTGAAGCTTTGGTTAGAAGTGGTGCTGTTGATATTGTTGTTGTCGACTCAGTAGCTGCCTTGGTTCCAAAAGCAGAAATAGAAGGAGATATGGGAGATAGTCATGTAGGGTTACAAGCTAGACTTATGTCACAAGCATTGAGAAAATTGACGGGTTCTATAAGTAAGTCTCAAACTATAATAATATTTATAAATCAATTGAGGGAAAAAGTTGGAGTTATGTTTGGAAATCCTGAAACTACAACAGGAGGTAGAGCCTTAAAATTTTATTCTTCTGTAAGATTAGATGTAAGAAGAATTGATTCTATTAAACAAGGTGATAATGTCATTGGTAATCGTACAAGGGTTAGAGTTGTTAAAAACAAAGTAGCTCCACCTTTTAAACAAGCTGAATTTGATATTATGTATGGTGAAGGAATATCTAAAGAAGGAAATATACTAGATGTAGGTGCAAATTCAGATATTGTTACAAAATCAGGTGCTTGGTATAGCTACGGCGAATATAAATTGGGACAAGGTAGAGAAAATGCAAAAGACTTTTTAAAGGAAAATCCTGAAGTTACAAAAGAAATTGAAACTAAGATTAGAGAAAAGTATGGACTCATTGAACAAAAATTAGATGAAACTATTGAAAGTGAAGATAAATCCAAAGAGTAAAACCTCCTTATTTAATTAAGGAGGTTTTACAATCAAGGAGTGTTGCTAATTGAAAATTTTATTTTTTACAGATACTCATATAAGGGGTACTACTCCTAAAAATAGAAAAGATAATTTAATGGATACATTAGAAAACAAGTTAAAAGAAATTGTAAGGCTATCAAAAGAATATAGTGTTGATTATATTTTTCATGGTGGAGATTTGTTTGATCGTCCTGATATATCTATATCTATAGTAAGTAGATTCATATCAATTCTCAATAGTTTTGAAGCTCCATTTTATATAATATGTGGAAATCATGATATATATGGTCACAATCCAGATACCGTTAATAGGACTATGCTGGGCTTGTTTGATGAAATAGGTCTTATCCATTTGATAAAAGAAAGTGAAGTAATATTTTTAGAAAAAGATAATATAATAGTTCAATTGACAGGACAACCCTATACTTATAATCTAGATGATAAAATGTATAGGGATAAATATATTGTTAATTATGTTGATGGAAAAGCTAAATATTCTATTCATATGGTTCATGGTATGTTGCTAGACAAACCTTTCATAAAAGGTATTCCTTATACCTTAGTAGATGAGATAAAAGAAACAAAAGCAGATATTACCCTTTCTGGTCACTATCATTCAGGTTTTGGTATATTAAAAGATAATCATAAATATTTTGTTAATCCAGGTAGTACAATCCGTATAACAAATAGTTTAAGAGAAATCGAAAGAATTCCACAAGTAGTACTTATTGAGTTAAATGATAGTATAAATATTGAGCTTATTCCACTTAGTACAGCACTACCAGGAGAAGAAGTTCTTGATAGGAAGGAAATAGAAACCTTTATATTCAAGAGTGAAAGATTAGCTCAGTTTAAACAAACAGTTGACAATACAACAAATTTTGATAAGTTAGATGTAAATGAAATATTATTAGAAGTTTCTAAGGCTGAAGGGGTTTCAGAAGAAGTTAAAGTTGAAGCATTGAGAAGAATTGCACTTTCTCAAATGAAGAGAGCAGGAGATGATTGATCCAAATGAAGTATATAAAAAAAGTAATTCTTGAAAACTTTCAATCTCATAAGAGTTCTGAATTAGAATTTGATAACAGTTTAAATGTTATAGTGGGTCCTTCTGATCAAGGAAAAAGCGCTATAATACGTGGTATTAAGTGGGCTCTTTTTAATGAACCTTCAGGAGATTATTTTATAAGAGAAGGCGAAAAGGATTGTAGTGTTACTGTTGTTTTTAATGACAATACTGCTATTAAAAGATATAGAAGTAAATCAAAAAACTTATATTATTTATATGATGCTGAAGGAAAAGAAACAATATTTGAAGGTTTTGGTACCAATGTACCTATTGAAATATTAGATAAAATAAACATAAAAAAAATCTATCTAGATGGGAAACAATCTAGTTCTATTAATATAAGTGATCAACTTGAAGGACCTTTTTTATTGTCTGATAAAACTGCAACAAGAGCAAATGCTATTGGTAGGTTAGTAGGAGTACATTTTGTAGATGATGCAGTTTCTGATACTTTAAAAGATATGCGAAGTTTAAATATGTTAAAAAGAAATACAGAAGAACAATTAAATATACAGATAGATGAATTGAATAAATACAGTTATTTAAAGGAATTAGAACAAACTATTGAGCATTTAGATAATATTAAGAATAAAATTAAAAAATTAGAATGTAAAGTTGAGAAATTAAAAACTCTTTCTAATAAACTTAATCTAATAAATAAAAGTATTGAGGAAGCAAATAAAATAATTACTGAATTTGGTAAAATTGAGTATATCAGCGATATTATTGAAGAATTGAATTTTAAAATAAAAATATATATATTTATTGATAATAGATCAAAGACATTATTTAATGTTGATAAAAATATTAAATATAATGAAAATGTAATTAGAAAAATCAAGGATTTAGATAGAGTTAATAAATGCATAAATCTACTTGAACAAAAAGTAGATAAAAGTATAAAATTAAAAAAAATACAGTCTAATAAAAAATATATTGATGAAAATTTACAATATAACAAACAAGTTTTAAATAAAATGAAATTTCTACAATTAGTGGATAAAGATATAGGAAGTATTGATAATAAATGCAAAAGATTAATTTCTTTAAATTCATTAAGAAAAAGCAAAATTGAAGTAGATAATAGAATTATTTATGGAAGTAACTACTTAGATAGATTTTCTAAAATAGATAATATTGATTCTAAGGTAATATTATTAGATGAAAGTAATATTATCTTAAATAAGTTAATTATATTAAGATATAAGAAGGATGAATTATTAAGTGAAATGAAAAAGGCAACAAAAACACTTTTGAAAAGCGAGGAAGAGACAGAACTTTTACTTTTAGAGTATAAAAAACTTTTATCACAATTTGAAGTTTGTCCATTATGTTTAAGCAAAATAGATCAAAGTACTATTCAAAAAATTGTAGATACTTATAAGTAGGAGGGTTTAACATGAATGATTATGAAAAAGAATTGAATATGTTAAAAGATAATCTCGAGAAGGCAAAATCTCTCAAATATAAAGCTGAAGCTCGATTAGAGCAACTGAATAAACAACAGGAAGAAATCATTAAAGAATTACAAGATTTGGGTGTAAATCCTGATGATTTGGACAAGGAAATTGAAAAACTAACTACTGAGATTGAAGAACTATTTAAAGAATCAAATGAGTTATTACCTAAAGATATTTTAGAAAAGAAGTGATTAATTATGATTGATAGTTATATTGAATTAGATAATCAAATTAATAAATTAAAGGATTATTTATCAAGAGAAAGCGGAAAGAGAGATAAAATATTAGAATTAATAGAAGCTAATAAAAAAAAGATATCCAAAATAAATTCAGATATTGAATTGTTAGAAAAGGTAAACATATTACTTCAAAGAACTTCAGAATATGGAAGAGAGCAAGCTAAAAAGCAAATAGAGATAATAGTTACTAATTGTCTTCAGTATGTATTTGACTCCAATGTAGAGTTTAAAATAGAAATTGAAGAGTTATATGGGAAACCTAATGCTGAATTTTATGTGATTACTAAGGTAGAAGACGAAGTGATAAAAACTAAACCTGAGTTATCAAGGGGTGGAGGAGTAGTCGATATTATTTCATTAGCTCTTAGAACTTCATTTCTGCAAATTCACAAACCATTAATTGAAGGGCCACTTATATTAGATGAACCAGCAAAACATGTAAGTGAAGAATATATATTTAATGTAGCAGATTTTTTAAAAAGGATATCAGAAATGTTTGATAGACAAGTAATAATGGTTACACATAACAATCATTTGTCTTCTATAAGCACTAATGCATACAGAGTACATTTAGAGGGAACACAAAGCGTTGTGGAGAGAGTTACTCCAAATTAATGACTTGACATATTTAGTTAAAAGTAATAGAATTAAATCGTATGTAGTGTATATAAAGAGTATAGTGTAGACTCTATAAGCCGAGACTACTCGGTTTATATTTTTACCATTATCCAGAATATGTAATATGAAACTTGAAAAGTAAATAGAAAGTGAGGTGCTTTGTTATCGAAGTTGTAATTGGAGTTATAAGTGCTGCTATTGGAATCATCATTGGATTTTATATAAGAAAAACAATTGGTGAAGGAAAAATTAATAATGCTGAGAAAGTAGCAGAAAAAATCATTGAAGATGCAAAAAGAAATTCAGAAACATTAAAGAAAGAAGTGCTTCTTGAAGCAAAAGAAGAAGTTCATAAGATGAGAACAGATATTGAAAGAGAAAGTCGTGAAAGAAGAAATGAACTACAAAAACTAGAAAGAAGATTAGTTCATAAGGAAGAAACTATAGATAGAAAAAGTGAGTCTATAGAAAAAAAAGAAGATTTAGTTGTCAAGAAAGCAAATGAATTAGATGAAAAAGAAGTTTTGCTTAATGAGTTGTATGAAAGACAGGTAGACGAGCTAGAAAGACTATCTGGATTGACTTCAGATGAAGCTAAGGAGTTATTATTAAATGATGTTAGGAAAGAAATAATCCATGAATCAGCTATTATGGTTAAGGAAATGGAAAACAAAGCAAAGGAAGAAGCAGAAAAGAAAGCACGTGAAATTATATCCATAGCAATTCAAAAATGTGCTGCTGATCATGTAACTGAGAGTACAGTTACGGTAGTGCCATTACCAAATGACGAGATGAAAGGTAGAATAATAGGAAGAGAAGGCAGGAATATAAGAACATTAGAAACTTTAACAGGTATTGACTTGATTATAGACGATACGCCAGAAGCTGTAGTATTATCTGGTTTTGATCCTATTAGAAGAGAAGTTGCAAGAATAGCCTTAGAAAAACTGATTGTTGATGGAAGAATACATCCAGCAAGAATTGAAGAAATGGTAGAAAAAGCAAAGAAGGATGTTGAAAATATCATAAGAGAAGAAGGAGAGCAAGCAGCATTTGAAACTGGTGTTCATGGTTTACACCCTGAAATTATAAAACTTTTAGGAAGATTAAAATATAGAACTAGTTATGGACAAAATGTTTTAAGACATTCTATTGAAGTTTCTCACTTAGCAGGTGTAATAGCAGCAGAATTAGGAGCAGATATAAAGATTGCTAAAAGGGCCGGTCTTCTTCATGATATTGGAAAGTCTGTAGATCATGAAATTGAAGGTCCACATGTAACGATTGGTGTAGATTTAGCAAAAAGATATAAAGAATCAAAAGAAGTATTACATGCTATTGAAGCTCATCATGGAGATGTAGAACCAGTTACTGTAGAAGCTGTATTAGTTCAAGCTGCTGATGCCATATCAGCTGCTAGGCCGGGTGCAAGAAGAGAAACATTAGAAGCTTATATTAAGAGATTAGAAAAGCTAGAAGAGATAGCGAACTCATTTGATGGAATAGAAAAGTCATATGCAATCCAAGCAGGTCGTGAGATTAGAATAATGGTTAAACCAGAAGTAATTAACGATGATGAAATTGTTCATACAGCAAGAGATATCGTTAAAAGAATTGAAGCTGAACTTGATTATCCAGGGCAAATTAAAGTAAATGTTATAAGAGAAACTAGAGCAATTGAATATGCTAAATAGTATTAATTATTTTATTTTTTAAGTAAATATTTTATAAATAAAAGAGGATTTCTCTATTATTTGTAGAATATAAAAGATAAACTAAATAATAGAAATAAAATAAGTAGAGGGGGCTATTTTAATGGATGTATTAAAAGTATCAGCAAAATCAAGTCCAAATTCTGTTGCAGGGGCACTAGCTGGAGTATTAAGAGAAAAAGGTGCTGCTGAAATTCAAGCTATAGGAGCTGGAGCTCTTAATCAAGCAGTTAAGGCAGTTGCTATTGCAAGAGGGTTTGTTGCACCAAGTGGAATTGATCTTATTTGTATACCTGCTTTCACCGATATTGAGATTGATGGTGAAGAAAGAACAGCTATTAAACTTATTGTAGAACCTAGATAGTAATTAAAAACCTGCCATATAGGCAGGTTTTTTCATAAAAAGGAGTTGTTTTGTAAAAATATTAAACTTTTTAATAAAAAAAGAGGACTTTATTAAAATTTGTAGAATATATATTATATAGTAATTTATTTGAAATTTTTAAAAATACTAAATAGGGAGGCATCTTTATGGATGTATTAAAAGTTGCAACAAAATCAAGTCCAAATTCTGTTGCAGGTGCACTAGCTGGAGTATTAAGAGAAAAAGGTGCTGCTGAAATTCAAGCTATAGGAGCTGGAGCTCTTAATCAAGCTGTTAAAGCAGTTGCTATTGCTAGGGGGTTTGTTGCGCCTAGCGGTATGGATTTAATATGTATACCTGCTTTCACCGATATTGAGATTGATGGTGAAGAAAGAACAGCTATTAAACTTATTGTAGAACCTAGATAAAACATTAGAACCTGCTTTGCCTATAGCAGGTTCTTTTACGTGAAGATTTTAATTTTAAGTATTATAAAAAAAGTGTATAATATATATGGCGATTAGTTATTAGAAGGAGTGTTTTTATGAAGCTGGATTTACATACACATACAACTTTTTCTGATGGATTTTTTACACCAGAGGAAATAGTTGATTTAGCAGTAAAAAAAGGTTTGGATGGTATTGCTATTACAGATCATGATACAACTAAAGGTATAGATAGTGCTATAAAGAGAAGTACAGTGTATAAGGATTTTTTAGTTGTTCCTGGTATTGAATTTAGTTGCGAATACAATGATGAAGAAGTTCATATATTAGGTTATTTTATAGAATATAAATCTCCTGAATTAATAAAACTTACTGATAAGCTTAAGACTGAAAGAATTAAGAGAGGATATAAGATTATTAGTGAGTTAAATAATATTGGATTAAATATTACTATAGAGGATGTAAAGAAATTTGCAAAAGATGATTTTGTTGGAAGACCACATATTGCAAATGCATTAGTAATGAAAGGATTAGCAGATAGTATTGAAGATGCTTTTAATAAATATCTAATAAAAGGAAAACCTGGCTATGTAAAAAGGTATAAATTATCTATAGCAGATACAATAAATTTAATTCATAGGATAGATGGTATAGCTGTTTTAGCACATCCTGGCTTACTAAAAGTTAAAGATATAATAGATTATGCTATCGATTCTGGGATTGATGGTATAGAAGCTATACACTCAAAGCATCTAAAAAAAGAAATAGATGATTATATATATATGTCTAAAAGGAATAATTTAATTATAACTGGTGGTTCTGATTTTCATGGAGCAATAAATAATTGTGAGTATTCTCTAGGTAATTATTATATAGATATTGATAAATTAGAAACTTTGAAAAGGAGGAGAAAAAATGACAGCATATAAAGGTGAAAGAAATAGACAGTTTCCTTCAAAGTTAAGCACTACTTCTTTTGTTAAGTTATATATATTACATTTATTAAGAGAGAAAAGTTATTATGGAAATGAAATTATTGAAGAAATTAAACAAAGATTAGATAATAAATGGGAACCAAGTCCTGGAATGGTTTATCCTTTATTAAGAGATTTAGAAGATCAAGGATATATAATAGGTTGGTGGGAAGAGCCTGACAAGCGTTCTATTAGGAGATATAGACTTACTGATGAGGGTTATAAACATTATAAAGTAATTTTATTAATGTATAAACCGATATTCGAAGATTCTTTACATATAACAAAAACTGTTTTGAAAGATATATATGGTTTTAAATGTTGACAAAAACTTAACATTTAAAAGAAGGATTAAGTTATTTTTTATAGAAGAATAACTATAATAACAATAATAAATTGGAGGTAGCAAAATGAATAAAAAACTTTCAGAAAAAGGACTAAAAATTTCACCATCAGTTACTTTAGAAATTACTGCAAAGGCAAAAGCAATGAAGGCAGAAGGAATTGATGTAGTTAGTTTTGGAGCAGGTGAACCAGATTTTAATACTCCTGAAAATATTATAGCTGAAGGGATTAAAGCTATTAATGAGGGAAAAACTAGATACACTCCTGCTTCTGGAATAATAGAACTTAAAGAAGCTATTTGTAAAAAGCTAAAAAGAGATAATGGACTAACTTATTCACCTAATAATATAATAATATCTAGTGGAGCAAAACATTCTATATACAATGCATTGATGGCAATAACTAACCCTGGAGATGAAATAATAATTTCTGTTCCTTATTGGGTTAGTTATCCTGAACTTATAAAACTTGCTGGTGGAGTTCCAGTTATGATAAAAACCAAAGAGGAAAACGGTTTTAAATATACAGTAGAAGATTTAAATAGTGTAATGACAAAAAACACTAAAGCAATTATATTGAACAGTCCTAATAATCCAACTGGAACATTTTATACTTTAGAAGAACTAAAGAAAATTGCTGATTGGGCTGTTGAAAATGAAGTATTTATAATATCTGATGAGATATATGAAAAATTAGTGTATGATGGAGATAAACACGTAAGTATAGCTTCGTTAAATAATGATGTAAAAGATTTAACAATTGTTATTAATGGAATGTCTAAAGCTTATGCAATGACAGGCTGGAGAATTGGTTATGCAGCAGCAAATGCTGAGATAATAAAAATAATGAGTAATGTTCAAAGTCATACTACTTCTAATCCTTGTTCTATTTCTCAATACGCTAGTGTTGAAGGTTTATTAGGTAATCAAGATAGTGTAGGAAAGATGAAAGAACATTTCGAAGAAAGAAGAAATGTTATGGTTGATATGGTTAATGATATAAGTGGGTTAAGTTGTAGAAAACCTAAGGGTGCTTTCTATGTAATGGTCAATCTTACACAAATCAAGGGAAAAACCATTAGAGGTATGAAGATTGAAAACTCATTAGATTTTGCTAAACTTTTATTAGATGAAGGAAAAGTTGCAGTAATACCAGGTATTGGTTTTGGTGATGATGATTATATAAGATTGTCATATGCAACTTCTATGGAAAATATAAAAGAGGGATTAACAAGAATTAAAAAGATTGTTGAAGGTTAATTTTTTGTAAAGTCATATAAATTATAAAGGCCAAGTTTACATAATATTATTATGTAAACTTGGCCTGATTTTTTGATAAGCTAAAAGGGGAAAATAACTTATATTTTAACAAAATATATAAAAAACATTATTTAAATGCATAAAACATTGGCAATAAAAGCAAAGATTGATTTTAAAGCCGTGGTTTAAGTTGTATAGCATTTTTATATGTTTCTAATGTAATTATATATGTAATACAAATCAAACGTAATATGAGAAGATTTAAGAGGCGTTTTTTATTAAGATTTTAAATGATATCAAAAAATAGATAAGAAATAATTTATAGTAAAGAAGGATTTTTTAATACATATGTCGAATATATAAATAGTCACAAAATATACATTTTGCGACTATTTATATCAAAAAATAAGAAAGCGGTGAGAATATGGACGATATGCCATTAATATTAGAAGATTATTTGAATTACATGGAAACTATACGTGGTAAATCTTCAAGTACAACTAAAGAATATTTTTATGATTTAAGAACATTCTTTAGGTTTTTAAAAATTAGGTATAGGCTAGTTGAAAAAGATACGCCTTTTGGGGAAATAAGCATTGAAGATATCAATATAGAATTTATTAAAAAAATAAATATCCAAGACCTACATGCCTATATCTCCTATGTAGACAAAAAAAGAAGCAATGGTAATTATGCTAAAGCTAGAAAAGTTGCAAGTGTTAGATCCTTTTTTGATTACTTACATAATAAAATAAATTTATTAGACAAGAATCCTGCAGATAACTTGGAATTTCCCAAGACTGGTAACAGACAACCTGTGTATTTGACTTTGGATGAAGCTAAAAGACTTTTAAATGTAGTAAATCAAAATAAAAGTGATTTCTTTAGAAAGAGAGATTATGCAATTATAACACTTTTTTTAAATTGTGGATTGAGATTATCAGAATTAGAAAGCATTAATATTGATAAAATTAAAGGCGATACATTAGTGGTTTTAGGAAAAGGAAACAAAGAAAGAACAATATATTTAAACGATGCATGTATTCAAGCATTAGAAGATTATATTAGTGTTCGTCCTAAGGTTAATAGCCAAAATAAGGCTTTATTTTTAAGCATGAGAAAAAATCGCATGAGCAATAGAGCAATTCAACATATGATTGATAGATACTTAGAGAAATCAGGTTTAGATCCATCTGTTTATTCCACACATAAATTGAGACATACAGCAGCTACTTTAATGTATAAGTATGGCAATGTTGATATAAGAGCTTTACAAGAAATATTAGGTCATGAGAATGTTTCTACTACTCAAATATATACACATATAGATGACGAACGACTTAGAGATGCAGTTAAAAGCAATCCTCTTTCAGATCATAAAAGTGATATAAAAAATGATAAGTAGTTTTCTACTTATCATTTTTTATTGGCACTTTAATTACATCACCAGGATTTAAGTTAGAATCTTCTAGATTGTTTGCCATCATTATCTCATATACTATTTCTCTTGTATCATAATTTTCGGGTTTATTATTTAATGCTATGCTCCATAATGTATCTCCTCTTTTTATTGTTACTTCTACATATTTTTTTTCGTATTTTGAACTGTATACTTTGTTTTTACTTGTAAGTATTATAGTGATTATGAGACTGATTGAAATTATAAATAAGATAGAAACTATAAATCTCTTTTTGTTAGCGATTCTAATTTTTTTCTTTTTCAAATCATCACCTCAAAACATTTGTTCGTTAATATTATTATAAACGAACATGAGTTCAGTGTCAATACAATTTTGAAAATTTTCGAACTCATGTTTGAAAATATAATATCTATATGCTATAATTAACATAAGATTATTGTATCTTTTTATATTGCCTATTTTTTCATATATTACTAATTATATGTTTACTAAAATCTATTATGTGAGGTGATATGTGTGTATGAAGATTTATCTCAAAAACAAGTTGAAATATTAGAATTTATTAAAAGAGAAATTCAAATGAAGGGCTATCCGCCAGCTGTTAGAGAAATATGTGCTGGAGTTGGTTTGAAATCAACCTCCACTGTACATAGTCATTTAGAGAAATTAGAACAAAAAGGTTATATTAGAAAAGATCCAACTAAGCCAAGAGCTATAGAAGTATTATATAAGGATGAAGATTTCATGTTTGGTCCTAAAAAAACAGTAGATATACCTATAGTTGGAAAAGTTACAGCAGGACAACCTATTTTAGCTGTAGAAAATATAGAAGATACTTTCCCTATTCCTGTATCATTGGCAGAAAAAGGTTCGATATTTATGTTGCGAATTCAAGGAGAAAGTATGATTGGTGCGGGTATATTAAATGACGATTTTGTATTAGTTAAACAGCAAAACAGTGCAAACAATGGAGATATTGTTGTTGCATTACTTGATGATGAGGCTACTGTAAAGAGATTTTTTAAGGAAGAAGATCACATTAGATTGCAACCTGAGAATGAAGCTATGTCTCCTATTATAACAACCAATGTTCAAATATTAGGGAAAGTAATAGGCTTGTACAGAAGAATTAGATAAGCTGGCTATATAGCCAGCTTATCTTTATCTATAAGATTATTTTCATATAAATTATTTAATGATTTCATAACTCCTAGTTTACAATGTTCATAGGTCAATCCACCTTGATAATATGCATAATATGGCTCTCTCATTGGTCCATCTGCACTAAGTTCAATTGAAGAGCCTTGTACAAAACCACCTGCTGCCATTATTACTTCATCTTCATATCCAGGCATATCAGATGGTATTGGAGCAAAATGAGAATCAACAGTTGAAGCACTTTGAATACCTTTACAAAACTCAACTATTCTTTCACTATTATTAAATTGCACCCCTTGAATAATATCACTTCTTATGTCATCAACTTCTGGTATAACTTTAAAACCCAGTCCACTATATACTATTGCTACCAAAAGCGCCCCTTTGACTGCTTCTGAAACAACATGTGGGGCTAAAAACAATCCTTGTAGAATATTTCTTGTCATTCCAAAAGTCAAACCACAATCTTTCCCAATGCCTGGAGCTGTCATCCTATTTGCAATCATTTCGATTAAGTTACTTTTTCCTACTATGTAACCACCAGATAAAGCTAATCCTCCACCTGGATTCTTAATCAAAGAACCAGCCATAATATCTGCACCAACATCTGTAGGTTCACTCAATTCTAGGAATTCTCCATAACAATTGTCAACCATTACTATTATATCTTTTTTACATTCTTTTATTTTTTTAATTGCTCTTTCCATTTCAGCAATAGTTATAGCTTTTCTATCACTATATCCGGTAGATCTTTGGATGGATATTACTTTACATTTGTTATTAATTCCTTTGATAACTCTATCTATATCTATATGTCCATTGCAATCTAAAGGGATTTCATCATATAATATGCCATAATCCATAAATGTACCCTTTTCATTGCCTTCTACCCCTATTACCTTTTGCAATGTATCATATGGACTTCCTGTAATTGATAATAATTGATCTCCTGGACGTAATAATCCTGACAATGCAAGAGTTATAGCATGAGTGCCTGAAGCTATAGTTGGTCTAACTAATGCATCTTCAGTATTAAATACATAGGAATATATTTCTTCTGTTTTATCTCTACCACCATCATCATATCCATAACCTGTTGTCCAATAAAAATCAGTTGAACTTAGCTTAGCTTTTTGCATTCCACTTATAACTTTATATTGATTATATTCCTTAATAGAATCTATACCTTTAAATTTTTCTTTAATTAATTGTTCTTTCATATTTACATAGTTAATAATTTCTTTATTTATACCAAATTGTTTACATAATATATTTACAGTTAACTCGTTCATTTTTTTCACCTTTCTATATTAAATTACATTTTAAATATAAACACAAAAGCCTCTGATTTTATCAGAGACATTTGTATGCTGAATACAATTATTCTTCTTCACTACCTCTACTTGTGTAGTTAATAGTTTTACTTGGAACTATTGTAGATATAGCATGTTTATAAATCATTTGTTGTTTTCCGTCACTGTCTAATATTATTGTATAATTGTCAAAACCTTTAACAATCCCTTTTAATTGATATCCATTCATTAGATAAACAGTTATACTAATATTTTCTTTCCTAGTTTTGTTTAGAAATACATCTTGTAAATTCATAGTTGTTTTCAATATTTACCCCTCCTTTAATTAATTTTTATTTAATAAATTTACAACATATCTAAAAATATAATCTGATGCTTCATCATAATTTTTGAAACTATCTAAATCAATCCATTTAATTCTATTATCTCTTCTAAACCATGTCAATTGCCTTTTTGCAAATTTTCGCGTACTTCTTTTAATTAAGTCTATAGACTCATCTAAAGTTAAATCTCCCTTAATATATGAAATGATTTCTTTATAACCCAAGGCTTGGAGAGAATTTAAATTCTCTGAATATCCCATATCTAATAAACTTCTTACTTCTTCAACTAATCCATTTTCAATCATTTTGTCTACTCTATAGTTTATTCTTCTATATAATTCTTCTCTTTTCATATTTAAACCTATCATAATCACATCAAAATCTTCATTATATTTTCTAAAATCTTTATAATAAATAGACATAGGTTTTTTAGTGACATAATATATTTCTAGTGCACGAATTATACGTTTCCTATCATTTATATGTATTCTATTTGTAGAGTCAGGATCAATATTTTTAAGCTCATTATATATAAATTCATTACCATATTTATCAGCAATTTTTTCATATTTCTCTCTAAACTCATAATTTGGAGGAACTTGAGTAAAGCTTAAATCATATACTAAAGAATTAATATATAAGCCTGTTCCTCCTACGACCATAGGAAGCTTATTAATATTATGAATGTCATATATATATTTAGTTGCATTTTCTTTAAAATCTGAAACAGTAAATTCTTCATCAGGATAAACTATATCAATTAAATAATGAGGAATTCCACTCATTTCATCTTTAGTTATTTTAGCCGTTCCAATGTTCATATATTTATATATTTGCGCTGAATCAGCAGATACTATTTCTCCATTAAGTTTTTTTGCAAGACTTATAGATATTGCTGTTTTACCAATACCCGTTGGTCCCACTAATAAAAACAAGGGTATTTTTTTTGCCATATAAATCATCCTTTACATAATTCTACTAAATTCTTTTTCTAATTCTCTTCTATTCATTTTAATTATAACAGGCCTTCCGTGAGGACAAGTATATGGGTTTTTTACTTCAAGTAGTTGATTTAATAATTCTTTTATTTCAATGTTAGAAATCTTGTCTCCACCTTTTATTGCATTTGAACAAGCTATCTTTGCAATCTTATCTGTATTTAAATCATAGTTACTTTTAATATCATCTTTAATATTATCTAGTACATCAAAAAATAGTTTTTCCATATTTGGTTTACCAAAAACTAAAGGTACACCTCTTAATGCAATTGTATTAATACCAAATTCTTCAATGTCAAAACCTAAACTAATAAATAAAGGCTTATGTTCAACTACTACATCCATCTCACTACTTGTTAAATCTATAATTAAGGGTGTAAGTAATTTTTGAATTACTACTTCCTCATTTTCAAATTCATCTTTGTATTTTTCATACATTATCCTTTCATGAGCAGCATGTTGATCTAATATATAGAATTCATCTTGATTTCTGTCTTCTAATATTATATAGGTTCTAAACAATACACCTACAATATTAGAATTAGTAATTGCATTTGAGATATTAATTGATTTCTCTCTTAAAGAGTAATCCTCAACTTTTGGATTATAAGTGTTAATTGATTCTTCTATGGAATTACATTCGTTAAATATGTCTTTATGATTTTTATAATTTTTATCAATAATTGTTTCATTAGATATATCTATTTTATTATCTACTTTATCTAATTTATTATCAAAAATTAGCTCATCTAAAAAATTCATAGATTCTTTTTCTGATCCAATTTGAGTTACTTCAATTTTAGGTATAGTAACAATTTCATTTAAATTGTTTTTAGTTATTTTATTAAATAAATTATTTAGTTCATCTTGATTAGTAAACTTAATTTCTTCTTTTGTTGGGTGTATATTTACATCTATCATTTTTGGATCGATTTTTATATATAATATAAATACTGGATACTTATTTATTGGTATTAATGATTTATAACATCCTTCTATAGTTTTTGTAATCTCGTCATTTTTTACACATCTACCGTTAACAAAAATATACTGATGTTTCCTATTACCTCTATGAAAATTATTTTTAGATAAAAAACCTTCAATTTCTATACTTTTATCATTATAAGAAAAATACTTTAAATTATCAATGAAATCTTTTCCTAAAACAGAGTAAATATTTGAACTAATATTACCATTTCCAGGAGTCTTTAATGTTATTTTATTATCCTTGATATATTTAAAAGATATCTCTGGATTACCTAGTGCTAGTTTATAGACAACATCACTAATAAGATTCCCCTCAACTGTATCCTTTTTCAAAAACTTTTGTCTAACAGGTATATTATAAAAAAGATCTTTAACAATCATTGAAGTACCTGTAGGACATCCAATCCAATCTTTATTAACTATCTTCCCTTCTTCTAATAAAACTCTTATTCCCTTTATGCTGTCTGATGTTCTAGTTAAAGTTTCCACCTTGCTTACCATACATATGCTAGCTAAGGCTTCTCCTCTAAAACCTAAAGAATATATGTTTTCCAAATCATCAATGTTAGAAATCTTACTAGTTGAATGTCTTAAAAAAGCTAAATCAATTTGTTCTTCTTTTATTCCCACCCCATTGTCAGTTACTCTAATATAATCTTTACCACCATTAGCTATTTGTATAATTATATTATTAGAATTTGCATCAATTGAATTTTCTATTAGTTCTTTGACAACTGAAAAAGGCCTCTCTATTATCTCTCCTGCAGCTATCTTACTAATTGTTATATTGTCTAATAATTTAATATCATTATTCATTGTTTTCTCTCCTTAGAGTTTCTTAGCCTCTTCAACTAAATCATACAAAATATTCATAGTATCCATTGGTGTCAATTTAATAACATCGATATTCTTAATTTTATCTATAAATTTTTTATTATTGTTATCAAAAAAACTTATTTGTTCTAGTGAAGTTTCTGTTGAGACATCATTATCAGATTCTTTGATTGTTATATTATTATTTTTTTGATTTTCAATGGACTTTAATATTTCACGAGCTCTTTTTATGATTGAATCATTTATTCCAGCTAATCTAGCAACTTCAATTCCATAACTTCTATCAGTACCTCCTCGAACTATTTTTCTAAGGAAAATTATTTCTTCTCCTTTTTCCTCAACTAATATATTATAGTTAACAATACCTTCCATATCTTCTTCTAATTTTGTTAGTTCATGATAATGTGTTGCAAAAAGTGTTTTAGCCTTTATATTATTAGCGATATATTCAATAACAGACCAAGCAATACTCAATCCATCAAATGTGCTTGTACCTCTTCCTACTTCATCTAATATTATTAATGAGTCTTTCGTTGCATTTTGAATAATATTTGATACTTCATTCATTTCAACCATAAAAGTACTTTCCCCTTGTGAAAGATTATCAGAGGCACCTATTCTAGTAAATATCCTATCTACAACACCAATATTAGCATACTCAGCAGGTACAAAACTTCCTACTTGAGCCATTAAAGTAATTATAGCTACTTGTCTCATATAAGTTGATTTTCCAGCCATATTAGGACCAGTTATTATTAATACTCTTTGTTTATCTCTATTTAAATAGGTATCATTTGGTACAAACATAGTTTCTTTTAACATTTTTTCAACTACAGGATGTCTTCCATTTTTAATTTCAATTATTCCATCATTATTTAATTCTGGTCTTACGTAATTATTAGTATATGCAACTTGGCTCAATGAATTTAACCCATCAATCTTTGCAATTATCTTGCTGACCATTTGAACTCTTTCCATTTCATTCTTTATCATATCTCTAACTTGAATAAAAACTTCATATTCTAATTCTACTAATTTTTCTTCAGCACCAAGTATCTTTGCTTCCATTTCTTTTAATTCAGGTGTTATATATCTTTCAGAATTAGATAATGTTTGTTTTCTTATATAATATTCAGGCACTAAGTTCAAATATGATTTGGTTACATCAATATAATATCCAAAAACTTTGTTGTATCCTATTTTTAAGGTTTTTATGCCAGTTTTTTGCTTTTCAGTATCTTCTAATTTAGCTAACCACTCTTTACCATGGGTAGAAATATCTCTAAGCTCACTAATTTCACTATTAAAATCAGGCTTTATAATTCCTCCATCCTTTATTGTAATAGGAGGATCATCTACAATAGAATTATCTATTAGAATATATAAATCATTTAAAGGGTCTATACTTTCTCCTAGTTGAATTAATTTTGAATTAGCAGTACTCATAAGCCTTTGCTTTAGGCTAGGAAGTACTTCAATGGAATTTTTCAAACAAATCAAATCTCTTCCATTACAATTTCCATATGCTATTTTCCCCATTATTCTCTCTAAATCATATATATCTTTTAAATACCCTTTTATTTCGTCCATTAAAATTATATCATCAGTAAAAGTTTCAATTATATCTAATCTATACTCTATATCTTTAATATTTAACAATGGTTGTTCTAGCCATCTTTTTAAAAGCCTTCCCCCCATTGCTGTAGATGTCTTATCTAATAACCATATTAGAGAACCTTTTTTTTCTTTGCCTCTGATTGTTTCATTGATTTCCAAGTTTATTCTTGTATTTAAATCCAATGCCATATAATTATCAATAGAATAATAAGAAATATTATTTATATGATTGGTTGTCATCTTTTGCGTATCTTGAAGGTAATCTAATAATATACCTGTAGATACAACAGAGTGTACTTTTCCATTTATATCTTTAAAACAATCTATAGAATTTTTATCAAAATACTTCATTATGCTTTCATTAGAAGACTTATAACTAATATCTTCATCTCTATATTTTGCTATATAAGGATTTATTTTATTTTCTATTGTTTTCTTTAACTTTTGATTTTCATAAACAATACTGTTGACAATTATTTCTGAAGGTATTATTTTGCCTAATTCATCTAATAATGCAATAGAATTATTTTTGATATTACCTTTAAATTCAGTAGTATACAATTCTCCTGTAGATATATCTACATATGAAATACCTACACCTTTATCATCCATAAAGACACTAGCTAAATAATTATTTGTTTTTTCATCTAGAACTTTAGAATCCATTATTGTTCCTGGTGTTATTACTCTTATAACATCTCTCTTAACTATACCTTTTGCAGTTGCAGGATCTTCTAATTGTTCACATATTGCTACCTTATAGCCTTTTTCAATTAATTTGGATATATAACTATCAGCAGCGTGATATGGAACCCCACACATAGGGGCTTTCTCTTTCTGGCCACATTCTCTCTTAGTCAGTGTAATTTCAAGTTCTTTAGATGCCTTAAGAGCATCTTCAAAAAACATCTCATAAAAATCTCCAAGTCTAAAAAATAATATACAATCATTATATTTAGATTTTACACTCGTATACTGTTTCATCATAGGTGTTAAATTATCCAAAAAAATCCCTCCATTTAATTAGAAGGTTAAACTATTTTTCCTTCCATTGTAAAAGTTTTAAAATCCGTAACTTTTACATTAACAAATTTTCCAATTAAATTTTTATCTCCTTTAAAATGTATTAACTTATTTGTTCTAGTTCTACCACTTAGAATTTTATCATCAGTTTTACTTACATCTTCTACTAATACATCAACAATTTTATCTTTATATTTTTTATTATTTTCATAAAAAATAGGATATAGAGTATCTAATAATCTTTCAAATCTCTCATGTTTTAAGTCGTCAGGTATTTGATCCTTCATTTTTGCAGCAATAGTACCTTCCCTTATAGAATATAGAAAAGTAAATGCGGAATCATATTTAACTTGTTTTACAAGTTCTAATGTATCCTGAAAATCTTTTTCTGTTTCTCCTGGAAATCCTACAATTATATCTGTAGTCAAAGCAATGTTTGGAATTTCTTTCTTTACTTTATCTATTAGACTTAAATAATGTTCCACAGTATATTTTCTATTCATACTTTCTAGTAATATATTACTACCTGATTGCACAGGCAAATGTAAATGTTCACAAACTTTTTCACAGTCTCTCATAGCATAAATTAACTCATCTGACATATCTTTTGGATGAGAAGTCATAAATCTAATTCTTTCAATTCCTTTTATTTTATTTACTTCCCTTAATAGTTCAGCAAAAGTAACTGGATTATCTAGGGTCTTGCCATAAGAATTTACGTTTTGACCTAGTAAAGTTACTTCTTTACAGCCTTCTTCTGCAAGTAGTTCGATTTCTCTTAATATATTTTTAGGTTCTCTACTGCTTTCTCTACCTCTTGTATAAGGAACTATACAATAAGTACAAAAATTATTACAACCATACATAATATTTACAAAAGATTTATAGCTATATTTTCTATTGTAATGTATATCTTCTAGAATTTCTCTACTGTCTTCTACTATATCTATCTCAGTTTTTCCCGTTTGAAGATGATTGTTTATTAATTGAGGTAGTTTATGAATATTATTAGGTCCAAAAATTAAGTCAACATGTTTAAGTTTAGTTGTTATATATTCTCTTATATTTTCTCTTTGTGGCATACAGCCACATATTCCTATTATTAAATCTTGTTTAATGCGTTTCAAATGCTTTAAAGCACCTAATTGACCATAAACTTTTAGTTCAGCATTTTCTCTTACTAAGCATGTATTAAATATAATCAAATCACTATCTTCTTTATTATCAGTTGGTTTATAACCCATATTTTCTAATATATATGATATTTTCTCTGAGTCATGATCATTCATTTGACAACCCATAGAATAAATAATGTATTTTTTCCCTTTTCCTAGACTCGCATATTTTTCTATTTCTTTGTTTAAACTCATTTATATACCTCCGTAAATCTTTTCATTGTTTTTATCTACATTATTATATCATATTTTTATGTCAACTCATAAAAACTTTATTCAATACATAAGTGAATAATACTATATTTATAAAAGAGAAGTACATATTTGAATTAATTGGTTGTTAAAAAATTAATCTAACTTTTAATAAATAATGTTTTATGGTATTATAGATGTGTATATAATAATCGTTTTTCATAATAAGAGGAGGGCTGTTTTTATGAATTTTTCTCAAAGAATAACATCTATGCAACAATCACCAATTAGAAAACTAGTACCTTTTGCCCAAGAAGCAAAAAAGAAAGGTAAAAAAGTTTATCACTTAAACATAGGGCAACCAGATATCAAAACACCAGATGAATTTTTCGATGCTGTTAAAGGATTTAAAGAAGAAGTATTGGCTTACTCTTTATCACAAGGAATGCCTGAATTAATTAATAGTATTAAACAATACTATGAAAAATATGATATTCATTTTGATGAAGATGAAATTCTTGTTACTAATGGGGGAAGTGAGGCATTAGTATTTTCTCTTATAGCAGTTTGTGACTATCAAGATGAAGTATTAGTTCCAGAACCTTTCTATACAAACTATAATGGCTTTGGTAACATGGCAGGTGTAAAAGTCGTACCTATAACTACAAAAGCAGAAAACGGTTTCCACCTACCTGAAAAAGCAGAAATAGAAAAAGTAATAACCCCAAGAACAAAGGCAATATTATTTTCAAATCCAGGAAATCCAACTGGTACCATTTATACAAAAGAAGAATTATATATGTTAAGTGAAATTGCAAAAGAGCATAATCTTTTCATTATAGCTGATGAGGTTTATAGAGAATTTGTATATGATGGATTAGAATCAATGAGTTTTGCAAAAATTGAAGATGTAAAAGACAGAGTTATTATAACTGATAGTATATCAAAACGATATAGTGCATGTGGTGCAAGAATAGGCTGTATTGCTTCAAAAAATAAAGAATTAATGAAGCAAATATTAAAGCTTTGTCAAGGAAGACTTTGTGTTCCAACTATTGAGCAAATAGGAGCAGCAAACTTAATAAATGTACCAGATTCTTATTTTAAAGAAACAAATGAAGAATATGAAAAAAGAAGAGATGTTGTATACGAAGCGTTAAAGAAAATGGATGGCGTAGTATGTGAAAAGCCTCATGGAGCATTTTATGTTATTGCTAAGCTACCAATAGACGATGCAGAGAAGTTTGTAGTTTGGATGTTGCAAGAATTTGATATAGACAACGAAACTGTAATGATGGCACCTGCGGAAGGATTCTATGCAACTAAAGGTTTAGGTAAGGATGAAGTTAGAATTTCCTATTGTCTAAATGTAAATGATTTAGAACGAGCTATGTACTTATTAGATGAAGCATTAAAAGTTTATCCAGGTAGAAAATAAATCTAAAAAGAGCAGGTATTACCTGCTCTTTTATAACTTAATATTAAATTATAATCTAAATATTTTTTTAAAGATATTCTTATTTGAATTTTCTTTTCTCTTAATCTGTTCTCTTAACTCAGCAACTTCATATGATTTTTCTTTTACTTTCATTTTAAGCTTCGCATTTTCACATATTAATACATCTCTTTCTTTACTACTTATTTCTTTTCTAAGTTTTTCTAACTCATCTTTTAGCTCTAAAATCAATTTTTGATTATTATCATATTTTAATTCCAGTAATGGTTTTAAATCATCATATATCTTTTCATATAGATTAGTACTTATTTCACTACATAAACTTCTAGTATCAATTTTTTCTAATGATGTTAATCTTGTTAATGCTAATTCATCTTGTTCATCAACTAATTCTTCTGGAGATTCTATTATTGTTTTTATTTGCTTATTGTTAAAGCCTTTTTCTTGTAATTCCTTTATATATTGAAATAATTCTATTTCCTTATAAGTATAGTATCTGTGATTTGATTCATTTCTTGGTATATCAATTTCAAATTCCTTTTCATAATATCTAAGTACATGAGGAGGATAATCTATAATCTCAGCCATTTCTGAAATTGTATATTTTTCATCAATATCCATCTCTTCTTATACCCCCTTAAAATACAGTTCTCTTATATTATTCTCTAACAATTGTATATTTCCTTTTTATATTATAAATGTTTTTCATTTTTTTAATGACATATATTAACATAATATAATTAAAATTATTTATTTGTGCCAAAAAGATAAAATGGTCGACACTATCTTTCAAATTAATCATATATACAGATAAAATAATTTTGGTTACATATTAAAATAGGTTAAAAAAAAGACTGGCTTAGCCAGTCTTTTCTAAATCCAAAATAATTTTCCGTCAATGAGTTTCAAGAAAAGTTATCCATATTTTATTGTTTTGATAGTAGCTTTTCTTAGAATAAGATTTCTTTTTCTAATATTTTAGTTAGTAAATCGATAGAAGATAGTATATCATTTTTAGATGCCATTTCTACTGTTGAATGAACGTATCTTGTTGGTATTGAAATAACTCCAGATGGAATACCTTCTCTAGTTAAATGAATAGCACCAGAATCAGTACCACCAAATTCTAACACTTCCATTTGATATTTAATATTATTTTCCCTTGCAACATCTTTCATTAGTTCTTTTACTTTAGGATGAGTTAAAATAGAATTATCTTTAACTTTAATAGCAGTACCTTTACCTAGACAAACATCAAATGTCTTTGCTTTAGGAGTATCCCCACTGCCTGTTACATCCAATGCGATACCCATATCAGGATTTATCCTATAAGCTGAAGTTTTTGCACCTCTTAGACCAACTTCTTCTTGAACTGTAAATACAAAATATAAATCATTTATATTATCTTTGATTTTTTTAATTGTTTCAATAGCTACAAAGCATCCAACTCTATCATCTAGACATTTAGATGATACTACATTTTCATTTTCATCATATTCTGTTTTGTAAACACATATATCTCCTATATTGATTTTAGCTTCAGCTTCTTCTTTGCTAAATACTCCTATATCAATATACATATTTTCTAAATTAAGTTTATTCATATCTTCTACAGGCTCACTACCTATTATTCCTACAACTCCATTTTCAAATACTACCTTTTGAGATAGTGAAACAAATGGAGAAATACCACCTACGTTTGTAAACCTTAGAAAACCTTTATCATCAATATGTGTAACCATAAGGCCTATTTGATCCATATGAGCAGCAATCATTATTTTTTTACCATTACCTTTTTTTCTAGCAATTAAATTACCTAGTGCATCTACTTCAATTTCATCTACATAATCTTTAATTTCTGATTTAATAAATTCTCTAACATTGTTTTCATTGCCAGATGGAGAATAAATACTTAGTAAGTTTTTTAATAATTCACTATTAAAATTCATTAAAATCCCCCTCTTCTATTTTATTAATAATAGCTAATAATAATTTATGTGTATTATAATAATCTTTTTTAGACATAACAGATACAGGTGAATGTATGTATCTGCAAGGAACTGAAATAGTAGATGTAACAGATCCCTTTTTAGCTAAATGAATTTTACCTGAATCATTACCTCCAAAAGTTGTTTTCCTAAACTGATAAGGGATATTATTTTCTTTAGCAATAGATACTATTTTTTGTCTTAAATTAACATCAAATAATGTTGTTCTATCCATTAATGAAATTGCAGGACCATGTCCAAGTTTTGTTGGTATCATATGGTCTTCAGTGCCAGGAGTATCTGCACAAAGAGTTCCTTCTAAGATAATACTAATATCTGGTTCAACACTATAAGCTGCAGGGCCAGCTCCAACAAGCCCTACTTCTTCCATAACTGTAAATACTCCATAAAAACTTAAATCTGTTTCTTCTTTTAGTAGGTCTATAAGTACACTGCAACCAACTCTATTATCAAGTGCTTTAGCTTTAATAAGATTATTTCCGAATTCTATATATTCACTATTAAACATAACGTAATCACCAATAGAAACTAATTTTTCCGCTTCTTCTTTAGTATTAACACCTATATCTATATATAGATTTTTTATATCCAATGCTTTAGACCACTCATCTTTGTCCTGTAAGTGAATTGGTTTTGAACCTATTACACCATTTATTTTATTTTTTCCTATTCTAACAGTTTTAGAAACTAATATTCTTTTATCAATTCCACCAACAGTTGTAAATTTTAAAAGTCCCGAATTATCTATACCTGTAATCATTAGGCCAACTTCGTCCATATGAGCAGTAATCATTAGCTTTGGAGAATCAATTTTACCTTTTTTATATGCAATGATATTACCGATTTTGTCTACTTTGATATCTGTAACAAAGTCTTTTATTTCATTTAATATTAAATCTCTAACTTCCTTTTCATTACCAGATACGCCAAATGCTTCTGTTAATTCTTTTAATAACATAAGAATCCCTCCAAATTATCTTTAGAAATTGACCCTATAAAGAAGGCTAATAATTTAGCTGTATTTTCTATGTCTGTCATATTTATAACTTCAACTGAAGTATGCATATATCTTAGAGGAATTGATATACATAGCGTTGGAATACCTTCTCTAGTTATCTGAATACTTCTTGCATCTGTTCCTGTTGGGCCAGGACATATTTCAAATTGTATTGGTATATTATATTCTTTTCCTACTTTTGAAATATGATCCCTTAGCCCTGGGTGAATATTTCCTCCAATAGTTATACCAGGACCTTTGCCCATTTCTAATGTTTCTTCTTTGGGCAATTCAGGTGTAGACCCAAAACCTACATCTATAGCTATACCTATATCAGGATTAATGTTGTAAGTACTTGTAATTGCACCTCTTGTTCCCACTTCTTCTTGCACTGTTGATACAAAATATACGTCTGCTTCATGATTTATTTTGGATAGTTCTTTAGCACACTCATACATTGTCGCTATTCCAGCTCTATCATCAAGAGCTTTAGAAGTAACTGATCTGCCTTGTAACTTGTTTAAACTCCTTCTAATTGTTACATAGTCACCAATACTTATTAATTTTTCAACTTCTTCTTTTTCATAACCGACATCAATAGACATATCTTCTTTTTTTACAGCTTTATCTCTTTCAGAAGGTTCTTGGAGATGTGGAGGTTTAGCGCCTATTACACCAAAGATATCCTCTTTTCCATGTACGATTACTTCTTGTCCCAATAAAGTTCGAGGATCTATCCCTCCTATATTAGAAAACCTTAAAAATCCATTGTCTTCAATTTTTGTTATAATTAGTCCAATTTCATCCATATGGCCAGCTATCATGATTTTTATTTTTTTATCATCTACTTTTACATTGCCTTCTTTAACTGCAATAATATTCCCTAGCTTATCGATTTCTATTTTTTCAGTATATTTTCTAAAAGCTTCAATAATTGATTCATTAAGTCTACTTTCGTAACCAGATACACCATCTAAGTTACATAATTTTTCAAGAAACAGGTCTGTAATCATAACTATGCCCCCTTTTATATATGATATTTATATTATAACATAAAATTGAATTACTTAGCGGCCCTAAATATTTATTATAGATTTATATAGTGGATGCTTTTTTATAGAAAAAAGTTTTAACAGGTTTAAAATTATATCTTTCAGGGAGTATTATTTGTTCAGTGCTACCAACAAACAATATCCCATCCTTTATCAGGCTATCGTGAAATTTTTTATACAATAATTGTTTAGCTTCTTCAGTAAAATATATCATAACATTTCTGCAAATAATTATATCTTGATTCATTGGAAAGGAATCTTTTAAAAGGTCAATATTTTTAAACTCAACACATTTTTTTATATCATCTACTATTTTATATGAACGTTCAATAGGTACAAAATACTTCTTTTTAAAATCTTGAGGTAAATTTTCTAGTGATTTTTCACTGTAAATACCTAATTTAGCTTTATTTATGGCTTCTTCATCTATATCTGTAGCTAATATCTTTATATCTTTTAAATCAAAAAATCTAGAAAGTAGCATAACAATTGAATAAGGTTCTTCTCCTGTAGAACAAGCGCTACTCCATATTTTAGGTACCCTATTGATTCTTTTAATCATGTCTGGTAATATCTCTTGTTCTAAGGTTGTCCATTGTAATGGATTTCTATAAAATTCTGAAACATTAATAGTAAGGTAGTTAATAAACTCACTTAATAATTTTTTATCAGTCTTTAATCCTTGAAAATAATCATCAAAATCTTCGAAATTATTTCTAGTAAATAAAGAAGTTATTCTTCTTTTCATTTGTTTTTCTTTGTAGTAATTTAAATCAATATCTATTAATTCATTTATTTGTTTTTTAAAAAGTTCGTATTTATCCATTGTTCAACCCCTTCGTATTTTATTTTAAATAATATATAAAAAGAACTGTGGCTAAAAGCCACAGATTTGTGTAAAGGGGGTTTTGATGTATTGACGAGGTCTCTATTATTTTAAACAAAAAAAACTATTTTATACATCAACCCCAATACACTTTAGTTATCTTTAATTATTTCTTCAATAGTAGGTTCTAATTCTTCATTTTCATTAACATATTCTTCAGATTTTGCTTTATCGTTTAATATTTCTTTTATACTTAAACTAATTCTTCTATCATCTTCTTTTATATCTATTATTTTTACTGTTACTTTATCATTTAATTTTAAAACATCTGATGGCTTATTAACATGTTCATTAGAAATTTGTGATACATGAAGAAGTCCATCTACACCTACATTAAGTTTTACAAAAGCTCCAAAGTCTTGTAAATTAACAACAGTACCATCAACAATGTCTCCTACACTATACTTATCCATAAAAACTTCCCAAGGTTCAGGCATAGTTTGTTTTAAACCTAAAGAAATTCTTCCTTTTGCCTTATTGAAATCTAATATTTGAACTTCAACATTTTGTCCTTCTTTTACAATTTCAGATGGATGTTTTATTCTTCTCCATGCTAAATCAGATATATGGATAAGTCCATCATCTCCGCCTATATCAACAAATGCACCAAAATCAGTTAATCTCATTACTTTACCTTCAACTATTTTACCAACTTCAAGACTGTTCCACAACTTTTCTTTTCTTTCTTCTAATTCTTCCTTTTCTACTTCTTTTCTTGAAAGTATAATTCTCTTTTTATCTCTATCAAAGTCTGCAACCAATACTATTAACTTCTTACCTTTGTATTCATTTAAGTCCTCTACATAAGATGTTGACAATAATGATGCAGGTATAAATGCATTTAGTCCCTCTACAACTGCCAATACTCCACCTTTAACAACTTCAGTTACTTTACAGTTAACTTTTTCTTTGTTATTATAAGCGCTTTCTAAATCATCCCAACTCTTTATAGATTCAATTCTTTTAGTAGATAGTAATACATTTCCTTCTCCGTCATCAAGTCTTAGAACATATACATCTATTTCATCTCCTATATTGTATAGTTCTTCAGGTTTGATATCAGGATCATAAGAAAGTTCATCTTTTGTAATAATTCCATCTGATTTGTATCCAACATTTACCATAACTTCGTTTTCTGTTACTTGAATTACTTTACCTTTTACAATTTCACCACGATGCAACCTAACGAGTGAATCCTCTATAGCTTTTATCATTTCTTCATTGTTCATATTTTCCATCTTATTAATAACCTCCTTAATTATCCAATCAGGTGTTGAAGCACCTGCTGTTATTCCAATTGTATTAAATTTTTTAAAATTAATCAAAGGTAAATCATCAATTGTTTCTATATGAAATACATTTTCACAAAATTTCTTACTAACTTCAACTAATTTATTAGTATTAGAACTGTGATAACCTCCTATAACAATCATTGCTTCAGCTTCTTTTGCTACTTTTTCACAAGATTTTTGTCTTAGATTAGTCGCATTACAAATAGAATTAAATATTTCCACTTCATTACTTTTTTCTTTAATTATTTCAATTATATTATTAAATTTTTCTTGTCTATTTGTTGTTTGTGATACAATAAATATCTTGTTTAATTTAGGTAACTTCTCAACTTCTTCTGTACTATTTATAATAATAGCTTTATTATTACAAAATCCATTAATACCAATGACTTCTGCATGCTCTTTATCTCCTACTATTATAACCTGATACCCTTTGTTATTATAAGCTGCAACTTTTTTATGGACTGCTTTTACATGTGGGCATGTACAATCTATTATAGTATTTCCATTATCCTTTAATATCTCATATGTCTTTAAAGGTACTCCATGAGCTCTTATTATTACATTTGCATTTTGAACATGGTCTATATTTTCTAAAACCTTAAGGCCTTTTTTTTCATATTTTTCTACTACTTGGCTATTGTGTATTAATGGGCCTAAAGAAAAAATATTATCATCATGATTTTGATTTAAAACATTTTCAGTTATTTCAACAGCTCTTTTTACCCCAAAACAAAAGCCTGCATTTTCTGCCATTATTATTCTCAAACCAATTTCCTCCTATATATATTTATTTCAAGGAATATATTGCTTTTAAAATATTTTGACTTATAATAGTATAATCTTCTTTATTTAATTTCTTATCATAATAATCATTAAAATATAAAGGTTTTCCAATAGTAATATTTACTTTACTAAATAATTTATATTTTGAATTTATGAATACAGGTACTACTGGAGACCTTCCTTTTATTGCAATCATACCAATTCCAGGTTTAGCTTTATTTATATCTTCCTTAAAAACCCTTGTTCCTTCAGGGAAAATACCTAATACCTCTTCATTTTTTAAAATATTTATAGAAGTTCTAATTGCAGATAAATCTGCACCCTGCCTATCTATAGGGAATGCTCCAAGTGAGCTTAAAAATTTATCCAAGAAAGTATTTTTAAATAGTTCTTTTTTTGCCATAAATCTAATTTGTCTTGGCATAGATAATCCTAATATCAGAGGATCAAAATTACTGATATGATTAGAACAAACAATAATCCTACCTTCTTTTGGTATATTCTCTTTTCCATTAACATTGAATCTAAAGACAATTCTAAAGATAGCATTCCCAATACAATAACATATTTTATAAAAAAGCATATTTTACCTCCCCTGAATTATTTCAAGAATAGTATTTACGCTTTCTTCAATATTTTTTTCTGTTGTGTCTACTTCTATTGCGTCTTTTGCCTTAACAAGTGGTGCAACATCTCTAGTACTGTCTATTTTATCTCTCATTTTTAATTCTTTTTTTACTTGTTCTAATGTTATATTTATTTCACCTTCATTGGCTAGCTCTTTATATCTACGTTTAGCTCTTTCATCAACACTAGCAATAATGAAAAATTTATAAGTAGCATCTGGAAGTACAACAGTTCCAATATCTCTACCATCCATAATTACACTTTTGTTTTTAGCAATTTCTCTTTGTAATTCTACCATTCTATATCTTACTTCTTTTATTTTTGCAATATATGATACATTTTGGTTTATTATATTTTCTCTTATCTGCTTGTCTACTATTTCTCCATCTAAGTATATGTGATTATCCTTAAAATCAATAATCGTATTGTTTATTTCTGATAATATTTTTTCTGAGTCATCTAAAGATATTTTTTTATTTAAAATCTTTAAAGTAAATGCTCTATACATAGCTCCAGTATCTATATATTCTATATTTAACTTTTGAGATATTAATTTTGAAATAGTACTTTTTCCAGAACCAGCTGGACCATCTATTGCTATGGAAATAATCCTATCCATTAGTATCCTCCTTGTTACAAAATTACAACCACCATTAAGGTGGTTTTTTGCCTACTCTTTATCTAAATCAGGCCTTAGAATTTTTGCACCTTTTAAATAAATATGTTTTATTTCTTCTTGGTTTTGATTAGAATTATACAACATCATTAACCTAATACATTTATTTAAACCACCTTTAACTCCCATTTCGTTAAAACACATTAAAGCTGTATTCAAATATCCCATAGCTCTTGCAGCTTTTGCAGGATATTCAGTATTTAAATCTTTAGTTGATGAGAATATAATTCCTATTACTTTGCTTTTTTCAATATTATTTCTTTTTTCAATTTCTTTAATTAATTCAGTTGTATTATTTAAAATATCTTCACTTGTGTTTTGTTCAACTGTAATTGCTCCTCTTATAGCAACAGTATTCATATTTATCACTTTCCTTATTAATTATATATTAAAACAGCGAATCTCTCAAGCTATTTTAATCTTACTTTACCTAATATCTCTATGCTTTGAGATGTGGTAATAACCGTATCTAATTTTGGGTTATTTACATTTTTACTTATACCTTGTAATTTAACTTTTACTTTATCCATATAAGCTGTTCCGTCAACTTCTACTAAATCATTTTCACAAACTTTAATTTTTATTTCATTATCTTTTTTAAAATCACCTGCTGGTTCTCCATTTACCAATATATTAACTTCATTATATTCATCATCTAATAGCTTGATTATTAAAATGCCTTTATCGGTGTTTTTTTTATTAATTATAGGTATATATTTATCATTTTTCATAAATTGGCTAGTATTAATTACATTTTCATCATTTACATTTATAAATTGTACACCTATTAATAATATAAAACAAATAATTGTAATGCTTAAAATAAGTTTTTCAATCTTATTAAATAAATTGTTCATAATTTCCTCCCTAAAATATACTTGTATTTATATTTTATGTAATGTTTGATAAAATAATGTATATAGGAAGAAAACTCTTGATTAGCAATTTGTTCCAGCTAAATAACCAGTCGAATATGCGATTTGTAGATTAAAACCTCCCGTTAACGCATCTACATCAATTACTTCTCCTGCAAAAAACAAGCCTTTTATAATCTTAGATTCCATAGTAGATGGATTTATTTCTATAGTTGAAACTCCTCCAGACGTTACTATAGCTTCTTCAATTGGTCTAAATCTAGAAAAACTTAGTTCTAAACCCTTTATTATATTTACAAGATTCTCTCTTTCTTCTTTTGTTATTTGATTTATGTTTTTTGTTTCGTCTATATGTGAAAGTTTTAATACTACAGGAATTAAGCTATTAGGTAATAAATCATTAAGACCATTTTTAATTTGTTTATTATTATATTGGTTAAAATCTCTTAAAATTCTTTTATCTAACTTTTCATAAGATAATGCTGGTTTTAAATCAATTTTAAATTTGATTTTCTCTTTTTCGTATTTATTAATTTTATTACTCATAGTTAAAACTATTGGTCCCGATATTCCAAAGTGTGTAAAAAGCATTTCTCCAAATTCTTCAAATACTTTCTTGTTTTTTATATATGCTGAAAGAGTAACGTTTTTAAGTGCTAAACCCTGTAATTCTTTGATCCATGCTTCATTTACTTCACAAGGTACTAAAGCTGGTTTTAACTGAGTAATAGTATGACCAAAATTTTTTGCAAAGATAAAACCGTCCCCGGTTGAACCAGTTACCGGATAAGATTTACCTCCTGTAGCGATTACTACACTATCAAATTTCTCACTAATATTATTTGAAAATGTAATCACAAATTTTCCTTCTACATATTTAATAGTTTTAACTTCTGTATTGAGTTTAATTTTAACATTCTTATCATTTAAAAATCGATTAAAAACTTTTATTACATCACTAGATTTATTGGAAGCGGGAAAAACTCTATTTCCTCTTTCAACTTTAGTTTCTAAGCCATAAGTATTAAGAAGATTTATAATATCATCATTAGTAAAACTATATAGGGAACTATACAGAAAATTACTGTTTGTAATTATATTATCAAAGAAATCTTCTATTGGAGAACTATTAGTAATATTACATCTTCCTTTACCAGTTATATAAAGCTTTTTTCCTAATTTATCATTTTTCTCAATTAGCACTACATTTTTTCCTCTAGAACCAGCAAAACCAGCCGCTATAATTCCTCCTGGTCCACCACCTATAACAGCAACTTTCTCATTCATTTTATTCCTCCCTCAAATGGTTAGTGTCATTTAACAATTTTAAAACTCTATTATAATCCCTAAATTCAACAATGCTTAAACTTACATTGCCTAATGTCAATTTGTTATAATATTTAATGTCTATATCTAGTAATCCTAATATTATTGTTTTTAGCGTAGCACCATGGGATACTATTAATATATTTTTATTAGGGTTTTCATCTATAACTTTATTTACACCTAGCATTGCTCTTTTTTGAAGTTGATATAAAGTTTCAGCACCTTCCATATTAAATTTATGTGGTTGTCTAAGCCATATATCGTGTTCTTTTTCACTTGTTTCATTTAAGTATTCAATGGTTTTTCCTTCCCATTTTCCAAATGCAATTTCTCTAAAGCATTCTAATTTATTTACTTTTTTATCTAGTTCATTTCCTATTATAGTAGCAGTTTCATATGCTCTTTTTAAATCACTTGAGTATATTAAATCAATTTCTTCATTTTTTAATCTAGAGCCTAATTTTTTTGCTTGAATTTTTCCTAACTCTGTTAAAAGTATATCTTGTTGTCCTTGAACTTTTCTTTGGTAATTCCATTCTGACTGGCCGTGTCTAACTAAATATATTTTTTGCATACATTAACTCCTTTCGTTTTATTATTATATCCATAATTTTTATTTGTTTCATTTATAGTTATTATAATATATTTGTTATGATTTTTGTAATTTGTTTTATATAATTATATATCATATATGATAATCTCAATTATGAGTATAAATCTAAAAAATAAAAGCTTGTAAGCTTTTATTTTTTAGATTTATTATTATTTAATATTTCTTTACTATTTACATTATCATATACGCTATATTTCTTCCATATTCCTTCTAAGTCTTCGAAATAGGTAGTTATATCTTCTCGTTTTTCCATACCAACAGCAATTATTAGTGCATTAATCAAACTCATAGGTGCTACTAATGAGTCAACAAAAGAAACCATATTACTACTAGCAAGCAATGTTATATCTGAAATTTGAGCTGCTGGAGAAAGTAGACTATCTGTTATACCTATTACTGTAGAACCTTTTTCTTTAACATACTTTAGAGCTTCAAGAGTTCTAGTAGAGTATCTTGGATAACTAATACCTATCACAACATCTTTTGAAGTTACTTTTAAGAGTTGCTCAAATATATCGCTTGGACCTGCAGTTACCGTTTTTACATTACTTAATATAAAATTTAAATAAAAACCTAAGTATCCTGCTAAAAACGATGAGCTTCTAAGACCTAAAATATAAACTCTTTTTCCTTTTAAAATAGCCTCTACTGCTTGACCAAATACACTATAGTCTAATTCTTCAAAGGTTTTGCTTATATTTGATACATCTTTTTTAAAAACTCTTTTAAGTAAATTTTCTTTATTTGAGTATTCATCTGTTAGTGATATTCTTTGTACTGTAGTTAATTTATTCTTTATAAGCTCTTGTAAGTCACTTTGTAATTCTCTGTAACCAGTATATCCTAAAGTATTTGCAAATCTAACAACAGTTGACTCACTAACGCCAACTGTTGTACCTAGTTTTGCTGCAGTCATAAAGGCTGCTTTATCATAATTGTCTAAAATATAATCTGCAATTAATTTTTGACTTTTACTAAATTTAGTAAAGTTATATTGTATTAACTTTATTAAATCAGCATTATTTTGCATAACACTCTTCCTTATGAGTTTTTATTAAATTAAAACCTTCTTCTAAAGCTTTTTTGTTTAGTTCTTCTGTTCCCTTTGGAACTCTACTTAATACAGCTTTTTCTAAAGACTCCTTACTTACAACCTTTGTTAATTCATAAATAGTACCTAAGGCAACAATATTTGCAACCATTGGTCTGTTTAATTTTTCTTTTGCCGTTTCTAGAATAGGTACACGGAATATATTTATATCATCTCTCTCTGGAACATTCTTAATACTACTATCTAATATTAAAGCTCCACCTTCATTTAATCCATCTATATATTTATCACATGCTACTTGAGTCAATGCTAGAAGAATATTACAATCTCTTACTTTTGGATAATTTATATCATCTTCACTAATTATTACTTCAGCCTTACTAGCACCACCTCTAGCTTCAGGACCATAGGATTGAGATTGAACTACGTTTTTTCCATCATAAAGAGCAGCCTCTGCTAATATTATACCAGCTAAAATAAGTCCTTGTCCTCCAGAACCGCTTAACCTTAATTCATGATGCTCCATAATATCTCTCCTTTAAAAATAGTCAATTATTCTTTGATATTCATCAGTATATTCAGGCTTACTTTCACTATGCAATTGACCAACTATTATTTTGTTTTTAATTTCTTCTTTACTTAATTTTTGAGCAGCAACCACGTTAATGGAATTGTCTTTTAAAAATTTCATCATGTCTACTGCTTCACCTTTCTTGTTTTTCCTTCCATAATAAGTTGGACAAAGTGTTACTGATTCTACAAAAGAAAACCCTTTATTTTGAATGCCATCTTCTACTAATTTTGTTATTAAGTTTGGATTATAAACAGTTGCTCTACCTGCAAAAGTTGCACCAGCAGCAATTGCTAAATTACATAGGTCAAAATTGTTATCAATATTGCCATAAGGTGCAGTTGTCCCTTTATCACCTGTTGGTGTAGTTGGAGAATACTGTCCACCTGTCATACCATAGATATTATTATTAAAAACAACAGTTGTAATATCAATGTTTCTTCTGCAAGCATGTATAAGATGATTTCCCCCTATAGCAGCAGAGTCACCATCTCCTGTTATAACAATAACAGTTAATTCTGGATTAGCCATCTTAATTCCAGTTGCAAAAGACAGTGCCCTTCCATGAGTAGTGTGTATAGTATTAAAATCTAGATATCCAGAAGCTCTTGAAGAACATCCAATTCCTGAAACTATACAGACTTTATTTTTATCTAACTTTAAATTATCTATCGCTCTAACTATTGCATTTGTTACTATTCCATTTCCACAACCTGGACACCAAATATGTGGTAATCGATTTGTTCTATAATATTTTTCAACTAATTCACTGGTCAACTTTTAGCCCTCCTTAACTATTTTTAGGATTTCTTCAGGAGTTATTAACTCTCCATTAACTCGTCCGTACTTTATGACTTCAGTATGTTTTCCAGCTATTCTATCTACTTCAAGGAAATATTGTCCCATATTCATTTCTACAACTATTACCTTCTTAACTTTTTTAGATAATTCCTCAATTTGTTTCCTAGGGAACGGCCACATAGTTATTGGTCTAAACATTCCAACTTTAATATTTTCATCTCTTCCTGCATCTACAGCACTTTTTACTGATCTAGCAGTTCCGCCATAAGCTACAATAGCTATTTCAGCATCATCTAATTTATAATCTTCATAAGTAACTATATCATCAACATTATCTTCAACCTTATTTACTAATCTAGTAACTAATTCTTCAGCTAATTTTGGATTAGTTGTTGGAAATCCTGTTTTATCATGAACTAATCCTGTTACATGAAATCTATAACCATCACCAAAAACTGCCATTGGTGAAACGTATTCTCCTTCTTTTACTTCATATGGATTATATTCATCTAATCCACTTTCAGGTTTTTTTCTGTTAATTATTTCAATTTCATCTTTATTTGGTATCTCGATTTTCTCTCTCATATGTGCAACAACTTCATCCATTAAAAGTATAACTGGAGTTCTATATTTTTCAGCTAAATTAAATGCCCTTATAATTAAATCATAAGTTTCTCTTACAGATGAAGGCGTTAACGCAATCATAGGATGATCTCCATGAGTTCCCCACTTAACTTGCATAACTTCCCCTTGAGCAGGAGAGGTTGGTAACCCTGTACTTGGTCCTCCTCTTTGAACATTAACGATTACACAAGGTATTTCAGTTATTGCAGCATATCCAATATTTTCTTGCTTTAATGAAAAACCAGGTCCACTTGTAGCTGTCATAGCTTTTAAGCCAGCCAATGAAGCACCTATAACTGAACCCATACTTGCAATTTCATCTTCCATTTGAATAAATTTACCACCAACTCTAGGAAGTTTCTCTGCTGATAACTCTGCAATTTCAGTTGATGGTGTAATAGGATATCCTCCATAAAATCTCATACCTGCAGCGATAGCCCCTTCCACACAAGCCTCATTTCCTTGCATAAGTTTCACAACTCTATCAGTCATTTGATTTACCTCCTAGATAAATAGCATAATCTGGACATCTTAATTCACACTGTCCGCATTTAATACAAGATTCTTCATCTTTAATATTTACTTTACCGTCCTTAATTTCTAGAACATTCTTAGGACAAAATGCTACGCATATGCCACAACCTTTGCACCATTTTTTATTAACTTGTAGCACTTTTAAAGTCTGTTCAGGCACTGTCTTTTCCCCCTTATATGTAAATGTTTTTTTCTACTTAAATAATAACAAATTAGAATGATAATTGCAAGATTTATTTCATATTTTGTTGAAAAAATGTTTTTTTGCAAGTTTTGCTTCATGTATATTCAATTTAAAAGGCCAAAAAGGCCTTTTAATATTTTTATTTATACTGGATAAGTTTTAAATTCTTCATTCAGTAAATTTGTATCAATTTTATATCTTTCTGCTTGTCTGTATTTAAAATAATTAATTGCTACTTGTGGAAATAATGCATAAGATAATACATCTTCATCTTGTTCGATGTATTCCGATATTTCTTTTCTCAGCTTATCCAATTCAGGTTCCATTAAATCTGCTGGACGACCAGTATATACTTCTTCATCGCCAATTATTTTCTTTCTAATCTCTTCTTTTATTGGAACAGTTGGTTTACCATATAACCCTTTAACATAGTTTTTAGCTTCTGTTGGTACCATTTTATATCTTTCGCCTAAAACAACATTAAATACAGATTGAGTACCTACTATTTGACTCATAGGAGTAACTAATGGTGGATATCCTAAGTCTTCCCTAACTCTAGGTACTTCCTCTAATACTTGTTCAAATTTATCCAATGCTCCTTGACTTTGTAATTGAGATACTAAATTTGATAGCATCCCTCCAGGAACTTGGTACTTTAATGTTTTTGCATTAACTTCTAATACCTTTGGATTCAATAATCCTTCTTTTTTATATTTTTCTCTCAAATCTTTAAAATAATCAGCTATCTCTAAAAGTAAATTTAAATCTAGACCAGGATCATATTGTGAACCTTTTAGTGAAACAATCATAGATTCAGTTGCTGGTTGACTTGTACCCATACCTAATGGAGAAATAGCTGTATCTATAACATCTGCTCCAGCTTCTATTGCTTTCATATATGTTTGATTTGCAATACCACTAGTAAAGTGGGAATGTATCTGAATAGGTATTTTAATTTCAGATTTTAATTTGCCAACTAATTCATATGCAGTATAAGGAAGCAAAATCCCAGACATATCTTTTATACAAATAGAATCTGCCCCCATTTTTTCAAGTTCTTTAGCCAATTTTACATAATAATCTATATTATGTACTGGACTAGTAGTATAAGAGATTGCAGCTTGTGCATGTCCACCTGCTTTTTTAGTTGCTTTAATAGAAGTTTTTAGGTTTCTTGGGTCATTCAATGCATCAAATACTCTTATTATATCTATCCCATTCTCAATAGTTTTCTTAACAAATTCTTCTACAACATCATCAGAATAATGTTTATAGCCTAATAAATTTTGTCCCCTAAGAAGCATTTGTAACTTAGTTTTCTTGAAAACGCTCCTTAATTTTCTTAATCTTTCCCATGGATCCTCATTTAAAAATCTTAAACATGAATCAAAAGTTGCTCCACCCCAAACTTCTAGAGAATAGTATCCTACTTCATCTAGTTTTTCAGCAATAGGTAGCATATCCTCCGTTTTCATTCTTGTAGCGATTAATGATTGATGGGCATCTCTTAGTACTGTATCTGTTATTTTTACACCAGCCAATTAAAACGCCTCCTAATAATTATTTTTTTCTACGCCATATAGTATTGGCGGATTGTTAATTTGATTGATGAATTGAAACTTTAAAGTACTATATTCTTTTTGATTTAAATTTAACAAAAACTTCTCTACATTCTCCATTTCTTCTCGCCCACCATCATGACCTGGATAGCAGGTTACAAGAAGAATACCACCATGAACTAAAATACTTAGTGACTCTTTTAAAGCAATCAAAGTAGTTTCAGTTTTGGTTATTATACTATGATCACCTTCAGGAAGATAGCCTAAATTAAAAACAACAAAACTCACATTTTCACTTACACTTATATGCTTGGAAAGGTTTTCATGACCATCATTAATAAGAATTACCCTTTCTAGTAAGTTTTCATTTTTTAGCTTTTCTTCAGAAAGTTTTATAGCTGTTTTTTGGATATCAAAACCATAAACCCTGCCATGAGGTCCTACTAATTTTGCCAAGTTTATTGTATCATTTCCTTTGCCAACTGTACAATCAATTACAGTATTTCCTGGAGAAATAGTTTTCTCCATAATCATTTTTGTTATTTCTACTGCATTTTTAAAGTATTTATAATCCATTTTATCAACTCCATATATGTTACTACCGTAAAATCAAGAAAATTGCTTAAATTCTTATTGTTTTTAAATTAACATAGTATTAAATTTATATTCTTTTAATTAACAACTATATTATAATCAATATAGAACTTTTTTTAAAGGGTAAATCACTATTATAACAAAACTTTAAAAACTTTAGTAAAATACTAAAGTTTTTAAAGTTTCTTTAGAAAATCAATTTCGTTTTTAGTTAAAAATCTCCAGCATCCTTGTTTAAGATTACCCATATTAATTCCACCAAAGGAAATCCTTTTTAGCTCTAATACTGGATGATTAACTGAAGCACACATTTTCCTTACCTGTCTATTTCTCCCCTCATGAATTTTAATTTCTAAAAGAGAGCTGTTTTTATATTCTTTTAATATATTAATTTCTGCTTTAGATGTAATATAATCTTCTATTTTTAAACCATTTCTAAATCTAACTAGCTCTCCTTCATTAGGTACACCTTCAACCTTCGCCAAATATGTCTTAACAATCTCATAACTAGGATGTGTCAATTTATAGGTTAAATCTCCATCATTAGTTAAAATAAGTAATCCTGATGTATCATAGTCAAGTCTTCCTACCGGATATACTCTTTCATCTATTCCTTTAATTAAATCAATAACCTTTTTTCTATTAAATTCATCTTTCAAAGTAGTAACATATCCAGTAGGCTTATTTAACATTATATAAACTTTTGTTTCTTCTAGTTTGATTATCTTTTCATCTACCGACACAATATCGTTTTCTGGAATTATAGTTGTTCCTAACTCACTAATAGTTTTTCCATTTACCTTAACTCTTCCTGATAAAATTATTTCTTCTGACTTTCTTCTAGAAGCTACTCCACACTTTGCCATATACTTTTGTAACCTCATAATTTACCCCTTTCTTTTTCTTAATTAATTCTAAATTCTATTATAAATATTTAGTAGTTTATTTTTCTTCACTCTCTCCTGAATAGCATCTCTATCAATTGAATAAAGATTTAAATCTTTCATCCTAATAAAATAATCACTACCAGCAAATGTATATCTTTTTCTAAGTCCTTCTTCTTTTTGTATCATCTCGTTTTCATATGCAATAATATCTCCTACAGCAAGCGTCCTAGGGAGTTCTAAAAGTTCTTCTCCCCTAATCATTCTAACACTATTATACCCTGCTAGACTACCAGTAGTAATTGCTTCTGTATGCCCTACAAATAGTCCTGCTTTTTCTCCTCCACAAAACAAGTTATTTACTCCTATTACCTTCATAGCATTATCTCTAGGTGCCATAGATAAATATCTAACAGAATTGCCTATACCTCCAGAATAAGGATCTTCATATCTTGCATTTTCTAAACCTTGTATTTTCCTTAAATCTTCTAAAGGATAGAATGTTGTCATCATCTTTGCATGACCTGTATCTAGCAAAATAATATTTTCTGCATACTCTTTTAAAGCATATTGCTGACATACTTTTTTATCTAGTTTATCTAAATGTATATCTTCTTTTGGCACAGGAAGAACAACTACTCCTTTTTCATCCAATTCATTTCTTATTTCAAAACTTAATGAATCCTTATTTAATTTACAAGAACCACTAAAAGCTCCAAATGTACCATCTTTCTTTTTACCCATTAAATCATCAACACCACTTTTTTCACTAATACTTATTCGCGGACCAAAAGTTGGACATCTTAATATACACATAGAACAACCATTCCCATATCGTAAACAATTTCCCATAGGTCCTGTAGACCCAGTTGTCTCAATAAACACATCTCCATAAATTACACTATCATCATTTAAGACTATTCCTTCTATAGTTCTATTGTTTATTATAACATCTATCGCTCTCTTTTTTAATAACACTTCTATTCCTAAGTTCGTAAGCAATCTTCTCACTTCTGGTTCAATTTTGGTAACATCATAAAGGCTAGCATGTTTATGACCAGGAAAATCTAAATTTTTATGTCTTGAATACATATCTGTAATTTCAAACAATTCACTAGCACCTAAATGAATGTTTTCTTCAGTGGCAGTATATCTTCCATTATTTCTCATAATACCACCAACATTACCTAAACCTAAAAGCATATCCGTTCTTTCAATCAATACAACTTTTGCCCCCATTTTTTTTGCCCTAATACTTGCTGCACAACCTGCCCATCCTCCTCCAATTATTACAACAGTATCCAAAATAATCCCCCCCTAACTAAATAATTTCTTAGGATTTAATTGACTTTTACACATTCTAACTTTTTTACCTGTTTCAATTCTTCTTATACAAGAACCACATATCCCTTCACTACAACAAATTGTACTGTTGTTACTAGTCATATAATTAATATTTTCATTTACATCTTTAATTAAATTAATTATGTGATTATGAACTAAATCTGAACCAGAAGAAAATACTAATTTAATGTTATTATTTATTATTAATTCCTGTATCTTTTGACTATCTTTATATAAATCTCCTTTGATAACAGTCAAATCATCATTTAAAAAATCTAAAGCATAATCTAAATTCATGTTTCCACTATCCAAAAACAAAAATATTTTGTTGCTATTTCTAATCATTTCTCTAATTGGTAATACTACTGATGATTGGCCTATCCCCCTTGCTATAACCAAGCAATTGGAATTTTTTACTTGCTTTAAATAATTTATTCCCTGTATGCCATTCCAATATGGACCTTTTATATCAAGAATTTCAACTTTATCTAATGATTTCGTTTTACTTCCTTTGTTTTTATATACTATATAAAAATATTCATCCCCATCTAAATCCAAAATTGACATAGGTACATTATAAAAATAATCTTTATCGATAGCTTTTAATAGTACATAAGAACCTGACCTATTCAATTGTTTTACAAGGTTTTTGTCAGTTTTTATCTTAAGCATAAAAACATTTGAATATATTTCTTTATTTAATATTACATAACCACTATAAGCTTTTCTACTGCCATTTACTTTTTTGTTGTTCATATAAAATTCATTTAAAATACATACACCATTCCAACCACAATCACAAGTATTCTTCCCTTGTAACTGAGAACAAGATATACAATCCATAGTCTCTGCTAAATGACATGGACAAAACTCACTTCCTGCATCAATACATTTGTAAGTATTAGACATGCCTTATCCCCCTTTTTTTACCACCTATTAATAAAATATTAATATTTTTATAATATGTTACATAATTATTAAATGTTACTCAATAAAATATAAAAAAAGAGCCTATTTATCTAGGCTCCTCAATAGCTTTTCAAAGAAGTTAATCTTCTTAACTTCATATTTAGATATCAAATTAGTTGTATACATCATTTCTCCATCTAAATACACTTCAATCCTTCCAACTTTTGTATTTTTTATAATTGGTGCCTCTAATTCATCAGGTAAATGTATTACTACCTTTATTTTTTCTTTCTCGTCTTCCTTTAAGGGTAATGTACAGATATCCTCTGTAATTACAGGTAAGTACTCCTCATTTCCATCTTTAATTTTCAAATTTTTAATAAACTGACCTTTATCGTACACAATAATAGATTCATAATTATCAAATCCATAGTCAAATAACTTATAACAATCATTAAACCAATTACCATCATTTAAAACTACGGCAATAAGTTGCATACCTTTTCTTGTAGCACTTGAAACTAAACATCTACCTGCACTTTTAGTATAACCAATTTTTACACCATCACCACCATCGTATTGCCAAAGAGTTTTGTTTTTATTATAAAAATAGTTATTTTTATCTCTATTTGCTACCCAAGTTTTTGCACTTACAATTTCCCTAAACTCTTTTGATTTTAAAGCTTCTTTTGTTATTAAGGCTAAATCATAGGCAGTAGTATAGTGATTTTTGTCTTCAAGTCCATGAGGATTAACAAAATTTGTATTTAAAGCACCTATTTCTTTAGAACGCATATTCATCATTTCAATAAAACTACCTACATCCCCACCAATATGTTTAGCAATAGCAACAGCAGAATCATTACCTGACCTTAACATTAATCCATATAACAAATCTTTTTTACTTATTTCCTCATCTTCATATAAATATATACTTGAACCTTCAATACCTACTGAATCTTTATTTATTTTAACAATATCATCCATATTACCATTTTCTATCCCTATTAAAGCTGTCATTATCTTAGTCGTACTTGCCATTGGTAGTTTTTCTTGTGAATTATAATCAAAAAGAACCCTCCCAGATATAGTATCCATTAGTATTGCACTCTGTGCACTTATATCTGGTTCAGTGCAATAAGATATAGAACTTATAAATAATACGATTGTAATTAATATTAATACAGTTTTAATTCGCAAATGGCTTCCTCCATTCATCTTAAATCCAAATAAATAACAGAAGCAGAATTTATCTGCTTCTTAGCTGGGATTTATTGTCGAATCATAATTTGATGTATTTACATCTTGATTCTCTTTATTAGTAAGATTAGTTGCTAACTTTCCTATTAAATCAAATAAGTTTCCTAAAGCGTTACTTCCTTCATCAACTGGCAACAATTTCATTTGATTTTTGCCTACTACCATAAACGCTACTGGTTGAACTGATACTCCAGCTCCTGTACCACCTCCAAAAGGTAACTTTCCTTCTTCATTACTATTATCTTCCCTTTTACCTTTTTTAAACATAGTATTAAACTCAGTACCTCCAGAGGCAAATCCAAAAGATACTTTAGATATTGGAATTATCACTAATCCATCAGGAGATTGCACAGGATCACCAACTATAGTGTTCACATCCACCATATCTTTCAAACTCGTCATAGTTGTTTTCATAAGAGCTTCAATAGGATGATCTGGCAATTTTTTCACCACCTTTTTTTGTAATTAATACATATAAGCTTACAATAATAATATAAACAGTTTTGATTTTAATTATACAATTAAAATCCATTTCGAAATTTTTTTCTTCAAAATCTGGTATTACATTAATATAAATATCTTTTACTTTTCTATTGTTTAAAAATACTCCTAGTACAGTATTCTTAACAGACCAAAATACTCCATTTGTAATCCCTGTAACAGCAGCATCCTCAAAACCATATTTTGTTATCCATTTTAATTCTACTATTTCACATCTATCTAAAAAATATTTAATATATTTTTTGTTAACTTTATACACTTTTTTTATTTTTTTAAATCTAACTATTATATTTTTATCATTAGCATCTTTAATGTTTTCTTTTTTAGAGTAAATACTACGTTTTATTAAACCAAACAAAAATGTGAAATTAATTTTAGCCTTAAAAGTTTTATTCCAATTAAATTGAATTTTTATATATATTGGAGACAAAAAAATGGTGATTATCAATAGCATAACAATAAAAACCCAATACATAAATTCACCCCATTACTATAAATAACTATTTTTATTGTCTCCAAAAAACAAGAAGAATAATACAATATGTATTATTCTTCTTCAATATCTACTTCAAACTCTTCCAAGGATGGTAAGTCTTCTAAACAAGTTAAGCCAAAGTACTTTAAAAACTCTTTTGTAGTACCATAAATTATTGGCCTACCTGTTCTCTCTAATCTACCTTTTTCTTCTATTATACCTTTTTCCAAAAGGGTATCCAAAGCCTTATCACATCTAACTCCTCTTATCATTTCTATTTCATTTTTAGTTATTGGTTGATTGTAAGCCACTATTGATAAAGTTTCTAATGCTGCACTAGATAGAGTCTTATTTGATTTAGGATTATACAATTTTTTAATCCATTCAAAATGCTCTGATCTAGTACTCATTTGATAACTGTCATCAATTTGTATTATTTTTATACCTCTTCTTTCATAATTAAATTCATCTATCATTTCATCAATTATTGACCTTACTTCTTCTTCATTTATTTCTAGAATCAAAGAAATATCTTTTAAATTTAACGGGTCTCCCCACATAAATAGTAAGGATTCTATTATTGCTTTAATTTCCTTTTTATCCATAAATGGCACCTCTTTAATCATATCTTAATAATAACAATATCAGAAAAGTTATTTTCTTGTTTTACCTTTATATATTTTGATTTAGTTAATTCTAAAATTGATAAAAATGTACCTATTATTTCAGAACGAGAAGAATTTTCATCAAATAAACTACTAAACAAAATTTTTTCTTTTTCATTTAATTCACTCTTAATTCTATTTATGCATTCTTCTAATGTTATTTCGTCTCTTTGTATTTCATCAATATTTATAGGTTTAGATTTTTTATCTCTTTTAGATAATACTTTATTTAAAACTTTTACTAATTCATCTACATTGAGGTTCTCTAGTTCTAAATCTTCTTCTTTCGTATAAGCAAATTCTTCCTTTGGTTTGTAAAAAACTTTATTTTGATTTATTTCCTGTATTTTTAGTTCTTCTGCAACTTTTTTATATTTTTTATACTCAACTAATCTTCTAACCAATTCAATTCTAGGATCAATTTCTTCCATTTCTAACTGTCTATCTTCATTTTCATTGTTTTTTGCTGGCAATAGCATCTTTGATTTTATTTCTAACAAAGTTGAAGCCATCACTAAAAAATCACTAGCTATTTCCAAATCTAATTCCTTCATGTTATTTAAATAATCCATGTACTGATCGGTAATATCACTAATAGGTATATCATATATATCGACTTTTGCCTTTTCAATTAAATGTAAAAGCAAATCTAAAGGTCCTTCAAAGGTTTCTAAAACAATTTTATAATCCATTTCTATACCCCTAACCAATTATCTTAAGAATTAAATTTAAACTCATATTTATTAATGGACTCAACATTTTATCAATTGTGTTACTAATAATTAAAATAATTAATATTAAGTGGAGAGGTTTTTCGTATTTATAAAACATGTACTCATACCTTGTAGGCAATAAGCTCGCAAGTATTTTAGAGCCATCTAATGGTGGAAATGGTAGTAAATTAAATACCCCAAGCATTATATTATACCATAAGGTAATTACAAGAATTTCTAAGATTATGCTATTTCTTATTATACCACTAGAAACTATAAAACCTGAAATTATTGCCATTATGAAGTTAGATATAGGCCCTGCAATAGATACCAATATAGTATCTAATTTTCGCCTTTTAAAATACATGGGATTAATGGGTACAGGTTTCGCCCAACCAAATCTAAAAATAAGCATACTCAAAAAACCTATAGGATCCATATGTGCAATGGGATTTAATGTTAATCTACCTGCTTGTTTTGCAGTAGGATCACCTAATTTGTATGCAGTATACCCATGAGCTAGTTCATGAAAAATAATTGCAATAAATAAGCCTGGTATAGCTATTAGTTTATCGTATAGCATGTCCAACCCTCACCTTCAAAATAAGCTAGATATATTGTATAATTAATTATTCAAAAACTCAAATATATCTAGCTAAAATATCCTTTTTTTATTTATGTATCAAGTTGTTAAACATCACTTTAAACATATCTGCAAAATTAGCACTTTCTACAGTTTCACTAGATACTAAATTGATTCTATCAACTATTTTTCCATCCAATGTTATAACCAATTCACCTAATTTACTGTTTTTTTCGATGGGAGCAATCAAAGACTTAGGTAATATATATTCCCTTCCAAGGTTTGATTGGGATCCTTTAGGCAATAATACAAACACATCTTTTTCAAAAATAACATTAACCTCATTTTTCTTCCCTTTTTCAAGTAAAATTTTCCCAACTACATCTCCTTTTTTACCTATAGTTACAGAATCATAAGTAGCAAAACCATAATCTAACATTCTCTTAGTCTCTTCAAATCTTAACTTACTTGTTTCACATCCCATTATAACAGAAATCAATTGTAAATTACCACGTTTTGCTGATCCAGAAAGGCAAAATCCTGCTTCATTTGTAAAACCTGTTTTTACACCATTAGCTCCTTCATATTCCTTAACAAGTCTATTGGTGTTAACTAAACCTTGAACAACATCTTTATTCTTACCAACTTTCATTTCTGCCATCCATAATGTTAACCACTCATGAATTTTAGGATGTTTTAAAAGCTCCCTACTCATCAATGCAATATCATAAGCAGTAGTATAATGATCCTCTGATGGTAACCCTGATACATTTTTAAAATTTGTGTTTTTCATACCTAATTGAGTTGCTCTTTCATTCATTTTTTTTGCAAAAATTTCTTCACTTCCTGATATATGTTCAGCTAGCGCTACGCTTGCATCGTTAGCTGATCTTAAACATATGGCTTTTAACAAACTTTCAACTGTTTGTATTTCTCCTTCTTCAAGATATACTTGACTACCACCCATGCCAGCAGCATTCGATGTTACTACTACTTCATCCGTGAGTTTAATTACCCCTTTTTCAATTGATTCCATAGCAATTAAAAGAACCATTATTTTAGTTATGCTGGCTGGAGGTAGTTTTTCATTAGAATTATTTTCATAAAGTATTTCACCTGTATTGAAATCCATAAGAATTGCAGACTTACCTTTTATATCTAAGGAAGGTTCTGCAAAAGCTAAATTAATTGATGTAAAAACTATTATAATCCCTAGAAAACATGAAAAATATTTTCTATTTTTGAATATAAAATACACTTTATTACCTCCTCTGTTTTTTATTTATATTTATCTTAACCATTTAATACTTAGTTATACGAACAGTTTGTAATGGAGGTAATAAAATGAAATACTAATTTTCACCAAAAAACAAGGCTTAAAAAAGCCTTGTTCCATTTTTAGTCACTTCTGCATATATTAGCTTCTTCTCTTTACTATTTTTTTCCCCTATAAAAATAATGTCTTTTAAATAATCTTTTACTTCATTTACTTTTTCAATATTGTTACCATGAACATATGCAAGAACATCACCTTTTTTTACTTCATCATCAACTTTTACATTTAAAACAATTCCTGAGGATAAGTCTATTTTTGATTCTTTTGTCTCTCTGCCCGCACCTAAAATCAATGAACATTCACCAACTTTTTCAGCATTCATCGATTTTATAAAACCATCTGTATCACTTTTAACTTCTACTATATAATTCGCTTTAGGAAGTAATTTTGTATTTTCAATGTAACTAATGTCTCCACCTTGGTTTTCTACAAATTCTAGTAACTTTTTATAAGCTCTTCCTGAATCAACAGTATCGATTAACAATTCTCGAGCTTCTGATTCATTTTCACATCTCTTAGCTAATAACAATAGCTTAGTACCTAAACTCAAACATAGCTCATAAAAATCTTTTGGACCATTTCCCTTTAATGTTTCAATTGCTTCTTTTACTTCTAGTGCATTACCTACTGCATAACCTAAAGGTTCATCCATATTTGTTACTATAGCAACCGTTTCTCTTCCAAATCCAGTTCCTAAGTCTACCATCTCTTTTGCTAATGTAAGAGCGCTATCTAAATCTTTCATAAAAGCACCACTTCCAACTTTTACATCTAAAACTATTGCATCTGAACCTATAGCTAATTTTTTACTCATAATACTACCTGCTATTAATGATATGTTTTCTACTGTAGCAGTAACATCTCTTAGAGAATAAAGTTTTTTATCTGCTGGTGTAATATTGGCGGTTTGGCTACAAATAGCAATATTTATATTATTAGCAGCTTCAAAAAAATCTTTACTAGACAACTCAACTTTAAAATCCTTAATTGATTCTAATTTATCAAGTGTTCCACCAGTATGTCCCAATCCTCTACCAGACATTTTTACAAAAGGTATACCACACGAAGCTACCATTGGTCCAAGGGCAATTGTAGTTTTATCTCCAACTCCACCTGTACTATGTTTGTCCACTTTTATTCCTTTGATATGGGATAAATCAACAGTATCACCAGAATTAATCATTGCTTTTGTTAAATCTAATGTTTCTCTTTTATTCATTTTATTACAGTAAATAGCCATTAATAACGCTGCAGCCTGATAATCTGGTATATTTCCACTAGTATAGTTCTCAATAAAGAAATTTATTTCTTTTGTACTAAGTTCAATGCCATCTCTTTTATTTTTTATAATATCATACATTCTCAAAGTCATACTGTTCACCTCTAATCAATATTCTTAACAATTCCCATAACTAAACTTTGAAAGGTTTCTTTTACTCTTGCAGATGTTTCAACTACTTCTTCATGATTAAGTGGCTGATCCAATATTCCTGCTGCCATATTAGTAATACAAGATATTCCTAAAACTTTCATACCGCCATGCCTTGCTACTATAACTTCTGGAACTGTAGACATCCCTACAGCATCCGCTCCTAGAATACTTGCTAACTTGACTTCTGAAGGTGTTTCATATGTTGGGCCTGAAAACCACATATAAACTCCCTCTCTTAGGCTAATGCCTATATCATTAGCTGTTTTTTTAGCTATATCCATAAGTTTAGTATCGTATGCTTTAGACATATCTAAAAACCTAGGCCCCAATTCATCATAATTTTTACCAAGCAGTGGGTTTTTACCTGTAAAGTTAATATGGTCAGTAATTAACATTAAATCTCCTGGATTGAAGTCTTTATTAGCTCCCCCTGCTGCATTGGTAACCAAAATAGTTTCAACTCCTATAGCTTTCATAACCCTAATTGGAAAAGTCACTTCCTCTAATTCATAACCTTCATAAAAATGAAACCTTCCTTGCATAGCTACAACTACTTTTCCTTCCAAATTACCTATTACCAATCTACCTTTATGGCCTTCTACTGTAGATACAGGAAAATTAGGTATTTCATTATAATTTATATATATTGGCTTTTCAATTTTCTCTGCCATATCTCCTAATCCAGACCCTAAAATCATACCTACTTTTGGTTTTTTATCTAACTTTGTCATTATATACTCTTTACTTTCATTAATCTTATCTAATAAGTTCATATTTACCCTCCTATGCTCTTGGATGTGCTTTTTTATAAACTTCTCTAAGTTTCTTGTCATTAGTTGCAAATGAATACATTTGTGTTGTTGAAATGTCAGAGTGGCCTAACATCTCTTGAACTGACTTTAAATCAGCTCCATTTTGTAGCAAATGAACTGCAAATGAATGTCTTAATGTCTGTGGAGTAATCTTTTTGTTTATGTTAGTGTTTCCTGTATAATACTTTATTATTTTCCAAAAACCTTGTCTTGTCAATCTTTTTCCCTGAAAATTTAAAAAAACAGCTGTTTCTCTAACATTTCTTAATACTTGTGATCTATACTCATTAATATATAGTTTAAGACTATCTATTGCAAGTTTTCCAACTGGTATAGCCCTTTCTTGTAAACTATCTCCTCTTAAGGCTATATATCCTATTTCAAAATTTATATCATTAATATTTAAATCTATCAATTCTGAAACTCTTATCCCAGTTGCATATAATAATTCCAACATAGCCTTGTCCCTTGAACCTTTAAAGTCACCAACATCCGGTTGTGAAAGTAACAAATCAACCTCCTTTGGTGTAAGAATATCAGGTACTTTCCTTTCTCCCTTAGGTGAATGAAGATTATAAGTAGGATCTTCTCTTATAAAATCTTTATTAATTAAATATTGATAAAAAGATCTTATAGAAGCAAGATTTCGAGATATAGTTGAAGTAGCTTTGCCATCTTTTTGCAAATACATTAAATACGTAATTATTATGGTTTTATTAGCGCTCATTAAATCAAAAGAACTATTACTATTTAGGTATTCCTTAAATTGCTCCAAATCCCTAATATACGATTCTAATGTGTTTTGGGATAATTCTCTTTCATCTTTTAAATAGCAACTATAACCGTAAATAACCTCATCCATAAAAATTCTCCTTTGTTCTCTAGTTTCTATATATAAATTCCATAAAAAAAGCTATAATCCTTCAAAATGAATTAATTTACATAATCAACAATAAATTTCATAAATAAAGGTGAAATATAAGCTTCTACTAAACTTCCAACAACTATTAGTATACAAAATAAAAATATAATACTAGAATAGTTTAAAAAGCTAGTTAAAGAATATTTATATAGAACTCTATTTTTTCTGCCTTTAACTCTATTTAATGAGTAACTTATACCAATAGAAGATATTGATATTATCCCCGGAACAATAAATATGTTTTGGGGTAATAATGCAAATATAGAAAACAAGAACCCTTTTAATCCAAATTCATTAACTAAAAAGCCAACTGTAAATCCCATAGCAAATCCTCTTAGCAATACTATGATAGGTATTACTGGTATTCCAATTATAACAACACCAGTTAACCAAATAATTAAAATTGTTTTCATATTACCTATTAATGACTCTTTTAATAAAAGGCTGCTATTCATATCTTCCTTATTAAGTAGTTTAAAAAATGAATTAAAGAAACTCAATATTTGATTTTTTTCTTCTACATTCAATACTTTAATAGTTATAGCACCTACAACTATTCCAACAACCAATAAAATACACATCGTAAAATAAGCGGTGAAATTATCCTTAAAATGTTTAAAAATCCAATTTCTTATCTTGTATAGCAAAACATATCCTCCCTTCGCAAGATATACAAGCCTTATATGAAATACTATGCACCAAAGGAGGATATTATCACTTAGATTTTATTTGTTTAATAGATAGTCTTTTACTGTAAAAGCACTTACTATAGTTTTACTGTCCATAATCTCACCTTTTAGAATCATATCAATTAAATCATCTAATTTTACTTTTTTTACTTCAATATATTCATCTTTTTCAGGTTGAGCTTCTCCTTCTACCAATCCACTTGCTAAAAACAAATACATTTTCTCATTAGAAAAACCTGGAGAAGTATAAAATTCTAATAAATATTCTATTTTTTTAGGTGTAAATCCTGTTTCCTCTTTTAACTCCCTTATAGCAGTTTCTTTAGGTTCTTCACCAATTTCTAGTTTTCCAGCAGGAACCTCTAATAATTCTCTTTCAACTGCCTTTCTATACTGTTTAACTAATATTATTTCATTCTCATCTGTTAGTGCAACTATAGCTACTGCTCCAGGGTGCTCTACAATTTCACGTTTGGAATATTTCTTGTCAGGTAATTCTACTGTATCAATTCTTAAGTTCAATATTTTACCTTCATAAATTCTTTCAGTCTTCATGGTCTTTTCTTCAAAATTCATTTTAATACTCCTCTCCTTCATTAAGATGCCTTACCACACCCCTGCTAACAGCTCCCAATGTAATAAAATAATCTATGTCTTCTTTTATACCTCTTCCCATAGTTGTAATACTTAAATTAAAATATTTTAATGCTTCAACTATGTCTATTCCACTCTCTCTTATTATCTCATATCTATCTAATAATTTATTGTCTACTAACTGTTTATCTATAAATTGATCTTTATCATCACTTAATTTAGGTATAATAAGTTTCCCATTTGTATTACATATCTTTGTTAATACAGTTAATGTATGATGACTTATTCCTCTATGTCTTTCTCTACTATCTTTAAAACTAATCCTAGGAACAATAAAAGGCGTTCCGTTTAAATTATTAACCGCATCTATTATATTACCCTGTTCAACACCACTAAACCCAAATTTGGTCCCAGTTCCTACTATTCCAGGCCCCATAGCAATAATAGTTATATCACTATCTAATATTTCCTTTGCAGCAATAAGTCCAGTATAGATATTAACACATTCTATATCACCACCGAAAGCATGACCTATTGTAATAGTTTTATCAATTATATTCTTTTCTTTGAGCTCCTTAACAGTATTGCTAAATTGTAGTGGTAATGCTCCACCATCTGTCATCAAATAATTAATTTTTAACTCAGGATTCAACCATTTAATCATACTAGCTAATGGTGCTAACATGCTATGTAATGTTCCTACTATAAATACTTTTTTATTTAAATCCTCAAATTCATTAAATAAATCATGATATGGACTTGCTTCTTCTTCAGCAGTAAGACATTTTATTTGGTAAGGAGTATATCTAAGTTTCATTATATGACCATTACCATGAATTCTTCTTGATTCATTTGAATAATTAAATATAACAAAATGATAACCTCCAGTACCTAAAGACAAATCTACAGCAGTAGTATTTAATATTATATTATCATTTACATTTATACTTCCAGTTAGATCATTATAGTTTACAGCTTTGGCTAATTTTCCATCTATATCTACCTGAACCCAGGTTGTACTATCGTCTTTTCTCAATACATCTTTTACAATACCTTTTTTATAACTAATCAGTGAAAAAACCTCCTATCTTCCTAAATTATCAAAAAAACTTAAAAATCTATTTTGTTCAATAATCTTTGAAAAAGATACAAATTCTGCAATTACCTGAATACAAACTAACACTATTAAATATATTATTTTACTTTTCAAATCATGAGTCATAGCGCAATAAGAACCGAGAGAAATACCTAATGTGTTTGAACCTATATCTCCCATCATAGCTTCTGCTTTTAAATCTATAGGCAAATATCTAATTAATATACCAATAAAAGAATACAAAATAAAATCAAATTTTCTTGTACTAGTAGTAATAAATAAAATAATTGACATAAGTATAAAAACCTTACCAGCTCTTCCAGGCCTTAAGTCAAAAAGATTTAATAAATTAGTAAATAAACTTATAACCAAAGTATTCACAATTATTTCTACCACGTTTTTTGATATATAAATAGAAATTAACAAAGAAACTAAAAAACCAATACCCGCTTTTAGTCCCCCACTAGTTAATGTACCTTTAAAAAAAGATTTAATATGTCCCTTAAATCCTTTAACGAACTTATCTCCTACTAAATCATCAAAAAGCCCTGCTAAAGCAATAAAAATCAAACCCACTAAATATAATAATGTATAATGATGTATAGACTCTTTAATAAAAAAGCTAATTAATCCTACTGTGAATGTTTGTACAATAACAAAAATCAAACCCATGCTAGTTGGAATTTCCTCTTTTTTATAATTTAAACATGTACAATTATTATCTTTTAACATATTATAAATAAAAGGTATACCAATAAAGGTTAATATTGTACTAATAAATAAGCTTAAAATATTGTATTTAAACACTTCCATATATTCACCTTCTAAAGAATAATACTATTAATGTCCAAAGTATATTAATAAATTGTTTTCCTCTATGGACAAAATCTTTAACACTTCTTCCTGTTTCTCTGTGTCTCATATTTACTTCAACTTCTTTTATAGAATAACCCTTTCTTAAAGTTCCCACTGTCATAGCTACTTCTATTCCAAATCTGTTGGGAATATAGTCAACTTTATCAACTACTTGTTTTTTATAGACTCTTTGCCCAGACAAAGTAGTATCTAGTTTTTTGCCTGTGTAAAAGTATACTCCGTTTTTAGCAAGATTCTTAACAAATCCAAAACCACCTTTTTTAAGTGGCTTTGGAAACTTAGCAATTGTTACATCAGCTTCATCGTTAATAACTGGATAGATTAACTTTTCTATTTCACTACTAGTGTTGCCTAAATCTCCATCTACTAATACTAGATAATCAAAATCAAATTGTTGAATAGCTTCTTTTATAGCATAACCTTTACCTTTATTTTTTTCTAAATTAATAAAATTTACATTTAATTCTTTCACTACATTAGCTGTATTATCTGTTGAACCATCATTAACTACAACTATCGAATCAATAATATCTATGTTATTTAAATTTCTTACTGTTTCTCTTATTGTATCTTCTTCGTTAAAAACTGGCACAACTGCAACAACTTTATTATCTGCACTCATATAATCTCTCCTCATTCTAAAATAGTATTATTAGGATCAGGTAAAAGACTTTCAGCACTTGGTTTTTCACCATAGTACCCTGGTCTACCTTCCATTGCCATTATAAGTGCAACTTTACCCATTACTGTATCAACATTATCTATAGTTGATATCCTAAAGTTTTTATATTCACTCGTATAAGAAAAATTAACTTTAGTCTTTTCAACTCCAATTATAGGTATTTCTAAGCTTTTACATGTATTGATAACATTCTTATCTAAATAATTAATTCTGTCTAAATCTTCACTATCGCTTCCACCAGCTATAATTATATAATCAATAGGATCTTCTATATCTCCAACTATATTTATTAAGTCCCTTTCCCTAAATCCATCAATTGTCTCAGATTGTTCTCCTGTTATAATAGCTTTGGATAAATCCTTAACTGCATTTTCAATTATATTCTTACTAATTTCTTTTTCTTCACCTAATTGATTTACATAAATTTCTCTTAGCAATTCTTCATTAAGAAATTTATCTTTTATAGTTATTATACTCTTAACATTAGCTCCTGCAATTTCTAATGTTTTTCCTAAACCAGAATATATATATTCATCATTAGTCTCTATAATTGCAACATTAACTCCTGCTAATTTATTTTTAACAGCTTCTATATATGCAACTCTACTAAATAATTCATATTTATTATTTTCTAATTCTAATATTTCTACTTCTTTTTTTAAATTTGTATTTTCTTCTTTTAAATAATCAAATTTTTCTTCTAACTTAGACACTATATCTTCTTTTTGTTCAACAATCATATCATTTGCATCAATTATAAAACCAATATAAATTCCAATTGCCAGTGCTAAAAATATAGATACAATTGAAACTACAAAATAACGCATATTGGGAATCATATTATCACTCCTTACAGTCCAAACATTATTCTAAATCTTATTTTTATAAGTTGCAACAACTCTTTCATTGGAGGAAACATCATAGTAATAACTATTATAGGAATTAAAGCTGCTAATCCTATACCTATCATATGTTTCAGTTTTAAATGACTTCTATAAAGTTTATTTACACCCTTTGCATCAACTAATTTTGATCCTACTTTTAATCTAACTAAAAAAGTACTAGCCATACCACTCCTACCCTTTTCTAGAAAATCAATCATATTATTATGTGTTCCAACTGCAACTATTAAATCTACATCATTTTCATAAGCTAAAAGCATTGCAATATCCTCACTAGTCCCTGGAGAGGGAAATATTACTGCATTTAAACCTAATTCGTTAACTCTATCTAATCCTGGAGCTTTTCCATTAGGGTAAGCATGAACAACTATTTCCTTACTTAGCTTTAAACATTTATCACTAACACTATCCATGTCCCCAATTACAATATCAGGAACATAACCAAATTCAATTAGTGCATCTCCACCACCATCAACCCCAATCAAAATAGGATTCATTTCATGAATATACGCTTGTATAGCTAGTAAATCTCTTTTATAGTCCTTACCTCTTACAACTATTAGTGCATGTCTATTTTTTAACTTAGTCTTTATAGAGGGAATGGAGACTTTTCCTGTTACAAGACCCTTTTCTCTCTTAGCATAGTCTAATGTATTCTCTATAAATTTATCTAATTCTTTTTCAAAATTATCATATCCAATACCTAGTAGTTCATTGACTTTTTCATTGTCAAGAAGTTGTACCTCACCAATATATTCTTCATTCTGAACTATTTGATTTTCAACGATTTCAATTGTTTCTCCATCTTTAATAAGCTCATATAGACCCTCATCATATGCCTCGAATAATGGAATATTTGCTTTTAATAATATAGAAGGACCTTGATTGGGGTAACGACCACTGATAGTCTTATCTGTATTTATAACACATTTAACTTTCTTTTCAACCAAAGATGAAGCACCAATTTCATCTAAATCCTTGTGACATATCAATGCTATGTCTCCAGGTTTTAACCTTTTAGTTAAATTCTTAGTTCTTTTATCTTTCTTTACTTTTCCCTTGATATACATTTTAATCCTCCAAACCTATTGTCTGTATAGTATTTCCCTATACAAATAATTAATCCATTGAATAAACATCTCAGTTTATTATAGCACAAAATATGATTATAATAAATTTAATAATTAAAACCCATGAATACTAAGTATTCATGGGTTTTAATTAAGAATTGCTTTCTGACATTTCCATCTCTAATCTCAACTTATCAGCAACCATCGCAATAAACTCTGAATTTGTAGGTTTGCCTTTGTCTGTATGAATAGTGTAACCAAAAATATTATTAATAGTATCTACCTTACCCCTACTCCATGCTACTTCTATAGCATGTCTAATTGCTCTTTCCACTCTACTTGGAGTAGTATTGTACTTTATAGCAATATTGGGATATAATTCCTTTGTAACTGCACTAAGAAGTTCGATATTATCTACAACCATAGAAATAGCTTCCCTTAAGTAAAGATAGCCTTTAATATGAGCGGGTACCCCTATTTCATGAATGATATTTGTTATTTTTGCTTCCATACTCTTAGTAGAATCAATATTAGTCGTTGTCTCTTTTGGAATATTAATATATTTTTTAGTAATCTTCTTTTCAAAAGGAATACCAGATATCTGTCTTAATCTTTTGGTGAATATTTCAAAGTCAAAGGGTTTTACGACATAATAATCAGCACCTAATTCTATAGCTTTTTGTGTTATCTTGTCTTGTCCAACAGCTGAAAGAATGATTATTCTAGGTATTTTTTCTAGATTCATGCTATTTAGTCTTTCTAGTACACCTAATCCATCTAAATGAGGCATTATTATGTCTAATATTAAAACATCTGGCTTCTTTTCTAATAATAAGTCAATTGCCTCTAATCCATCTTTTGCAAAACCAATAACTTCAAAATCTTCTTGTTGCTTTAAGTAATCGTATAAAATATCACAGAATTCCCTATTATCATCAGCAACAAGTATGCTAGTCTTACTCAAATCAATTACCCCCCCTGTTTTTTATTTCTACTAATTTAAATATTCGACAAAGAAATATGATTTCCTTCTCATTTTCCATTTTTTATTCAAAAAAAATAAATTAATATAATTAAAGGCAGATATTAAATTATCTGCCTTGTTTAGTATCTGCATATTTACTTTGTTGTCTATTTTTTATATTTGTCTGATCTAACATCCATTCAATATATACTCCATAACCTTTTGTAGGATCATTTACAAAAACATGAGTAACAGCTCCAATTAATTTTCCATCTTGAATTATTGGACTACCACTCATTCCCTGAACAATTCCTCCAGTCTTTTCTAATAACTTTTTATCTATTATTTTTATTACCATACTCTTTTGTTCAGGATAATATTGATTCTGTGCTTTTAAAACCTCTATCTCAAATTTCTCAATTTTATTATCACTTATAGTTGTTAAAATATAAGCCTTTCCTTCTTTTACTTCTTCCTTCATCCCTATAGGTATTGATTTTAGTTTAGTTTTCGGTATATTTGTATTCCTTAGTTCGCCATATATACCATAGGGTGTATTGTATTTTATATCACCTAGTACATTCTCTGTTTCGTAGAATATACCTTTGATTTCCCCCGGATTTCCTTTTCTACCCTGCTCAACTTCTGATACTTTTGCACTCATTATTTTACCATTTTCAATATTGAGTAATTTTCCAGTATCCATATCTGTTATTCCATGGCCTAAGGCTCCAAATACTTTACTATTGTCATCATAAAAAGTTAAAGTACCAATGCCTGCAGTCTTATCTCTTACCCAAATTCCAAGTCTATAACAATTATCTTGTAAGCTCTTAACAGGTTTTACTGTAGTTGAAAATCGCATACCGTTTCTTTCAATAACTATATTTACTTCCTTATCTTCAATATTGTTCAATAACTCAACTACATGTTCAGCATCCCTAACTTTTTCCCCATTTATATCTATTATACTATCTCCAGCTTTAATACCGCCTACCCTTGCTGGATTGTATTTCTTCCCATCTACTCCGATTATATCAGTTACAGATACTACAAGAACACCTCTAGTATTTAGTCTTACTCCTATTGAATTGCCTCCCGGTACCAGGTGTATTCTATCTAATACATTAACTTCTATATCTCTTACTGGTATTAAACCAAACAAATTAAATTGAAGTTTTGCATTACCCGAATCTATGCTATTAAATTTGTATGACCTTTTAAAAGCTAAATTTGATTTACATATAGAATTATAATCTACAACCTTACTACTATCCTGTAATACTTTAATAGTGAAGGGAAAGGTTACGTCTAAGTCTTTATCCTCGCCTTTTATAATATTTATTTTTTGCGGGAAAGAATATAGATTTAGTATCTGACTAACACATAAAAATAATAATAGAGTTATTACTATATAAAATCTCGATTTATTGTTTAAATACTTTGGCAAGTAATATCACTCTCCCAATCTCCCCTTTTTTAAAAATTTCACCTCCTTTTAAAAATATATTTGCAATTATAATTTAGCCTTTTTAGTATATAATTATTCTCAGTAAATATTAAACCTATTGTAAAGTAAAATATATCTTTCCTAAAAAAAGAAAAACACTTTATAAAAATATAAAGTGTTATAATTTAGATTTTGTTTTTTTAGCCATAGATAACATTTCCCGTGCATGCATTCTAGTTGTATCAGTTAAATCTACACCACCAAGAAGACGAGCCAATTCATCAATTCTCTCTTCGTAATTAAGTTTTTTTACCTCTGTAATAGATCTATTATCTTCAGTTTTTTTTGATATAGAAAAATGTGTATCACCTAATGCTGCAATCTGCGGTAAATGTGAAATACAAATAACTTGTCGTTTTTTAGCAATACTATTTATTTTTTCACCTACTATTTGTGCTGTTCTTCCACTAATTCCTGAATCAACCTCATCAAAAATAAGGCATGGAATTTCATCATATTCTGCTAAAATAGATTTAAATGCTAACATTATTCTAGAAATTTCACCTCCAGATGCTATTTTTGATAAAGGTTTTAGAGATTCACCTGGATTTGTTGATATTAAGAACTCAATTTTATCAAATCCATCTAGACTATAATTATCATTTTTTGTAATTTGCACTTTAAATATAACATTTTTCATATTTAGTTGAGCTAATTCATTTCCAAAAACTTTTTCAATATCAGCACTTATCTTTTTTCTCTCTATTGATAATTTTTCACATTTATTATTAAGTATTTTTTTAATTTTATTAATTTCATTTTTTGTCTTTTCAACTTCTTTTTCATTATTTAATAAAACTTGTAATCTTTGATTGATTTTTTGTCTATAAGATAATATATCATCAATTGTATTACCATATTTCTTTTTTAATTTATTTATAGTATCTATTCTCTCTTCTAAATATACAATTCTTTCTTCATCAAAATTTATATTGTCTAGGTAATATAATAAATCTCTATTTAACTCTTGCAATTCAAAATTAATATTATTTAAAGTATCATAATATGACGCTATTTCTTTATCATATTTTTTTATTCCGCCAATAGAAGATAATACTTTATTTATAGAATCTATTATAGAAAAACTTTCATAGTTATTGGATTGAAGTAATTTAACTCCTTCACTTAATCCCGATACAATATATTTTATATTATTTAATTTCTCATATTCTTCAAATACTTCATCTTCTTCTTTTTTTGATAACCTAGCACTATCAATTTCTTCTATTTGATAATTTAATAAGTCAATTTCTCTATCTTTTGCTATTTCATCTAAGGATATTTCTTTTAATCTTTTATTATGTAATATTAGTTCATTGTAATAATTTGATACTTCTTCTTTCAATTTTTTAAAATCTTCATCTCCAAAAGAATCTATTATAATTATATGGTTATCTGGGTTTAAAAGTGATTGATGCTCGTGTTGTCCATGTATATCAATTAAATGTCTTGTAATATTATTCAACATATTTAAAGTTACTGTTCGTCCATTTATTCTAGAAACACTTCTTCCAGTAGTGTATAATTCCCTTGTAAGCAATAAATAATCATTGTTTTCACTGTCAATTCCATACTCATCTAAAACAGTTTTAACTTTTTTGGGTTTTTCAAGATAAAACAATCCTTCTAATATTGCCTTGTCTGATCCTGTTCTGATAAAATCTCTACTAGCTCTGCTACCTAGGATTAAACTTATAGCGTCAACTATTATTGACTTTCCTGCTCCTGTCTCTCCTGTCAAAACATTGAATCCAGTTGTAAAATCAATGTGTAACTTTTCTGCTATAACAAAATTCTCTACACTTAACTCTACAATCACAATACTACCCCCATTTTAATTGAGTATACTTTGAAAAGTCTTTATTATAAGTTCAATACTCTCTACATCACTAGCAGCAATAAAAATAGTATCATCTCCTGCTAAAGTTCCAACTATTCCCTCTAATTTTAAAGAATCTATGGCTGAAGCACACACTTGTGCAGCTCCAGGTATTGTTTTTATAACTACAATATGGCCAGCAATATCATAACTAACCACTGAGTTTCTAAATATAGTTATTAATCTATCAGTTGTTCCTTCTAAATTATCTTCTACTACTGCATATTTATACCTTCCATTTTTAGATAGTACCTTGACGAGTCTCAATTCTTTAATATCCCTTGATATGGTTGCTTGAGTAATGTCTATACCTGCTTTTTTTAGGAACTCTGCCAATTCCTCTTGAGTTTCAACATCATAGTTTTCTATTATTTCTAAAATTTTTCTCTGCCTGGTATATTTCTTCATTCCTAACCTCCCTAATTCGTAAATGGATTTTAACTTATAAGTCGTTATGAGATTCTATTACTATTTCACTTATTACTTTTTGCATTGTATTTTCTTCTTTTTCCATTCCTTTTCTAATATAAAATAAATATTCAATATTTCCTGTTCCTCCTTTAATAGGAGAATAGGTTATTTTATCTACAAACAATCCAATGCTAGAACAAAAATTATACATATCTAAAAGAACTTCTTCATGAACAGACTTGTCTCTAACTATTCCTTTCTTACCTACTTTTTCTCTTCCAGCTTCAAATTGTGGCTTAATCAATGCGACTATTTCACCATTTTTATCTAATAGTTCTTTAGCTACTGGCAAAACAAGTTTAAGGGAAATAAAAGATACATCTATAGAAATAAAGTTAGCTAACTCCCCAAGATCATTTTTCGTTACATATCTAATATTAGTTCTTTCCTTTAATATAACTCGCTCATCCTGCCTTATTTTCCAATCTATTTGGCCATAACCTACATCAATAGCATATACTCTTTTTGCTCCATTTTGTAGCATACAATCAGTAAATCCACCAGTTGAAGCTCCAATGTCAATACAAACTTTGTTTTTTAAATTTAAATCAAAAAAATCTATAGCCTTTTCTAGTTTTAAACCTCCACGACTTACATAGGGAATTGGATTTCCTTTTATACTAATTACACTATTAATATCCACTTTCTCTCCAGGTTTATCTACTCTCTTACCATCAACATATACTATTCCTGCCATTATAAGTCTTTTTCCTTTTTCTCTTGATTCAACCAATTTTTTATCTGCAAGTAAAATATCTACTCTCTCTTTCCTCATGTAATCTCCCCTAATTATATTTCTTATTACTTTTATTATCAGATAATACCGTAATCTTGAATTTTTCTTCTAAAAAATTGAGTACTTTAGCAAAATGAAAGATAATCTGTTCCGAATTTTTAATAGCTATCTCCTTTCCTAAAGCCTTACCTCCAACAGTTAAAGACGCAATTAGAGCTGTTACAAATATACTTAAAATTGTCCCACTTTTAATATCATACCGTTCTATTAATTTATAGATAATAGTTGTACCAGCGCCACCACTTATAATACCACTAATATCACCAATCACATCATTACAAAAGTTTGAAACTTGCCCTGCATTTCTTACAAGTCTTACTGCATATTTTGCTTCTCCTATCTTGTTAGCAGCCATCGCATGAAATGGTCTTTCTTCTGCAGAAGTTACTGCAATACCAATAATATCAAAAAATATGCCGACAAATATTATAAACATTAAAATAATAAATGCAGCTAAAATATCAATATTATTCATAAGGTTTTCAGTTATTATACTAAAAATTACAGCCATTACAAAAGTCCAAAAAGTTATAACTAAAACCCACTTATTGTTATGACTTCGCAGAACTCCGTCATCATCCTTTTTTTTCATTTTCCTAATCCCTCCATAATAATTAATAAAAGCTGATAGCAATAGCTATCAGCAAAGCGAGTGGCAATATGCTAAGTAAATCTTACGGCTTAAGGTCTAGCAGGATTTCCCAGATAAAAACTGCATGTCGCCATAGCAGCGGTTTCCCTTTAATTAAATCTCTACTCTGTCGCCATGAGTAGGGCTAGATTACCACTTAGTCCGCACTGTAATCCCTAGCACATTTCCTGTGAACAGTCTAGGAGTTTTCCTCCACAGCCAGTCTATTCCCTAGCCTCTTTTGCAAAATGGGTTTCGACAACAAAACTTCATTCCACTAGGGCCCTAGTAAAATGAAATCGAACTACTTGTCTTCTGCCCATTTCACTCAAGGCAGGCTACGCTGCATGTAATACTAATTACATTGCAGGTTTATCTTATCATACTCCCGAATATGATAAGTCTCCACGAAGGTAGGGTCAACGCCCACATGCCATTGTGGATCGCCCCATCCTTCTTACTCCCAACCATGACCCTCAACTGGGCGTCGAAAGCCAAAATCAGGAACTTCATCGATATGCCCTTTGACGGATTTTTAGCCCCGCCTTCAGAAATAGTTGTGCTGACTAGAATACTGTGCCACTCTAAGTCAATCATATTATAGCATAATGCAAGTTGATTTTCAATTACCTAAATATGTTTATTTATTCCTAAACATTAAAAAATATACGAATTCTTCAAGGAATTCTGTATCTCTATTATTGAAAGTATCTAGAGAATTTATAGCAATATTCCCCAATCTTTTTAATTCTTCCTCAGCTTCTTTTTTTGAATAAAAAGATAAAAATGTAGTTTTATTGTTTTGTTTATCTTTGTCAATATCTAATATATCATCTCTTATTTGAAAAGCCAATCCAACTGCTTCTCCATACTCCCTTAGACTTTTTATTTGTTCTTCATTTCCCCCACCAATAATTCCTCCAGCCACTACAGAAGCTTTGATCAGTGCAGCAGTTTTATATTTATACATGTATTTTAATGTTTCAATATTTATACCCATATTATCTGATAATATATCAACAACTTGACCACCTATCATTCCTTCTATTCCTGCACTAGTAACTATTTCTTTAAAAGCTCTTAAATACTTGCTAACATTTACACCTTTATCAAACTCTTTTAGGATATAATTATTCATTAATTCATAAGAACAGTTTATAAGTCCATCTCCTGCTAATATAGCAATAGCGTCTCCAAAAACCTTATGGTTTGTTGGTTTACCTCTTCTAAAATCATCATCGTCCATTGCAGGTAAATCATCATGTACAAGAGAATAAGTATGAATCATCTCCATAGCCGATGCAAAAGGCATAGCTTCCTCAAGCTTTCCTCCTATTAATTCATTACTTTTTAGGAGTAAAATAGGTCTAATTCGTTTTCCACCTGCCAATAGACTATATCTCATAGCTTCATTAATAGTTTCAGTATAAACAGTTTTATCTAAAAACAAATTTTCCAATTGTTTATCTATCAATTCTTTTAACATATCTATTTCAGATTTTATATTCATATACTAATCCTCCAGTTTAAATAACTCTTCAAACGCCCCTTTTTCTTCATCTTTTAATATAATTTTAATATCACCTTCAACTTTATTTAATACTTCATTTAAATGCTTATATATTTCTACTCCGATCTTAAAGTTATCAAATGATTCGCTTAAAGTTAAATCCCCTTGTTCAAGATTTTCAATAATCTTAGTTAATTCCTTTACACCCTCTTCATATGACATTTTACTTAAATCCATTGCTATACTCTCCTTTTTTCACTTTTTCTACTCTAGCTTTTATAGTACCATCTTTAAGGAGTACACTAAATCCTTCACCTATAGATATATCTTCTACAGATTTAATTAGTTTATCTGATTCATCTGTTAAAATGCCATATCCCCTATTGGCTGTAGATAAAGGACTTAATAAGTCTAACTTGTTTCCCAATATCTCTAATTTGTTTTTATAATCTCTCATCTTTGAAAAATAAGCATTTGTTAGATCTTTAAATAAACTATCTAAATATTGTAAGTTTTCATTTAGTTTGTTTATAGGATTAAGCCTATTTAATTTTTCTTCATAAGCGTCTAACTCTAACTTCTTACTTTCCATCAAAGATAAATAACTATCTACTATTTCTGTAAATCTAATATTTAAATCTTCTTTTAGATTTTCTAATCTAGGAACTGCTAATTCTGCAGCTGCTGATGGCGTTGGCGCTCTTAAATCGGCAACAAAATCAGCTATTGTAAAATCAGTTTCATGTCCAACTGCTGATATTACAGGTATATCCATTCCATATATCGTCCTTGCTAACAACTCATCATTAAAAGCAAAAAGTTCTTCTATTGAACCTCCACCTCTACCTGTTATTACTAAATCTATGTCATTCCTGTTATTAAAATAAAGAAGACCTTCACATATTTCCTTACTAGCCCCTTCACCTTGTACCAAAACAGGATATATTATTAGTTCAACAATAGGAAATCTTCTTTTAACAACTGTAATTATATCTCTAATAGCAGCACCTGTAGACGATGTTACAATTCCTATTTTTCTAGGAAACTTTGGTATTTCCTTTTTGTGCATCTCATTAAAAATGCCCTCTGCTTCTAGCTTTTTAAGCAATTTATTGTATGCAAGATATAAATCTCCTAATCCTGCTTCTTCTATAGTTTTTACGTATAACTGATAATCTCCATCTCGCTCATAAACTGAAATATATCCATTAACTATAACTTTTATACCATCCTTTAAAACCATATCTATATTCTTATTATAGCTTTTAAACATTACACATTTTATTTTGCCTTTTTCATCTTTTAGAGAAAAATACATATGACCACTATAATGATGTTTAAAATTGGAGATTTCACCTTCTACACAAACATTTGACAATATAGGATCGCCCATTAATATTCTCTTAATATACTGATTTACTTCACAGACCTTTAAAGGTTTTACAGACATATCAAATCCTCCATAAATGACCTGATTTTATTTTTCCCAAATATGCTACTCCAACAGCATTGTCTGTACAATAATATTTATTAGGTAGATATGTATTAATATTTTTATTACTTAGACTATTAACAAGTTTTTCTCTGATATATGAATTAGAAGCTACTCCACCAATTAATAGGACATCTTTTAAATTGTATTTCATGCAAGCTGAAAGAATGATTTTTTCTAGAGACAAGTATATAGTATGAAATAGTGTTACAATTATATCTTTATCATTATATTTTCCATTGTTTATCATATTGTTAAAAAAGTTTTCATGTCCAGAAAAATTCCCCCAAGTATCTACAATGCTAACAGGTAGCTTTCCATTTATTATAGAACCACTTATTGATGCCAAATCCATTTTTGAACCACATGGAAATTGAAACCCTAGGCTAACTCCAATTCTATCAACGAGTTGCCCAATACTAATATCCAATGTGCCACCAATTTTATTAATAATATAATTTTTATTCCTATTTTCTACAATTAATAACTCTGTAGTCCCTCCAGATAAGTGAAATGCTAAAAATTTTTCACTATGTTCTAACGGAGTATTCATTATACCAGCAGATATATGCCCCTCTTGATGGCTAAATTGTTTAAAAGGTAAGTGTAGTAATTTAGAGATAATATATGCCTGTCCTTTACCTACAGTAAAAACAGGCATATAAGATTCTTCAACATTTCTTGGTTTGCTACTAACAGAAACAACACTGATTTTATCTACCAAACTTTTATCTTTAAATTCATCAAATATAATAGGTAAATTCAACATATGTTTAAAAACTGCATCTTGCTGTCTTAAACCTCTCTTGTTTTTTTCAACTTCTAGAACCATTCTTGAATCAAATATTATATTACTATTATCATCTACAACGGCAACAGAAGTTGTATAAGCGCTTGTATCTATCCCTAAATATAGCTTATTCATTTTTATCCATCCCTGTTCGTACAAAGCTACCAAGTACTCCATTAATAAACTTTGATGATTCATCAGTGCTATATTTCTTGCAAATTTCTATAGCTTCATTAATTGAAACTTGAATGGGTATATCATCTCTAAACTTAAGTTCATATATTGCTATTCTTAAAACAGACAAATCTACTTTTGCTAACCTATGTAATTTCCAACCTTTAATATTATTATCAATTATTTTATCAATAGTTTCTAAATTTTCTCTTATGATATTTACTGCATCAGTTATGTAATCTACTTCATCGTCAGCAAAATCATTCTCATGTAGATATAATTCTATTACTCCATCAGAAAAGTCCTTATTAAGTTCCATTTGGAATAATAGTTTCATAGTTTCCTCTCTTGCTATCTTTCTACCCATATTTTTCCTCCTTATATCTAATTCAATAATTTTTAAAAAAATAGGATTATTACTCTTTGCTTGGAGGAAGTATTCTTTCAATTATCTCTTTTATGTTCTCTTGATTATCTGATTTTTTACCAATATAATATCCTAGCCAAGTACAAAGGACAATAAATAGTGTTTTAAAAAAACCTATAGTAAGTACTAATATAGCAATAATGAATCCCAATAAAGTACCAATTGTTTTACCTTTATTTTTAATAAGGACTTGTAAAAATTCCATTAATTTTTCCTTAGCCAATTTAAAACACCTCAACATTTCATTTTACAACTCTAGTTGATGCTGTTACGTTGCTAATTTCCACCTGCACTTCGCTTACTTCCACTCCTGTACATTTTTCCACATGTTCTTTTACTTTGTTTTGTAATTCTATAGTAGTTTCAGGAATATTTATTTCAGGAGAAACTTCCCCTTTCAATAAAATAGTTATTATACCTTCAACTATATTTACTGTAGTTTTTATATTTTTAACACCTGAAAACTTTTCTACTACTGACTGAACTAAACCTTCTATTGTCAAAGAAGAAATTTTTAATTCACCATAATTAGTATGTCTTACTAAGTATGTTTCTCTATGTTCTTTTTTTCTTCCTGAAATTGAATATATGAAAAACCTAATACTCACTAATAGAAAAGCAAGTCCTACAATAGTATAAGCATAATTACCTTTTATATGCCATAAATATCCTTGTACACTATCTAAAGACAAAAAATTAAATTGTTCGTATGGAAAAAGCATCAATACTATAGAAAATACAGCTAAACAAAGAGTGTAAATTAATAAAATCAATCTATCTATAATATTCATAAACTCATCCTACCTCCTAAAAAGTAGTAAATTTACCCTCTGAAATTTCAGAGGGTAATGATTTATTTTACTCTTGGTTCCTCTTCTATCTTAGGCTCTTTAGGTATATTAACACCCTGTACATTAACATTTACTTCTACAACATCTAACCCTGTCATCGTTTCAACAGTATTTTTTACATTTTCTTGTATTGAGTTAGCCACTGATGATATCTTTGAACCATATTCTACTATTACAAATATATCTATAGCACATTCTTTTTCTCCTACCTCTACTTTTACACCTTTAGATAGGTTTTTCATTCCAAGCATTTCGGTGATTCCACCAGTGATTCCACCACTCATGCCAGCAACACCTTCAACTTCAGTAGCAGCTAAGCCTGCAATAATAGCAACTACTTCATTTGCTATTTTAACACTTCCATGTTCCATATTGTTGTTAGTATCCGTCATGTTTAGACACCTCCATATATATATAATCTATATGCTTATTATATCAGAAGTGTTTTCTATTTACAAACATTTCTAAAGCTTTTTCATTATTTTAATCTGAGATGTTTCAAAATTTGTCTCGTTTTTTACTACATCTAATATCTTTATTACATCTTGTTCAGTTAACTCATCTACAGACACAACTACTTTGACTTCATCTTCTTTTAAAAATACTAGTGCATCATCAAATCCTTTAGCTTTGATAAGCCCCTCCATATACAACTCACTTTCTGCCAGTTCTCCGATTCGCATTATTTCATTTTGAGCCTTATCTATCATCTCGCTACTACTTTTCTCATTTGTTATTATTTCTTTTAACCTTTCCACTAAATTTCCCCTCATTTTATCCCTAGACAATCTATACTCAACAAAATAGTTAGCACTTTGAAGATTAGTCTCTTTGCTTATAGCCTCTTCAATATTTTCATTTATTTCTTCTGTTAATTGAGAAACATCTTTATTTATTTCCCCTTCAACTATCTCTAGCTCATCTTTATTTTCTGATACGGTTTCTATAGTAGATTTATTTGTATTGTCAATTGCTTTTTCCATTTCCATTTCCTCATGTTTTTGGTAGTCACTTGAAATTCTAGACATAGACTTTTGAGTTAGTTGATGATTAATATACCCAGTTAGCACTAAAAGTACAATCAAAATAGTTATAATAGCAGGTCTCTTTACATTAAACATTAATATACCCCCTTATTTACTAGAATATACTTCAACCCTATTCCCAGATACACCCAAAACAGTTTTTACAGCTTGATATAGTTTTTCTTTTACTTCCATGTCAAAAGCTCCTTCTGCTACTACAATCACACCTTTTACATTAGGTTCTATTTCCTTTAAAACTATTAATGAACCATCACTTCCTTTTGTAGCTATCTCTACATTTGAATCTTCTCTATTTATATCTCTAACACCCCCTTGAGAATCTTTTTCACTTGTTTTTTCATTGCTTTGATTAGAATTAGTTGCAGGAACTTTTTCACTTGTTTCTTCTAATGTTATCATTACCTTTACTTTTCCCGCTCCTTTAATTTCACTTAATATATTCTCCAATCTTCTTTCCAGTAATTGCCCATAATCTTCTGTAAAATTGATGGTACTGGATTTTTCATTTTTATTTTCCCTTTTATTTGTTTCTTTTTCTGATACATTATCATTAAAAATACTGGTAGCAATCAAAATTATTATGCCTACTATAAATATAATGAGAAGATTGTTAATATATTTTTTGTCTGTTATCTTTTTTGATAACTCTTTTAATTTCTCCTTAAAATTCATATTATTCACCTTCCGTTTCTCTATTTAATGAAATCAAAATATTATCTTCTGATAAACTATATTTCTCGCTTATGATCTTTTTTATTTCACTACTTTTTTCAAATTCATCCTCTTTTATAGATTTACTTTTACCACATTTGACATTTACAACTTCAACATCCTCAATATTTACTACTTGATTATCTTTATTTGAAGATATATTTTTTTTATCTATTTCTAACTGTACCTTTTCCACTGTTCCAAAATCTTCACTTTCTATATCATCTTTTATTTCTACATAAGTTCTTAAAACCATAAAATCGGTTTTTTCTTCCACCAAGTTTTTTACATCTTCCTGAAGTTTCATTACATAGGCATTTTTCATTTGCTCTTGTTGTAGATTTAACATTTCTTTGTCAACCTGATACTCACCTACCATTTTTTCTGAAGAAGTAAAAATATTTCTTTCTATATCTATATCTTTAAATATAAATTTTATGAATGGATTTATTATTACTATTATTATTAATAATCCAATAATCATATCTATATATTTTTTCATCTGACCATTGGGTAGAACTATTTCTAGAAGTGATACAAATATAAATGTAGACACTATTTGAATGAGCCATTCTTTCAAGAAACTATTTACCATAATATACCATTCACCTACCTTAACATCATAGTTACATTACCAGCTTGCACAATGATTGTAATTGTAATAAACAATAACATAGACACAGATAACAAACTTGCAAGAACAAGCAATAGTGATTTATTTACTTCTTCTAAACTTTCACAAACTCTTAAACTAGAAATTGGCTGAGTTACTGCTATTATCAATTTATACATAAATATTAATGCTACTATTTTGATAATTGGAGCAATACATATAAACAATAATGCAAATAAACCTAATCCACCAACTGCATTTTTAAGTATAAGAGAACATCCGACAACCGTATCCATAGCATCTGATAAAAACTTACCTACAATAGGTATAAATCTATCTACTGCAAATTTAGCTGTTCTTGCTGTAACTCCATCAACTGTAGAAACTACACCATATATTGACATGATTCCAATAAATATTGTAAGGAACCCCCCTAGTAATGTAACTATTACTTGTCTTATAAGTCCTGCTAGCTTTGAAAACTGAATTCTTTCAGATACTCTACTGATAATTCCAATGATAAAAGAAAAGAAAATCATAGGAAGTATCAAATCTTTGATTAAAATACCTATAATATTTACCGAACCTAAAACCATAGGGTGGAAAAATGTACTGGAATTAAGTCCACCAACTGCAACCAAAAGTGTTAGCAATGTAGGTAAAATTAACTCCATAAATTTCACCATACTGTCTATTGTGTATTTACTTAATTCCATAACTGTATTAAAACTTTTAATAACTAATGTAATAATAAGTAAATATGAAATATAGTATGCAAGCTGGCTTACTGTAGTACTCTCAAAGGAAGTCTGGATATTAGTTAAAATTGCACAAATAATTGTTATAGAAAAAATTTGTATTAGTATTGGAACATTTTCATAGACTTCTCTTAAAAAAATTTTCCCTATACCCTTAAATATTGCTTTACTATCGATAATATTTTCTCCCCTTAATGAAGCAAGTATATATTCTTTTATACTAAACTTTGGAAAGTTTTTTTCTGTTGTATCAATATTGAGTATAGCATTCTCAATTTCATCTATATTCAACATATCATACTGTTCTATTATAAAATCATAGTTATCCCTATCTTCAGTTGAACTATCTCCATAAACTTCAACTGGTAAAACAAATAATAAAATTATAATAATAAGTCCAATTTTTTCTTTCATAATTATATCCACCCTAAGGTATAATATTTAAAATCAAATCCATAAGAGATACTAAAATAGGTATCGCTAAAACCATTATTGTAACCTTACCTCCTAATTCAATTTTAGAAGCAATAGACTCTTCTCCTGCATCCCTTGATATTTGCGATCCAAATTCAACTAAGTATGCAATACCTATTATTTTTAAAATAATAGTATAATAAATAAAATCAACATTGGCTTTTTTAGCTATATCAGTAATAACATCTACAACAAGTACTAATTTATCAATGATTATATAAAAAATAACTATACTAGTAGCAATACTAACCAATATGGCAAATTCAGGCTTGTTCTCTTTTAAAAGAAGAATGATCACTGTAGCCACTATTCCTATACCAATTATCTTAATTACTTCCACTGTATCACTTCCAATCTACTGTATTAATAAAGCCGGAACAATGTTTTTATAGTTTCAAATAATTCGCTTATATACTTTAAAACCACACCTAAAACTATTACAACCCCAAATAGAGTTGCAATAAAACCAAACTCTTCTTTACCTGACTTAGCCAATACTGTATGAAGTACTGCTGTCAATATTCCAATGCTTGCAATTTTAAATAATAAGTCTATATTCATTTTTACCTCTCCCTTACAATAAGATAATGACTATAGCTAAACCTGATAATATCCCTAAACTTTTATACAGCTTTTCATTTTTCTCCTTTGATAATTGAGCCTCAACTTCTAAAGTCTTTATTTGTGTAAGAATTAGTTTGAAGTTTTTTTCTTGATCAAATCTATCAGAAGTGCCAATAGTCCTACCAAGCGTTAAAAATAATTCTATATCCTCATCTTTGAAACATAGTTCATCCCTCGATATATTGACTACAGACTCAAAACATTCATAAACAGTTCCTGATTTATTAACTACAAGTTCATCTGCTATCCTTTCAAAAACATATGAAACCTTTTGATTTCCTTTTCTATATACGTTCATTAAAGCTTCTGGCAAGGGATTGGCAGCATATATAATTTCTGTTTCTAATAATTTAATACAGTTTTCTAATAAAACTAGATTATTAACTCTATCCCTATAACGTATGCCATACATGTAACCCATTAAACTAGAAGATAATATGATTAACAAACTACCAAATATTTTTAAAGTTGTCATGTTTAACCCTCTTTCAATGGAAAATAGACCTAAAAGTATAACCATCTAAAATATCTCTTATAGTACCAACACCTTTTGAATTATCTAAAATAATAATTCTTCTAAAAATTTTTTCTTTAATTATTTGATCTAAATTTTTCTTTGTAAATACATCTTCCAAATCATCACCATGAACTGTTGAAATAAGTTTTACTCCAGTTTTTAAAGCTTCATGTATAGATACAATATCCTCTACACTACCTAGCTCATCAGTAGCAATAACATCAGGTGACATAGCACGTATTAAAATAATGATTCCATCACTTTTAAGACATCCGTCTAATATATCTGTTCTTAAGCCCACATTGTTTTGAGGAATACCATTATAAACCCCAGCTATCTCAGAACGTTCATCTACTAAACCTACTTTTAATCCATTAAAACCATACCTAGGCATACCATCACTAATATTTCTAACTATATCCCTTAAAAGTGTTGTCTTTCCGCATTGAGGAGGTGAGATTATTAAAGTGTTATAAATTGTGTTAGGCTGTTTTAAAATGTATTTCATAATATTATTAGAAACACCAGTTATCTCATGAGCAATTCTTAGATTTAATGAAGATATATTTTTAATAGTTTCTATGCCATTAGGACCATAAACAACCTTACCAGCTAATCCTACTCGATGTCCTCCTTTTAATGTTATAAATCCACTTTTAATTTCTTCTTCAAAAGCATATACAGAGTAATTGCTAATAATTTGAAATGTCTTTTGTAGCTGTTCTTTTGTTATATATACAGATTCCTTATAATCCTTTATGAATTGCCCTGTTTCTGATACAAAATAATCAAATCCATTACAACAAATTATAATTGGCATATTATTTTTTAGTCTTATTTCCTCTATCGCATCTTTTTTTTTGTCTGAAATTTTATATAATATATTACTTATATCTGGAACCAAATATTCTAACAATTTATCAAATACCATTGAATTACATTTTTCCATAACCTGTCCCTCCTTTTATATATAAGTATGTCCACATAAAAATTATATGCTTATTTTTTCAAAAAAAATAAAACCTGAAACATCACTGTTTCAGGTTTTATAATCAATTCAATTTTATTCTTCATCACCAATAAAATCATCTGAACCACAATTGCATTCAGGACATTCAATATCCATTGAATCATAATCTTCATCAAAAAAATCATCTTCATATAGATAATCATCTTCATCATCTAAAAATCCAAAAACTTCTTCTTCAACATCAGCTAAATCCTCATCCATGAAGTCAACATATTCATCTACATCGTCAATTTTTTCATTTAAATCATCAATTGCATCAGCAAAGTCTTCCAATGCATCAATCATGTATAGAAGTAATTTGCCTTCCTTTGATGATTCATCAATTTCTAAACCTTCAGCTAATCCTTGTAGATATGAAACTTTTTGGTATAAATAATCCATATTATCCCTCCTAATATTTTATTTAATTATTCCCTAAACTCTAGATAAATACTCACCAGTTCTGGTATCAATTTTCAATTTATCTCCTTCATTAACAAACAATGGCACATTGATTATTGCACCAGTTTCAAGTGTAGCTGGCTTTGTTGCTCCTGTAGCTGTATCACCTTTAACACCTGGTTCAGTATGAGTTACAACTAACTCAACAAAATTTGGTGGAACAACCTCAAATGGTTTCCCTTGATAAAATCTTATAATTGCAACATCATTTTCTTTTATGTAGATTATTGCTTCTTCTACATCTTCTTTTACTAGTGGTAATTGTTCAAAAGTTTCATTGTCCATGAAATAATATAATTCACCATCATTATATAAGTATTGCATTTCTCTAGTTTCAATATGTGCCTTTGGAAACTTATCATTTGGGTTAAATGCAATCTCTTTACTAGCTCCTGTCATAACACTTTTTATCTTTGTTCTAACAAAAGCTGCTCCTTTACCTGGTTTAACATGTTGAAAATCTACAATTTGATATACATCTCCATCCATTTCAAATGTTACACCTTTTCTAAAATCACTTGCTGAAATCATTTAAAAAACCTCCTACTATATGAAATTTCTTTGTAATAGCACTATTGCCTCTAATGCTAAAATGTAACTAAATGGCCCAAATCCAGTTATTTGTCCTGTACAAACTGGAGCAATAATAGATTTGTTACGAAATTGTTCTCTCTCATAAATATTAGAAAGATGAACTTCTATAACAGGAATTTGTACTGATTCAACAGCATCCCTAATAGCTATACTATAATGGCTATATCCTCCAGGATTGATAATAACTCCTGAATAGTTTGTCTGTAATGTGTACTGTAACTTTGATATTATATCTCCTTCATAATTTGACTGAAATATTTCTACCTGAACATTTAACTCTTTGGCTTTTGATTCAATCATATTATTTACTTCTTCTAGGGTTTTGCTACCATAATATTTTTCATTCCTATAGCCTAATATGTTTAAATTTGGACCATGAATAACAAGTACCTTCATTTTTTGCTCCTTTTATCCTTTATATCAATTCAATTATAACAATCCTTTTTAATTACTACAAGATAAATGTTTCTTATAATAAAATATTATTTCATCAGCTATTTCATTTATTCCTTTACAATCTACGTTAATAATATAGTCTGAACTAGATATGTACAATTCTTTTCTCTCTAAATACATACTTTTTACATTTTCAAAACAGTCTTTATTATTTCCAATCAAAGGTCTTTTATCACTTGAATTCTTTAAATTATTAATTATAGTTTCTATATTACCGAATAACAAAAATATAATTCCATTAGTTCTCAAATTTACAATATTCTCTTTATTTAAAACAACTCCACCACCAGTAGATATAACGATGCTTTTGCTACTTGAAATACCTTTAACGACATTACTCTCCAGTTTTCTAAAATATCCTTCTCCATATTTTTCAAATATTTCACTTATACTAATATTATAAGTACTTTTAATTAAATTATCAGTATCAATATGTTTAAAACCATATTTTTTAGAAATATGTACTCCTATTGTAGTTTTACCTATTCCGCTAGGACCTATTAACACTATATTTTTCATTTTATTCTTGCTTATTATGATGTGGTGAATTTTTAACTATATTTATAGCTTTTGTTACTTCTGTAATAACGTCAACATCGAATTGGTAACTCATATTTTCAACTTTTCCATATAGTTTACCTTTCTCTGTAACAACATATCTCGGTGGCAAAACATTTAAAACAATTGCTGCAATATCTAACTTACATTTGTCACAAGTGCACATATCTTTTCTATCACTTAATAATTTATTAACAGTGTACATAACTTCGTCTTCCATTAAGTTTTTTAAGCCCAAAATAATCACCTTCTTATTTTTGTCACTATCACTATTATTGCTTAATCACATAAATTTCAGGTTTGATAAAATTTGGTAGAAATATACCGTAGTATTCTAAGAAGAATCTATCCTTAGTAAGAGTTATTTTTTCTTCTATACTATCTTCTTCTTTACATTCATTCAATATTAAAAGACCATTGATTTTAGGTTTTGCTTCTGAATATACATTTAATTTACCACCATCAACGCCTATTATACCATTAAAGTTAATATTATCATAGAAATTTAAATCTCCTTGGACATATATTATCCCCATTAACATTTTATCTAACTCATTACCTTCTTGAAAAATTGATAATGAGCAATTGTTTACATCATCATTTTTTATTACTAGAAACATTTCATTTTTTGTTAAATATTTGATCTGTGAAGGTTTATCTTGTCCGTATCTATAAAATTCAATTTTAACTTTATTAGTACTTTTGTCTGTTACATATAGATTTACCATATCATAATTTTTGACTTCTATAATTTCAGCTTTGTTTTCGAAATCTGATAATGTTAAATCACTAAAATCATTAAAGAACTCACTATCATCAATTTTGCTACTTGATATAATAGGCGAACTTACATTGTATATAGGATTGATTACATTGAATACAGCGATAGCAGTTTTATTAACATTTTGATAACAACTATTGGCCTTGATAGATCCTTTTAAAATTCCATTTTCCCTAAATATTTCTAAATCTAAAATATTCAAAGAATCCCACGTTTCTAAATCCTTTTTATCTAATACAATTTTATTTTTATTAATATGATTGCTAAACCTTTTATATTTTATATAATGTTTTAATCTAGGTATTAAATCATCATCAAAATATTTCTTGTCTCCAAAACAAAGATTTATTTTGTCCTCAGCACTGTAAGAAGCCTGAACCTTTTTAATGCTTGTATTCATTATTTTATTATCCAATGTTGAAGAATAAAGTAAATATGTAGCTAATGTCATAATTACACTGCCTAGAATCAATGAAAAGACAATAACGGAACCCCTTTGGTTTCTCAATATAAACACCTCGATTAATTGTTAATTGGTGCTCTAATGCCTATTTCCGTATTAAACTCTAATTCTTCACTCCACTCTCCATTAAAAATCAAACTAATAACTATTATTTTCCTATCAAAATCTGTATATGATTTATCAATAGATTTTATATTTCCCACAATTGTATTATTTCCTTCAAATTCACTCTGATAAGGCAAATTTTCCGTTTTCTTTGTTGCTACATCTCTTCTAAGATAATTCTCATTAATATAATAAATAATGTATTTATTTTCATATTCCCTTTCAATAACACCTTTTTTATCAGTTCCAATCTCAATTTTTTTCTTTATTACAAATCCAAAATTTTTACTATATTTTTTATTATAATTTTCAATTTTTTCTATAGATATTATTTCATCTGCCGATTTTATTTCATTTTTAATATATTCAATTGCGTACCTTCCATTAAGTATTCTATCTTCTTTTTCTTCTGATATTCGGCTAGAATTTATGCAATAACTATATACTGAATAAAAAGATACAATTAATATTGAACAAATAGATATTCCCACTAATAATTCAATTAATGTGAAACCATTATTGCTTATACGGTTTTTGTAATAACGACTTAAAGCACACATTTTTTAGCCTCTCAGAATTATTTTTTGATATAATTGTAATCTCAACATCCCATAGCTTCTCACATCTATTTTTCTTTTCTATTTTTACACAATAATCAAATTCACTATCTCCTGAGATAGGAAGTGATATATCTACATAATCTTCTTCATTGAACATATCAATAATATCTACCATAGACATGTCTAATACATACTCTTCACTATCATTAAAATAATCAAACGCTTTAAATCTCTCCATAATTGTTTCACCATAATACTTCATATCATTTTTAGCCTTAAGTAAATAAAAATTATAATTGGTATAAGTAAATATAGGTAGAAAAGTAACAGTAATCAAAGCTAATATTGCTAATCCTAATAATGTCTCAATTAATAAGTGACCTGATTTATTCATCCTGTTTTTCTCCATCAATATAAGTATTTACCTTGCCTGTAGCTACTTCTATTGTCAACTTAATATTTTGACACTTACTGTTTTTCAACTGTATATTTCCTCCCATACTAGGCGCTCCAGTTATGCTAAAGAGTAATTGTCCAAACTCATTATTGTTAGAACCATTAAAATTAACAAAAATTATTTTTAAATTGCTTTCAAATACCTTCTTCTTTATTCGACTTATTTGTTTTTCATTGTCATGTTTGTTAATATAATAATATCCTTTTTTCGGGTATACTTCTAAGCTATAACGCTTTACATCCATTATTGACATATTTCTTGCATATAATATATCTCTCTTAAGCTCCATTAAATCTTTTCTTTCTTTAAAATTTAAAGCAATAGTAGTTTTTGGTAATGCAATTAAAAAAATTATAGACATTATGGCAATTACAGTAATCAACTCAATAAATGTCATACCCTTTTTATCCATTTATATCATCCCTAGATTAAATTCTACATAAATTTCGTTTTTCCTTCTTTTTATTTGTTAATTTTTCCATTCATTTAATAAATATAACATATATATTGCTTCGGATCTAGTAATTTTGTTATTATAACTATTGAAACTTTTGCATCTAACACCTTTTTTATATAGTATTTTATTTGATGTATTGCTCCACTTAAAATTGTTACTCTTAGTTACCTTCCTCATAAGAGCTTCAACTTCTTTATAAGTAATAGGTGAATCTAAATTCAATTTATTCTTATTATCAGCTTTAATGTATCCATTGTTTAAACTATATTGAACAACCTTTTGATAATTTTTAAATTGATTATAATCTTTATATTTTTTAACGCTAGATACATCCTCTGGTAAATCCCATTTGTATACTTTATTTAACACCATTAGTAATTGCCCTTTTGTCATATAACTATTAGGCTTGAAAGTATTATCTTTATAAGCAGAAATATGTTTTCTTCTTAAATAAGTATTTATTTCATCTTTCGCCCAATGACCTCTTATATCATGAATCTTATGTGCGCTTTTATCTATAAATACTGCATAATCAGAACCCTCTTCTTTTATTGAACCTGGTACAACAAAGGTTTTAATTACCCCTTCTTCAATTATACTTGGCATATAAAGCCATTCTCCATTTACAAATTTATATATTCCTCCATTATCAGGTCCATGGTATTCAAAGGAAAGTTCAATTAAATTTTCTTTATTATATTCTTTTATCTTATTATGAATTGAAATGTTAAAAATTTCAGATATCCTTTTTATATTTTTAGTAGTACTTCTATATTTATCATCGTTTAAACTGCTAATTTTAACAATTATCTCATCATAATATGTGCCACTTAGTACATTAACTTTAAGTTCATTATCTCGAAACTCAAACTCGCCACCACTTGACGGTACTAAAAATGACTCTTCTTTTTTTATAGCTACTTCTTTGTTTAATTCTTGGAATCTCTTAATATATCCTTCAGCAAAACCATCCCTAAAACCGGTAATAAACCCATCCTTATATCTATTATTATCTAAGTATAAATTATAATCATTTATTATTTGGGAATTTGAAAGATAATGTCTGGAAATATCAGCACTCTTTCTTAAATAATAGTCTATTTCCGCAAAATTATTTCCTCTATTTAAACCAACATCATTCCCATCATTAAAACCATTTTCACTTTTAATTAAATTTAATTCTTTATTCCCTTCCCGAAAGCCTTTTTTATACGATTCTTCGTATGCTTTTTTGAATCCTGTAAAAAAACCATCCTCATATTTATTATAATCACTATTTAACCCGAATTCACTTCGCAATTTTACTTCAGTAGGAAAATTTCTTTCCCAATTACTAATTTTCCCTTCAAAATAATCTTTTCTGCCATCATTTTCTCCAAATAATTTTCCAAAGACTTCACCATCTTTTAATCCATCCTCGTAGGAAATTTTTTTTGGTTCAAAATTAGCTTTTCTATAGGATTCTTCATAAGATTTTTGAAATGAATGTTTAAAAGCATTCAAAAATTCATTCCTATAACTAGATGTCTCTATACTTAAATTAAAAATACTAATTATTGTTTTATCAGTTGGCTTTGCTTTAGACCAATTATTTTTATTCCCTTTGTAAAAATCTCTTCTTCCATATACTTCACCTAATATTAAGCCAAAAGCTTCTCCATAATTTGATTCTTCCTTTTTCCCTTCCTTATTATCAGGCAGTACTTCTAAATAATACCCTTCTATATAACCCTTTACATAACCAGCTTTATAGCTATTTAATATCTTTAGCTTTATCTCGTTATCTTTATTATATTCTTCATACTTTTTCTCTACTGTTACAGTATCTATTTTATTAATATTTATAGGATAATCTCTATTTTTATCTAAATAACCTTCTGTTTTGCCTATGTTATATCCGTATTCAAAAACTTCATCTAATAATTTATCAATATTTTTATCAGCAAATATGGGAACTGAAGTTAATAATATACTTATAATTAAAATAATAAAAGCACTAATCTTTTTCATTATTTTCACCTCTTTCTTTATCTCGGTACAACTAATATCTTTCCAGGTTTTAAATCCTTATTTCCTGATATATAATTTTGATCCATAATCAATTTTTTCTTTGATGATTTTCCATAGTGTTTTATAGCTATAGATTCAAGAGTATCTCCTTGTTTTACAATATAAAAAGAATAGTTAACTTTTGTATTATCACTATCGGTTTCATTTTGAGGATATACACATTGCAATCCATCTAAAAGTATTACACCAAAATCTTCTCTACCTTCACTAAGTTCTAAATAAAGTTTATCAATTTTAATTGGGTATACAGAAATATCAGCAGGTGGTTTTGCCTCTATATATCTCCATCCTTGCCAATTGATTCCCTTCGAAGCCTCTGCATCATATATTTCACCCATTTGATCTATAAATCTTAATCCTATTGTGATAGGTGAATAATCATAAGAATAAATCCAAAGTCCAATGCTATCTGGTGGATACTTAATCGCTATATTTTTTTCTTTTATATCAACATACGCTCTATTTTCTTCTTCTACAGCTAAAATATTGTATTCAAATCTTAAAGAATATTTTCCTTCTTTAGATTTTGTAGCTCTTGAAATATTGCCTTTTACATTTAAGCTGGAAGGCATAAAATATGTTTTTCCAGATTCAAATCCTTCAATCAATTGACCTTTAATTGTTTCTTCAGATACAGAATTTAAATCCTCAGAATATCCATTAATATTATTTGTATTATTATCTAATGATTCATCTTCAACTTTTTCTGCATATTCTTCAAATGGAGCAAAAGGATTTTGTTTTTCAATATTAATGACTGTATCTATAGCAACAACGTCCCCTTCATCATCAAATATTCCCTCTAAACTATGTACTTTAATTCGTATTTGACCTAGAATACTATCATTTTTGTCATTGTAATCCATTATTAAATTTGTTACTAAAAGCTTTCTAGGACTAGTTCTCAACTTACTTAAAAAATCTATTAACTCATCATATTTACCTTCATATGGCAGTGTAATATCCATAGTTTTCATAGGAATTCCTAAAATGTCTTCTATCTGTGGTTCACTAAAATCTAAATTAAGTATTTTTAAATTAGAACTATCAATAATATCATTTAACAAATAAATTATTTGTGCTTGATCTATTTTAGGAAAATACTCTAATAATAATTTGTCTTTTTGTCTATTTAAATTAAGATAATCTTCATGAATACTACTTTCGTTAGCTAATATAGCATCTATTCTAATCTTCTCTTCCTCATAATAAATTTTCTTTTCTTCAAGACTATTTATTTTATCTCTCTGAGGTAAAAAAATAAATCTATTAAACAACCAAAACATTATTATTACTGCTAATAAAATCAAAAGAATCTTCTCATTCTTCGTCAGTTTTATTTGATTCTTCAGATTGAACTTCTTCTTCTGTTTCAATTTGGTCTCCGTAATCATTCTCGTCACCCCTAAACTTAATATTTAAAGAAAAATTATAATAACTATTATCTAAATATATATTTGAAATAAAGGTTTCAAGAAAACCTTCAGTGTCTTTTAAACTATATTCGAATTCAGCTATAGAATACTTATCTCTTGAAGTTCCTTGAATTGATATAGAACTAGTATCTATATCAACTGAATTCAAAAAAATATTTTCTGGGGTTCTAGATGTAATAGTTTGAAGAAGAAACTCATTTATAATATCATTTTCTGTAATATACTCATCTACTCTTTTTAAATTTTCCACCTTTTCTTTTAAATAATTAATATCATCTTCTTGTGACTTTAAAACTTCTAGTTTTTTCATTTTTTCTTCATCTTCAACTTCAGCCTTTAAATTGGAAACACTTTTATTTAATCTACTAATTTTTATTTGATTTGAAATACTAAAAACTACAATAATAAAGACAAATATTGCCCCTAATGACAATAATACAATTTCCTTATTTATATGAAATTCTTTTTTCTCTATATAGGGTTCAAAAAAGTTTAAATCTTTCATTTTCTTTGCTCCTCTATTCTTATTAATGAACCAATGCAATTTATATATTTATTTAAATCTTCACTTAAAAATATTTTATCTAGCTTGTCTATTTTTACTGTAGTGATATTGTAATAATTTGAAAAAAGGTTATCTATACCATTGATATTAGATAATCCTCCATATAATAATATCATCTGGATATCATTGCCTTTTTCCCTTGAGTTGTAATATCTAAATATTGTATCGGTTTTGTCCATAATTCCTTTAATACTAGTCTTTGCAATGTTAAGAAATCTGTTATCTTCTGTATAATCCTCTTCAATTCTATTGATGTTATCAATGCTTTTTTTCTTTTCTTCTATTTGTGTTTTACTATATTCAAAGAAATTTAGAATATTTTTGTCTAAATCATCTCCACCACCATCGACAGTACGACTCACTTGTATAAAACCATTTTTTGCAATAGTGACATTTGTATTATAAAATCCTAAGTCAATAGCAGCAATTGTACTATCTTCAGTTTTATATCTTCCGTTTATAAGAAAATTATAATTTAAAAGCTTAGCAACTCCATTAGATTGAAAGTCTAATACGGAGGGCTTCAATTCTAAATCCTTTAGTAACTTAAAATGACTTTCCACAATTTCCTTAGGAATAGCAATCAATAGTACATTAAGTTTAGCAATTCCATCCTCTTCAATTTTGCCAATAGTTCTATGTTGCACTACATAATCCTTAGGATCAACAGGTAAATACTCATCTATTTGAAACCTCAATATACCTTCAATTTCATCATCACCAACAGCTGGAAGTACTACTTCTCTGGTAATAATTGCAGAACTCTTAATGCTAATGTATCCAATATCTGATGTTACCTTGTTTTTCTTTAGTTCTTCCTTAAGGATATAGTATAAAAGCTCTTTGTCTACTATATAGCCATTTTCATAGGAACCTTCTGGAGTAAAAAAAGAAAAATGCTTGTCTATAACTATTCCGTTGTTGGTTAATTTTGCTTCAATTATTTTCGTTTCATAAGAACCTATGTCAATGGAAACTATTTTTTTTGGTATTAAAGTTGGCAATTTCATAATTGGCATTTTTATATTCATAGTTTAATCTTCCACCTCCTCATTTATATTTATTTCTTTCCACTCTATAACTTCCCAACCAACATTAGTTGGTTCAAGTATGTGAGGTGGATAATCATAGAACATTCGTGGGTCATGAGCATATCTTTTTTTGTAACCAGTTCTATTGTTTCCACTATTTATGTCAAATGTCCCCACTTCTTTTCTTTCCCTTTGTGTTATGTTTCCCCATAACGTTATATTTCCCTTTTTAACTCCACTTCTATATTGCTCAAATCCAAATCCTCCATTAACTGCAAATACTGCTGCATGTATTGTAATGTTTTCGGGAGCTACATTAATTTTGTAAGGTACTTTAACCCATCTGTGCCCAAAAAAATAGTATTCCTTCTTCCAATGGTAAAGAAAAGGTTCATCATTAGGATCATTTTCATTTTTATACTTAAACCATCCATAATGCATCACCATAATATCATTGTTTGCAACTAATCCTAACATATCTTTACCATCAGCTCCTGTTTCCCCATTTCGCATAGCATATCTAGTATAAATTCCTTTTTCTCTGTCCAAAGCTGACATTTCTTCATCCCCTGTTCCAGTACTATCTTTTTTACCATTAAATTTGGTACCATAGTATTCAATACCTTTAGCTGTGTATTGACTCGGTACATCCCATATTGTAGGATCACTTGCTGTAATATATATATTGTTTTTTGCAGCTATTGTCAACCTGCCCTTTAAAGTACCAGATATAAAGACATTGCCATAATTCAAATCAAACTTTTCATAAAAATTTCTATATTCACTTTTTTCTTCTTTTCCTTCAACATAGATAACACCATTTTTTATATCATTAGATATACTATACAACATTACTTTTTCTGAATTACCATTTCTGATTTCAACTTTATCCCCATCTAAATATATACATGTTCTCCCTTGAAAAACCATATTATCTTTTGCAGCCCACTCTTTTAAATCCTCATTGTTCATTGGAAATTCTAATTTTTCAACTTCTTTAGGATCCCCTGCTTTATATACATATTTTTTATCACCTTTTATCTTATTATCGTCAATACCACTTGAATATGTGACAGTATCAAAAAATTGGGGGTTTTTTTGAACCCTTAAGGTACCATTAGTATGATAAGGTCCATGACATTCGTCTCCTGTTGTCCACCAAATATTAGATCCATCACTATCACTAACATAAACTTGATGGACAAATTGTTTTTTTCTTATTTTAGCAACCACAGTTCGCTTATTGGATGGATCTGTTTTAGTCCAACCAGTAGAAGTAATTTTCACATATCTATCTGTATCTGATGGCTTTTCAGCATTTACTTTATAAAAGCCATCTCTAAATTCTATATCTTCTCCATTTACAAGTGCTCTTGTATCTTCATCTAATTTATCAGTATCAATACTGTAAAAGTTCACATCATCATTTAAATGCCAAAGATATGCATTGTATCCTGCTTCAGCATATTGTAATGCTTTTTTTGATTCTTCATCTCTTTTATTTAGTTTTGTTTCATTATCAGTTGTATTTATCATGGAAAAACCTAGAATAAGCATAATTGAAAAAACAATAACTACAATAGGAAGTACTATACCTTTCTCGTTTTTATAATTGTTTTTCATATTCTCTCACCTACTCAAACTCAACTTTACTTTTTGTAAAAAGATAATGTTTATAAACTTTATTTTTTATCATAAAATTTAGATTCACACTTTTTCTTGTTTCTTCATATTCCTGCCAATTATTAGATTCTTTTTCTATGAATTTTATATTATCAAATATATCCTCTAATTTTTGTCCTTCATCTAAATTTCTCAATACTACTTTAGGATAAGTGAAATCTTTAAAGTTTTCATAGGGATATGCTAAATCAGTAGTTGCAGATTGTCTTCTAACTAAATTACCATCTTTCAAATAATACTGTACTAATTCTGGTTTGCCATCATTGTTTAAATCTACATATATACTAAACTTTCCATCTTCCATAAATATTGGTCCTGCTTTTCCCTTTGCTTTTTTCCCATCAATATATAAGTCATTAGCTTTTCTAGCTTGACTTATCTCTTTTTGAATAGTAACTAAAAAAATACGAACCTCTCTATTTATTTCAACATCATTAGATATGTTATAATAATTCTTTGTTGAAATGAAAAACATATTATAGATAATCAATAAAACTACTCCTATCAATGAAATTGTAATTAATAATTCTACAAGGGTTATCCCTTTATTGTTTCTAAGTAGTCTTTTCAAGTCTAACTACTCCCTATTTATAATTTTTAAAGATGATTTATTTAAACTTTTTGCAAGTTTTATACCGTACTTGTCCACCAACACCTCAGGATTTTTAATTTCTATTGTACTATTATCATCTATTATTAGATTATTTGCTTCATCACTAAATTTAATGATAATTTTTTTAGAATAACCATCATTATAAATGTTCTGGATTTCATATTCATTTTCTATTGGACCATCATTAATACTAAACTGAAGTTCACCTATCAATTTTACTGGTGCTGAAAATTCTAATCCCATAACAATTTGTCTATCCCCATTCAAGTTTAATATTTCCACTTCAGTTTCAGGATTTAGACCCAAGCCAAGATTAACCACCTTAACATTATTTTCATCTCTAGGCTCTTCAAAAGAACCATCCCATAATTCATTAGATTCTTTATCAAGTAAAAAATATTTGTTATCAGTATTCTGTTGATAAACCTCATATTTATATTCCCATTTCCACCATAATTTGGTATTGTTAATACTAGTTAAAGGCTTTGTAATTTTCATATAATCATCTATCTCTTCAGGAAGTATATTATCAGGTGGTGTTATTGAATTTTCATCTGGCTGTAACCAAATATATATATCTTGAAAATTTTCATTGATATTTAGAAATACTGGATATTCCCCATAGAATTTTTCTTCTCTGCTATCTTTTTTTATACTTACTATTGTACTTGTAAAATAATTGTTATCTATTACTTCTGTTGGCTCAAACATTATATCGTCTTTTGCTTCTGGAATAATTGTATATTCACCATCTCCCAAATCTCCAAAGGTAGCTAGTCCTTCCCTATCGGTAAGTCTTTTTTTATTAGAATTTTCTAGTTTTATGTTTAAACCAGGTACTGGATTATCATTGTTTTTCATAAATACATATACATATACATTACCTGGTTTTTGAGGCTCTCCTTCATGCTCATATGTAATTAATGTATCTAGTGCAGCACATTCATCATTGTTGTTTTTTAAATATACTGTAACCTCTACTTTCTTTGTAGCCTCTCCTATTTCCCCCTGAAGAAGTGATGTAGCTTTTTGCCATGTTACATTTGTATTTATGGTATATTCTATGCCGTTTAATTGTATTGTCTCACTTTTGTTCATATACTTATTTTCTTCAATTATTCCATTAGGACTACAACCAATATCATCATATTTTAACCCCTTTATCCATTCCATTTGACTATATGCTATATTCATTGCATTCATTTTTACTTCATTTCTCTTATTTGATCTAGTAGATAGCACAAACATAGGTAATAATGATATGGATATTATCCCTATGAGAGCAATAGCTACTATAACTTCAACTAATGTCATTCCTCTTTTGTTGTTGTATTTTAATTTCAATTAAAACTCCTCCATATTAAAATACTAAATATTATTTAAATACCAAAATATAATATTCTCTCCACATATTGTAACTATCATAAAAGCTATACATATAAATGGTCCAAAGGGGATGGGGTCTTTTCTTCCCTTTATTTTGAATAATAATAAAAATATTGATATTATTGCACCAAGAATGAATGATAAAAATATGTTTAATAATGAAAATTTAATACCTAAAATAAATCCAAGTACACCAATGAGTTTTATATCTCCCCCACCCATTCCACCTTTTGATAATATAGCTATGAGTAAAAATAGTCCACCTGAAATAATTAGTCCTAGTATACTATTGAAAATGTTTGGAGATATATCATACAATGTATATTGAAGTATTTTAAATATAATAGCAAAAATAAGTATGAGTATATTAAGTGAATCTGGAATGATTTGAAACTTAAAATCTATGAAACTTATAACTAATAAAATACTGAAAATAATCGAATAAAATATAAAATCTATACTAAGTCCAAAAGAATAATATAGCAATAAATATATGAAACCATTTAATAATTCAACAGTAGGATACTGTAGGGAGATTTTCTCCCCACAGTAGCTACATTTTGCCCTTTGATAAATATAACTAAATATAGGTATCAAATTGTACCACTTTAAAGGAGTACCACAGCTTGTACAATGTGAAGATGGAAAAACTACAGACTTTTTCCTTGGTATTCTATATATACATACGTTTAAAAATGAACCTATGATTGTGCCTATTATGAATATGAGTATAGACATATGTAGCCTCCTTTGTTATATAATTCAAGTGGGATCTGTTAAGTTATTCTTGTTTAGCTATTTTGTTTTGTTGATAATTTTTCCAGTTTTGGTACTTCCAGTTTGAACTTCAATTGTACCATTTTTATAAATTATAACTTTATAATTTTGATTAATTGTAATCCCAACTGTATCATCTTCAGATTTTAACCATGTTTTGCCTACTAATGATTCGGGAACAGTTGGCCATTCTTGAATATAATCTTCCCATTTATAAGCTTCACCCGATGTTTTAGTACCACCCCATGTGATATCTGTTTTAGGTTTACCTTCTTCTGCAATACACATACTTGCAGCACTTTCAAGAGTTCTAACATTTGCGTTATGTGCACTAACTGCTGCTTTATCCGTTGTGCCAGCTAATTTAGGTACTGCTATAAAAGCTAAAATTGCTAATATAGCAATAACTACTACCAACTCAATAAGTGTAAATCCCCTATTATCCTTACACAACTTCTTTACAAACCATTCAAACATCTTTTCTTCCCCCTTATTTCATGTTTTTATAATCTTAATTATTAGTGCTGAGCATATATTTTTTAACATCACCTCTTTTCATCGTTTATAATGTGAAGACTTTAATGCTTATTAAATATTTTTATTTTAAAAAAAGCTGCATAAACATATACAATACATATATAATTTATGCAGCCGAACGATCATAGCTATTAATATTCATAGCTTTAGACTCAGACTTTGCGTCACTATCTTTCAATAGCTTTGCCCTGATATTTATTATTTTTAATATTAATTAAATCATTTTAATCATATTAACACATTTCGCCTTTTTTTTCTATGCTTTTTTTTGAAAATTCTACATTTCTATTGTATTAACCATATCAAACATAGGCATTGCCATAGCTATAACTATAAAGCCAATAATAAAAGCCATTATTACTATTAATATTGGTTCTAACATTGTAGTCATCTTTTCTAATGATGTCTCTACCTCTTCATCATAGAAATCTGCAGTTTTTAGAAGTATTTCATCAAGAGAACCGGATTCTTCTCCAACATTTATCATAGAATATACCATAGGTGGAAATACTCCTATTGCTCTAATGGTACTTGAAAGGGATACTCCCTTTTTGATATCCTCAATTCCCCTCTCCAATCCCTTTGCCACGATTACATTTCCTACTACTCTACTTACAACTTCTAGTGATTGTATAAGAGGTATACCACTTGATAACAATGTTGAAAGCGTTCTAGTAAATCTTGAAGTTATTATCTTAATATTGGTCTTCTTTAAGCCTGGTAATTTGATTTTAAGTGAATCAAAAAGCATTTTTCCTGATGGTGATTTTGCATAAAATGCAATTCCTGCAATTACTAAAGGTATAACTATTGCATATATAAACCAATAATTCTCAAGTCTTTCGCTCATATTCAAAAGGTATCTAGTTGGACCTGGAAGTGCTGATCCACTACTTTCAAACATACCTATGAAGGTAGGCATTACTTTAGTCAATAAAAATATTACCACAGCTACTGACACAATGATGAGTATTATTGGATATGTAAATGCAGACTTTACTTTGTTCTCAATTTTATTTTCTTTTTCATAATGTATTGCCATTCTGTCCATTATGATATCAAGATTTCCACTAACCTCTCCAGCTTCTACCATATTAACTAATAGTATAGGAAAAATCTTTTTGTGTTTTTTCATAGCTTCTGACAATGTCATTCCCTTTTGTACATCTTCATATGATTTTCCTATTGCTTTTTTCAATAGCTTGTTTTCTGTTTGCTTTTCTAGTATATCTAGACAATTCACTATACTTATACCTGCATTAAGCATAAAATAGAATTGTCTACAAAACACTGCCATATCCTTTTTCTTAACATTCGTTCCTAAAGTTATTCCACTGTTTACTTCTCTTTCATTTAGCTCTTCAACTGAAATAGGTAGGTAATTATTTCCTCTTAACATAGATATAACTTCATCAGTATTCTGTCCCTCAAAAGTTCCCTCTAGAGTTTCCCCTGTATCAGTTACTGCTTTGTATTTAAAAATCAATATATCTCACCGCCTTATAGGATATATCTCTTCATTAACTCAGAATTAAAAGCTTGGTTTAAAGCTGTATCTCTAGAAATCAATCTCTTTTTATACAACTCCAATATTGAATTGTCCATTGCTTCCATTCCAAACTTTCTACCGGTTTGTATTGCAGTGTCAATTTGATGGCTTTTTTCTTCTCTAATTAAATTTCTGATTGCAGGAGTTGAAACCATAATTTCAAAAGCTGCAACTCTCCCACTTTCATCACTCTTAGACAATAATTGTTGAGATATTATTCCCTGTATAACTGAAGCAAATTGAATTCTTATCTGCTGTTGTTGATGGGGAGGGAAAACATCAATTACCCTATCTATTGTTTTAGATGCTCCTAATGTATGGAGTGTAGACAATACTAGATGACCTGTTTCTGCCGCTGTTAAAGCTATACTTATGGTTTCCAAATCTCTCATTTCACCAACTAATATTACATCTGGATCCTGTCTCAATGCTGCTCTAAGTGCATTTGAAAAATTAATTGAATCAATACCAATTTCTCTTTGATTTACTACACTTTTATTGTGACTATGTAGGTATTCTATTGGATCTTCTAGAGTTAATATATGGCAACTTCTTTCACTGTTTATCAAATCAATTATAGAAGCTAGTGTAGTAGACTTACCACTTCCTGTAGGACCTGTTACTAGTATAAGTCCACGAGGTACTCTTGCTAATTCTTTAACTATTTGAGGCAATCCTAACTCATCAATAGTGGGTATTCTAAGTGGAATAATCCTTAGTGCCATACAGTAACTACCTCTTTGTTTATATGCATTGACACGAAATCTACCTACTCCTGGGCTAGAGAAAGATGTGTCTACTTCACCTTTTTCATTTAATTCTATTAGTTGTTTTTCTTCTAATACAGCTTCAACAAGTTTTTTTGTATCATCTGGTCTTAAACTTTCTTCTCCATATTCATGTAATTCTCCATTTATCCTAAAAACAGGAGGTACTCCAACTGTTATATGAATATCAGAAGCATTCTTACTAGTACCTGTTCTTATCAAATCAATAAGCTCCATTTTTATCCTCCTATCCTAATGTATATCCTACCCTTAAGACTTCATCAATAGTAGTTGTTCCATCCAAAGCTAGTTGATTAACTTTATCTAATAAAGTTGTCATTCCCTTTTTTATAGCTGTATTTTTGATTTCATCAGTAGTTGCTCTTCTATCAATTAGCTCCCTTATTTCTTCATCTATTGGCATTACTTCATGAATAGCAGTTCTACCCTTATAGCCATTATTACAATTATTACAACCTTTTCCTTTATATAATACTAAGTTTTCATTAGTATTTATGCCTAATATTGCTTTTTCTGTACTGTTAGCCTCATAAGGAATCTTGCAATTATTGCAAAGTCTTTTTACAAGTCTCTGGGACAATATTCCAATTACTGCAGAAGATATTAAATATGGTTCAATCCCCATATCTACAAGCCTAGCAATACTTGAAGCAGTATCATTAGTATGAAGTGTAGATAATACTAAATGCCCTGTTATGGCTGCTCTTACAGCTATCTGAGCTGTTTCTGAATCCCTTATTTCTCCAACCATTATGATGTCTGGGTCTTGTCTCAATATTGATCTAAGTCCACTTGCAAAGGTTAACCCAGCTTTATTATTTACTTGAACTTGATTGATTCCTTGAAGTTTATACTCTACAGGATCTTCAACTGTGATAATGTTTTTTTCTGGACTATTTAATTCTCTTAATACAGTATACAATGTTGTAGTTTTTCCACTTCCTGTTGGACCTGTCACTAGAATTATCCCATAAGGTTGTTTCATGATCTTATTTACTATTTTTAAATCTGAAGGAACAAAACCTAATTCCTCTTTTGAATACATAAAACTACTTCTGTCTAATAATCTGATTACTATTTTCTCTCCATATACTGTAGGTAATGTGGAAATACGCATGTCTATTTCCTTTCCTTGAATAATGCTTTCTATTCTACCATCCTGAGGGACTCTCTTCTCAGCAATATCCATTTTACCCATTATCTTAACCCTAGTAATTATAGCAGATAAGCTTTTTTTAGGTAATATCATTATTTCTTGTAAATCTCCATCAATTCTAAATCTTACTTTTATTTCATTGGCAAAAGGTTCTATATGTATATCGCTAGATTTCATTTTTACAGCTTGACTAATAATTGAATTAACCAACTTTACAACAGGCGCACTATTGACATCAAGTAACTCCTCTTCTGCAATTTCTTCTATTTCAGATGTATAGTAGGAGTCTTCAAACTCTTCAAGTAGTTTTTTAGTGGTTTCTTCTTTATAATATTTCTCGATAGCATTTATAATATATTTTTTATCTGATATAACAGGTTGAATTTCATAGCCAGTAGATATTTTGATATCATCTATTGCAAATATATTTAATGGATCTACCATAGCTACTATTAAATAATCTCTTTTTTTATCTAAGGCAATTAACTCATATCTTCTAGCTAAATTTTCTGGTATCATTTTAGCAATATTAGGATCTATACTATATTTTTCTAAATCTACATGAGGTATTCCAAGTTGAAACTCCAATACTTCGATAATATCTTTTTCAGTTACAAATCCCTTATTAACTAATACTTCTCCTAATCTTTTATAAGATTTTTTTTGTTCATTTAAACTCTCTTTTAACTGTTCATCTGTAATTTTCCCAGCATAAACCAGTAAATCTCCTAATTTCATATTATTATTCATCATTTTTTCACCTTTATATTAATAAATTTTATAATAATTTATTTACAATATCTTCTACATTACTGTCTAAAAATCCTTCTATTTTTTTAAAATTTTTTGAATAATTTTCTACATCATTTAACCAAATCTGCTGACTTAAAATAGCTTGATTTATAAGCATTGAAATACCACCAATAGTCTTTAATTTATTTCTTTTAGCATCTTTTAAAAATTTTGTCTCAATAGGTTTATAAATAATATCATAAATAACTGTATCTTCATTTAATATTGTAGAATCTATGGGAGATATATCTTCATTTGGATACATCCCAGCTGAAGTACAATTTACAACAATATCACTATCAAGATATTTAACTACATTGTCTAAAGAATCCCAAGTAACTTGTGTATTTTCAAATTTATCTTTAATATTTTTGCCTAGTACTTCGGCCTTTTTTATAGTTCTATTCAGAATAACTATTTTTTTTGCTCCTTCTATAGCTAACTTTGTAGAAATAGCATGACTTGCACCACCAGCACCTAATATTAAAAAATTTCTATCCTCAATTTTTATTCCTTCTTCAGTTAATGATCTAGCAAATCCTAAACCATCAGTATTATAGCCTATCAGCTTTCCATTTACATTTTTTACAGTATTGACTGCTCCTAATAATCTAGCTTCTTTTTCTATTTCATCTAAATGATCCATTATTTTTATTTTATATGGTATTGTCACATTAAATCCTTTAATATTTAGTGCTTTAAAGCTATTTATAATAGCTTTAAAATCTCTATCTTCTACTTTGAAAGCTAAATAAATACAATTTTTATTATTAAATTCAAAAATATAATTATGAATTCTAGGTGATAAACTTTTACTTACTGGATTTCCAATAAGACAATAGATATCAGTATTCCAATCAATATTCATTTTTTCACTCCTTATTCTTTTAAGTTAGTAATAGTATATCATTTTTAATTTAAAAATAAATATATCAATTATGATAACATCCATTATGATATATATGTGCAAATACATATTTGAAAAAAATCCCTTCATAAAAAAAATATTATTTGAAACAATAATCATTAGGAGGTGAAAAATTTGAAAAATAAAAAAATAGCTATTTTTGCGGTTTTTGTTTTAGTTTTTACTTTAGTTGGAGCTGCTTGTCAAACTAGAACATCTCAAAAACCTAATGTTGGAAATGAAAGGATTCAAAACAGACTTGCAAGAGATAATAACAGAACAAGAAATAACAATAGACTCAATACCAATATTGATAATGACTTAAATAATGACTTAAATAATGATTTAGATAATGACATTAGAAATGACAATATGACTAGAAACACAAGATTTAACACAGCATCAAATAGAGCAGAAAAAATAGCTAAAAAAGTTTCAAATTTAAATGAAGTAAATAGTGCTACTGTTGTACTCTCTGGCAACACAGCTTTGGTAGGAATTAATATGAAAAATAACTTAGAAGGAAAAATGACAAATAATCTAAAAAATAAAGTAGAAAAAATAGTTAAAGACACTGATAATAATATTAAGACAGTAAGTGTAACAGCAGACGCAGATTTATATAAAAGATTAAGCAATATGGCAAGGGACATACGTACTGGAAAACCTGTTTCAGGATTTGCTAGGGAAATTCAAGAAATACTTCGTAGAATAACACCAAGTATGTAATATGCACTAACAAGTCCTCCTATATATTTAAATAAAATCCGGCATTGCCGGATTTTTTATATATTTGGGTTTTCAAAAGCTTTGCTCAATTTTTTAATAGCTCTTTTTTCAATCCTTGATACATATGATCTAGATATTCCTAATAATTCAGCTATTTCTCTCTGTGTCTTATTTCCTCCATCTACCAACCCATACCTTAGTTCTATTATTATTTTTTCTCTTCCCTTTAATACCTTATTAATCTTAGAATATAGTTTTTTTACTTGCAATTTTAAATTTACTTCATCAATAACATCATCTACATCTGTACCTAAAATATCTATTAAAGATATTTCATTGCCTTCCTTATCAACCCCAATTGGTTCTTGAAGAGATACTTCAACTTTTGATTTCTTGTCTGCCCTAATAGTCATCAAGATTTCGTTGTCAATACATCTAGCTGCATATGTGGCTAATCTTGTGCCTTTGGTTCTGTCAAAAGTTGATATAGCTTTTATAAGTCCAATAGTACCAATGGAAATCAAATCATCTACATCTTTACCAATATTATTGTATTTTTTAACTATATGGGCGACAAGTCTTAAATTTCTTTCAATAAGGATGTTTCTAGCTTCTTCATCTCCTGCTTCAAATAGCTCTAAATACTTTTCTTCTTCTTCTTTTGTAAGTGGCATTGGAAAAGAATTTGTACTTGAAATATATCCTGAAAATATTAAAAAGGGTTTTATAAACCCTCCCAAGGATAACAACAATGTCATATCCATAAAGGCACCTCCACTTTCCCCATACTAAAGTATATGAAGAAAGCCGAGTATTCGTGCCAGTCCTATCTATTTTTTTGTGAAATCTCTTTTACTATATTTTCAAAAATGGGAACTGCCGACATAGAACCTGAATTAACTTGTTCAGCAAAAACTGTTATTACATATTTAGGATTATTCTCAGGAAAATATCCAGAAAACCACCCATGAATTGTTTTTTCTCCATTTAATACTGCTTGTGCAGAACCAGTTTTTCCACAAGCTCCTCCTACATCCTCTAAGTCCATACTTCTACCAGTACCTGTTTTTACTACTTTACCCATTAGATCATCTAAAATTTTTGCATTTTTAGCAGATATTATCCTCTCTTCACTATCTTTTCTAAACTCCTTAACCATATATCCATCTTCTGTTACTATGCCTTTAATTATTGATAATTTCTTATTAATCCCTTCATTTGCTAAGGTTAACATCATATTAGTTACTTGAAGAGGCGTTACTTCAATCTTCCCCTGTCCTATGGATATATTTCCAATGGAAGGACCTAATAGTTCTTTACCACTTGGTAGATTCCCTTCAGTTTCTTCAAATAGTCCAATATTTATTTTCTCACCAAATCCTAGTCTATAAGCCATATCTATAATTTTTTTACTTCCTATTCTTTGACCAATTTGAATAAAAGTTGAATTACAAGACTTAGAAAATGCTTCACTTAAAGAAATATATCCATGTCCTTCTTCTTTGTTACATTTTATGATTACATCATTTATCTTTTCATAACCATTGCAATAAAATATTTCATTGACTATACTTGGTTCTTCTTCAAGAGCAGTAAGCAGCACAACTATTTTAAATAACGATCCCGGTGGATAAGAAACCTGTATTGCCTTATTATATAATTCCATATTATCCTTATTAAAATAAGCATCAATATTATCTTGATCAAAGTTTGGTCTACTAGCCATAGCTACTATCTCACCAGTCTCTACATCTGCTACAATCACAGCGCCCTTTATTTTTCTCTTATCCATTTCATTTTCTACAATTTTTTGTATATGATAATCTATCGTAAGTTGTACACTATTAGGAAAACTTGATTTCTCGTCTTTTACTACAGCATAACCCCCTCCTGGAATTATTCTTCTTTTATTGTCTACTTCAAAGAAAATAGAATTTAATTTATGGTTTTTTAAAACTTCATCAAATACTTTTTCTATACCACTTTCTCCTCTATTTTCACTTTTTTTAATATAACCTATTACATGAGACAATAAATTATTTTTATCATACCTTAAAGTCTTATCATATACATAAGCACCTTTAGGCAGTTCTTCCTCATTTATCTCTTTTTCTAATTCAATACTTTTTATCTTATTATTGTTTTTATCTTTTTCTTTTGTATATGTATTATTATTCCTTAAGTATTCATCGAAGGAACTATCATCTGTAAAATAGACTGTAGACACTCTATCCCTATTAGTTAGAGGAATAAGATTTCGATCATATATAATTCCCCTATCTGGATAAAGTTTTACTTCTTTTCCTCTTTGCTTTAGTGCAGCCAATTTATATTCATCACTCTTAATCACTTGAAACCAAAACAATCTTCCAACTAATAACATTACAGTACAAAATACTACTAAGGAAAATTTAATTATTCTATTTTTCAATGGGTTCTTCCTATTTCTTCTCATAAAAAAACCTCCATAATATTGGTCAATATTAGTATTGCCAAATAATAATAGAGGTATAAGTTTATTATTTATTTAATATTGAATTTATCTTAGCAACCATTATATCAATAGCTACCTTATTATACCCTCCTTCAGGTATAATGATATCTGCATACTTTTTAGTAGGTTCAACAAATTGCATATGAGCTGGTCTTACTGTAGTCATATATTGATCAATAACAGAATCCAAGCTCCTTCCCCTATCCTTAATATCCCTAGTAATACGTCTAATAACCCTAACATCAGAATCCGTATCTACAAATATTTTTATATCTAGTAAATTCCTTATTCTCTCGTCATTAAGTATCAATATACCTTCAAGAATAATAATTTCCTTTGGATTAACAGTTATAGTTTCTTTTCTTCTATTGTGATTTTCAAAATCATATATAGGTTTTTCTATAATTTTTCCTTCTAATAGCATATTTAAATGTTCTATGAGCAAATCATTATCAAAAGCAAAAGGATGATCATAATTTGTCTTCTTTCTTTCTTCAAATGTTAAATGACTTTGATCTTTATAATATGAATCTTGCTCAATAATCACAACATTACTTTCATCAATGGAGCTAAAAATCTCCTTGGAAACAGTACTTTTTCCTGAACCTGTCCCTCCTGTAATTCCGATGACAATAGGTTTTTGCAATAGTATCATTCCTTTCTAGCTTTTCTTATAATATCCCAATTTCCTACGGGTTGAGTCATTTTCATCTTGATAATCTGTTGTGGATGAGGTGCTACATTTATTTCTTCCCCATCTTCATTCCACATCATATCAATCTTTTGAGTGAAAAACTCTTTATTTGGGCCAAATATCTCTATTTCATCTCCAACAAACATTCTATTTCTCTGTTCAATTGTAGCTATTTTTGTTTCACTGTCATAATCTAAAACAAGACCTACAAAATCATATTCACGAATATATGAACTATTAGTATATACTTGCTCATTACCTGTTGGCTTATCAAAATAAAAACCAGTAGTAAAGTCCCTATAACTAGCTTTCTTTATTTCGTCAAGCCATTCTTCTTTATATTGATATTTTTCACCTTTCTCAAAATACTCATCAATTGCCATTCTATAAGATCTTACAACTGTAGCTACATAGTATTGACTCTTTACTCTACCCTCTATCTTAAAACTTGATATACCTGCTTCAACTAAATCTGGAATATGGTCTATCATACATAAATCTTTTGAATTAAAAATAAATGTACCTTTTTCTGTCTCATATATAGGATAGTACTCTCCAGGCCTTTTCTCTTCCATCAAATAATATTTCCATCTGCATGGATGAGCACATTCTCCCCTATTTGAATCACGACCTGCCATATAATTGCTTAATAAACATCTTCCTGAATAGGAAATACACATAGCTCCATGAACAAAAGCTTCTATCTCTAAATCCTCAGGTAGCTTTTCCTTTATTTCTATAATTTCCTTCAAAGATAACTCTCTAGCTACAACTATACGTCTAATACCTAAGTCGTACCAAAATCTAATTGTTTCATAATTTGTTGCACTCGCCTGTGTACTTAAATGAATAGGCATATTTGGCGCAACTCTCTTCACAACAGAAATAACTCCTGGGTCTGCTACTATTACTCCATCAATACCTAAGTTATCTAATTTAACTACGTACTCATCTAATCCTTCTAAATCTTCATTATGAGGAATAATATTTAATGTAACATATACTTTTCTTCCTCTATCATGGGCAAAGTTCACCCCTTCTTCTATTTCCTCTATGGTAAAATTCTTAGAAGCCTTTCTAAGACCAAACTCTTCTCCTCCAAGATAAACAGCATCCGCACCATATACTACAGCCATTTTTAACTTTTCTAAATCTCCTGCTGGTGCTAACAACTCTGGTTTGTTCATCTAATTCACTCCTTCCTTATAAGTAATAGCTACTCCATCCCCTAATGGCAAAACACAAGATGAAAAACCCTTTAAATTTGAAATATATTTTAAATATTGTCTCATTCTCTTTACTATAGTTTTCTTTCTTCTTATTACCAATTCATCACTTGCAACCATGCCTTTATAAAGTACATTATCAGAAACTATGATGCCTCCACTATTTAATATATTGGAACAGGATTTAAAAAAATCTAAGTAGTGGCCTTTTGCAGCATCTAAAAAAATAAAATCATATTTTTCTTTTAAATTAGGTAGTATTTCCTCTGCATTGCCTGGCATTATTTTTATTCTATCTTTATATATTGAATCACTTATGTTTTTATTTGCAATTTGAATCATATCTTCTCTTTTTTCTATAGTATAAATTTCTGTATCATTATTTGTTGAATAAGCCATAACCATTGCTGAATATCCTATAGCAGTGCCAACTTCCAGAATTCTTAGTGGCCTTTTCATTTTGAGCATAACCATTAAAAATTGAGCAACTTCTGGATGAATAATAGGTACATGATTTTCATGAGCATAACTTTCCATTTCCAACATGAAATCTGGCCTCTTAGGTAGTATGCTTCTTATATATTCTTCAACATATTCTTCATTTATATTATTCAAATGTATCTCTCCTTTACTTCCTTACATAAATAATACGTGGAAATATACCACGTATTATATCATTTATTCAAAAATACTAATGATTGTTTTTATTCTTTGCATCAAGATGGTCTTTAAAATTTGTCGTAAATGTATGAGTTCCATCTCCATTTGAAACAAAAAATAGATAATCTACATTAGCAGGATTTATTGCTGCTTCAATTGATTTTAATCCAGGAGATGCTATAGGTCCAGGAGGCAAGCCTTTATGTTTATAAGTATTATAATCTGACTCTATTTTTAAATCATCAAAAGTCAATTTTTCCTTTCTCTCTCCAAGTGCATATTGTACAGTAGCACAAGATTCTAAAGGTTTTCCCTGTTTTATCCTATTGTAAAATACAGCAGCTATCAATGGTCTTTCCTCATCTACTTTTCCTTCACGTTCTACTATAGAAGCCAGTGCAACAAGTTCATTTAAAGACAATCCAGTATCTTTAATACCATTCTTAATAGTAGTCTTATATATTTCCCCAAAAGTGTTAAGCATTTTTTCAATAATCACTTCTTCACTAGCACCACTTTCTACATCATAAGTTGATGGGAAAAGATAACCTTCCAAACTACTACCTTCAGGCGCTTCTTTGAGAAAATCATACTTGTCCGCAAATTTACTAGCATCTTCAGTAAGATTAATAAATCTCTCTTCATCTACTAGGCCATTTTCAGATAATCTTCTTGCTATTTGTTTTAATTCATATCCTTCTGGTATTGTAAATTTAACTATATTTGTGTTTTTGCCACCTTTTGAAAGACTTTCAACAATTTCTTCTACATTCATTCCAGAATTCAAAGTATATTGTCCAGCCTTTAACTTACCATCCAAGGCATCTTTTCTAACTATATATTTAAATATAAGTTTACTATTGATGAGCCCATTACTTTCTAAAATATCACTCACCTTTGATGTAGAACTTCCCATAGGTATTTCAAAACTTACCTCTACTGGGTTTTCTAGTGATACTGGCCCAATTCCTCTTTTATAATGAGCTCTACCAAATAAAATGATTAAACATATTAAACACAAAATTCCTATTCTATTTTTCTTTTTATTTGCTTTTTTTTTCTTTGCAGTTTCAACCACAAAATCTCCACCTTTAACTGATATTTACTTATTTCATTATACAATTATTATCAGTTTTATACAAGAATAATGTCTAATATACTCTGATTTTAATTACTCTTAAAAACAAAGTGATATGTTATATAAGTATAATATTCCCAAAAATAGTGATATATATTGATTTATAATAGATAATATTATTTTTCAGATACATTTATAGCTCCATCAAGAATCTTATATACATCCGTTATCATCTGGGAAAACCTCATCTCAGAAATGAAAAAATCTTTTATATCAGGATTTAGCATCAATATATCTTGTAGTTTTCTCAATTGCTCTAGCTTTTCTTCAGATACCTCTTTACCTGATAATTGTTCCATCTGAACTTCCATAGCTTTTTCCCTAAAATCATCTACCATTTTTTGATTTCTTTCATCTGCCATTATTTTCCCATGTCTATCAATATACTCCTTGTATTCTTCAGAATCCTTTATAGCTTTTGCCAATCTATGTGCTTCATCATATACGTTCATATTATCTCCTCCAGTTTAAAATTTTATCATATAATGAAGTATTTATTTATTATTATACTATAAAAACCGTAGTTTCTCTACGGTTTTTATTAATTAAACTTCCATAATAATAGGAAGAATCATAGGATTTCTCTTTATCTTCTCATAAATAAATCCTCTAAGTGCTTCTCGTATATTTGATTTTAAAGTTGCCCAATCTGTAATATGATTCTTAACACATTCATCAAGGGCTTCTTTAACCACCTGTCTAGATTCCTCCATTAAATCTTCTGACTCTCTAACATATACGAAACCTCTAGAAATAATATCTGGACCAGCCATAACAGTTCCATCTTGTTTACTTATAGTAACTACAACAACTATTAAACCATCCTCTGAAAGGTGTTTTCTATCCCTTAATACTATATTTCCCACATCTCCTATGCCAAGCCCATCAACTAATATCCTTCCGGAAGGTACACTTGGACCAAAAGAAGCAGAATTCTTAGTAAACTCTACTGTAGAACCATTTTGTGCAATAAAGATACTATCTTTATCCATTCCTAGACTTTCAGCTAATTCTGCATGTCTCTTAAGATGTCTGTATTCCCCATGAACAGGTATAAAATATTTTGGCTTAACAAGAGTATGAATTAATTTAAGTTCTTCCTGACAAGCATGCCCAGAAACATGGACATCTGCAAGAGCTTCATAAATAACATTTGCACCTTTTGCCATCAATTGATTAATAACTCTTGAAACAGTTTTTTCATTTCCAGGAATAGGTGATGCAGAAATAACTACTAAATCTCCAGGTATCAACTCTATTTTTCTATGTTCTGAGTAAGCCATTCTAGTCAACGCTGACATTGGCTCGCCTTGACTGCCTGTAGTAATAATTACAGTTTTATCATAAGGGTAATTATCCATTTCATTTATATCAATAAGAGTTCCCTCTGGAATATTTAAATATCCTAATTCTAAAGCCACATTGATAACATTTATCATGCTTCTTCCAGAAACCACCACTTTTCTGTCTACCAAAACAGCCGAATCTATAATCTGTTGCAATCTGTGTATATTTGAAGCAAAAGTTGCTACTATTATTCTTTGTTTTGCTTTTTGGAAAATATCATTGAATGTATCTCCAACCGTTCTCTCAGACATAGTGTACCCAGGTCTTTCTACATTTGTACTATCTGCCATCAATGCTAATACACCTTTACTGCCTAATTCCGCAAATTTGTATAAATCAATAACATTATCATTGATTGGCGTATAGTCAATTTTAAAATCACCAGTATGAACAATTATACCTACAGGTGTATGAATAGCCAATGCTACAGAATCTGGTATACTATGACCAGTTTTAATGAATTCAACTGTAAAACATCCTAATTTTACTGAATCATTTGGTTTTACAACATTTTGTATTATATTCTGCATATTATGTTCTTTTAATTTATTTTCTACTAATCCTAAAGTCAATTTTGTTCCGTAAATTGGCACATTTATTTTTTTAAGAATATAAGGTAATGCACCAATATGATCTTCATGACCATGTGTTAACACAATAGCTCTTATTTTTTCTTTATTTTTTATAAGATAGGATATATCAGGTATAACTATATCTATACCTAACATTTCATCTTCAGGAAATATGAGACCACAATCTATAATTATAATATCATCATTATACTCTATTACTGTAATGTTTTTTCCTACTTCTCCTAATCCTCCAAGAGGAATTATTTTTAACTTATTCGGTTTTCTTGCCAAACTTTATCATCTCCTTCATATATTAATCTCTCCAATTCTTCTTATTATTAGTATGGATGAATGTAATAATATTAAACAAAAAAATATCCCCTAAAGGGGATCTATTCTTGACAATCACTACAATATCCAAAAAATTTTACGTTGTGATCAACTATCTTAAACTTCCCTTCCTTTTCTATTTCCTGTTCAAGGCTCTCCAATAAATCCAATTTTACTTCAATGACTTTTCCGCAATTTAAACAAATTAAATGATGATGGTGGTGATCACCAGAATTGCTATTTAACTCATATCTATTACATCCGTCATCAAAATTCAATTTACACACTATTTTCAACTGTTCAAAAAGTTGTAGTGTTCTATAAACCGTAGCCAATCCAATCTCTGGATACCTTTCCTTGACTAAGTCATAAATCTCCTCTGGACTTAAGTGGCTTCCCCTATTCTCTACAATTGTATCTAGTATTGCTCTTCTCTGAAATGTTAATTTATATCCCTCTTCCTTTAAAATATCTTTTATGCTATCAACATTTATATCCATCTCTTCACCTGCTCACACATTCTATATATAGAATACAGACATATACAATAAAAGTCAACTATTCAAATGCTTTTTATTCATTTTCTTCTTTAATAAAAGTCTCATAAGTAAAAATTACATCTTCTAATTCTTGTTCATCATCTATTCCAGTTAATATCATCTCCCCTTTATCATCATATTCTATTTTAAGAATAAATGCATCTCCTTCCACATGATCTATTGGGAAAAGAACTGCATATTTACTCTCATCTAATCCAAAAGTTGCTGAAACTTCGAATTCTACTTCATCACCATTTTCATCTAACAATAAAATTGTATCCTTCATTTATTGTTCACCTTCTTTTTTCTGATTTTTATCTAAATACGCTTGGAGTATATAAGTAGCAGCTACTTTATCAATAATTTCTTTTCTTTTTTTTCTACTCACATCTCCCTCAATTAACATTCTTTCTGCCGATACAGTAGTTAATCTTTCATCTTGTAATATTATATCCATTTTAAACTTATTTTCTATCTTTTTTACAAACTTCAAAACCTTTTCACCCTGAGGTCCAATAGTATTATTCATGTTCTTTGGAAGTCCCACAACTATTTTATTAACACTATATTCATCAATTAATCCTTCTAACTCTTCTAAATCTTTTTTTATTCCTATTCTTCGAATAGTTGTCACTCCTTGTGCTGTAATTCCAAGAGGATCACTTACAGCAACTCCAATAGTCTTATCACCTACATCTAGTCCCATTATTCTATTCATAATTTTCTCTCTCCATTTTAAATTACTTTATACTAAATCTGATATTCCTTCAATATATGATCTATCAATGTATATATGAAAAACAATGTAATAAATACCATAGCAATAGAAGCTAGTATAATCCCAGAATCATTAGCTAAAAATCCCATAATACTTCCCACTACTCCACTTGATAGTCCAATATATACATATTTTTTATCTTTAAATATTTGCCTTAAAGAATCTCCCCAAGTTATGAGAATAAGTCCTTGACTAAACATATTAACAAATAATACCTTTGTCCAAATAGAAGAACCAACTAGCTTAATATTCATCAATATTTTCCTTATAATAATATTGTTTGCTATACTTTTACCTTCACTATTCATTTCCAAAATCATTCTCCCTAAATGAGTAGGATTTGGATTAAATCTAATATCTATAAATGCCATAATAAGTATAAAAACAATTACTCCTATGCCTATTCCAAATATTTTTCGCAAATTAATATCTATATCCATACTCTCAACAATAAAATATAGTATAGCAAATAATATAGCTATGGAACCTCCAACATTTGCTCCTAGCTTAGGATATCCAACCAATATTCCAGACAAAATAAGCAATAAATATGAAAGGCTTTTTTTCCCTGTTTTATTAATAATCATGCTAGTAAAAATAACAGTTACTCCCAAAAATAGCCCTACTAGTTCATTTCCCAATCCAAAATATCTAGCTCCAATAGCTGGGTCATGGCCTAGTGCAGAATATCTAATTAGATTTCCACCTGTCATAACATCTACAACAATTAAAGTATAAATTGCTCCTGAAATTAATAATACTGTATACGTATTCCTCAACTTATAAAAAATAAATACTAATATTACTGAAAGTAATATTATAGTTATAATATTACTAATATAACTTTCCCATTTAAACAATGAAGACAATATAAAAGAAATAGGTAATATTCCAATGACAATTAAAAAGAATTTTAATATTCTATACAAATTACCTTTTATTTTTATTTTTAAAGCTAATAGCATAGTAGCAAATATTATCCCAATAATAATTATTATACTATATATGGTCAAAATATTAAAACGGCTATTAGATACTATATTTATTCTATTTAAAATTGATGTAATATAATTAAAGCTATCTTCTTTAGTAATATAAACTAAAGAATTTCCAGACATATGCTCTTTTGAAGCTCCTAAATATTCTAAAATCGTTGGCCCAATATCTATATTTGCTACAACACCATCTCTTTTAGTAGTAGCCGAAGTACATATACCCTTGTCTACACCTTCTCCCCAACATACTAAAGGTGTTAATTTGCTTTTATCTATTCTTTCCTCACATCTATTTGGACTTAATATTATTAGAAGTGAATTATCTTTATCAATATTTCTCTTCAACTCTCCAAAGAATCCATCTATTTTCTCTATAATATTATGCCTATGCTTTTCAAACATTTCATCAGTTAGTTCACTACTATAACTACTTAATCTATCTAAATCGCCAGTATCAATAACTATTAAAGAAGCGTCTTCTTTTACTGCATTTACTTCTTCAATTAACTTTTCATAATCTGTTCTAAATCCAAATGGATATTTGTTGACATCAATTAATGTATCTTGGACATTTCCAAAGTCAATCAATCCTTTAGAGTCCATAGGTATTAAACTACTATACCTTGATATTTTATCAACTATATCTGCATTTCCAAAAACAGCTGTTTTTAAGTTTGCATTATGTAAATTGTCTCCTAGCGCTCCTATATATGGTTTATAGCTATTATTCTCGTTGTGTTTAATAATCTTGCTTAAATCTAAGTTTGCAATACTAAATTCCCCATATATTTTTCCAAATCTTCTTTCATATACTTTCATGCTATTTTGATTTAGATTATAAAACTCTGCACCTTCTGTAGTAGTGAAAGCTTTTTTTGAAGAATTGATTGTAAGATAACTTTCAGGCCCACTATAACTATAAAGGCCTCTAGTATTCATAAGTCCTATACTACCTTCTTCTATTATTTTCTTTAAATTAGGCATCTTATCGATATCTTCTAATGTATATTTGTTTACAACAATTAAATAAGCAGTCTTATCCTTTGCATTAGTCGCAAAGGATAAATTCACTTGACCAAAAATTTGAGCAAAAATAACTAGTAGTATTGTAAGACTGATTAAAAGCTTTGGTTTGTTCAAGTCAACTCTCTCCTACTTCTCTTTATTTTCATTTTCTAAATAGCTTCTAAGTAATTCTTCTATAAGTTCATCACGTTCTAACTTTCTTATTAAACTTCTAGCATTTTTATGGCTTGTTATATAAGTTGGATCTCCAGACAATATATAACCAATCATTTGATTAATTGCATTATAGTCTTTTTCCCTTAAAGCATCATATACAGTAAAAAGTATTTTCTTAGCTTCGTTCTCGTTATCTTTTGGTGGTTCAAATTTCATTGTCTCATTGTAACAGTTGTTCACATAAAACACCTCCTTATATATATATACCATAAACATACCATTATATACACATGTTAAACAAAATATTAGCCAAATATTTGGCTAATATTTTGTTTTATATATATTATATTAATTTGTCAACTAATTCTAAAGCTTCATTAACCTTTTTAGGGTCTTTTCCTCCAGCTTGTGCCATATCTGGACGACCACCACCTTTGCCTCCTGTAACAGCAGATACTTCTTTTATTATTTTCCCTGCATGATAACCACTATCAACTAAATCCTTAGTAACCATTGTCACAAAAGATACTTTGTCATCTGACACAGAAGCTAATACTATAATTCCTGATTCTAAAGAATTCTTAACTTCATCACCTAGATTTCTTAGTTCATTCATATCCATATTTTGAACACTATAAGTTACAACATTTATTCCATTAATTACTCTTTTTTCATTTATAATCTCATCTGCTAAAGAAGAAGCCATCTTACCTTTGTAAGACTCTATTTCTTTTTCCTTTTCCTTTAATTCCTCAGTTAAATCCTTCGCTTTTTCAACTACATCTTTTCTATTTGTTTTCAATACTTTTGATACACAATCTATTTGTCCTTCTGTTTCTAATAAATATCCATACACAGCTCTACCAGTTATCGCTTCAATTCTTCTTACACCTGAAGCTATGCCTGACTCACTAAGTATTTTAAACAATCCTATTTTCCCAGTATTGTCAATATGTGTTCCTCCACATAGTTCCATACTGTAGTCATCCATTTTTACAACTCGTACTTTTCCACCATATTTTTCATCAAATAGAGCTGTAGCTCCCATTTTTTTAGCTTCTTCAAGTGTTGTCTCAATAGTAGATACTTCTAGCTGTTCAAGTATTTTTTCATTTACAATTTGTTCAATTTTAGCTAGATCATTTTCATTTATCCCTTCAAAATGAGTAAAGTCAAATCTCAATCTATTAGGTAATACTATTGAACCAGCTTGATTTACATGATCTCCTAATACATCTTTTAATGCCTTGTGTAGTAAATGAGTTGCAGAGTGATTTCTTGCTATATCATTTCGCCTACTTATATCTACTTGAGAAACTGCTTCTTTTCCATCTTCTATCTCTCCACTTAGAACTTTTACAAAGTGGAAAATAACATTGTCCTTAGTCTTTTTTGTATCTAAAACCAATGCTTCAAAATTATCTCCTTTAATTGTACCAGTATCTCCTACTTGGCCTCCTCCTTCACCATAAAAAGGAGTTTCATTTAAAAGAATAATTCCCTCTTCACCTTCACTTATTTTAGATACCTTTTCATCTTCTAGAAATATACCAAGGACCTCTGAGCTAAGTTTTATATCTTCATATCCTCTAAAAGTAGTATTGAAGGATTTAAATCTATGGGAAAAATCATCCTTACTCCAAGCACCGTTTCCAACACCTTCCCTAGCTTTTCTTGCTCTATTCCTCTGTTCTTCCATTTCTATATTAAATTCATTTTCATCAACTTTTAAGTTCTTTTCTTCTAAAATTTCTCTAGTTAAATCCAATGGGAATCCATAAGTATCATATAATTTAAATGCTTTATCACCGCTTAAAACAACTTCACCTTTTTCTTTCGTCTCTTTTATATAAGCATCAAGTATATTTATACCTTGATCTATAGTTTCTTGAAACTTTTCTTCTTCAACCTTTATAACTTTCTTTATTTTTACCTCATTTTCCCTTAATTCAGGATAGTCTTCACTCCACAATTTTATAATGAACGAAGAAAGTTCAGATAAAAAAGCTCCCTCTATACCAAGAAGTTTTCCATGTCTAGCAGCTCTTCTAATAAGCCTTCTAAGTACATATCCCCTACCTTCATTGCTTGGTAGTACTCCATCAGATATTAAAAAAGTCATGGCACGTATATGATCTGTTACAACTCTTATAGATTCATCTGTCTTTTTATCTTTTCCATAAGAAATACCTGTTGTCCTTTCAACTTCACTAATAACTTTTTTAATTTCTCCTACTTCAAAAATATTATCTGCTCCTTCAAGAACAGCAGCCATTCTCTCAAGACCCATACCAGTATCAATGTTTTTATTAGTTAGATTGTTGTAATTACCATTTTCATCTTTATCAAATTGTGAAAAAACTAAATTCCAAACTTCAACATATCTATCACATTCACAACCTGGTTTACATGTTTCCTTACCACAACCATGTTTTTCGCCTCTATCTATATATATTTCAGAACAAGGTCCACAAGGCCCTACTTCTAGTTCCCAGAAGTTATCTTCTTTGCCTAGTCTTACTATTTTTTTGTCTTCAATTCCGATTTTCTCATTCCAAATCTTAAATGATTCATCATCATCTTCAAAAATAGTTACCCAAATCTTATCCTTTGGTACTTCAAGCCTTTCAGTCATAAACTCCCAAGCAAACTCTATTGCCTCTTCCTTGAAATAATCCCCAAAGGAAAAATTACCTAACATCTCAAAGAATGTTGCATGTCTATCTGTTTTTCCTACATTTTCAATATCACCTGTCCTTACACATTTCTGGCAGGTAGCCATTCTCCTTCTTGGTGGCTCTACTTCTCCTGTAAAATAAGGCTTTAATGGTGCCATTCCAGCATTTATCAACAACAAGCTCTTGTCATTTTTAGGAACAAGAGAAAAACTTTTCTCAACTAAATGGTCTTTTTCTTTAAAAAAATCTAGAAATTCTTTTTTTACTTCATGTAGACCTAATTTTTTCATATTATCCGCACCTTTCTTTTAGGTTAAACTGTTTATATATATTTAAACATTCTCATTCGTTAGTTTATAAAAAAACCGTCCCATCATAAAAAGGACGAGTATATTTCACACTATAACTAGGATTATAATTGAAAAACAGCTAATTGTCAATATTTAACCCCTGTTTATGTTTTCTATTAAATATGAATATAACACCTTTAAAATGCCTACAACTGGGATTGCGAGAATCATTCCTGTAACTCCAAAAAAACCTCCTCCTATTATCAAAGATAATATTACTGTTACTGGATGAATGCCCACACTTTCTCCAACAATTTTAGGTGTTATAATATTGCTTTCAATTTGCTGAATAATAGTAAATATAATAATTACCCATAGCGCTCTAATAGGACTCTTTAGTAGCGCAAAAAAAACCGCAGGTATTATACCTATTACAGGGCCAAAATAAGGTATAATATCAGCTATACCAGCCATCAATCCAATAATTAAGGCAAAATCAATTCTCAAAAAAAACAATGATATAGTAGTAGTAATGCCAACGAACATTGCAACAAGAACTCTTCCTTTAATAAATTGACTAATAACTTTATTGACATCTTTAGACAATTTTAACACATGATTTCTATAATCCTTTGGAATACAAAAATATATTTTCTTTTTAAAATACTCTTTATCATTTAAAAAATAAAACGATAGAATTGGGATAAGTACTATTGTAAATATCTTTGAAAATATATCAATAGTCTTATCTGTAAATTTTTTAATCCATTTAGTAACTATTTTTTCAATTTCACTAACATTATCTTTGAATATTCCTTTAACTCCATCTAATTGTGGTGGAATGTTGTCAATATTTTTAATATATTTATCATAAATTGAATCAAAATATCCAAAGACTCTATCTAAATACCTAGGTAGAATAGAACCTAAATTCTTAAACTCCTTCATGATATTTGGCCCAAAAACAAATATTAGTAAAAAGATTATTACTGCGAGTATAAGATATATTAACACTACACTTAAAAATCTAGATAAACCTTTCTTTTCAAAATAATTGACTATAGGATTTAAAAGATAAGAAAATATTATTGCCATAAAAATAGCATAAATTGATTCTGATAAAAAAGAATACTTTTTTATTATAAAAAAAAATAAGAATACAAATATTAAAAAACCAAGTGTTTTGAAGGTCTTGGTATTATCTATTTTTATTTTTTTTCTTTCTTCTACATATTTATTTCCAATATTTATTATATAATAGATGATGACTATAATTAATATCACCATTAACAATTGTATTATTTTACCAAGATTTGTCCAAACCATTTCATGTCTCCTTTAAAACAAAGTAAGGCAGCTAAAGCTGCCTATCCCCAAAGTGAAGTTACACCATTTTTTATATTTGAGAAAGCTCTTCTAGTATTTCTCATCATCTTTCTTTTTTGTCTTGGATCCATCCTTGATGTTGCAAAAATACCAACACTAGCTCCTAGTATACTACCCATTAAAGCACCTTTTCTAAACCAACTATTCATATAAATCATCTCCTTTTTAAGGTTTCTATTTATATTCTGCCACTTTAACCATCCTCTAATTCTAGAAGTTTTTTGTAATATTCTTTATTTTTAACAATTTGGTCCATTATCATGTCATTCATAACTATATTTTCTCCACCAATTTGAATATTTTCCATATTGGGTATGAAACTTCTACCATTAAATATTTCTTCAAATATTCCCTCTGTCATAATAAATCCTATAAGTATGCCATTTGAAGGATTTATTATGACATCTTTAACGTAACCTATTAGTTCTCCATCTTCTTTCAATACACCTTTTTCTATAATATTTACATCTTCTCCGATAATTAATTTCTCTATATTTAATTTTTCCATATTCAAACATTTATCCTTGCAAACTAAAATTTTATCATCATCAACTGAAACTATTGTCTCAAAAGGTATTAAACATTTATCCTTTATCAATTTTCCACTTTCAACTATTATATTGGTAATTTTATGTAAATCATTTGAAAATACTAAATCAGCAACTTTTCCAAGTTCCTCACCTTCATTTTTATCTAAAATACTGCATTTTAACAATTTTGTATATCTAATCATATAATTACCTCTCTTTTTCTTTTACTTATATTTATTATTCCTCAAATTAATATAAAAAAAACTGCTGAATTTTTCAGCAGTTATTCTTCAATTTCATGATCGTGTGGATCTTCTTCAGGATCAAATCCTTCAAGTCCAGATATATGAACATTATTTTTCTTTGAATAATCTAATAGTGCAGATTTTATAGCTTGTTCTGCAAGCACTGAACAGTGCATTTTTACAGGTGGCAATCCATCTAATGCCTCAGCAACAGCTTTATTAGTAACACTCATCGCTTCTTGAATAGTTTTTCCTTTTACCATTTCTGTTGCCATACTTGATGAAGCTATAGCAGAACCACAACCAAAAGTCTTAAACTTTACATCCACAATAACTCCATCCTCTATTTTTAAATACATCTTCATGATATCTCCACATTTTGGATTACCTACTTCACCAATTCCATCTGCATCAGGTATTTCACCAACATTTCTAGGATTTCTAAAATGATCCATTACTTTTTCTGAGTACATTTTTCTTCCCCCTTTACATTTTCATATAGTGGTGACATAGCTCTAAGTCTATCTACAATCTCCACAAGTTTCTCTACTACATAATCAACTTCCTCTTCAGTATTAAAATCGCCCAATGAAAGTCTAAGTGAACCATGAGCTATTTCATGGGGAAGTCCAATGGCTAACAATACATGTGATGGATCTAAAGAACCTGAAGTACAAGCTGAACCACTCGATCCTGCTATTCCTTCTATGTCTAAACTTAGTAACAAAGATTCCCCTTCTATAAATCTAAAACAAAAGTTTGCATTCCCTGGCAATCTATTAGTTGGATGACCATTTAATCTCACATAGCCAATATTATCCATCACCTTATTTATAAGTCTGTTTCTTAACTTTTCAAGTTTTGCATTGTGATCATCAATATTTTCATAAGCAAGTTCAATAGCTTTTCCAAGTCCAACTATTGCTGGAACATTTTCTGTCCCCGCTCTTTTATTTCTTTCTTGAGCTCCACCTTCAATTAAATTGTGCATCTTAACCCCTTGTCTAATATATAATGCACCTATTCCCTTTGGTCCATACAATTTATGAGCTGAAAGAGATAATAAATCTATATTTAATTCATTTACATCTATTTTTACATTTCCTATAGCTTGAACTGCATCTGTGTGGAAATATATTCCCTTTTCTTTTGCTATCTTTCCTATTTCCTTTATGGGTTGGATAGTTCCTATTTCATTGTTAGCAAACATTATAGAAATGAGAATAGTTTCATCTGTTATTGAATTTTTAAGCTGTTCTAGATCTACTGTACCGTATTCATCTACATCAAGATAAGTAATCTTGAAACCTTGCCTCTCTAAATATTCACATGTGTGAAGTATTGCATGATGCTCTATTTTTGAAGTAATAATATGATTACCTTTATTTTTATTTGCAAAAGCTACTCCTTTGATTGCCCAGTTATCAGCTTCTGAACCACCGCTAGTAAAAAAAATCTCCTTTGGATTTGCTCCAAGTGCATTTGCTACCCTTTCTCTAGCTTTATCTACTGCAATTTTTGACTGTCCACCTAAAGAATATATACTCGATGGATTTCCATACTTTTCATTGAAATATGGTAACATTTCTTCTAGTACTTCTGATTTAACTGGAGTTGTAGCTGAATTATCCATATAAATGTATTTTCTCATAGTTTTTCCTCCTAAATTAGTGATTTTTTCGCCATTATAGTATTGTGCTCATCTACCATATCTTGTAATGTAATAGAGTCTACTACATCATTTATGCTATCTCTTATCTTGGTCCAAACAAGTTTTGTAACACAATACTCGGCTCTTTCACAATTAGTATCATCACTATCTATAACACAATCTGCAGGCGCCATATTGCCTTCCAAAACCCTCAAGATATTGCCTACAGTTATTTCACTAGGTGATTTAGCTAGGTAATAACCACCTTGAGCTCCCCTTACACTTTCTAGCAATCCATTCTTTTTTAGTGTGGCAACAAGTTGCTCAAGATAATTCTCTGAAATTTTCTGTTCTTCAGCCACATTATTTAATGGAATAGGACCTTCTCCATAATGTAATGCTAACTCAAACATTGCTTTTAGTCCGTATCTTCCTTTTGTTGACAGCCTCATTTTTTCACCTCTTTTAATCCCAACCAAATCACTTGGTTTTCTTTTATAAGTATATTATACCCTAGCGTTTTTGTCAACATTAAAAAAAGAAGAGCTTTTAGCTCCTCTTTAGTCATCAAATGCGTCTTCATACTGTGGTGGGAAAAAGTCTGGGAATGGTTCATATTCAAAGTTTTCACAAACATCTTTTGGTGAGAAATCCTCACACTCAATAGGTTCTGGACAGAATCCAAATGTAGGAATCAAAAGTTGAACTCTTCCAACAACCTTAACTATTACAAATATTCCTACTGCAAAAGAAACTTTACCATTAGTAACTATAGGCATACCTAAAGTTCTTGAAGATGTTTCTATAACAATTTCAAAAGTAAATTCATCCCTTGCATCAGGAATGAAAAGTACAATATCCTTAAGTATATCAGGTAAAAATTTCTCTTCACTAGTACCATCAGTGTATATAATGTCGTAAGGAATCCTTAAAGTAAACATAACTCTTCTAAACTGTGGCCTATTCTCTATATCTGTTATCGCCAATGTGCCAGGAACTATAAAACCAGGTTTAAAACGTATTTCTTTAAAAGTCTTACCACTTGCAATGCTTACTTCAACTTTTGGTATACAATGTCTTTGAGAACAACTAGCATATACTTTATCTACTATTATACAATCGACTTCTACAGAATCAACTTCTCCTATTTTGTTTAAATCCAATTCATTATATTCTTCATTCACAAAATCTCACTCCTTTTTTAATAATTTCACTTTTACTATCATATTATGAATCAAGGAACATTTTGTGATATTTATTCTGTTGGTAATGTAAAAAGTTTTATGAAAAAATAAAAGTCAAAAATAATACTTTTCAATTAAATTTTGAGTGGGATCTCCCGCCACCCTTGACAAAAAATAAGAAAATGCTTAGTTAAAACTAACAAGGGCGAGGGGAACTCAAAAACAAGACAACGCAAATAAGCCCTTGAAATGTTCATTATAGCATTTTCTTAAATATTTTTGTCAAGGGCAAGCCTACGGTGGCTAGTGCTGCTGGGCTCAAAGAATCTAAAAACAAGACTTTAAGCACAAGAAGATATGTATTCTTCAGACAGTTGTATTAATTTAATCCATCTTGCAGGCATATTGGGTAAATCCTCAAGTTCAGGAATAACAACAGGTACACTAGCTTCCAATGAAGCATGAGGTCTTAAAAAGTTGAAATAAACAGCAAACAATGTAACAAAAGTAACAGAACCATGCTGGGCACCAAATCCATGAGAGGATTTGTAATTGCCTTTAAAAGTGCGATTAAGACGTTCGATAACTTGCTTAAGTGGTCTAAATTCTTTTGAAACAGGATCATCATTAGTAAGACCAATGACCTGTGAAACATCAAAAAATATATCATGTTGGGCAAAAAAATGTTGAGCAAGAAGGTAAATAGGATTACCATCAACAATGATATTAAGATTCTTTGGAATTTCCTTAAATTTAGACAAAACATCATCTAAAGCAATAATAGCTGAAGGAGTGTCACGATTAGGAGAAACATGGTAAGACAAAATAATCTTCTTAACAGCATCAAAGAAAAAGAAGATATAATGCCATTTACCATTAACCCTAATATAAGTTTCATCACCACAAATAGAGTCAGATAGCTCATAAGGGTAATTGTCAACAAATGGCTTAGTAATAACACTTACAGTGTTAGCATAATTAAGAACAGTTTGATGAGAAATATCAACCTGATGAATATCTTTCATGATAGCAGCAGTCTTTCTAGCACTTAGGCCATAATTAACATAATAAGTTAAAACAAGACCTAAAACATGATTGGAAGCATAAATCCTTGGCAAAGAAACAGAACCTTTAACAGGAGAAGTTCTAGATAAAGGCTTAAAGTTAATATTAAAAGCTCTGTAAATATAATGCATTTTAAAAGAATGAGGCTTAATCTCAAACAGCTCCTTTTGTTCTTTAGATAAAGAATTTTTGTTTTTAAGATAAAAAGAGCACTCATTGTTTTTACACTTGTAGATAATAAAGAATTTACGATCCTTAATAGGCTCAAGAGCCTTGTTACAATGAGGACATCTTAAAATAACAGACTTGGAAAATTGATTTTTTCGGCTAAAAGTTGATTCACAAACCTTGCATTTAAATTGGCCTCTGCCACCGTTGTTATCGTATATGTAAATGTGAGGAGCACCACAACAAGGACAAGAAATAGATTCAGGAACAGGAACTTTAGAGTTAACAGGTTTAAGCTCTTTTCCTTTATCCAACAAATAATTCTTTAAAAGAACTTTGTGATCATATTTCTTAACCTTATCAAAGATAGGCATTTCGTCGACTTTCAGTTTACGATAAGGCTTATCAATGGGTTCATCAGGTAGCTTCGAAGCTTTAATAGCACCTAAACAAAATAGAAGATATAAAATAATGTTATTTTGGACTTGAATAAAGTATAGTAAATAAGTTATAATATCGAACATGGATGACAATTCCTTTCTAGTTAGATTTGTTTGACGACGATATTATAACTAATGAATGGATATTTGTCATCCATTTTTGTATATAAAAACAAAAAATATTTAGCTCTCTTTAGGGGGTAAATATTTTTATTAAGATAAATGTTTGAAAATCAAGGATTGTCAGAGATGTATATTAATATTTTTGACAATACCATTCTGTTAAAAGGAGTGAGATTATGAATAAAATAATTAGAAATGGAAACATTGTAATAAATTCAGAAGGATATTATTATAACTTTTATAAAGATGAACAAGAAAACTTAAATATGGTTAAGTTCAATAATAATGGACTCTTAGTCGATTCTATAGTGTTGGAATATAAAAAAGTTTTGAATTTCTCTGTAAATATAGACAAAGAAGATACTATTCATCTTATATGCTTATTAAAAAATGGAAATTTAGTTTACTCAACATTTAAAAATGAGGAATGGTCAAACAACTATATTGGAAATCTAGATACGAAATCTAATATTTATAAACAATTATATATATATATTATTAACAATGAAATTTATACATTTTATGCTTATTGCAATCTAGTCAATAAAAACATTTGCACTTTAGAATTAATTACTGGTACTAATGTTAATTGGACAAGAAAAAGAATAATTAATATAGTTACAAATGATTTTGATAATCCATTCTCTATTAACCATGACTCTTTGGGTAATATACATTTCGCCTATAAATCACAAGAAAAAAATCACAGCCATATTTACTACGTTTTTTATAATATTTATACACAAAGTTGGAGTAAAACACCTATGAAAATTTCTAATGCGCCTGTTGAAAACGCAAATCCATATCTTTTTGTAGACACTAAAGATAATGTTCACATACTATGGTATTCACTTGAAAATATGGATTTTATACTTCATTATAAAAGACTAGCAGCTTCAGGACAAGATAAATATAGATGGGTAGAGGTAAAATTACCACTTATAAAAAATATTGATACTCCTACTATTATGTTTGAAATAGATAATATTTTAAAAATTACTTACTTTGATAATAATAGCTTAGGATTCTTATCCTCAAAAGATCAAGGTCTCACTTGGGTAGATAATAATAAACTCAAATTAGATACAGAATCAATCTTTTTTATAAAATGCTCCTCAAATTATTCTAAAACTCATTTCCTAGAAAAAGCTAGTGATTGTTATTGTCAAATTGGTGATGAAATATTATGCTATTTATATGATAGTTCTAATAAAAAAGATATAACAAATTCAAAAAAAAACGTATCTACTTCAAATGTAGATACTCAATCCCCTTCTAATATTTCAAAAGTAGAAGAAGAATTAAAAAACTTAAAAAGAAATGTTGAAGAATTATTATTATACAAAGATAAAACTGACAATGAAATTTCAAAACTTAAAGATAGCTTTGAACAAAATAAAAATATTTCATTTTTAAATAAATTGTCAAGTTTGTTTAAATCAAATAATTAAGATTCTTAATTGTTTTACTTCCATTTTTTCTTTCTATACAATATAGACTTTCTATGTTTGTATTTAAAGATCTTGCTTCTCTTTTTAAAATGTCTAGTTGTCTCATTTCTTTAAATTTTATAGAATAACCACATCCAGCTTGAATCTGACATGGAGTTGAAACAAGCTGGAAATTTTTATACCCCAAATTTTCCAGAATATAGTTTATTTGTATTGCATAGCTTTTTGATTTAAAGATAGCTATATAATATTTATCTTCTATCATTTCTTACACCTCTCTTCTAATATAATATATTTCCAAAAAATGCTTTCGTTACTGCAATTTTTAGATTAAAAATCATAATATGAAATAAAGGAACAATATTATGGAGGTAAAAAGTGAATATTTTATATCCAGTTAATAAATGTACTAAAATTAAAATAAATCCATCATTATATGAAAATATAAATACTGATATTGGTGTATCCGTAATTACTTGTACAAATAAAAAAAATAAATATCAAAGCATATTAAATAATTATAATAGACAAGTCTATCAAAAAAAAGAATTAATCATCATACTAAATGATAATTCATTAGAAATAGATAAATATAAAATTGATAAACAAAGTAATGTAAAGATTTTTCAACTAAATCAAAAAATAACCCTTGGTGAATGTTTAAACTTTGCGGTAGATAAAAGTAAATATCCTATTATTTCTAAATTTGACGATGATGACTACTATGCCCCAAAATATTTGTCTGATTCTATTAAAGCATTAGGATACACCAATGCTGACATAGTTGGAAAATCTAGTACTTTTGTATATTTTGAAAAAGATAATACTTTAGCAATAAAAAATAATAATAGAGATAATAGATACGTTTATAGAGTTGAAGGTTCAACCTTAATTTTTAGAAAAGAAATATTAGATGATATACGTTTTAAACCTAAAAATTTAGGAGAAGATTTAGAGTTTTGTAAAGATGCTATAAAAAAAGGTTACAAAATCTATTCATCCAATATTCATCACTACCTTTATATTAGAAACTCAAATAACAACCATAGCTGGAAAATTCCAAATGAATATTTGATTAAATATTGTAAAATTATATGTAAAGAAAAAAGCATCAACTATATCCTAAATAATTACATTGATGTAACAAGTCATAAATAGACTCATATTATAAAAACAGGAATAAGTAAAATTTGAGGTGATAATATGAAAGTATGTGTTGTTGGACTAGGATATATTGGACTTCCTACTGCATGTATATTAGCTTTAAATGGTCATAATGTTGTTGGAATTGATATAAATGAGTCGGTAGTTGATATGATAAATAAAGGCCTTGTTCCTATAAATGAAAACAAATTAGACTCCACATTAAAAACTTTAATTTCCCAAAATAAAATTATAGCAAAAACTACAGCTGAAAGTGCTGATGCTTATATTATATGTGTACCAACCCCCTTAGACGACAATTTCTCTTGTAATATGCATTATGTATCTAATGCAATGGAATCCATATTACCTTGTGTTTGTCCAGGTAATATGATAATTATTGAATCAACAGTACCACCTGGTACAATTAAAAATATAATCAAACCAGCAATAGAAAATAGAGGATTTAATATAGGAGAAGATATTTATTTAGCCTACTGCCCAGAAAGAGTTTTGCCAGGAAATATTTTTAATGAAATAGTTTACAATGACCGAATAATAGGCGGAGTTACAGATAAATGTGAAAAAGTAGTTTCAACTTTTTATAAAACTTTCGTTAAAGGAAATATTTTTATAACAGATTCAAAAACAGCTGAAATGACCAAAATAGCAGAAAATATTTACAGGGATGTTAATATTGCCCTTGCAAATCAACTCTCTATTCTATGTAACGAACTTGAAATAAACAGTTTAAAAGTCTTCAATCTAGCAAACAAACATCCTAGAGTTAATTTCTTATCACCAGGCCCTGGAGTTGGAGGACATTGTTTACCAGTAGACCCTTACTTTGTATTAAAGGATAAAAATGATTCTTCTAGTATAATTGTCCTTTCAAGAAAAATAAATGAAAACATGCCTAACTATATAGCTTCATTAGCAAAAAAAATAATAAATTATATTCCATCTCCTAAAGTGACCCTTTGGGGTGTCGCCTATAAAGGTAATATCGATGATACTAGAAATAGTCCTTCTATTCAAATAATAAATAAATTAAAAGAACTTAATTGTGATTTTCAAGTTTATGATCCTGTTGTTAAAAACTGCTGTATTGAAACTAAAGAAGAGTCATTAAAAGATTCTAATCTACTAATTATACTAACAGATCACGATGAGTTTAAAAGTTTAGATCCTAAACTTGTTTTAAGAACAATGAGAAATCCAATAATACTCGATTCAAAAAACATATTAGATTCAATTTCTTTTATGCTAAATGGAATAATCGTATATAATTTTGGTAATTTTCATTTGTTAAATTAGGTAGGTGACAATATGAGTAAAGTAGTTAATACATGTCTAAAAAATTTTATAAATAAAAAAAATAAAAAGCTTAAAGAATCTAAAAGCTTAAGAGGTGTTTCTGTTATTACATGTACTAATAATCCAAACGCACTTAAAAATATCATAGAAAATTATGAAAGACAAAACTTTACTGAAAAAGAGTTGATTATCATAATAAATAACAATCATATAAATATAGAAGATTGGAAATCAAAAATAGGTGAAATAAATAATATAAATATATTTAAACTTGATGAAAAAATTTCTCTAGGAAAATGTCTTAATTATGGTGTATCAAAATCAAAATATGATTATATTGCAAAATTTGATGATGACGATTATTATGGGCCAAAATATTTATCTGAAGCAATTAGTGGTTTTAAAGTTTCAAGAGCTAGTGTGGTTGGTAAAGGTACTACTATTGTGTATTTTGTTAAATCAAATACACTTGCTTTAAGGGACCCTGGATTAGAAAAAAGATTTGTTAACTTTGTAAATGGCTCTACATTAGTTGCCAAAAAAAGTGTTTTTAACAAAATAAAATTTAGAGATATGTCTGCAGCTGAAGATGTGAATTTCTGTAGAGACTGTTTACAAAGTGGAATAAGGATATATTCTACTAGCAAATATAATCATGTATATATGAGATATCCTTCAAAAAATAAACACACTTGGAAAATTAGTGATGATGAGCTTTTGAAAAGATATTGTAACGTTGTAGGAAATACCAAAGACTATATAAAATATGCAAATAATTAAAGTAAGGTGTTTAATATGAATGCTAAAAGTATTACAAATAAAAAAATAAGAATTCGTGGTAAATTTAAAGAAACTAAAAGTCCAGTTGTAAATAAAACTATTAGAAATATTTCTAAACTAAAAGATTTTAATATTAATAATAATATTAATGTAGCTTGCATCCTTGATGAATTTAGTTATGAATGTTTTAAATATGAATGTAATCTTGTTCAATTAGGTATAAATAATTGGAAGAATACTATAAAACAACTAAAACCTCAATTTTTATTTGTTGAATCTGCTTGGCTTGGATTTAATGGTGAATGGGCTGGTAAAATAGCAAATATTAATATGTATAATAACAAATATATAAAAGAATTAACTGAATGGTGTAATGAACATAAAATACCAACTGTATTTTGGGCAAAAGAGGATCCTAATGATTTTGATATTTTTATTGACTCTGCAAAATATTTTGATTATGTATTTACAACAGATTTTAATTGTATGCCTAAATACAAAAAAATATTAAATCACAACAACATTTATCTATTACCCTTTGCTGCACAGCCAAGAATACACAATCCAGTAAACAAAGATCTTGAAAAAAAAGGTGATATTTTATTTGCTGGAGGCTGGTATAAAAAATTTAATAAAAGAAAAGATTATATAAATATGTTGTTAATACCAGCAATGAAATATGATTTAAATATTTATGATAGATTTTACAGGCAAAATGGTGATTTAAACAAGTTTCCTGAAATTTTTAAACCTTATATAAAAGATAGTCTGCCATATAACAAAATTGTTGAGGAATATAAAAAATATAAATTACTACTAAATGTAAATTCTGTAGATGAAAGTCCAACTACCTTTTCTAGAAGAGTTTTTGAAGTATTGGCAAGTGGAATTCCAATTGTTAGTAGCTATTCATTGGGGATTAAAAATTATTTTGACAATATCGTCTTATTATGTAAAACTAAACAGGATGTATATAAAAACATCGAACTCATTTTAAAAGACAAAGAATCATCTGATAAGATATCACTGCTTGGTCAAAGAAAGGTTTTTGAAAATCACACTTATAAACAAAGATTTGAAAAAATATTAAATACATTAAAAATTAATTATGATAAAAAAGCTGAAGGAGTTAGCGTGATTACATGTACGAAACGAACTGAAAATATGGAAAATGTTTTTAATAATTTTCTATCTCAATCATATTCAAAAAAAGAGCTTATTGTAATACTCAATAATGACTCAATGAATATTGATAAATGGATTGAAAAAGCAAAAAAATATAAAAACATAAAGATTTTTCAATTACCTGAAAAAAAACCACTAGGTAGCTGTTTAAATTTTGCTGTAGATAATTCTAAATATGAATGTATATCAAAATTTGATGATGATGATTATTATGCTCCTAATTATTTAGTTGATATGTTAAATGCATTTAAATATACTAACGCTCACATACTAGGAAAATATAGTCTATATGCATATCTAGAGGATAAAAAACTACTAACTTTAAGATATCCTAATATGGATAATAGATTTATTGATTATGTTGCAGGCTCAACTTTAACCTTTAAAAAAGAAGTGTTTGAAAAAGTTAGATTTAGAGATTTAAACAAAAGCGAAGATACCAATTTCCTTAATGATTCTATAAAAAAAGGATTTAAAATTTATGCTACTGATAGATTTAATCATGTTGTATGTAGAAGAAATGATTTAAATGACCACTCATGGAAAATCAGTGAGACAGAGTTTCTGAAAAATTGTAAAATAATAACTAAAACTAACGATTATAAAACTTATGTAACAGTTTAATCTAGTTCAAATTTTTGAACTAGATTTAATTGTTATTTCATATATTTGTTTTAGATTATAAACTTTAAATCTGTTTAATCTTATATAATCGAAAATATCAATTATATAATCTTTTATTCCTCTCCCCTTATATTGCATTTCCTCTAACTCAATTCTAGATAAATTATTCCATTCTTCTCTTGACTTACTGTCTTTTATTTTTCTTGAATATATAAAATTTGGACTATTTAGAACCATATGCATTGGGTGAATGTTTATAACCATAAGACCAGGCTTAGAAAAAAGCTCTTTATAAGCCTTATTGAAATCTAAATCACCATTATGATAAAGATAAGCACCATCTTCAAAATATACTGGAAATCTAATAATTCCAGATCTATGAACAAATGGATCTATACTTTCAGTAAATGTACATAGATTTGAATCATATAGAAAACCTTCGTTATATAAAATTTCAGTAATATCGTTGACATCAAAATACCTATGACAACGAAAACATATAGCTTTAGGAAGTATAGCTTTAGGAAGTATAGCTTTACAGTATTCTATAATTTCTTTATAAGAACTTCCTTGACTACTCCCCTTTAAAAAATTCGGATGTATTCCTACATCAATATTTCTTTTATTTATTATATTTACAATTAATGGACTTGAATGAGTTAAAAACATAGTCAATGGAATATTGTAATCTTTAACAATATCTAAAAACATTTCTAAAGCATCATCAGATGCCCAATCAATATCACAAGTAATACAAAATATTGGCTCATAATGCCATGGAAAATCTTTTTCTTTTAATAACATTTTTCTCCCTTCTTTATAGACTTAATTAGTAAACCTAATATATTATATTTAAAAAGTATAATTTGGTTTACTAAAAAACTCCCATACTTTTACGTATAGGAGTTTTTTTAATTTATTTATTTAATTTTACTTTTAATTTTTCTAACATATCTGTAGTCATGCTAGCTAAATCATATTTTGGATCCCAACCCCATTCTTCTCTTGCAGCAGAGTCATCAAGGGAGTTTGGCCATGATTCAGCAATTGATTGTCTTACAGGATCTACATCATAATCCATTTCAAATTCAGGGATATGTTTTTTAATTTCAGCAGCTATATCTTCTGGTTCAAAACTCATAGCTGAAATATTGAATGCATTTCTATGGATTAATTTGTCTGGATTTGCTTCCATTAAAGTAACAATTGAGTTCAATGCATCAGGCATGTACATCATATCCATATAAGTACCTTTGTCTATAAAGCTTGTATACTTTCCTTGTTTTATTGCATCATAATAAATATGAACAGCGTAGTCAGTTGTTCCTCCACCTGGCAATGTTGCATATGAAATAAGACCTGGGAAACGAACCCCTCTAGTATCTACACCAAATTTTTTGAAATAATAATCACATAGTACTTCTCCTGCTACCTTTGTAACACCATACATAGTTCCTGGACGCTGAATAGTATCTTGTGGTGTTTTGTCTTTTGGTGTTGAAGGTCCAAATGCTGCGATGGAACTAGGAGTAAATACTGAGCAATTTTCTTCTCTTGCTACTTCTAATACATTGTACAAGCCATTCATATTTATGTCCCATGCTTGTTGTGGCTTTTGTTCTCCTACAGCTGAAAGTAGAGCTGCTAAGTGAATGATAGTATTCACCTTATGTTTTTGTACTACTTCTGCCATTTGTTTTGCATTTGTAACTTCAACTATTTCAAATGGACCTGATTCAATTACTTCTTTTTGTTCTTCTTTTTTTCTTCTACTACTTGCAATAACATTATCTGTACCGTATATCTTTCTCAACTCAAGAGTCAGTTCAGATCCAATTTGACCAAGAGCTCCTGTAACTAATATTTTTCTCATTTACGAGCACCTCCAAATTATAGATAGTTACACAATTAACAACTTAATTATATCATACTTTCTCTATTTTAAAATATAATTTATCTTAATATTTAAAACAAACACCTATACCTTTGGGACCTAAATGGCCTCCTATAACTGGCCCTATTTCATCTATTGTTACTATAGCATTCGTACATCTCTCTTCAACAATCTTCTTGAACTCTAGTGCTTCTTCTTCGTTAAATATATGAGAAATGCTTATCCTCTTAGCATAGGAAGGTACTTTGTCTATAATCATATTTAAAGCTTTTTTCTTTCCTCTAACATTTTCTAACAATTGAAGCCTACCATCTTTTAATTCTATTATTGGCTTTATATTTAAAATTGTGCCAATTGCTGATTTTATATTACTTAGTCTCCCACCTCGTCTTAGATATTCTAATGTATCAACAGTAAGATATATCTCCATTTTTTCCTTTTGGGATTCAATAGATTGCACTATTTCTTCCATTTTTAGGCCTTTCTTTGCCATCATTACAGCATCTTCAACCAAAAATTTTAAATTTCCTACTGCTTGTTCTGTATCAATCACAGTTATCCTATCCTTATCAACCATTTCTTTTGCCATGAGAGCGCTATTAAAAGTCCCACTTAATTTTGAAGAAAAGGTTAAAACTAATACTTCGTCATAGTCAGTTAGAGCTTTTTCATATTCTTCAACAAAAGTACCTACTGATGGTTGAGATGTTGTTGGGAAGGATGTTGTTTTGCTTAACGTATCGAAGAATTCATCGAACTGTCCTGGAAAACCTTCCATTTTTGTTTCTCCGCCAAAAGTATAACTAAGCTGAACTACAGATATATCATTATCTTTAGCATATTCTTTAGTAATATAGCTTGTGCTATCAGTAATTATCTTTATTTTGCTCATAACCATACCCCCATATTGTAAATGGAGGATAATCCTCCATTTACTTAACTACTATATTATATATTTTTCCTGGTACATATATTTCTTTAATAATATTTTTTCCTTCAATATGGTTTCTGACTACTTCGTTTTTAAGAATCTTTTCTTTAACATCTTCCTTGCTATCATTAATAGATATCATTTCTTTTGCTCTAACTTTACCATTTACTTGAACTGCTATCTCTACTACATCCTCTACAGTTTTTTCTTCATCCCACTCTGGCCAAGTAGTATCATGTAGCATTCCACCTAATTCTAATCTGTCCCAAATCTCTTCAGTTATATGTGGTGCTACTGGATTTAACAATATTAAGAAAGTCTTCATCTCACTCTTATTAACTCTACCTAAGTCATTAAATTCATTTAATAATGACATCAAAGTTGCTATAGCTGTATTAAACTTCAAGGATTCATAGTCTTCAGATACCTTCTTTATTGCCTTATGGATACTAGTTTCTAACTCTTTTGTATAATTGTCTCCTTCAACAACTATATCTTGAAGTCTCCAAACTCTATCTAAGAATCTCTTACAACCTTTAACTCCATTTTCAGACCATGGCACACTTTTTTCAAAGTCACCTATAAACATTTCATATGTTCTTAAAGTATCTGCACCATATTCATTAACTATGTCATCAGGATTTATTACATTACCTCTTGATTTAGACATTTTTTCATTATTTCCACCCAAAATCATACCATGAGAAGTTCTCTTCTTATATGGTTCAGGACAATTAACAACTCCTATATCATATAAGAATTTATGCCAAAATCTTGAATATAGTAAGTGTAGAGTTGTATGTTCCATTCCTCCATTGTACCAATCAACAGGAAGCCAATAATCAAGTTCTTCCTTGCTTGCTATTTCATTTTCATTATGTGGATCTATATATCTTAGGAAGTACCATGATGACCCTGCCCATTGAGGCATTGTATCAGTTTCCCTTGTAGCTTTTCCACCACATTTAGGACAAGTAGTCTCTACCCAGTCTGTAATCTTAGCTAGTGGTGATTCTCCATTATCAGTTGGTTCATAGTTTTCAACTTCTGGTAACATTAATGGAAGTTCATTTTCTGGTATAGGTACCCAACCACATTTATCACAATAAACTAGAGGAATTGGTTCTCCCCAATATCTTTGGCGTGAAAACACCCAGTCTCTTAATTTATAATTAGTTTTTCTTTTACCTAATCCTTCTTCTTCTAACCAATTGCTTATTTTTTCCTTTGCCCTATCTACTTCCAACCCATCCAAGAAACCAGAATTTACTAATATACCAGTTTGAGTATCGGTATAAGCTTCCTCTTCTACGTTTCCTCCTCTTACCACTTCTACAATTGGTAAATTAAATTTCTTTGCAAATTCCCAATCTCTACTATCATGAGCTGGTACAGCCATTATTGCTCCTGTTCCATAACTCATAAGAACATAATCAGATGTCCAAATAGGTATTTCTTTACCTGTAGCTGGATTTATTGCTTTTAATCCACTTATCTCTACTCCCGTTTTTTCCTTAACTAATTCTGTTCTTTCAAAATCGGATTTTTTACTACTTGCCTCTTGATACCTTCTTATTTCTTCCATATTTGATATTCTATCACTATACTCATTGATAAGAGGATGTTCAGGAGATATTACCATATAAGTAGAACCAAAAAGTGTATCTGGACGTGTAGTAAATACCCTCAACTTTTTATCAGTACCACTTATTTGAAAATCCACTTCCATTCCCTTAGATCTACCAATCCAGTTTATTTGCTGCGCTTTAACTCTTTCTATATAATCAACCATTTCTAAGTCATTTATAAGTCTATCAGCGTATTCTGTAATTTTAAGCATCCATTGGTTTTTTACCTTATGAACTACTTCTCCTCCACAACGCTCACATACACCATTTACAACTTCTTCATTAGCTAATCCAACTTTACAAGATGTACACCAATTTATTGGCATCTCTTGCTTATATGCTAGGCCTTTTTCAAACATCTTTAAAAATATCCACTGAGTCCACTTATAATATCCAGGATCTGTTGTATTCATCTCCTTTGACCAATCAAAAGAAAAACCTATTGATTTAAGTTGACTCTTAAATCTAGCCACATTTTTTTCTGTAACTACTTTTGGATGTATTTTATTCTTAATAGCAAAATTTTCAGTTGGCAAACCAAAAGCATCCCAACCCATAGGATATAATACATTGTATCCTTGAAATCTTCTCTTCCTTGACACAACATCAAGAGCTGTATAAGGTCTTGGATGACCTACATGAAGACCTTGACCTGATGGATAAGGAAACTCTATTAATGCATAAAACTTTGGCTTTGACTTATCATTACTTGTTTTAAATACTTCTTTTTCATCCCAAATATCGTGCCACTTTTTTTCAATCTGCTTTGGATTATACTCTGTCATTTCATAACCTCCTTCAATTTTTTAAATAAAAAAACCTTCATCTCAAATATAGAGACGAAGGCAATCTTCGCGGTACCACACTAATTGGTAGACAATATATCTACCCACTCATAATTTTAACGGTTTCAACCGGCTAAGGCTACGTACAATTCACCTTAACAGCTCAAGGACGAGTTCAGCTTTACTTCTACTGCTTTTCACCAACCAGCAGCTCTCTGTATGAAGATGGGGCTTACTACTTCCTTTCAAAGCATTACTATTATATTACAAATTTCAATAAGTCAATTTGAAACGTATTATAACAGATATAAAATATTAAATCAAGGTACATTTATTAAAATTCAGCTGACCCTACAGTCCTTGGGAAAGGTATTACATCTCTAATATTACTCATACCAGTTATATACATAATAGCTCTTTCAAAACCTAAGCCAAATCCAGCATGTTTAGTACCACCATATTTTCTAAGCTCTAAATACCACCAATAGTTTTCCTTATCCATACCTAGTTCTTCTAATCTCTTTTCAAGTATATCTAATCTTTCTTCCCTTTGACTTCCCCCGATTATTTCTCCAACTCCTGGTACTAATAAGTCCATAGCTGCTACAGTCTTTCCATCATCATTTAATCTCATATAAAAAGCTTTTATATCCTTTGGATAATCAGTTACAAACACTGGTTTTTTAAATATTTTTTCAGTTATATATCTTTCATGCTCAGTTTGTAAGTCTATTCCCCATTTAACAGGATATTGGAATTTCTCTTTTGATTTTAAAAGTAATTCAACTGCTTCAGTATAAGTTATACGTTCAAAATCAGAATTTACTACATTATCAAGTCTATCAAATAAGCCTTTATCTACAAAAGAGTTGAAAAACTCCATTTCTTCCCTTGCATTTTCCATTACATAATTAATGATATACTTCATCATATCTTCTGCCAGTTCCATGTCATCTCTTAAATCAGCAAAAGCAATTTCTGGTTCCACCATCCAAAATTCTGCTGCATGTCTTGCTGTATTAGAATTTTCAGCTCTAAAAGTTGGCCCAAATGTGTATACATTTCTAAAAGCTAGTGCATAGGCTTCTGCTTCTAATTGTCCACTTACAGTTAAATTTGTCTCTTTTTCAAAGAAATCTTCACTAAAATCAATTTTATTGTCTTCATCAAGTGGTAATTTATTTAAATCTAATGTTGTAAGCCTAAACATTTCTCCAGCACCCTCAGCATCACTAGAAGTAATAATTGGGGTATGAACATAAACAAAGCCTCTCTCTTGGAAAAACTTGTGTATTGCATAGGCAACTAATGATCTTATTCTAAATACTGCTGAAAAAGCATTACTTCTTGGTCTTAAATGAGCTATAGTTCTTAAATATTCAAAACTATGTCTTTTCTTTTGAAGTGGAAAATCTGGTGAAGAATATCCCTCAACTTTTATATTTGTAGCTTTTATTTCAAAAGGCTGTTTTGCCTCTGGAGTAGGATCTAAAACTCCTTCTACCACTATAGACGAACTAATAGGTAATTTTGTTATTTCCTTAAAGTTATCTAACTTCTCATCAAAAACAACTTGAAGATTTTTAAAAAAAGTTCCATCATTAACTTCGATAAAACCAAAAGCTTTAGAGGATCTTAATGTTCTAATCCAACCTTCTATTCGTATTTCTTTATTTAAATATTTATCTGTCTCTCTAAAAATCTTTTTAATGTCTACCCTATCCATAAATATTCTCCTTTCTTAAAATCATTATTTTATTTCAAAAAAATAAAAGACCTTTCATCCTTATAAAGGGACGAAAGGTTCGTGGTACCACCCTAATTGCTATGTAAATAGCCACTCATTTTAGTACATTTCATACCTATCACTAATAACGGCGTGAATCCGTCTAAGCCTACTTTCACTTAAGATTTCGGTTAGAAACTCTAGGATGTTCTTCAGTATAAGTTAGGTATTGGTCTTACACTATCACCAACTCGCTAAAACTTCCCTTATACATACTCTTCCCTTCACTGTCTTTAACTTATTATTTACTATTATAGTTTTATTAATCCTTTTTGTCAAACAATTCTTTAAGTCTTTCACTAATTATCTTTTCATATCCATTGCTCGTAGGGTTATAATACTTTTTACCTATATATTCATCTGGTAAGTATTGTTGCTTTACATAGCTATTTGGGTAATCATGCGGGTATTTATACCCAATACCATGGCCAAATTTTTTTGCTCCCTTATAGCTAGCATCTTTTAAATATTTTGGAATATCGCCAATTTCATTATTTCTAATGTCTTCTAATGCACTATTAATTCCTACATATGAAGCATTACTCTTTGGTGCACAAGCCACATACACCGCCGCCTGAGCTAATGGAATTCTACCTTCAGGCATACCTATTATATCTATTGCCTTAAACGCAGATACAGCAATAGTAAGAGCTTGGGGATCAGCATTGCCTACATCTTCAGAAGCACATATGATAATACGCCTTGCTATAAACTTTAGGTCCTCCCCACCTTCAATCATCTTAGCTAACCAATAAAGTGTTGCATCTGGATCTGAACCTCTCATAGACTTAATAAATGCCGATACAGTATCATAGTGCTCATCTCCACTACTATCATACTTAATACCCTTAGTCTGAATGCAATCCTTAATTATATCACTATCTATATAAATAACTCCATCTTCACTCTTAGGAGTAGTTAGTACTGCTAATTCCAGCGCATTTAAAACAATTCTAGCATCACCATCACCAACAGTAATAAGACACTCAATAGCATCTTCGCTTACTTTTAAAAAATAATTTCCCAGTCCTTTTTCTTTATCAGTTAAAGCTTTATTAATAAGAACTTTTAAATCATCTCTAGTTAATGATTCAAGTCTAATAACTACAGATCTAGAAAGAAGAGCTTTATTAACTTCAAAATATGGATTTTCCGTAGTTGCTCCTATAAGTACTAGTATTCCCCTTTCAACAAAAGGTAATAGTGCATCTTGTTGAGATTTATTAAATCTATGAATTTCATCAATAAATAGTATAGTTCTATTTCCGTACAATTTTAACTCTTCTTCTGCATTTTCTGTTACTTTTCTAATATCCTTAACACCAGATGTAACTGCACTTAACTTCTCAAATTTCATCTTCGTTGTGTTAGCAATAATCATAGCTAAACTAGTCTTTCCTGTACCAGGAGGACCATAAAAAATCATAGATGCTAATCTATCGCCTACAATAGATCTTCTCAAAAACTTTCCATCACCTAATACATGCTCTTGTCCTACAAATTCCTCTAAAGTAGAAGGTCTCATTCTCTCAGCTAGGGGTGCATCTTTTTTCAATTGTCTTTCCATACTATATTCAAATAAATCCATTCAATCACCTTTTTTCTGTTTTTTAAATATTAACCAACTAGCTTAATTGCGGCAACCATTCTTTCCTTAGTTCCTTTTTCTTTTCTATAAGAATAAAATTTATCAACATTACAACTTGTGCAGATTCTACTTACAGTTATATTCTCCTTTGGTACTCCATTAAATATAAGTATATTTTTATTTGCCTGCCATAAATTTAAATACCACTTATCATTGCCTTTACTGTAGAACACTTTATTTAATGGAAATGGGACTCTACAGTGTAAAGTCCCTACTCTTCATCTAATAATTTCTTCAATTCATCCATAAAAGTATTAATATCTTTAAATTGTCTGTATACAGAAGCAAATCTCACATAGGATACTTCATCAATATTCTTTAAATAATCCATTACCATTTCACCTATATGCTGGCTTGTTACTTCCTTTTCCATTGAATTGTATAATGTTTTTTCAATATTATTTACTATTTCTTCGATAGTTTTTATTGACACTGGACGTTTTTCACAAGCCTTCATAATACCATTAAGGAGTTTATTTCTATTGTAAGTTTGTCTATTACCATCCTTTTTTACAACAATTAGGGGTATTTCTTCTATCTTTTCATAAGTTGTAAATCTCTTATTACATTTAACACATTCTCTCCTTCTTCTAATAGCCTGTCCTTCATCAGTAGGTCTAGAATCAATAACTTTAGTCTCATAATAATCACAAAAAGGACACTTCATCATCTCACCCCTTCTAGAAAGTATATATATAGGTATTATAATATATAGTTTATAAATTGTCTAACAATAACTTATTCATCTCCCTTAAGATCTATTAGTATAATATCAGTTCCTATCTTAATAATATCCTTCCATTCAATTACAAAATCTTGATTTTTACTAAATAAACTAAATAATTTCCCTGGACTAGGTATAATAATAGCCCTTACTATTCCAGCAGTTAAATCCAATTCAACATCATCGATAATTCCAACTATAGATCCATCTCTTACATTTACAACTTCTTTTTCCTTTAATTCAGATATTTTAACCATTACCTCACCACCTAATTTTGTACTTAGTTTATATATATTTTTAACACTGATGAAAATATTACTAATATGGTAAGGTAATGGTTTTATTTATATCAGTTTTTTCATATGTTTTAAGGCATTTTTTTCAAGTCTTGAAACTTGAGCCTGTGATATACCTATTTCTTCTGCTACTTCCATTTGAGTTTTTCCTTCAAAAAACCTTAAATTAAGTATATGTTGCTCTCTTTCATTTAATTTATCTAATGCTTCTCTAAGTGCTATTTCTTGTAACCAGACCTCATCTTCACTTTTTTCATCTTTTACTTGATCCATTACATATATAGCATCACCACTATCATGATATATTGGCTCAAATAGCGATATCGGCTCTTGTATAGAATCTAATGCAAAAACCACATCTTCCTTTGGCATATTTAATTCTTCAGCTATTTCTGTAATAGTAGGTTCTTTTGAATTTTTATTGATAAATTGATCTCTAGCTTGTAATGCTCTGTATGCAATATCCCTAAGAGATCTACTTACCCTTATAGAATTATTGTCCCTTAAATACCTTCTTATTTCTCCTATTATCATAGGAACTGCATAAGTGGAAAATCTAACATTTTGACTTAAATCAAAATTATCAATTGCCTTTATAAGCCCAATACAACCAACTTGAAAAAGATCATCTACATGTTCTCCTCTTTTATTAAATCTCTGAATTATACTTAACACCAATCTAAGATTGCCGTTAATAAACTCCTCCCTTGCCTTCATATCACCTTTTTTAATTTTTACAAATAATGCTTGCATTTGGGCATTAGTTAAAACAGGTAATTTAGATGTGTTAACACCACAAATTTCCACTTTATTGTTTCGCATTAATCCTTCATTCCTTTCGCGATTTTTTGCCCCTTTTGTAATAAAATTATTACCTTTAATCTATTTTTTATTCAATATAAGAATAAATACTAAGTAAAAAGCTACTAGAACTATCTAGTAGCTAAACCATTTTACTCATTTCTTTTTTAAGTCTTTTTATGATTCTCTTTTCAAGTCTAGATATATAAGATTGAGAAATACCCAATATATCTGCAACTTCCTTTTGCGTTTTTTCATTTCCATTTTTTAAACCAAATCTTAATTCAACTATTTTTTGTTCCCTTCCTGATAATTTATCTATAGCTTGGTTCAGAAGTTCTTTATCTACTTCTTCCTCTAAATACTTAAAAACAGTATCACTATCAGTTCCTAATATATCAGACAATAGCAATTCATTTCCATCCCAATCCACATTCAATGGTTCATCAAAAGATATTTCACCTTTATATTTGCTACTTCTTCTTAAATACATTAGTATTTCATTCTCAATACATTTAGAAGCATATGTTGCTAGTTTGATATTCTTATCTGGATTGAAAGTATTTACTGCCTTAATAAGACCTATAGTTCCAATAGATATTAGATCTTCTACCAATACACCTGTGTTTTCAAATTTTCTAGCTATATAGACAACTAGTCTCAAATTTCTCTCTATCAGTACACCTTTAACAGATTCATCTTCTCTAAGCTTAGAAATTAGAGATATTTCTTCTTCTGGCTTTAATGGTGGAGGCAATACTTCTCCACTTCCAATATAGAATATTTCTTTAAAAATTCCAACTTTACTACCTAACTTAAATAATACCGAACTTATTTTTAATCTTATCTTTATAATTCCCTTCATATTCTCGCCTTCCTCTTAATATAAAATTTCAGGATGGAGTAAGCATTTATATTTATCATCTGCGGACAATTTATCATTGTAAATACCTACTACCACATCTTCTCTTACCTTTTTATCAAACTTCTCATCGTTAATAGATATTTCATCAGGTTTAAAACCTATTAACATTCCATTAGACTTACCCAAAGATTTAAAAGGAATAATTCTTAATTTAACTTCGTCACTTATTTCAAACATAACTTCTGCAACAGTATCTAATTGTATATCTCCATCGATAGTAAAAAGCTTTTCAATCTTTTGAGGTAAAATATCTTTAATTGCAAAATATTCTACTATCATAACAGGCTTTTGAGTTAAAGGTTCTTTCAGTGAATTTCCTGTATCAACTAAGGCATCCAATTGAACTTTTTTCTCGTTCAAATTAATGGTTACCTTTGTCAATATATCTTTTTTCCCTAGTTTAACCTGTATAAAATTAATAAAATACTTTGCCAAAACAATCGAAATAACTACAGCTAATACCAATATCTCTACTGGAAAATCCACAATATAAAAGTTTCCATTAGATATACCTGAATCTGATTTTAAAAAATAAAAAAGTCCTAAGCTAGCACCTGCAAATAAAAAAGATGTTACATAAAAAATTATTATCAGCTTTAAAAATGTCCCTAATTTTTCTGGATTAAATGCCAATACTATTATTAATACAGATATAGAAATCTTGATGCTAAACTTTGTCATGAAATGAAGTGAAGGGAAAAAAAATACTAATGTATATAGTGAACTTATAACTGCAGATAATAGCATCCTTAATTTTGTAGTGTCAGTTCTACTAATTTTTTTAGTAACATATAGTATAATATAGTTAATAATTGCATTCTCTAATATTAAGTATTCTACATAGACATACAAAAATAACCCCCCTTTTTTTAATTCATCTACTTTACTTTTATTCATAGTAATTCTGATTTATGTCTATTATATAATATAATTCTAGAAAATTTTGTCATTTCTTATATGTAAAAAAACGTTTCTTATTGATTAAAGAAACGTTTTTTGTCAAATATATTATTTTTTTATCTATCTTTTTTTCTTAAAAAAGTTGGAATATCTAAATCTTCTATGTCAAATTTAGTACTAGCCACTTCTTCCCTAGCTTTTAATCTATCTTCACTTTCAGTTTTTTGAGATTTTTCGAAAACTCTACTAGGTCTTTTCTCTCCAAAACCTGTAGCTATAACAGTTATCTTTATCTCATCTTTTAGATTTTCATCAATACCTGCTCCAAAGATAATATTCGCATCTTGATCTACCGCTTGTCTAATCAAATCAGCAGCTTCATTTACTTCAAATATACCTAAGTCACCACCACCGGTAATATTTAATAGTACTGCCTTAGCCCCTTCAATAGAAGTCTCCAATAGAGGACTTTGAATAGCTTGTCTTGCAGCATCTTGTGATCTATTTTCACCAGATGCAGTTCCTATACCCATATGAGCAATACCTTGATCTTTCATAATAGTCTTAACGTCAGCAAAATCTAAATTAATAAGTGCAGGAACTGCTATTAAATCAGAAATACCCTGAATACCTTGTTTTAAAACTTCATCTGCCATTAAGAAAGCTTCTACTATAGTGGTTCTCTTTTCTGCTACTTGTAATAATCTATCATTAGGTATAGTAACTAATGTATCAACTTTTTCTTTTAACTCTTCTATACCCATTTCAGCATGAACCATCCTTCTCTTTCCTTCAAAAGTAAATGGTTTAGTAACTACACCAACAGTTAAAATTCCATTTTCCTTTGCTACTTCAGCAACTACTGGCGCAGCTCCTGTACCTGTGCCCCCGCCCATTCCAGCAGTAATAAAAATCATATCAGCACCTTTAAGGGCATCTGAAATTTCGTTCTTGCTTTCTTCAGCCGCTTTCATACCTATTTCTGGATTAGCACCGGCACCCAATCCTTTAGTAAGTTTTTCTCCTATTTGCAGTTTAACTTCTGCTTTAGACGAATGCAATGCTTGTCTGTCGGTATTAACAGCTATAAATTCAACGCCTTTTACTCCTGATTCAATCATTCTGTTAATAGCATTGTTTCCTCCTCCACCAACACCAATAACCTTAATATGTGCGAATTGTTCCATTTCTACATCAAAGTCAAACACATTACTGACCTCCTTCACTATTAGCTAAAATTATTCCTCCCATATTTCTATAATAATATGTTATTACCAAAACTTTTGTTATTATTTTATATTTTATCACATTATTATATTCGACATAGCATTTGAATTCCCTTTTTAATTGAATAATTAATTAATATAAAAATTCGACTTTCCAACTTTTATATTAATTAAAATACCTCATCCACCCCCCGTTAAAACTATTGTTAAAATATTCTACTAAAATACTACTTTTTCGTCAGTTTTTTGTTTAACAATAATCTTCTTATTGTTGCAAAGTTTTCAAATAACCTTCCACCAAAAGTAAATATAGCAGCATAATACAATGGAACTCCTAGTCTATCACCCATATATGCTAAAAAAGCAGCTAATATTGCATTACCAAAAAAACCAGATACAAATATTTTGGCATCAAATTTATCTTCTAAATTTGCTCTTATACCTCCAAATACTGAGTCAAGACAAGCTAATATAGCAACAGAAACATAAAGTGCATAAGTAGGACTATAAGTTACAGGTAAAAGTAGCCCTATAACTACACCTATTAAAGTACCAATAATTGCGAAAAACATATTAATCACCCTCTTTTATAGGATTTGCATTTCTAAATATAAAATTTCCAGAATATGATGAAATCTTAATTTTATCCTCAATACTTGTTTCTATGTTTATTTGATATAAGTTTTTTAATTTATATCCATAAGTACTAGGAGCATTCACAGATGCATAAAGTGTTTTAGGATTACCAATTGCTTTAATTACGAAAGGAGTTGCCAAACTTTTACCATTGATTTTTATATTAGGACCACCACATTTTATCTCTGACATTGGCATGATTCTTTGCCCATTAATACTGATAGCTTCAGCTCCTGCGATCCTTAAATCATTTAAAATATTTAAAATATCTATATCATGAATCACATCATCACTTATATCATAACCTACAATCTCTGCCGCTTGATTGTCCTGCATTACAATAACTATTCCTGGGCCTTCCATATCGCAAAATCCAGAAGCAACCTTGGTCTTATATAATTCTTCATTTAAGATGCTATATGCACTACTTTCATCTTTTGTATCCTCAATGCGCTTTATTTCATCTTTCTTTTCTTCAATGAGTATTCCTATATCTTCTATCTCTTTTGTAATATTTGCAATTTCATTTTTTGATACTTGAATTGTTCTCAATGTAACTAGATTATAGCTTTCTACATTTTGTTTCAATTGAATAATGACCATAAATCCTAATAAAATGCTAAAAGTTAACAATATAATATTAACCTTTTTAACTTTTTCCATATCCATCCCCCTAAGGTTAATTGACTAATTCAGGTACTGGCTTGGCGAAAGTGAATTCTTTTATCTTTCTATATTTAGGGATATTGATGCTTTTCTCCTGTCTAAGTTGAACAATATAATCAGTATAATATTCTAAATGCCATAATATACCACCCTTTAAAGATAGAGATGACTCTAATAATGATGAATCACCTATTGCTTTAATGACTATAGGTGGACCTACTGATACTCCATTTATCTCAATATGATTACCCGCTCTAACTATTTCAGTATAAGAAGTATATCTTTGATCATTAATTGAAATAGCCTCAGCCTCAGAAGCATTTAATACGCTAATAATCTGTAAAATCATATCTAATTCATCTACAATACTAGACTCTTCACCAAATTGAATATCCATAGGTGGATCATTAATTTCTAAAACTATACCAGGACCTTCAACATCTAGATTCCCAGCAAACATTCTATACTTCTCTAAGTCCTTATAAAGATTTTCAGTATAGATATTCTTATCTGCCTCTCCTTTTTCATATAGTTTAATTTTGCCTTCTAATTCATCAAGCTCCTTTTTAAGGGCTTCTCTTTCATCTTGAAGTTTCTTCAATTCAGAAGCTAACTGTTGAGCTCTCTGAGTAGGCAATAACCCTTCTCCCACAGTTTTATTTACAGTTTTTATTTGAATAGCTACTATAATTCCTAAAAAAACACAAATAATCATTATAGCTATCTGCCCTTTGTTATTTTTCATTTAAATCCCCCTAATTATTATCTATAACGATAACAGGATTATCTCCTCTATTTAAATAAATATATTTACAAAGAATATTTTTTTCTTCTACATCTTTTAATATTTCATTAATATAGCTTAATTTATATTCTACATTATTTAAGGGCCCAAAATCAACAATAATACCATCATTAAGTTGAATAGTAATATCCTCCATGTCAGAAAAGTCCATTTGACCCATTTTTTCTAGTAATTTTAGCTTAATACTTATATCCACAAAGTCCAACACATCATCAATGTACTTACTTTGATTGCTTGTAATCTTATCACCTATTATATGACTATCTGTACTTATACCCTTAATGATGGGGATTTTCTCATCTTTTGATAAAGGTTCAATCTTTAATACAAAACCTTCCTCATCTAAATAGATACCAGAACTTGCATATACAAGAATAACCCTCTCTTGTCTTTCTGTAATATCTACTATCAATTTATTAGGAATCCTTCTTTTTATAATTGATGTTTTAATATATGGGTGTTTTTGTAAGTTGTTTATCATATCTTTTTTATTTACTCTAAAGATATTTTCACCATTAGGATTTCCAATTGCCTTAACAACTTTATCTGTAGTTACTTTTTTGTTGCCATGAACTTCAATCTTTGAAATGGTGAATAATGAAGTTTTAAAAGCTACTATGAAAAAAATCACCATAACTAATAATAGAGTGAAAAATAATACTCTCCTTCTCTTCCGTTTGATTTTTCTATTGACTTTTTTTATATCATTCATATATACACCACCTAAAAGCTTGTCCTTATATTATATATTAAAAGCAGCAATTCGCTGCTAATCTACTTTTTTAATATCCGCTCCCAATTCTTTTAATTTTAAATCAAAATCTTCGTATCCTCTTTCAATATGATGGATATTATCTACCTCAGTACTACCTTTTGCAGCAAGGCCTGCTAACACGAGACTTGCTCCTCCCCTTAAGTCTTTAGACTTAACCTTCGCACCTGTTAACTCTTTTACACCTTTAATTACTGCAACTCTTCCAATGATCTTTATATTTGCTCCCATCCTAGTTAATTCTTCAGCATGCTTAAACCTATTTTCAAATACAGTTTCAGAAATGATACTTGTACCATTTGCTATACTTAATAATGCCATCATTTGTGCTTGCATATCTGTTGGAAATCCAGGATATGGTAACGTCTGAATCATTTCAATTGAATTCACCTTTCTAGGTCCTACAATTTTAATAGATGAAGAATCGTTATATATTAGAGATCCAGATTCTCTTAACTTTGCAGTTATAGCTTGAAGATGATCTGTCTCAATATTTTTTATAACTACTTCTCCTCCAGTAATTGCTGAAGCTACCATAAATGTTCCTGCTTCTATTCTGTCTGAAATCACAGTATGTTTGACATCATTAAATTTTTCTACCCCTTCAATTTTTATAATACTAGTTCCCGCACCAGATACTCTTGCACCACATTTGTTTAAATAATTTTGTAACTCTACTATCTCTGGCTCTCTAGCCGCATTGCGTATAATAGTAGTCCCTTCCGCAAACACAGCTGCTAATATGGTGTTCTCCGTTGCACCAACACTTGGATAGTCTAACTGAATATCACAGCCTTTTAAACCATCTGTTTTACAATGTAAAAATCCATGGGATTCTTCAATTTCTGTACCTAAATCTTTTAGGGCTTTTAAATGTAAATCAATTGGTCTAGGCCCGATTTCACATCCGCCTGGATAACTAATTAAAACTTCTTTACATCTTGAAAGCATAGCTCCCATAAGTATAATAGAGGAACGCATTTCTCTAACTAAATCATCTGGTATAATAAAACTATTTAATGGCCTTGAATCTACATACATTATATTGTCTATTTTTTCAACTATACAGCCAACAGAAATAAGTATTTTTTTCATTATTTCTACATCTCTTAAATTAGGAGTATTATATATTGTACTTTGATTGTTTCCTATAACTGTAGCTGCTAGTATAGGCAATACTGCATTTTTTGCACCAAAAATACTGACTTCGCCTGTTAATCTTTTATCTCCATTAATAATATACTTTCCCATTCTCACACCTCCAGAATATGCAACAGCTTATGTAAGCCTATGTATATATATTTATATAGTATGCATATTCTAAAAAAGGTGTTACTATTAATTATCTTACTAAAGAATCTATAATATCTACTATATCATTTACAGCCTTTATTTTACCTAAACTTTTACTTTTTTTTGCCATAGTCTTAAGTTTATTGCTATCTTTTAATAGTTTTAATATTGTATCATTTAGTACCTTTCCACTTAAGTCCTTCTCTAAAATCATAACACCTGCACCTTTTTCTTGTAATGCCCTAGCATTGTATTCTTGATGATTTTCAGCTGTATAAGCTTTTGGTATTATAATACTTGGTACTCCTACAACAGTTACCTCTGCAAGTGTTATAGCACCAGCACTAGTAATAACTAAATCTGCAATATTTAAAGCATCAGGGATATTGAAAAGGTATGGTATTATCTGTATATTGCTTTTGAGTTTAATACCACTACTATTCATATCTTCTATAAAACTTTCAAAAAATCTCTTTCCTGTTACATGAAGAATTTGAATATTTGGGTTATTGGCATTTTCTTTTATAACATATGCCATACTTTCATTTAATCTCTTTTGTCCTCCACTTCCTCCAAAAGAAAGTATCATAGGGATATTAGGGTCTATATTGAGGCTTTTGTAAGCTTTTTCTATATTTACAGTAGCTAAACTCTTTCTAACTGGATTCCCTGTTAAGATAACTTTCTCAGGGTACTTAAAATATTTCTTTGACTCTTCGAAACTTGCAGCAATCTTATCAACATATCTAGAAAGGATTTTATTTGTAATGCCAGGAAAAGCATTTTGTTCATGAATGATGGTAGGTGTTTTTTTTCTGCTAGCCATATATACTACTGGGCCACAAACATATCCACCAGTACCTATAACTACATCTGGACGAAATTCTTTAATTATTTTTTTTGCATCATTAAGTCCTAAGAATAATTCTTTTATTGTTGAAAATGCTTCTATGGAAATTTTCCTAGGAAATCCTTTAACTCTAATAGTTTTAAAATCAAATCCTTCTTTTGGAACTAATTCACTTTCCAAGCCTTTCTCCGTTCCAACATACAATATATCTGCATCACTGTATCTTTCTTTAATCTCATTGGCAATGGCTAGTGCAGGATAAATATGTCCACCTGTCCCTCCACCGGTTATCATAAATTTCATATATTTCAACTCCTATCTAATTCAGCATGTCTTGAAATATTTAGTAGTATTCCAATCGAACCCATATACAGTATTAAAGATGTACCACCGAAACTAATAAGTGGTAGTGGTATCCCTGTAGTAGGAATAGATGATGTAACTACTGCTATGTGGATTAGTGTTTGAATAGTTATAAGCGCAGTAATACCTGAAGCCAAAAGACAACCAAATAGATCATCTGTATTTAAAGCAATCTTTATCCCTCTCCATATCAATAGTAAATAAAGCATCATAACTGTTAAAGAACCTAGAAAACCCAACTCTTCACCAATTATAGAGAATATAAAATCATTGTATGGTTCTGGAATATAAAAAAACTTTTGTCTACTTTTTCCTAAACCCAAACCAAAAAGACCACCTGATCCAAGAGCATATAAAGATTGAACTGGTTGCCATCCAAAGGTATCTTTATACGCAAATGGATCTAAAAAAGCTTTAAATCTCATTGCCCTAAATTCTTCTCCCGATATAGCCTTATACATTCCCAATCCACCTATAGCTCCTAGTACTATTAAATGACTCCATCTCATACCAGCAATAAAAAGCATACTAATAAGCGTCAATCCTAAAGTTATGGTTGTACCAAGGTCATCTTGTAATATAATTAAGCCACAAGAAACCCCTATAATTAAAAGACATGGTAGTAAACCTTTAGCAAAATTTGTAACATCCGTTTTCCTCTTTGATAAATAATAAGCCAAAAATATAATAGAACCAATTTTAATCAAATCTGAAGGCATAAATGTTGTAATACCTATATCTACCCACCTTCTAGCTCCATTAAATTCTACACCAAGTGGAGTAAATATAAGTCCCCCAGAACCTAATGCTATAAAAAATATGAATTTAGCCATTTTTTTTAGGTTCTTGTAATTAAAATTCATGAAAAATAAAAGAGCAAATAATCCTATTATACTTGCAAATAACTGTTTCTTTAAAAAATGGTATCCATCCTCCATTTTATATATAGCATCAGGCCAACTTGAACTAAAAACCATTATTATTCCAATGAAAACCAATAGCATAGTTGATAAGAGCAAAGTAAAATCGCCAGCTCTTTTTTTTGCCATCATCAATCCTCCTTTAAGCTATAAACAGCTTCTTTAAAAACTCTACCCCTTTCTTCAAAACTCTTATACATATCCCAACTTGCACATGCTGGGGAAAGTAATACTTCATCTCCCACTTCTGATACTTTATAACTTTTCTCAACTGCTTCTTTCATACTATCTACTATATATATATTATTGAATCCATATTTATTTGCAGTTTCTTTTATTTTATTTGCAGTTTCACCTAATAGAATTAATTGTTTAACCTTACCATTAAAAGATTTGATAAAATCATCGAAACTAGTTCCCTTATCCATTCCACCTGCTATTAAAATTATTGGACCTTCTAAAGCCTCTATTGCTTTAATACTAGCATCAGAATTGGTCCCTTTTGAATCGTTAAAAAACTTCACATCATTAATAGAAGTTACATACTCTATTCTGTGCTCTACCCCTTCAAAAGTTCTCAATACATCTGCCATTATAGATGTATCTATACCTAATGACCAAGCAATGGCAATACTAGCCAAAGCATTTTCTAAATTGTGTTTTCCTGGAATCTTTACATCCTTAAAAGGTAATATTTCTATTAATTTTTCTCCATCATTTATAACGATATATTCATCCTTTATATATACACCTTTATTTAGCTCATTATTTACACTAAACCATATTATATTTGAAATTATTTCATCTTCTGCATTTCTTAATATTTCATCATCATAATTTAGTATAGCAAAGTCTTCATTATCTTGATTTCTAAATACTTTCTTCTTAGCATTAATATAATTGTCATATGTTTTATGCCAATTCAAATGATCTGGTGTTATGTTTATAATCACGCTCACTTTTGGCTTAAAATTTATAGTACTATCTAATTGAAAGCTACTAGTCTCTATGACAAATATATCTTCCTTATCAGAGTTAATAGCTTCCCAAAGTATTCCTATGCCTATATTGCCCGTCACATGACAATTATATCCAGCTTTATTTATTATTTCTCCTGTCAGTGTGGTAGTTGTGGTTTTCCCATTAGTACCTGTAATAGCTATAAACTTATTTTCAGGGATTAGCCTATATGCTAATTCTATATCTGTTATTACTTCAATATTTTTAGCCTTTGCTTCATTTATGATTGGTATTTCAAGTGGTATCCCAGGACTTTTTACTATTAAATCAATATTGTCTAATGGTAAACAATTAGTTCCAAGATATAATTTGACTGGATAATTGCTTATCTCTGATAGAAAATCCTTTAGTTCTTCTTCTTTTTTTAAATCACTTAATACAATATTTGCTCCCAATCTATTTAACGTCTTTACTGTTGATACTCCACTAATTCCTAAGCCTAATATTAGTACATTTTTTTCTTTTAAATTCAAAGAAATCACCTGACTTTCTCTTTTAGTTAATACTTACAATTCCAATTAAGCAAAATATAACCGTTGCAATCCAAAATACTGCGACAACTCTAGTTTCTGGCCATCCTTTTTGTTCAAAATGATGATGTAGAGGTGCCATTAAAAAGACTCTTTTGCCCGTCAATTTAAAAGACAATACTTGGATTATTACAGATATTGCTTCAATAAAATATATAAATCCAACTATCGGTATTACTAATGGTAGATTTAGAAGTATGGCTATGGCTGATACAGCTCCTCCTAAAGCCAAAGAACCAGTATCTCCCATAAAAACCCTAGCAGGATAAGAATTATAAATTAAAAAACCTAAGCAAGCTCCAGTCATTGCAGCAGAAAAAATAGAAATACTTGACATTCCCCAATTAAGTCCCACTAATCCGAAAAAAGCCATAATTATTAGGGTAACTCCTGAAGCTAAGCCATCTAAACCATCTGTTAAATTGACACTATTTACAGTGCCAACAACAACAAATGCTATAAATGGTACATAAAAAGGACCTAAATCAAGGAATTTTCCTTCTACAAATGGTATTATTATCTTAGTTCCTAAAACTGAAGTATTTGACTGATAAACTGCAAGGAAAACTGCCAATATAACTTGACCAATTATCTTTTGATATGGTTTTAAGCCCAGTGATCTTTCTTTCTTAACTTTTATGTAATCATCAACAAAGCCAATTAATCCAAAACCAAAAGTAGATATAAGTAAAATGAACATATCTTTGTTAATCTTTCCAAATGTAAGTACTGTTATTAAAAGTGCAATTAACATTATAACTCCACCCATTGTTGGAGTCCCACTTTTTTTCAAATGAGTTTTTGGACCATTATCTCTTACATTTTGACCAATTTTTAGCTTTCTTAATAAAGGTATCAAAATAGGACCCAATATAATGGTTATTGCAAAAGAAATAAGAATAGTCCTTATTGCATCTGTGTATTCAACCATTGTTCTTTCTCCTCTCTAGTAAGTGAAACTAATTTTCCATGTCTTTTAGTATATCAAGGACAATTTGTCTTTCATCAAATGGCAATACTTCGTCTTTAATGATTGTATATGTTTCATGTCCTTTTCCAGCTAATAATATAATATCTTTTGGCTTAGCATTTTCAATAGCATATCTAATTGCTTCTCTCCTATCAACAATAGATATATAATTTTTGCTTACCTTTTCTACACCTTCGATTATATCTTCTATTATTTTTGCTGGATCTTCATTCCTAGGATTGTCTGAAGTAACAATTGAAAAATCAGCATGCTTAGCAACTGTTTCACCCATAATCGGTCTCTTTGTCTTATCTCTATTCCCACCTGCTCCAAATAATGTAACTACTCTTCCTTCTGCAAACTGTTCAATAGTAGTCAATACCTTTTCAAGTCCATCTGGAGTATGAGCAAAATCTATAATAACAGTAAAATCTCTATTTGTAGGAACAATTTCAAATCTACCCTTTACACCTTCGACCATTTCTAAGCCATCTCTAATATCCTCTAGACCAATATCATAAACATAACCACAACTAGCTGCAGCTAATGCATTATAGACACTAAATTCTCCTGGTATATTTAGATGAATATCTATTTTTCCCTTAGGTGTATTTAAAGTAAATTTTACTCCTTCTAAGTGGTAGTCAATATTTGTAGCAAAAATATCAGATTCTTTTTCAATTCCATAAGTAATAGTAGGAGTGTTTAAATTAGCAATTCTATTTACGATTTCAGCACCATAACTGTCATCATTATTGATAATATTTGCTCTTTTAGTCATAAAGAAAAGTTTTAATTTTGCCTCAAAATAATTTTCTAAGGTTTCATGATAGTCTAAATGATCTCTACTTAAGTTTGTAAAAACGCCTACATCAAAATTACAATCTTCAACTCTTTTTAAATCCAACGAATGAGATGATACTTCCATTACACAACTATCAACATTTGCATCTACCATATCTCTTAAGCTTTTTTGAATAATTGTAGATTCTGGAGTAGTATTTTCTGTCTTAATAAGTTCACCGTCTATAATATTGCCAATAGTACCTATTATACCCGTTCTTTTACTACTCTTCTCAAATATACTCTTTATTAAATAAGTAATAGTAGTCTTTCCATTAGTTCCTGTTATTCCAATCATATCCATATATTTAGAAGGATTTCCATAAAAATTTGCACTTACTTTAGATAAACTAGCCCTACTATCCTTTAACTTAATAATAGTAATATCCTCTTTAACTTTTACATCATTTTCCACTATAATAGCTGTGGCACCTTTATTTATAACTTGTTCAATATAATCATGTCCATCTGATTTAAATCCCTTAATAGCTACAAATAAATAGTCATTAGATACAACTCTTGAATCAAATGCAACACCTGATATTTCTTTTTCTAATGATCCTTTTATTTCTTCAATTTCAAGTCCATTCAAGACTTCTTTCAATATCATGTTTTTCACCTCTGTAAATAAAATTAATTAAAAGGCAACTGATTAGTCGCCCTTTAATATATTACTCTTTAATATCTGATAATTCAACTTCAATTATAATATTTTCTTCTAATTCAGTACCTGGATTAGGAAACTGCTTAGTAACAATACCATTTCCATTAATATTATATTTTAATTTTAAACCATCTAATGTTTTTATCACTTCATCTTTCTTTTTACCCATTATATCAGGCATCAAATTAACTTCCTTTTCATTCCTCTTCATATTTAAGTATAAATCTATAATAGAGCCTTTATTCACTTCTGCACCAGGTAGTGGAAACTGGTCAATTACAACTGATTCCGATGTAATTTCAGTAGTTTCAGTATTATACTTAAAGCCAAGATCTGTCAACAACTTTCCAGCCTCAGCAATATTTTTATCTCTAACATCAGGAACAGAAACTTTTTTGTTATATTCCTCTAGCTCTTTTTCTGTATACTCTGGTTCTACATTTAAATATTCAAGACTTTCTTTAATTAACCCACCTGTTACAGGACCTGCAACTAATCCTCCATAATAAGCTCCATTACTTGGCTCGTCTATAATTACCAATACAGCAAGCTTAGGATCATTTGCTGGAGCAACTGCTGCAAAAGAAGCAATATATTTTCCTTGTGCATATCTTCCATCAATAACCTTTTGAGCAGTTCCTGTTTTTCCTGCAACTCTATATCCCGGTACATATGCTTTACTACCTGTTCCATCAGAAACAACTGATTCTAATATACCCATTAAAGTCTTAGAAGTATCTGGTGAAATAACTTTTCTTCTAATCTCTGGTTCAAAAGTATGAACAGTATTTCCCTCATTATCTATCAATTCTTTTACCAATCTAGGTTTCATCAAGTTACCACCATTAGCAACTGATGAAATCGCTGTTATCAATTGAATTGGTGTTACTGCAATTCCTTGACCATAAGATATAGTTGCTAAATTAACTTCCTTAATATTTTTAGGATTTGATGGTATAATACCTGCCTGTTCTCCAGTTAAATCTATACCTGTATTCTCACCAAATCCAAAAGCCTTTATATACTTAAGCATTCTTTCAGCACCTATACGCCTTCCCAAATTTACAAAAACTACGTTACATGAATTTTGTACTCCTTGAGTAAATGTTTGTTCACCATGTGGATTGTAATATCTCCAACATTTAAGCTTTGCACCTGGTATATCTTTTATGTATCCACCACAATAGAAATGACTATCTGGAGTTACCACATTTTCTTCTAAACCTATTGCAGATGTTATTATCTTAAATGTAGAACCAGGTTCATATGAATCATTTATTGCAAAATTTCTCCACATATTATACCATTCTTTTTCTAATTCCTCTTGTGATAAACCTTCCCAACGCTCTTTTGTGCTTTCATCTAATGGCTCTCTAGGATTGTTCGGGTCAAAATCAGGTTTTGAAGCCATAGCTAATACATCCCCTGTACTAGGTTCCATTACTATTATGGACACATTCTTAGCTTTGTTTTTTACAAGAGCTTCCATTGCAGCTTTTTCTGCAAAATGTTGTATAGTCTCATCTAATGTCAAAACTGCATTTAACCCATTTGTAGCCTCGTACAATTTTTCACCACCATATGGAAGTTGCATTCCCTTAGCATCAGTTGTTTTTACCCACTTGCCAGGTGTCCCATTTAAATATTTGTCAAAAGTCTTCTCAATTCCATATAAACCTTTGTTATCAATATCAGTAAAACCTATTATATGACTTGCAAAGCTACCATATGGATAATATCTCTTATTGTCATCAACTATTTCAATCCCTTTTAAATTTGCTTTTCTAAGTTCATTTGCCTCCTCTTTGGTAATCCACTGCTTTATTTTTTCTACCCTTCTTCTTTTGGTTATTTTCTCATAGACTTTAGCTTCATCAATATCTAATATCTCTGCTACTACTTTTGCTGTTTTTTCTGCATCTTTTATATCAGCTGGACTACACCAAACAGTATAAGAACTAATACTAACAGCTAATTTTTTACCATTCCTATCATATATTATACCTCTTTTAGCTTTCACTTCAATATCCTTTGTCCACTGCTCTAAAGCACCTTTTTTATACTCTTCACCTTTTACTATTTGAATATATCCTAATCTAAGTGTTAACCCAAATGTTATAAAAGATACCATAAAAAAAATAATAACTAATCTTTTTTTCATCTTATTGCTAGGTGATGACATTAAACTACCCTCCTAGAAAATTTTTAGTACTATATTAACAATGTCTTTGAAATATTTTACAATTAGAAGTTCTTCTTCTGCTACTTCCTCATCACCAATGTTACTATTTACTGATACATAAACAATTTGGTCTTTCGTTGGATAATCCATTCCAAGTTTTGTCCTTGCATCTTCCTCTATTTTTATTGAATTCTTTACTCTATCTAATTCCGTTATCATATCTTCTTTTTCTTTTACTAATTTAACTTTTTCATTCTCTAGTTTTGTTATCTCTAATCTAGTCTTAGTAATACTTGCATATTTTAAAAGTACTAACATACATAGTAATAAAACTATAATTGCAGATGTGAAAAGTTTCAACTTGTTTTTTACTTTACTTTTATTTTTGTTTTTAACTACCTTTTTCCTTTTAACTTTATTTTTATTTCGACTATAATCATAACATTCCTCTTTTCTAGCTACTAACAAATTTATTCACACCTCCTTAAATTTAGAACACTAAACTTTTTCACCAATTCTAAGCTTCGAACTTCTTGAACGAGGATTATTCTCTATTTCTTCTTTGCTTGGTAAAATCGGTTTTCTTGTTACAATCTTAAGCTCTCTTTTCTTGTCGCACATACAAACTGGAAACTCCTTAGGACAAATGCAATCTTTGTTTAATTCTCTAAAAGTTTCCTTTACTATCCTATCCTCTAAAGAATGAAAAGTAATAATACAAATTCTACCACCTTTTTTCAATCTACTATTCGCTTTAATAATTGCCTCTTTTAAAATCTCTAACTCCCTATTTACTTCTATTCTAATTGCTTGAAATGTCTTTTTTGCTGGATGGTGACCTGTCTGACGAGCTCCCTTAGGTATAGCTTTCTTTATAACAGTTACTAATTCAAAAGTTGTATCAATTGGACTTAATTTTCTCTCATTTACAATAAATTGTGCAATTCTCTTTGCCCATTTTTCTTCTCCATAATCCCATAGTATTCTCTCTAGCTCCCTCTCATCGTATCTATTGACTACATCCCATGCTGATATATCTTGAGTCCTATCCATTCTCATATCAAGAGTTGCATCTGTTTGATAAGAAAACCCTCTTTCACCTTCATCTAACTGATGTGACGAAACACCTAAATCTAAAAGTACCCCATCAATTTCTTCAATATCTAATCTGTCAAGAACAGATACTAGGTTTATAAAATTATCGTGAACTATAGTAACTCTATCTTCGAAAGGAGCCAATTCAGCCTTAGCCTTTTTTATTGCATTTAAATCTTGATCTATGCCAATAAGTTTTCCATCTTTTAGTCTCTTCACTATTTGTTTAGAATGACCTGCTCCACCTAGTGTACCGTCTACATATATTCCATTTTCTTTAATCTTTAATCCCTCTATAACTTCATCAAGTAATACAGGAATGTGTTCAAAATTCAAATTATCATCTCCTGACACTTCTATATTCCTAATTCTGCCATCTTCTCGGCAATACTTTCATAACTTAAACTATCATCTTCATTGTACATATCCCATTCAGTCTTACTCCATATCTCAACTCTTGTAGAAACTCCTATTATTACGGCCTCTTTTTCTAGTTTTGAATGCTCTCTTAAATTTGCAGGTATCAATATTCTTCCTTGTTTATCTAACTCACATTCAGTTGCACCTGCAAAAAAGAACCTTACAAAAGCCCTAGCATCTCTATTGGTTAGTGGAAGTGATTTTAACTTTTCTTCTAATACATTCCATTCTTTTTGGGGATAAATAAACAAACAATTATCTAGCCCTTTTGTCATTATAAAAGCTGGACCTAAGCCATCTCTAAATTTAGATGGAATTATAATTCTTCCCTTAGTATCAAGACTATGTTGATATTCCCCGATAAACATACCACTCACCCCAAAAGTGTTTCACATTTTACCACTTCTCACCACTTTACACCACATATACTCTATTCTATATTAGTTTTTAAAATCCTTCTATTATTTTAATTTTTTTTAAACTTTTTATAGTCCTTTATTACTATTTTTCGACATTTTTATTATATATAAAGTTTTTTATGTCGCATTAATATTAGGCAAAAAAATAAAGTAGAAAATTTCTACTTTATTTTTATATAGTATTAGCTTTTTTTCTTCTATAAATAAATACTAATATTGCACCAATTATACTAAGTATGCTTATCAATTGAGCAATACGGATAGGCCCTAACATTAAACTATCTGTTCTCAAACCCTCTATAAAAAACCTTCCTAATGAATATAGTGCTAAATATAGTAAGAATGTCTCTCCACTTACTTTTGACTTGTTTTTTCTATACCACATTAGATAAATAAAAACTCCAAGATCCCATATAGATTCATATAAAAAAGTTGGATGAACCTTTACACCGTCTATAATAATCCCCCAAGGAAGATCCGTTGGAGTACCATGTGCTTCTTGATTAATGTAATTTCCCCATCTTCCAATGGCCTGCCCTAGTATTAAACTGGGAGCACATATATCTGTAATTGTCCAAAAATCTAGTTTTCTCTTCTTGCTAAATATTATAACTGTGATAACTGCAGCAATGATTGCTCCATGTATGGCTAAGCCTCCTCCTCTAAAATGAAGGATATATTTAGGATTTTGGCTAAAATAATCCCAAGTAAAAGCAACATAATATAATCTAGCACCCAAAACAGAAAGTGGTATAGCAAAAAGTAGTGCATCAATTAAATCTTCTTCATCAAATCCTATCCTTCTAGCTTCTTTAAAGGCTAAAAAAGCACCTATGATTATGCCTGTGGAAATAATTATTCCGTACCATCTTACATCTAATCCAAATATAGTGAAGGCTACTGGATTCATATTAGCCCCCCTTTCTCAATTTATACAATATAATATAGCACAAAACTTAGTATTTTTAAAGTAATTAAACTGGTTTTACAACTGATAGTACATAATTATCACCGTTAAAATGCGTATGCAATCTACTTAAAACATCTTCATAAGTAATTTTTTCGAAAACATCTAAGTAATTTAAAAATAGAAAATCAATAAAATAATAATTCACAAAATTGTTAGCAATATATTCCACTGAATTAAACCCCATTAAATTAGAACCTATGCTTTTCTTTTTAATTCTGTAGAAATCTTCCTTTGACAATCCACTATTTTTCAAAGTTTTAATATATGAAATTATTTTTTCTGTTACAACTTCTGGCTTATTAGATTGACCAGATATAATCGAATGCCCATAATGCTTATATCCAGAATATTGTCCTCCAAAACTACCATCAATCAACCCTTCATTGTATAATTCTTGATAAAACTCTGAACTCTGACCAAATAACATATCTAATAGTATATCTGTTTCTATTTCTTTCTTGATAAATTCTTCTCCAACACAGTTGATATTCTCATCTTTAAAACCTATTGCAAATAGTGGCATTGATGTAATCAATCTTTCTTCTATATAGTTTTCTAATACACCTTTCTTTTCCTCGGGATATATACGAATTATTTTTTCTTCACTATCAAAATCTTTTCTCTCTACACTCTCTATCGCATCTATTGACTTCTCATAGGATACATCTCCAACAAGTACCAATACCATGTTATTCGGATTGTAAAATGTATTATAACATTTGTATAATGTTTCCTTATCAATATTATGTATAGTTTCAATAGTTCCTGCTATGTCTATTTTAACTGGATGTTCAAAGTACATTCCCCTTAAAGTGTTAAAAAACACTCTCCATCCAGGATCATCTTCATACATTTTTATTTCTTGAGCAATAATTCCCTTTTCCTTTTCCACATTTTCATCAGTAAAATATGGTTTTTGTACAAACTTTATTAATAGTTTTAGGCTATCATAAAAATTATCAGTACATGAAAAAAGATATGATGTCTGATTAAAGGTTGTATAAGCATTTACATCAGTTCCAAGCTTGGAAAACTGATCAAATATATTCCCCTCTGGTTCCTCAAACAATTTATGTTCTAAAAAATGAGCTATACCTTCTGGCACTTGAATTACTTCTTTCTCATTTATAGGAATAAACTTATTATCATTAGAACCATAGTTAGTTGCAAAAATAGCATGTTTTTTATTATAACCTTTCTTTTGAAGAATATATACTTTAAGTCCACTGTCTAGTTGCGTAAAAACTGCTTCTTCCTTAATCTTATCGTTTTTATAAACCCTTTTATCCAAAATTTTACCTCCTATCCCTCTAGCTTTTTATTTCGTAAAAAATATATAGTATCTAAACTTAAACTATTTGAAGCATTGACAATATCCTCTTTATTAACTTTTAATAGTTCTTCTATATCTTCTTCTAAAGATTTATTATCATTGGATAAAACTTTACTTAGGAAAAACTCTCCTATTAAATAGTTGCTATCTACAATAGATTTCATTGGATTTATTAAGCCTTTTTTGGAAATTTCTATATCTTCATCGGAAAAATCACCATTTTTCATATCATCAATTTCTTTTCTAATCAACTCAATAGTCTTCTCAAAATTAATACTGTCAATTCCTGCATCAATTATCATTATAGATTTATATTTATATACTTTAGAATTAATATAATATGCTAAACTTTCTTTTTCTCTAATAGTTCTAAATAGCTTTCCATTAGGCCCTCCTCCTAATATATGATTAGAAATCAATACTGAATTATAAAGAGGATCTTCATGTGCAACACTAGACCTATAACCAATTACCATTTTCCCTTGATTTACATCCATTTCCTCAAAAACCATATTTTTAGTTTGAATATCACTTGCTATTTTTTCTCTTTGTATATCTAAAATAGTTTTCCTATCAACTGCAAAAATATCTTTAAGTTCTCCAATAAAGCGGTCCTCATATTCACCTACATAAAATATTTCAATTGGTGATGTATCCAAAATTGTTTTATAACGATCATACAAACTAAATTCATCTATGCTTTTTAAATCCTCAATATATCCATATTCATAAACACTGTACTTTTCATTTTTGCACATTTCTTCTATACATCTATCAACAGCATATAATCTTTTATCATTTATCTTTCCTTCAATAGCCCTTTTTAATATTTCCTTTTCTTGTTCTACGTATTTGTGACTAAATGAACCATCTTCAAGATGTGGATTATATATAAGCTCTTTTAGAAATTTAACCACTTCTAAAAAATAATCTTTATCACTTACAAAACCTCCCTTAGGGCTTTCAATTGTAAATCTTAAAACATGCCTTTCTCCTCTCTTGTTAATATTGATATTTAAGTTTGAACCATATAATTCTTCAAGTTTTCTTTCAATATCCAATTTAGTTTTTAGTTTACTTGTTCCCCTCTTTAAAACTAATGGGATTAAAGCATTCATAGTAGCTTCTTTTCTATTTAAAGGCATAATCAAGTAAATACTAATTAAATTTGATTTGAATTTATTGGATTTGATTAGATTTAAATTCATGCCTTTCCCTATACTGATTCTGTCACTATACAACAATGCATTCATACCTCCTTAATCATATTTATCATTATTTTACCCATATTATCTAAAAACATAGGTTACTAATAATTATATGAAAAAATCCAGTCCTAAGACCGGATTTAGTCATCTTTCTCATCCTTTGTTGCTTTTTTTAATATTTTATCAATTTCGCGAGAATATTCTTTTATATCCTTTCCTTTGATTAGATCTTGAGCTATAGTATCAAGCTTTTCAAATGATTTTTCATCATTTAAAATATAAACGCCTTTTGCTTCAGGTTCAATTTGTAACACTACATTTTTTATCATATCTTTCATCTCATGAGAAAATTCAACATCCTCACTCAGCTTAACAGCAACAATAACCTGTTCATTGTATATGATTGCTGTTGCATCTTCCACTCCTAATAAATCAACTACGTCATCAGCAATACTTTCTGCTCTTTCTACTAATTCATTGCTAGCTTTTGTCGGCATATTTGCTGTTACATTTTGCCCTATTTCTTCCTCTTCATTTTCAGTGTTTTCTTTTTTACACCCACAAATTGTCAAAGTTAATACTAATACCATTAAAATCGAAAAAATAATTTTAATATTTTTCTTCTCCATTCTGATACCTCCTTATAAAATGTATTATTCCTTATTTTAGAAAAATTATAAAACTTATTTATTATATATAGAATTAATCTAAGTTTATTGTTAAAATGTTATTGTCATTGAATAAACAATTTTGATAATGTATAATTGTTTTGTGATAAAGATTATTTAAGTTTGAAAGGAAGATTGAAATGAAACTAGGTATCGTAGGACTACCAAATGTAGGAAAAAGTACTCTTTTTAATGCCCTTACAGCTGCAAAAGCAGATGCAGAAAATTACCCATTTTGCACAATTGAACCTAATGTCGGCATAGTAGCAGTACCAGATAATAGATTAGATGAATTAGCAGAACTTGTTAATCCTGAAAAAATCACTCCTGCCACTGTTGAATTTTTTGACATTGCAGGTCTTGTAAAAGGTGCAAGTAGTGGAGAAGGACTAGGAAACAAATTTCTTTCACATATTCGTGAAGTTGAAGCTATCGTTCATGTAGTTAGATGTTTCCAAGATGAAAATGTAACCCATGTTGAAGGTGGTATAGATCCAATTAGAGATATTGATATTATTAACATTGAACTTATGTTAGCTGATTTAGATATTATAAGCAAAAGAATGACGAAAGTAGAAAAAAACATAAAAGCTGACAAAAGTTATATAACAGAATATGAATTGTTAAAGAAAATAGAAAAGTCTATTTCTGATGGGAAATCACCAAGAAATCTAGAGCTTTCTGATGATGAATTAAGTATACTAAGAGATTTACATCTTCTATCTTTTAAACCTGTATTGTATGTATGTAATGTTTCTGAAGATGACTTAGTAGATAAGAACATGAACAATCCTCAAGTAAATAGGGTTAAGGAACATGCTAAACAAGAAAATTCAGAAGCTATTGTAGTTTCTGCAAAAATAGAATCAGAAATATCTCAACTTGATAAAGATGAAAAAGAAATGTTTTTAGAAGAATTAAACCTTGAGGAATCTGGTTTAGATAAACTAATAAAAGCTAGTTACAATCTGTTAGGCTTAATGAGTTTCTTAACTGCTGGTCCAAAAGAAGTAAGAGCATGGACTATCAAAATAGGAACTAAAGCTCCTCAGGCTGCAGGCAAAATCCATACTGATATGGAACGAGGCTTCATAAGAGCAGAAGTCATTAATTATAAAGATTTGATCCAATGTGGTGGACATGTACACGCTAAAGAAAAAGGACTTATTCGTTCAGAAGGAAAAGATTATATTATGCAAGATGGAGATGTAGTAGTATTTAGATTTAATGTATAAAAGCCTAGGGTATCCTAGGCTTTTATATTAAAAAATGTCTATAGTTTTATTTGTCAATTGATTGTACTATTTTAACGGAAGCACTAGCTCCAAGTCTACTTGCTCCAGCTTCAATCATTTTTATAGCTGTATCATAATCTCTTATCCCACCTGAAGCCTTGACTCCTAATCTATCTCCAACTGTTTTTCTCATCAATTTTACATCTTCTACAGTAGCACCACCTGTACTAAATCCTGTAGAAGTCTTCACAAAATCTGCTCCAGCTTCTTTTGAAAATTCACAGGCTTTTACTTTTTCGTCATTATCTAAAAGACAAGTCTCAATAATAACTTTTACTAAAGCTTTTCCTTTAGCTACATCAACTACTGCCTTTATATCTTCTTTAACTACATCATATTTTTTACTCTTTAATGCACCAACATTTATAACCATGTCAAGTTCATCAGCACCATTTTTTATGGCTTCCATAGCTTCAAAAGCTTTTACTTCCTTTGGAGTACTTCCCAATGGGAAACCTATAACAGTAGCAATTTTAACATTGCTTCCCTCCAATTGTTCTTTAGCTAAATCTACATAATATGGATTTACACAAACTGAGTAAAAATCATTTTCCTTTGCCTCTATGCAAAGAGTTTTAATCCCTTCTTCTGTAGCATCTGGTTTTAAAAGAGTATGGTCTATCATTCTATTTAAATTTTTCATCAAAATACCTCCACTACTTAATTATTTCTACAATATTTCCATTCTTTAAGCCAGCAGCATTACCTTCTTCAATATCTACATGCATTTCTAATTTGTGTGCATCACCAACTCTTACTAATACATTTTGATAAGTTAAACCTCTGAATCCATCAACTTTTACACTTACTATATCTTGATCTTTAACTCCAAATTCTACCGCTTCATCTGTATGCATATGGATATGTCTAGCTGCAACTATAACACCTTCTTTTAATTCTACTTCACCCTTAGGACCTATAATCTTAACACCTGGTGTTCCCTTTATATCTCCAGAATTTCTAACTACTGGGTCAACACCTAATGTAAATGCATCTGATACTGAAATTTCAACTTGAGTGCTCTTTCTAACTGGGCCTAACACTCTTATTCCTTCTATACTTCTTTTAGGTCCTACTATATCTACTTTTTCTTCTGCTGCAAATTGACCTGGTTGTGCTAAATCTTTCTTTTTAACTAACTTGTAATCATTGCCAAACAGTATATTTAAATCTTCTTGAGATAAATGAATATGTCTGTTTGATATTCCTATTGGTAATTTTGTTTTCATGAAAACTCCTCCCTTGTACCTATGCACATTTTATGTGTCTTAATATTTTCTAAATAAATTATATGACTTTATCAACTAAAAATCAAACTATTATAAAGAGTTTGGTAAAATCCTGGAAAAGATATATTGACACAATCAGCATTATTTATTTGAGATTTTCCTTTTCCATTTAATGCAGCAATAGATAATGCCATAGCAATTCTATGATCCATATGACTATCTAAAATAGCTGGTTTTAAGCTTTCTCTGCCTTCTATTATTAATCCATCATCTAATTCGTCAATACCAACTCCCATTTTTCTTAACTCCGTTCTTATAGCTTTCAACCTATTAGTTTCTTTGTACTTTAACTCTTCTGCATTTCTTATTACAGTAGTGCCATCAGCAAGGGAAGCTGCAACGGCAAGTGCAGGTATTTCATCAATCAAACTGCTTATAATATCACCACCCACCTCTACAGCTTTTAACTTTGAGTACCTCACATTTATATCGCCAACTAACTCATTATTAAAACTCTTTAAATTTTCAACTTCAATATATCCACCCATTTTTTTTAGTACTTTTAAAAGCCCAATTCTTCCATCATTAAGACCTACATCTTTTAATTTGATTTGTGAATTTTTCAAGGTAAGAGCAGCGATTATAAAATAAGCTGCTGAAGAAAAATCATTTGGTACAAAAACTCTCTTACCTTCTAATCTTTGAACATCGTTAATAAAAATAATACTGTCTTTTTTATTAATATTTGCTCCAAAGTATTCAAGCATTCTCTCTGTATGATCCCTTGAAAATGCCTTTTCTACAATAGCTGTCTCGCCCTTTGAATAAAGAGAAGCAAAAAGAATTGCAGACTTTACCTGAGCACTAGATATAGGCATTTGATAGTGAATTCCACTTAAAATTTGGGTAGGATGTATTTGAAGAGGAGGATATTCATCTTTTATACCTTCTATAAGTCCGCCCATTTTTCTAAGTGGTTCTATTATTCTCTTCATTGGCCTTTTATTTAAAGAATCATCTCCTAAAAGAGTAGAAGAAAAATCTTGACCAATAAGTATTCCGCTTATAAGTCTCATAGTAGTTCCTGAATTACCACAATATAATGGCTTTTGGGAAGGTTTAAGACCATTTAATCCTACACCTTTCACTTCTATCATTCCATTTTTCGAAGTGATATTTACTCCCATATTTTTAAAACAATCTATAGTCGCCCAAGTATCTTCTGAAAAAAGAAAATTATCAATTTCAGTAATTCCCTCAGCTATTGAACCTATCATAATACTTCTATGAGATATTGATTTATCTCCTGGAACCACTATTTCACCCTTTAAACATGCATTTCTACCTTCAATAATCATAACCAATCACCCTTTAGTGAATTCTTTATTAAGCCAATATCTATATCATCAAAAATTTCAACTTCTCCCCGTCCAACTGGTAAAACAAATACTATATTACCATCTACGTTTTTCTTATCATGGGAAATAATATTTATGATTCGAGACAAGGAACTGTCCCCTGTCTCTATATTAGGTTTGTTTGGCATTAAATTGATTAAGTTGATTATTATTTCATTGAAATATTCATCATCTATTAAACCCATTTCTTTAGAGATATAAGTTTCATACATCATTCCCAATATTACAGCTTCACCATGATTATAAGTATTAAATCCAAATAAAGATTCGATACCATGGCCTATTGTATGTCCAAAGTTTAAGATTCTTCTGATTCCCAAATCTCTTTCATCCTTATTTACAACCTGGGATTTTATAGATACTGATTTTTTTACTATATTTAATAATACATCTTCATCACAATCATAAATTCTTCTTGTATTTTTAGTAACATATTTTAAAAAATCATAATCTTTTATGATTCCATATTTAATAATTTCCCCTAATCCCGATGTCAATTCTCTTTTATCTAATGTATTTAATAATTTAACATCTATAAAGTTTGCAATTGGAAAATAAAATGAACCAATCATATTTTTATATTTACCAAAGTCTAAACCAACTTTACCACCAATGCTACTATCAACTTGTGCTAAAAGTGTAGTTGGTATTTGAATATAGTCTACTCCTCTTAAATATGTTGAAGCAACAAATCCTGAAATATCGCCAACTACGCCTCCTCCTAAACTGAGAATAGTTGTAGATCTGTCATATTTGTTTTCAATAAGATCCTCATATATATCTTCAACTATATCTAATGACTTACTTTTCTCACCTGGTTTTAATACATATACTCTCACATGGAAAGTGGATAAGTAAGAAATAAGGCTTTTTAAATGAATTTTAGCTACATTTTCATCTGTAATAATATAAATACTTTTTTTATTGTATTTGTTTAGAAATTTTTGTAATTTTGAAAACAAATCTTTTCCTACTATTATTTCCACATTATCACCTACTAAAAATATATTTCATATAGCTTTCATAGTTTTTCTTAACTTCTTCAATGCTATCTCCACCAAACTTATATAGAAATTCCTTAGCTAAGGTAAATGCCAACATACTTTCACCTACTATACTTGCTGAAGGTACTGCACATACATCAGATCTTTCTACACGTGCTAATGAAGTTTCTTTTGTATCTATATCTATACTATTAAGTGGCTTTTTCAAAGTAGGTATTGGTTTCATTGTTGCTCTTACTACAATGTTTTCTCCATTAGAAATTCCTGCTTCTATTCCTCCAGCACTATTTGTCTTTCTAGTATATTTTTTCCCATCATGAAATATTTCATCATGAACCTCTGAGCCATACAATTTCCCACACTCAAAACCTTTACCTATTTCTATACCTTTAATCCCAGGTATACTCATTATTGACTGAGCAATTTTACCATCAAGCCTATTGTCCCAACTAATGTGACTACCTAAACCCACTGGCATATTAGTAGCTACTATCTCAAAAGTTCCACCAATAGTATCCCCTAATTCAATAGTTTCTTTAATTTTATCTACAATCTTCTTTTCTATATTCTGCTGTATAACTCTTACTGATGAATCATCTGCTTTCCTAAGTTCATCTATTGTAGCACCATCATATATTGTATAGTTAGACTCTATACCACCTATTTCAATTACATGACTATATATATTTATATCAAAATTCTTTAAAAACAATTTGCAAATACTACCTATAGCAACTCTCATAGCTGTTTCCCTAGCACTAGCTCTTTCCAATATATTTCTTACATCAGATTGATTGTACTTAAGAACACCTGCTAAATCCCCATGACCTGGTCTAGGTCTTTTAATTTCATCTAATTCCTTTACATATCCTCTATTACTAAGCTCTATACTTATTGGATTTCCTGTAGTCAATCCCTTGTTTACTCCTGACAATAGAACAATTTCATCACTTTCCATCTTCATTCTTTCACTTCTGCCAAATCCTTGTTGTCTCCTCTTAAGTTCATTGTTTATGTACTCTTCATCAAATACTAAATTTGCAGGAATTCCTTCAAGAATACCCAATAGTTTTTGTCCATGGGATTCTCCAGCAGTTAAAAACCGAATCATAAGCATCCTCCTAAATTAAATCTACTGTAAGCATTATACCAAAAAACTTCTACCTATGAAGGTAGAAGTTTGAAAGTTTATCTATATTTTTACCTATATTGTATACTTCTTTTAATACATCATCTCTATCCCAAACTGGATTTTTATCACTTCCAGAGACAAAGTAGTTACCAAGATACTTAGCATCTATAGATTTAAAGAAAAAATCCATAGTTCCTATACAGCTATTGAAATGATCATGGGAATAAGGTGCTCCACCAACAGATATAAATATTCCTGTCCTATTTTGGCCTTTTCTATATACTTCATTTAAAGAATATTTAAGAGAAAAGTATTTTTGACATCTATCAATAACCATTTTAGTAAAACTACTAACAGTATTAAAATATAATGGTGAAGCAATAACAAATATATCTCCTTCATCAAATAAACTATATATTTCATCCATGTCATCTTTTATTATACACTTTCCTGTCTTTTCACAATAGCCACATGCCACACAAGGAGATATTTTCTTTTCTATTAAATTTATCTTCTCTACTGAATATCCATTTTCTAGAACTCCATTAGTAAACGTATCTAGCAACATATCTGTATTTTTATTTTTTCTAGGACTTCCCATAATAGAAATTACCTTTTTCATAATAAACTCCTATTCTCTAACTGCATATTTGAAGTATTTCATAAATATAGAAATAATCATAGAATGCATTGGTATACTCACTATACTGCTTAGTAGCCTTCCAGGGAATAATATTAAAAATCCTTTTTTAAACATAATTGAAAGCCATAAAGTATTTAAGCCTAATGATACTATTATATATGAAATACTTACCATTAAAACTATCTTATCAAATGAAAAATAGCTTTTATTATTTAATTTTCCCCTAAGGAATATTGGTAATAAGACTAATACTACAAATACTCCTATATATAACACCATGATTGGTATTGACAATAGATTGTCATACAAGTAAATACTTCCTTCCTTGATTGACAAAATATCTTGCGAAAAAAAACCTTTTATTAACCCACATATTAATAAGAATATGAGTAAAGAATTCGTAATACTATAATCTCTCTCATTATCTACCTTTTTGAAATACATTGATATAAATCCTGGTATAACTCCCCACAAAATCGAACTTAGAGTAAAGCCAGGAAAATATGCTCCTTGTGGATTTACAACTACTCCTATTAAATCAGCAGCTAGTCCAGTTAATCCTCCTAATAATGGCCCAAACAACACGCCACTAAGCATAATAGGAGATTCACCAAAGCTAAGTCTCAAAGCTGGTAAACCTGCTAATGGTACCATTAAAAATAAAAATCTTGTAAAAATTATACTTAAAGCTGTTAAGAAACTAGCCATTACAAGTTTTCTTGTAGTAATATTACCTTTGTACTTTTCCATATTTACACCTCCCCCCTCTTACAGTGACAGTAACTGTCACACTAAAGAGAAGTTAGGCTCTTTAATGTACAGCGGACGCAGTATAAAGTCGCAGATATTGTATCTTTCGTTTAAGGGCAACTTCCCATCCCTTAACACTTAACGCTTTATACCTACTCTGTCTTTATTCTCATATGCATTATATATGATTCCTAAAACTTTGTAAACTATTTCAATCTCTCATCCTCATATTTAAAATATTAAATACTGTAATAGTAAAAGATATAAGTCCCAATAACAATGCAATAATAGCCATTACTAAATAATATAATCTATATGTTGTTATTTTTGACAACATAAACATGCATAAGCTTAAAAGTAAATAATTTTTTATTTTATTGCTTTTAAATATTCTCTCTTTTGATTTTAATAGTTTTCTTTTATTTTCAGCATGCCTGCTAAGTATATGTTCTTCTATTTCCTCTTTAGTCGGAAACAGATTTACCTCTTTTATTATATTTATCAAGTCATCAAAATCAAACAATATAATATTATTTACTGTTTGAAGTTTTATTTCATCTGCAAAATATGAACTAGTTAAAAATATTCCATTCTTAAGATTAGCTTTTTCTAAACTATGCTTAAAACTTTTAATATCTCTTTTTGTTACTCTTTCATCTTGTGAAAGTCTTATACATTTTATTCCTATCCCTTTTCCATTTAGCTCACCCACAAAATCTATATCGCTACTATCTAAGTAAGCAAGTTTTAGGGAATAATACGTTTCTAATATACTTTTAATATATTGAGCAAACTCATAATTAGTTTGGCAACTTATTTCTTTAATAATTCTCTTTTTACCCAAATCATCATTTATCTCTATTATTTTAGTCATAAATCTATGTTTTTTAATATGATAACTAATATAAAGCAATCCAACAAAAACAAATATAGATAATATAATTGCAACTGAGACTTTTTTAAATACAAAATAAGTAAATAAAAAGAAAAATAAAGTAAAAATAATTTTTACAAATACATTATCTATTAAAACTGCATTATAACTTTTTCCATTCTTCATTTTTTTTAAATAATAATCTTTAATATTTTTATCTCTTCTGTTTTTATCCAAAGCACTTTTAATTTTAATCAAAGTATTTGTTTCCAATTTTCTTTGCCACCCTTTCTTTCGATATATTTGTAATTATTACTATTGTTGCCATAAAAAATATAAATAATAATATTATTTTTTTAAATATATTGATAAAAAAGGGTTCTGGCATCATCTGAAGCATTAAATCGGTATTAGGATCTAAAAGCCAAAGATCATTATCAAAAAAGATTAAATGGAAATAAGTAAAGTATTTATTAAAATCAATTTTTATCAGTAAAAGAAATATTCCAATCATTATAAAAGTAATTACCGAAGTATAATTTATGATCTTCCTAATACTATCTGGAGTTTCAAAAAACAAATAAACAAATAGTACTATCAATAAAGTTAGAAAGACGTATCTTATTGTAAATCCCATTTTGAATAAATGCCTTACATCTTTTAAATGTAACATCTCTTTTTCATTAAAATAGTTTTTTAAATATGATTCATTTGTATTTCCTTTAAGATTAGATAATAATTCTCTCGTTACTTCCATTAACTCATTAATATTTAATTTTGTAGTAGAAACCACATCATATTTAATATAGCTTTCCTCATAATTTTTATCATTGAAAGTTTCTATTCCAAAAGCAAAAAACAAAACTGTTATTGGTAAAAATATACCAAAAAGAATTGATAAAAACTTGTTCATTACTACACCTACTTTAATTTTAAAGTATATTTGAAAATTTTGAAGACCCGAAAATCGGGTCTATGACATTGCCTGTTCTAGTTTATCTAAATATTTTATAGGAAACATTCTAAGAAGTTCTTTGTATTGTTCTACCGTTAAGCCTTGTACTGAAGTATAAATCTGAATTTTCTCATCAACATCTGCATTTTTAAATCTTTCTTTTATGCCTTCAAAATTTTCCATAAAATCCTCCTTCTCAATTTTGATATATTTTTAGTATGTTTAATGGAGAATTTTTTATTCAAAAAAACTGACTCTATATAGAGTCAGTTTTTTCACTTTAATATTATTCAATTTCTAAATCATCAGGGATTTCCCAATTATGGTAAACGTCTTGGACATCATCATTATCTTCAAGGATATCTATAAGTTTTACCATGTTTTTTATGTCTTTTTCTTCTTTTAATTCTATTGTATTTTGTGGAATATTAGAAACTTCGGCTGTTACGAAATTGAATCCTTTTTCTTTTAATGAATCTCTGATATTATTGAAATCTTCTGGTGCAGTGATTATTTCATATCCTTCATCTTCAACAGAAAAATCTTCCGCTCCAAAATCAATAGCTTGCAACATCAATTCTTCTTCATCAATTTTTTCATCTTTTTCAATAGCAAGTATACCTTTTCTATCAAACATAAATGAAACACAACCAGTTTGTCCTAAGTTTCCTCCAAATTTGTCAAAAGCATGCCTTACATCTGAAGCAGTTCTATTTCTATTATCTGTTAAGCATGAAACTAGTACTGCTATTCCACCCGGGCCATATCCTTCATAAAGAATCTCTTCATAATTTTGAGAATCCATATCTCCTGCTGCTTTCTTAATAGCTCTTTCTATATTATCGTTTGGCAAGTTTTCTGCTTTTGCCTTTTCAATAGCAGCTTTAAGTGCAGTATTATATTCAGGATCAGGGCCTCCTTCACGAACAGCCACCGTTATATATCGTGTCATCTTTGTAAACACTTTAGCTCTTTGTGCATCTTCTTTTCCCTTTTTATGTTTTATATTTGACCATTTAGAATGTCCTGACATATCTATTTCAAACCTCCTTAAATATTAGCATTATTATTGTAACATATACTTTAATCCATTTCACCACATTTTTTAAATTTTATTATAAATACTTACAAAGTAAAAATAGGTGGATATTTTCTCTTGTGTTCACTTCGTGAATTCATTTTTTCAATTTTTTCTACGATTTCCTTTTTACCTTTTCCCGTTTTAATATACTCATCCAATACTTCATAGGAAAAACCCATTTCTTTTTCATCAGTTTGATTTTCCCAAAGACCTGCTGTAGGAGGTTTAGTTATAATAATTTCCGGAATATTTAAATACTTTGCTAACTCTACTATTTCACTTTTAACAAAAGAAGCTAAAGGCAATAAATCAACTCCACTATCACCATACTTTGTAAAATACCCAACAGTAAGCTCACTTTTATTACTTGGACCAGCAACTAGATAATTGTTAAGTTGTGCAAAATAGTATAAAGTTGTCATTCTAAGCCTTGGTTTTACATTAGACTCAGCTAATCTATTCTCTTTATTATCTTTTACATTTCTCATAAACAAATCATAGTTCTCTGTCAAATCAACCTTAATAGTATCCAATCCTAAAGCATTAGCTACTAAAAGACCATGTTCTTCATCAATAGAATGACTATGACAAGGCATAATAACGCCTAAACTATTGTCTGGAAAAGCCTTCTTAGCAAGGCCTGCCATAACAGCTGAATCTATTCCACCACTTAGTCCAAAGATTACACCTTTTGCTCCTGATTTATTTACTATATCTTGCATCCAACTAACTACTTTTTCACATACCTTATCTATATTTTCCATAATTAACCTCCTTATAACTTAATCATAAATGCCTGTGCTCAAATATCTTTCTCCACTATCTGGTGCAATAGCTACAATTCGCTTCCCACTTCCCAATTCTTTTGTTTTTTTAAGGGCAGCAAAAACAGCAGCTCCTGAAGATATACCCACTAGAAGTCCTTCTTCAAATGCTAATCTTCTAGTTGTATCTATAGCTTCCTCATCTTCTACCTGTAGAACTTCATCAAGAACATCTAAATCTAATATATCAGGTATAAAATTAGCACCTATACCTTGAATTTTGTGAATACCTGATTTACCTTTTGATATAACAGGAGAAGATGCTGGCTCTACCCCAATTATCTTTACATTCGGCAATTCTTCTTTCAGTATTCTTCCAATTCCTGTAACAGTTCCTCCTGTTCCTATTCCAGAAACAAACATATCAATATGACCATCCATTTGTTTTATCAACTCTTTAGCTGTAGTCATTTCATGAGATTTGGGATTGTTTAAGTTTGCGAATTGATTTGGCATAAAATAGTTGTCGTTTTCACTTATCAATTTTTCTGCAACTTCAATTGAACCTGCCATTCCTTTGTCTCCTGGTGTCAAGATCAACTCGGCTCCGTAAGCTTTAAGGAGATTTCTTCTTTCTATGCTCATAGTTTCTGGCATTGTAAGAATAACCTTATATCCTTTGGAACGTCCAACCATCGCGAGACCAATTCCTGTATTCCCGCTAGTTGGTTCTACTATTACAGAACCCTTTTTCAGTTTACCTTCTTTTTCTGCTTCTTCTATCATATATAAAGCTGGTCTATCCTTTATACTACCTGCTGGATTGTAATATTCTAACTTTAAATATATATCCGCACAGTTTTCTTTAGTTAAATTAGATAGCTTTATTATTGGAGTATCTCCAATTAATTCTATAATACTACTTACAACTCTCATATAATACCTCCAAAAAATAATTATTGTATAAGTATCACGGTATTAGGCAAAATAAAATTAGTAAGCTTTTAATTATACTTTATTATATCATATCTTGATAAAAAGGAGATAAATATGGACAAAAGCAAATTTAAAATAATTGGATTAGGAATGATTACCGGACTTATAAACGGACTCTTTGGTTCTGGTGGTGGAACAATAATCGTACCCACTATGGTATTCCTATTAGGTGTTGACGATTACAAAGCTCATGCAACGGCTATAGCAGTCATTCTTCCTCTAAGTATTATTAGTACCATTATATATACTAAATACAATGTAATAAACTATCCTATAGCCTTTAAAATTGCTATAGGCGGAGTTATTGGTAGTTTCTTTGGTGCAAAACTACTGAATAAGATTCCTATAAATATTTTAAGAAAAGTATTTGGTGGTTTAATAATATTTGCCTCGATAAGGTTGTTGTTAAAATGAAACTATTAATTATAGGATTTTTATCTGGAATTATTGGTGGAATGGGCATAGGTGGAGGAACAATTCTCATACCATCTTTAATTCTATTTACAACTTTGACTCAACAAGAAGCACAAGGAATCAATCTAATAGTATTTATACCTGTATCAATAGTTGCACTAATAACACATTTTATTAATAAAAATGTAGAAATAAAATTAGCTTCACTTCTAATATTTGGGGGAATTATAGGTTCAGCTATTGGTTCTATGATTGCTATCAATATTAACTCAGGAGTATTAAGAAAGCTTTTTAGTATATTACTATTAATTATAGGTATATATGAATTATTCAGCAAAAAAGATAGGCCATAAAGTCTATCTTTTTCTTAAGCAATTCTTAATCCAATTTTTTCCCATCTTTTATCAACAAATATTCTTCACCTATATCATCAATAATTGCAGTAGCTCTGGTTAAATCTTCCATAATGTCTATGAATGAATTGAATCCCTCATAGTCTATATAAACTATAATATTTACTGCATCGTCATAGATAGTATCTTCAATGATGATGCCTTTATTTTGTAAATAATTTTCTATCTTCCCATATAGTGTATAGTCAACTCTAATCTTTACTTTTCTAAAAAGAACTTTATCAACGATAATTCCTGACTCTAAGCCTATTTTTGCTCCCTTTGTATAAGCTCTTATAAGTCCTCCAGTACCTAGCTTAATACCACCAAAATATCTAGTAACTACAACTACAACATTTCTCAAATCTTCTTTTTTTATCACTTCTAAAACTGGTATTCCAGCTGTTCCACTAGGTTCTCCATCATCACTATACCTTTGGATGCTATTGTCATCACCTACCACATAACCATAAACATTATGAGTTGCGTCCCTATGTAATGTTTTTATCTCTTCTATAAATTTCAGTGCATCTTCTTCACTATCTATAGGCATAGAATAACCAATAAATCTTGATTTATTTATTATTATTTCATCTATCCCTTTTTTATAAATAGTTCTATATCTTGTAATCATAAGAATCCCCTTTCAAATTATCACTTTATCAATTATATCATTAAAAGGTAAAAAAAATAAAGGGTAGAAATCTACCCTCTAAACATATACTTCTTCTAATTCTTCAAATTCTTTTAATACTAAATATTTTTTGAAGGAAAGGTTAACTAGAGATTTGTCTTGGCTGTAAGTTATCTTTTGTAATGCTTCTTTTATAGAGAAAAAACCCCCATCTAAAAAACCCTCTTCACTATTTACTTTGAACTTTCCTTTAGGATCCTCCATAATGTACCAATTAATAACATTACATACTGGTTGTTTTCTTGATAAAGAATAAAATTCGTAACTAGTCTCTCCTGCAGTAGAAATAATTCTAGCATCTATACCACCTTCATATTTTACTCTATACAAGGCAGTTTCTGTAGGTAGAGAGTCATTACGAATTTTACCCTTTGGCAATACCCATTCGCCCTTTTCATTTTTCAAAATAAACACTTTGTTTTTGTGAAATACTACTCCTCCTGCACAATTCCTAACTATCATTGGCATTCGCCTCCTTTTCCTTCTTATATATAATGATACATTACCCAAAACAGAATTTCAACACTTTTCTGAAAATTATCTCTTTATTTATACTATGCAAAAATAACAATATTAATCATAATTCTAATCTTTTTTGAATTATTTCTATTGATTCCAATGCATTTCTTCTTAAATAAGCTTTCTTTTCCTTTATAGCTATATATTTTAATTTTTCAATTGTTTTATCATCTCCAATATGAGACAGCGCTTTTATAGCATACTGCCTCACTTGAGGATTCTCATCAGATATCATGTCTTCTAACCATTCTTTTGTATCTACATTCTTTATCTTACCTAATGCAGAACATGAAAGTCTTCTGTAATTAACATTATTGCTACTAAGTTCCATCTTTAAAAAAGGAAGCAGCTTTTTAGATTTTAATTCTCCTATTAACCATATTAGTATCATTCTATCTTCTGGGTTTTTAAAACTTATATATCTCTTATATATCTCTTCCTCTAAATTAGCCTTTTCTGCTTCTGTTAAGTTTCTTATATAACTTAATCTTTGATTCTTAGGTAAACTTATAATTTCAACTAATTTATCCTTACTCTCAATATTATTCTTTAAAGCAAGTTTACTTTTAATTATTTCCTTTTCCACTTCAGCTTTAGTCTTTCTTCTAATTATACTAATTGCTTCAATAGATTTTCCTTCCCTATATAGAAGATAAGTTATAAAATAATCCTCCATATTACATATATTGTTCCAAATATTTTTGTCCATATTATCACCTATCTATAACATACTCAAAATACTTTTCGTAATCAATCATATTTAAATCGACAACTATTCTAGTTCCATTTTCCTCATGTTTCATTTCATCTACTACATAATTATCTAATATATTAGAAAGTAATGATTGACTGCTATAGGGTATTAACATTGTTACTTTTTTGTACTCTACTGGCAAACTATCTTGAATCATCTCAAAAAGTACATCCATATTAGTCCCATCTTTAGCAGAAATAAATACCTTCTTATTTACGAATTTATTATCATAAATCAATTGTTCTACATCTATCATATCCATCTTATTAAATACTGTTATTATTGGCTTATCTAATACCTCCATCTCTTCTAAAATATCGATAGTGGTTTTAAGTTGCAAATCTAAGTCCAAATTTGATGAATCTACAACATGAAGTAAAACATCTGCAAACTTTATTTCTTCTAAAGTACCTTTAAAAGCCTCAACTAACTTAGTAGGAAGCTTACTAACAAATCCAACCGTATCAGTTACCAAGAAATCTTGACCATTTGGTAATTGAGCTTTTCTCAAAGATGTATCTAGTGTTGCAAACAACATATCATAGACATATACTTTTTTAGAAGAATCATAGTCTTCTCTGCATTCTATTATTTTATTTAACAATGTGGATTTTCCAGCATTTGTGTATCCCACAAGTGCAACAACTGGTAAATTTGAATCAAGTCTTTGTTTTCTCTTTACTTTTCTTACCTTTTCCATTCCTTTTAGCTGTGCTTCTATTCTGTCAATTTCTCTCAATATATGACGTCTATCTGTTTCTAACTTCATTTCTCCAGGGCCTCTAGTACCTATACCCCCACCCTCTCTAGATAAATACTTTCTCATACCAACTAATCTAGGAAGACGATACTTTAATTGTGCAAGTTTAACTTGAAGCTTTCCTTCTTTACTAGTAGCTCTTTTAGCAAATATATCTAATATTAAATTTGTTCTATCAATTATTTTTCTTTCAATAATATCTTCTAAATTTCTAATCTGAGCAGGTGACAATTCATCATTAAAAACAACTGTATCAATATCTAATTCAAAGCAATAATTCTTTATTTCTACTGCCTTACCTTTTCCTATATAATTCGCAGCATCTATGCTATATCTTTTTTGTATTACTCTTTCTATAACATGTCCATTTGCAGCCTTTATTAACTCTTCTAATTCATCCATAGAACTTTCAATATCAAAATCAGTGTTCCCTAGATCAACTCCTACTGTCAAAATTCTTTCTTCATATTCCCTTGTTTCATTCAAGTTATGTACCCCCTCCATTTGCTTTATTATTATATTATACTAATTATAATATATATTTGTAGTTTTTCCTATATTATTCAACAATATTTAGTATCCCTTCCTTAGGAACATTAACATATTGAGAAGGAACTTCACCAACAATAATAGTTTCAGCTATTGGAATATTTGATGTAACCTTAATATTTTCAGAAATCAATGGAACAATCATTTTTATTTCTGCCTCTACTATTAAGTATATCCTATGTCTTGTTTGATTAATACCAGATTCCTCAAATTCTGTTGCAAAATCTACACTTACAGCTCCTTGAGGAATCATTTTTAACTTAATACTTGGCAAAGTCATTATTTGAATATCAAAAGCATTGTTAAGAGGTATTTTTATATCTGATTGGGCAATTTTTTTCATTTGATTCTGTACTTCGTTTGCCACTTCTGAAGCCATGCTATTCATAAGTATTGTATTGGCTTGCATTAAAACAACTCTTCCTGTTTCATCATACTTAACAAATATTAAATCAGTGTAGTCAATATCATCAAATAACTTTGAACTTACTGAATCATTAATAGCTTGAGTCGCTACTGACTTAACTCTTATTTCAGAGACTGCTAATATCGTAGGTTTTATATTTTTATTAATAAATATAAAAATGTATATTAAAAATATTATTATTGAAACTAATGATAGTATAAGCTTTTTTCCCCTAAATTTATGTTTCAAAACAACCCCCCCTCGTATATAATATATGCATGAAAATATTTAAGTGTACAAATTTGGTATTTATATTATAATAATAGAGAATGGTCTATTAGTTAACAAGGGAATATTAATGTGGTATAATTAATTTGTTATTCTACCTTTTTCTCTATTAAGGAGGTTTTTTATAATGTCTGAAGACAATAAGAAAAAGTCAGATGAGACTAGAAAAAAGAAAACAAAGAAGAAAAAAAATGGACTGAAAATATTTTTATTGATCTTATTAATGGTTATTGTAATAGGAATTGGTGCAGTAGTTGGTATGGTAATAGCCATCGCAAAAGATGCACCAGATATTGATCCAACTAATATTGAATCTTTACTAACTCAAACTTCATTTATACTTGATGAAAATGGGAATGTAATTGAAAAGATTCAATCTGAAAAAAACGAGTATAGAACAATAGTTGAATTAAGCAAAATGCCAAAACATTTACAAAATGCCTTTATTGCTATTGAAGATGAACGATTTAGGACTCATATTGGAGTTGATCCAAAGGGAATAATTAAGTCAACAATAGACAATGTAAAAGCAGGGCATATTGTTAGAGGTGCTAGTACAATAACTCAACAATTAGCTAAAAACTTATATCTAACTAACGAAAAGAAACTAGACAGAAAAATCAAAGAAGCGTATTTATCTTTACAGATTGAAAAAGTATTAACAAAAGATCAAATTTTAGAAGCATACTTAAATAGGATATATTTAGGACAAGGGGCATATGGAGTTCAAGCTGCTGCACAAACATACTTTTCAAAGAATGTAGATGAATTAACTGTTGCAGAAAGTGCTTTACTTGCTGGAATCATAAAAAGCCCTAGTAGGTATTCTCCATATCAAACTATAAAACCAGATGACTTTAATAGTGATACACATGCAGAAATTGGACAAATAGATATATTAGGAGAAAAATATATTGCAATTTATAATGATGAATCTATAAAAAGACAAAAGCTAGTATTAAACAAAATGAAAGAATTAGGTATGATAACTGAAGTAGAATATAATGAAGCACTAAATCAAAATATTAAAGAGAGTTTAAAACCTGGTGAAAAAAAGATTACAGGAATTTCTTCCTATTTTACTGACTTTGTAAAATATCAAGCTATAAATGAAATGGTTAATCAATTAGGATATACAAGAGAACAAGCTGAAGAAGAACTCTATACAGGTGGATTAAAAATTTACTCTACTATGGATGTAAATATGCAACATAAAATTGAAGGAATATATAATAATTTTACAGAAGTATTGCTTGGAAATCCTGAAAAGATCAATGCTCCAGCTCTAGTAAGTTGGCGACTGGATAAATCCGGTAATATAATTGACGATAGAAACAATATAGTTTTCTACAAACAAGAAAACTTATTTGATGAAAACTACAATTTATTAGTAGAAAAAGGTACTTTTGAATTAATAGATAGTAACTTAGTATTAAAGAACAAAAAGTTCACTCCTTATAAAAACAATATAGATATTGGTGATTACTATACTATTGATGGCAAAAAGAACCTAGTTACACATTCAGTAGGCTCTTTAACACTATCAGAAAATGCCTTTACACTTGGAGAAAATAAAGAAATAATCATTTCAAGCAAATTTCTATCAGAAAAAAGTGACTTTTATTCTATTGACGGAAATGGTAATTTACTTATTAAATCAGATTATTTCTTTAGAAGCAAAGATGGTATAGTTCAACCTCAATCAGCAACTGTAGTTATGGATTATAGAACTGGGCATATTAAAGCACTTGTTGGTGGAAGAGATATTAAAGGAAACAAACTATTAAATAGAGCAACTTCATCCCAAAGACAGCCTGGTTCATCTATAAAGCCAATAGCAGTTTATCTTCCAGCTCTAGACAATGGCTTTACTGCAGCTACACCTATTGATGATATACCATTTCATAATGAAGCTGGAGAAATATGGCCAAAGAACTGGAACAAGAGTTATGCTGGAATAACTTCCTTAAGAAGGTCAGTAGAACAATCTGTAAATGTAAACTCTGTAAAAACATTGGAAGCTATCGGAATAAATACTTCCATGGAATATCTATCAAGGCTAGGTATTATCGATCCTGACCATCCAGAAAATGATAGTTTTGTATCAAGATCAGAAAATAAAGTAAATAATGATGAAAACTTGTCCGCTCTCGGACTTGGTGGTATGACAAAAGGTTTAACACCACTTGAAATGACTGCCGCTTATGGTGCTATTGCAAATAGCGGAACTTATATAGAACCAATTGCTTTTACAAAGATATTAGATAAGAATGGCAACACACTACTTGAAAATACACCAAATAAGAATAAGGTAGTATCTCCTGAAATAGCATTTGTTATGTCTGATATACTAAGAACTACAGTAACAAATGGTCTAGCAGGAAGAGCAAAAATGCCTAATATGCCTGTTGCAGGTAAAACTGGTACCACTCAAGACCAAGCAGATATTTGGTTTGTAGGATATACACCATATTATGTAACTGGTGTTTGGATTGGAAATGACTCTCCAAAGATAAAATTATCACAAGGTAGTAGAAAAGCAGTGGAATTTTGGAAAACAATTATGACTGATATACATGAAAACTTAGAAACTAAGAATTTTGAAAGACCAGAAAATATAGTATCTGTAAGTGTATGTAGTCAATCAGGTAAGATTCCTTCAGACCTTTGTAGTAAAGATCCTAGAGGTAGTACAATTATTACTGAGATCTTCGCAAAAGGTACTGAACCTAAAGAAAAGTGTGATGTTCATATTGAACTAACCATTGATAAAGAAACTAACAAAATTGCCAACGAATATTGTCCTGAAGATTCTGTAGAATCAAGAGTTTTCATCAAGAGAAATCCACCATATAATCCTGAAAATCATGGTGGAATAGTACCAAAAGATTATATTTATACTGCTCCTACTAAAACTTGCGATGTTCACAATCAAGAAAACACAATAAATGATTGGTTAGATAATTTGCTTGACGACGAAGATGAAAATAAAGATAAAAATGAAGATGGAGAAGAGCAAGACATGAATATGCCTCCAAATAACGGAATCGATGATTTGATACCTGATGACGATACACAAAATTCTGGAAGACAAGAAGAAAATAAAAAAGATAATAATAAAAACAATAATTCTCAAAACAATGGAAACTAAGGAAGATTTCTTCCTTAGTTTTTCGTTTTTGGCTTAGAAACTACTGCCATAATATATCCAAATATAATAGCTGCTGCAATACCTCCTGCTGTAGCTTGAAGACCTCCCGTAAATGCTCCTATCAATCCATATTTTTCAACCCCTTTAAAAACCCCTTTACATAGAGCATATCCAAAACCAGTTAGTGGTACAGAAGCTCCTGCACCTCCAAACTTGATAAGTGGTTCATATATTCCTAAAGCAGTTAATACTACTCCTGATGTTACATATATTACTAAAATATGTGCAGGTGTAAGTTTTGTATTGTCCATAATAATTTGAGCAACTACACATAGTAATCCACCAACTACAAAAGCTCTTAAATATTCCATATTATGCCTCCTACTCTTTTACATTTGTTATAGTCACAGCATGTGCTATTCCCGGTATTGACTCTCCTTGCTGCATAGTAATGGGTGAATGGAGAGCTCCAGTAGATATGAGCAATACCCTTTTAAAACTCCCGTTTAAAAGTTGATTGTATACAAAACCATTAAAAACTACTGCAGAACAACCACAACCACTTCCTCCAGCATGAGTATCTTGAGCTTCATTATCAAATATTCTTACACCACAATCATCATAAACTTTCGATAGATCATAGCCTTCTTTTCCCATCAAATCTATAACTATACTCTTACCAATTGCACCTAAATCACCTGTAATGATTAAATCATAATCATCAGGATTATAGCCTGTATCTATAAAATGTTTTGAAATAGTATCTATAGCCGCAGGTGCCATTGCTGCCCCCATATTGTTAACATCTACAATACCAGGATCTATTACTCTTCCTGTTGTAACATATGTAATATATGGTCCATTGCCTTCTGATGACAATATACTAGCTCCTGCACCAGTTACTGTCCACTGAGCAGAGAATGTTCTTTGATTACCATACTCTAATGGATATCTGTATTGTCTTTCAGCTGTACTAAAATGGCTAGAAGTACAGCATGCAACTTTGTCAGCAAAACCACCATCTATAATCATCGCACCTAAGCTTAAGGATTCACTCATAGTAGAACATGCTCCATATAACCCAAAGTAAGGAATAGATAACTGTCTAGCTGAATAAGACGATACAACAATTTGATTTAGTAAATCTCCTGAAAAAAGATAATCCATATTTCCTTCAGATAGATTTGCTTTTGTTAAAGCCATTTTTAAAACTTCTTCTTGCATTTTGCTTTCACTTTTCTCCCAAGATTCTTGTTGCCACAAATCATCTTCCAGTATTAAATCAAAATAATCTTTTAGAGGTCCCTCCCCTTCTTTTGGTCCTACAATAGTAGCTGTACTAATAATAGAAGGAGGATTTGCCATCTTTACAGTTTGTGATCCAATTCTCTTAATAGCCATTTTATTTACCTCCTAATAAAAGGTATATAATCCCTACAATGATAGAACTTCCCACTCCATACACTAGTACTGGTCCTGCAATCACAAACATCTTAGCTGCAACACCAAATATATATCCTTCTCTCTTATACTCCATAGCAGGTGAAACTATAGAATTGGCAAAGCCTGTGATAGGTACAGCAGAACCTGCCCCTCCAAATTTAGCTATTTTATCATAAACCCCAATTCCTGTTAAAAAAGAACCAAGAAAAACTAATAATATTGAAGTTCCAGCTGCTACCTGTTCTTCATTCAATCCTCTAGATATTAGCCAATTTCTAATTAATTGCCCTAATGTACATATAAGACCACCTACAACAAAGGCCCAAATAATATTTTTTAAATAAGTTGGTTTTGGAATTTTACCTTTAGCAAAATTCTCATAATCTTTTTTATTTAACTTATCCATTTGAAACCCCTTTCTATTTTATCTTAACTAAAACTAACCAATTCATTAATGAACCTGAAACCTTACCTAAACCTATTGCTATTAATAAATAGAATACATAATCTTCTAATTCTAACTTTTTTGTAAGTACTGGTATTACATTTAATACTTCTGCTAATGCAGATGAAAAAATACCTATAAAAGCCCCAAAAAATATACCTAATATCACTGTAAAATAAATAGGTAACTTCAAGGAAAAGTTTGTAAAATATGCTAAGCTAAATAAAGTCATACTTAATATCAAAGTTCTTTCATACCATTTTATATATAGTAATGTATCTGAATTTTGAATAAGCCTAGGTATTATTTGTAACAATGTAATAAAAGCTGCAACTGCATTTCCAACTATAACACCTGCAGATGTCCCAATAGCAATTAAGACTATACTTTTTAACAATATACCACCACCATTTAAAGAGGTTTATTTGTGTTTTTTATTATATTTAATATTGAATCATCTACATCCTTATTGAAAAGATCCATTTCCACTTCCATTGGCCCTGGTTCTTTTCTTCTAGATTTATTACTAAAAGCAGAGCTGAAAAAAGCAATCATTCCTATACCAATCCCTAAGGAATATGGAATTAATAATATTAATGGATTATCCTTTTTAGTGCCAGTAATCAAATAATATATATTTTCCATTGATTGTTTCATGTTTACATCTACATGAAAATTTATAATAGCCAATCCCGCTCCTAAAAATAAAGTTATGCATATAATAATTACCTTTAAGTACTTAAAAACAATATTTTTCTTTTCCCCTCCCTTAATCTCTATCAGAATCTCTGGTTTACCTATTATATTTACATTTACATTATCTCTTTCATTTTCAATTTTGTTTATTATATCTATAGCAGATACAAAATCACAAATTTCTTTTTCTTTGGCATTATAAATTTTTAAACCTTCTAAGTACTTTTGTAAACTTGCATTTTTACAATATATTTCTGCAACATCAGTTAAATAAACGCTACTATTAGGTTCAGTTGTGTATCTTGATTCTAGTTTTATATAAATTTCTTCTTTTTCGATTTTTATCCCCCCATCTCATCATTATTTAGCATTCTTACAAACTTAGCTTTTTTAGGTGTTGTTTTTTCAGAGTTAATGTTGCTATAAAATAGTATCCCTAAGGAAATTGAAATTATCACTACAAAAACTATTAATATTTTTATTTTAGTATTAATTTTTATTCTCATAAAATCACTCCATCTTTTATAACTATATTTAGTATTTACTAGAATTGAATTTTAATGCAAAAAAATAAGGCATAATATTATGCCTTAGCTAACATTTTTTTTAAATCTTCTAATATCCTCTTCTCTATTCTTGAAACCTGCACTTGAGAAATGTTTAGTAATTTAGCTACTTCAACTTGAGTTTTATCTTTAAAATACCTAAGAATAATGATTTGCCTATCTCTAGGCTTTAAATTATTGAGTACCTCTTTTAATAAAATTGTATCTAATATATCTTCTTCTCCTTCACCACCATCATCCTTTATTTTATCTATAAGAAAAAGTGGCGAACCATCTTTTTCATGTATGACATCATACAAGTATTCAGGTTGATAATTTGAATCTATCGCCATAACTATTTCTTCTTTATCTACATCTATTTCATCTGCAATTTCTTGAATAGTAGGTTCTCTATCTAACTCGTTTATTAATTTTTCTTTTGCATATTTAACCTTTAAGCAAGTTTGTTTAAGAGACCTACTTACTTTAATCATTCCGTCATCCCTTAAAAACCTCTTTATTTCACCTATAATCATTGGAACAGCATATGTTGAAAATTTAACATCATAAGAAGTATCAAATTTATCAATAGCTTTAATGAGTCCAATACAACCTAATTGAAATATATCATCTGCTTCATATCCCCTATTGGTAAATCTCTTAAGAATACATTTTACAAGGCCAATATTACAGCTAACTAACCTTTCTCTTGCCAATTCATCGCCTGATTGAGCTTTAACTATTAAATCCATAGTTTCTTCATGATCAAGCAAATTGCTTTCACTAGATTCTCTATACCCCATAATATCTACTCCCCAGTAGAAAGACTTTCAAATTTTTTAGTCATTTTAACCACTGTGCCCTTACCCACTTCACTTGTTACTTCTAATCCGTCCATAAAGGTTTCCATAACAGTAAAGCCCATACCAGACCTTTCAAGTTCAGGCTTTGATGTATAAAAAGGTTCCATTGCTGTTTTTAAATCGTCTATTCCCCTGCCTGAATCTTTAATTATTATTTGTATTTCATTTCCTTGTATAATAGCTTCAATAGTTACTATACCTTCTCCATTTTCATAGCCATGTATAACTGCGTTGGTAACTGCCTCTGAAACAGCTGTTTTTATATCAGATATTTCTTCTATAGTAGGATCTAATTGAGAAGCAAAGGCTGCAACAGCTACTCTTGCAAAAGATTCATTTGTAGACTTACTAGAAAATTCAAGCTTCATATAATTCCTCTCACCCATTTAAGTATCACTCCCCTATACTATTTTTTAATGCATCATCAATAGAACTATAAACATCTATGATTTTTAAAATTCCTGACATTCTTAGTATTCTTTGTATATTTTGATTGTCATTTACAATTAAAACCTTTCCACCATTTTCACTGCACATCTTATATCTTGCCATTAAAAGTCCAATACCAGAACTATCCATAAAATTTAGTTCTCTTAAATCAAATATAATATTCTTTTTTAGCTTGTCATAATACCATTCATCTATTTTTTCTCTAGATGCTTCTGAACTATGGTGATCTAACTCCCCCTTAAATTTAACTATCAAATTTTCATCAATAGTATCTAATATTAATTGCAAAAAATCCCCTCCCATCTTGAGCATTATCTATATATTCTCCAATCCAGCTTAATATTCCTTCATAGAAAAGTGACTAGTTTTGTTGAAAAAAGAAAAATAGAGTCTTATGAAAGACTCTATTTCAAATTATTTATAGCAACTATTACATGGCTTAAAAGAATTGATGTTGTTACACTTCCTACTCCTCCTGGAACAGGAGTTACATTTTTGGCTATATTAGATACAATTTCAGTGTTTACATCTCCACATATTTTACCTTGTTCATCTAAACTAATTCCTACATCAATAACTGTGGAATTTTCATTAAAATATTCTTCATCAAAAAATTTTGCTCTACCTAATGCAGTAACAACTATATCTGCTTCATTAGTTAGTTTACTAAGGTTCTTTGTCCTTGAATGACAAATAGTAACTGTAGCATTTTTGCTTAAAAGCATCATAGAAAGTGGCTTTCCAACAACCATACTTCTATTAACAACTACGGCATTTGCACCTTCAAGTGGTATATCATAGTATTCCAAAATCTTCATAGCAGCTTTTGGTGTACAAGGTGCAAACCCATCAGTGTTTCCTTCAAATATCTTCTCTAGGTTTAGCGGATTCATACAATCGACATCTTTTAATGGGTTTATTGTGTTACTTATCAACTTTTCATCTATATGCTTTGGAAGAGGTCTAAAAATTAGTATTCCATGGATATTTGCATCATTATTGAGAATATTTAATTTATTTACTAATTCTTCAGTAGTAATATCCTCTTTTACTTCATATACAACTCCATTTATCCCAACATTTTCGCAATTCTTTAAAATACTTCTTTCATAGGCTATATCATCGGGATTTTTCCCAACTCTTAGTATTCCCAATGTTGGACTTATTCCTTCTGCTTTTAGCTTTAAAACATTTTCCTTTATATTTTCTTTTATACTATCAGCAACAACCTTACCTTTTAAAATATTAGCCATAAAAAATCCTCCCATATTTACGTATTTTATTTAATTATATCATTCCTTTCATATTCATACTATATTAAGCTTTATTTTTTGGCAAAAATATAGCGGAGAATCAATCTCCGCTAATTGTTTTAACTATTTGTTACTTCTTTTTTTAAATCTTCTTCTTTTACTGATTTACCTAAGAAGCGAATCATTCCAAGCAAAATTGCAATTCCAATCAATAATATTAACCATTGATTAGCTCCTGTAAATCCAGCTATTAGATAACATATACCTGATACAATTCCTACAGATAAAGCATAGGACATTTGGGTCTTAACATGGTGTAAGTGGTCAGCGCCAGAAGACATAGAAGACATAATGGTGGTATCTGATATAGGTGAACAGTGGTCACCAAATATTGCACCAGACATTACAGTACCCAAAGTAATTACTAATAAACTTGGATCTGCACCACCATTTAGTATAAATCCTTCAGCTAGTGGTACAGCAAGTGGAATAACTATAGCCATTGTTCCCCAAGCAGTTCCAGTAGCAAAAGAAATAATACCAGAAATAATAAATACAATTATAGGCAAAATTCCATATGGTATCTTGTTAGATACAACTCCTACTAAGAAATTAGCTGTTCCTACTGATTTTGTAACACTACCTAGAGACCAAGCTAATACAAGTATCATACAAGCCATAGACATTGATTTTGCTCCATCTACCCACGCATCAAATACTTCGTTCATATCTAAAATCTTTTGTACTAATGCCATGATTATCGCCACAACACTTGAAGCAAAAGAAGCCCAAAGAAGTACAATACTAGAATCAGCTTCTCCAAAACAAGCCCTCATACCTTCTGCAGTAAATGGGTCTACTCCACCTTCTAGTGCAAGATAACCATTGTACCAAAGTCCAACAAAAGCTACTATAACTAATGTCAAAATAGGAACTATAGCATTAGAAGCCTTTAATTTCATACCCTTTTTTATTTCCATCTTAGTTATCTCATCACTAGACATAGGTTTTGCATTATCTGCAAGAACTTTTCCAGTAAGTCTTGCCCTTTTTTCCGCTTGATACATAGGACCATAATCTCTCTGGAAGAATATCAATAATAATACAAATAAAACTGAAAAAACACAATAATAATTATAAGGAATAGTTTTTAAGAATACTTGATAATAATTTGCTTCAATACCTAAGGTTTGATATACATTTCTTATAACTCCAATTTCATATCCAACCCACGTAGAAATAAGTGCTATACCTACTACAGGGGCAGATGTAGAGTCAATAATATAAGAAAGTTTTTCTTTTGATACATTCATCTTATCTGTCAGTGGTCTCATAGTTGGACCAACTATAAGTGTATTTGCATAATCATCAAAGAAAACTAGTACCCCTAGAAGCCAAGTGAATAATTGGGCTGTTCTAGGATTTTTAATCTTTTTGCTTAAAGATTCAGCAATTGCAGTAGTACCACCCATCTTGTTAACTATTCCTACCATACCACCAATTGTCAACAAGAAAATAATAATAGCAGCGTTCCATGAATCTGCTAATGAACCAACTATAAATTCGTCTAAGCTTCTTAGGAACCCAAAGAAAGGATTCCAACCATTGAGCATCGTTGCGCCTATAAAAATACCTAAAAATAAAGATAGCAAAACTTGTTTAGTGACAAAAGCTAACACTATTGCTATTAACGGTGGTAAGATAGAAATCCAACCAAAGTTTGGTATTTCCTCTTCTCCTTCTGCAAATACTGGTAGGGATAATATTAGAACAAATAGTAATACGAGTACGAAAAATCTCTTTTTGTCCATTACATAACCTCCCTTATTTATTTTTGATAAAATTAGAAATATCACTCCTTTCTTAATTATCAATACTATTCGACATTTCTGAAAATTATCCTTCTTTTTTTGTATAATAATCTAAAAAACATTTAAAAAAAGCAAAGAGCAATAATTGTTGAAAATATACCAACAAAAGTTCCTGTTATTAACTCCTTAAAACTATGTCTATTTAAACTAATTCTCGCCCAAAAAACTATAGGTAATATCAGATATAACCATAAAACAGGACTGCCTAAAAAATGATATAAAAGTGTAATAGGACCAGATATACCACAGGCATGTCCACTTGCTTTAAATTTTATAAATTTGTTGATTAATGCCAATATTCCTCCTGAGGTTACATAAGCAGCAAACATCTTTTGTACAATAACAGGAGCCTTAAGTACAAAAGAAAATATTATACCTACAAAATATCCTATAACAGCTAATATAAAAGCTAGTTTTCTCTCTCCTTTTCTGCCTGCATTTTTATATTTAGGTAAAATATATTGTAATGGATAAGCTGACAAAGGAAGTATTGTTAAAAAGAAAATCGAATAGATATACCACCAAATATTTCTAAACTGCTTATTAAAATTTATATATAATATAGTTATTACAAAAAATGCTACAATAGGTACAACAGTTATAACGCTTATGAATTTTGCTATTTTCTTTTTCAAACTATCTCCCCCATATTTACTACTTCGTAATAATTCTTCTAGCCTTTACATATCTAGAGCTATAATACTTAGAATTAATATCCGCTATTTCAATTTGACTATTGCTTGTAGAAGCATGAATCATTTTTCCATCACCAATATAAAGCCCTACATGAGATATACCATTACCAGATGTATTAAAAAAGATTAAATCTCCTGGTTTTAATTCCGATCTCTCAACAGAAATACCATTTAATGATTGATCTCTTGAAGATCTATTTAGCTCTATTCCCATACTCGCTTCATAAACACTACATGTAAACCCTGAACAGTCAAATCCTCTACTACCCTTATCACCATATACATACGGTCTACCAATCTTACTATAAGCATCATTGATTACCTTATTTAAATTGGATGTTTTTCTTGATATTATATTTCTTGATGTAGATCCCTTACCATCATTTAATTTCATACAAGTTTTAGGTATACTAAACTCACATCCGTTTTCATCTAATGCTATAAACTTTTTATCTCTATAATCTTTAATCGGAGTAGTTTCTCCAATTTCTAGCACATAATATTTATTGTTATCATATTTAATAACCTTATCTACAGTTGCCAATCCATGTGATATAAAAGCTTCTTCTGATGGATTTCCCTTGAAATATTTTAACATGCCAAAACCTTTATTCATATCTTCAGTAACAAATATTCCCCAGTCTCCAACACTTCTAACTAAATTTACAATCTCCCCTGGATTCAATGTTTTTATAATATTACCACTTTCCTCTGGTTTGTCCAAAAGAAAAGTTTTTTCTAGTACTTTATAATCTTTTTTGCTAACCTTAGTTTTTAAAACCTCAGATTTTGGTACTTCAAAATATTCTGAGCCTTTTCCTATTATATATGTATTTTCGCTTTCTCTTTCTATATCCACAACGTCTTCTTCTGCAAACTCTGTAATAGTACCATTTTTATTTTTTAAACTAAAACTGTTAATAAAAACCCCTGTATCAGCAAACACTATAGATGATAACATGACAATAATAATAATTGTCGCCAAATAAGATCTTTTCCTCCCCACCGAAAACACACCCTTTACAAAATATTGTTTTACATATTTAATTATTTGAAATTTATATATGCTATTATATTATATATTTTATTTACAATCAAGTTTTTAGTTAACGATATTTTTGTATTATTCAGAATATTTATATTTGTTTTTTTGCCAAAATACAAAAACTCAAGAATTAATCTTGAGTTTTTGAAGGTTCAACATGAACCATACAATGTTTTACTTCTTCTATTTTTTCTTCTATATCATCATGGACTTTCTCTGCAATATCGTGGCCTTGTTCAACATTAAGATTACCATCTACTGTTATCTCAATATCTACATATAGTTTGTTTCCAAACATCCTAGTCTTAAGAGACTTTATACTATCTACTCCTTTTACTGAATGTGCAATATCCATTATCCTTTCTTCTGTTTGATCATCAGCTGACTGATCAACTAGTTCTTTAGTTGCCCTAAAATATAAATCTACTCCTACTTTGATTACAAAAATACTAACTACAACACCTGCTATAGGATCTAATATCTTAAGTCCCAATCTAGCACCAAGTATACCAACAAAAGTACCAACTGATGAAAATGCATCTGATCTATGATGCCAAGCATCAGCTTCAAGAGATAAACTTTTTATTTTCTTCGCTGCTTTTACAGTATACCAGTACATTCCTTCTTTTACGCCAATTGAAGCAATTGCTGCTACTAAAGCTATTAATCCTGGGGTTTTTATATCACCACTTATTAAAACCTTTATACTTTCGTATCCTATATACAATCCTGTTAAAACAAGCATTGTACTTAACAATTTTGCAAATATTGGTTCATATTTCTCATGACCATATGGATGTTCCTTATCAGCCTCTTTTGAAGAAACTTTTAAACCAAATATTACAACTATTGTAGTCAATACATCTGATAACGTGTGAACGCCATCTGCAAGCATCGCATTACTTTTTCCTACAATACCTGCTATAATTTTAAAAGCAGATAAAATCACATTAACAATTATTGTTATAAACGAAACCTTTATTCCTAAATTATAGTTCTCCATTCCCTTGCCCCCTAACATTAACATATATTATTATATGTTATATTTGTTTCAATTGATAATATTATATACCCGTTATTATCAAAAATCCACTGTTTTAGAGAAACAAAAGTATTTATCAACTGATAATGACTATTGTTATAAAAAAGGAATTATAAAAAAATGTGGGAAAAATTATCCCACATTTTTTATTTTAACCTATATTGTTTTTTAATTAATTTTCTTAACAAAACTTCCTTCTTTCATGATAACATCCATCTTTTCAACATCAACATCGTGAATGTCTTTTAATGGATTGCCATTTATAACAAGAAGGTCTGCAAATTTACCGTTTTCAAGAGTTCCTGTTATATCATCAATTCTAAGCATTTCAGCACCATTCTTAGTTGCAGCTACAATTGTTTCCATTTCTGTTAATCCAGCTTTATTTAATGCATACATTTCAGTAATAGCATATTTTCCATATGGAGTTAAGCTACTACAGAATGAATCTGAACCTACTGTTATTCTTATGCCTTTTTCATTTGCATTTCTAAGATTGTCTATAATACGATTTAATTCTTTTTCAGCAGTTGTCTTTCCAGGATATTTGTCATGAATTGGTCTATATGGTGGTTCATATACTGTAAACCATTCAAAGAAGAATTGTAGTGTTGGACAGAATGTAATATCCTTTTCTTTCATTATTTCAAGACATTCTTCATTTAATTCTTGACCATGAATGATTACTGATACTCCAGCTTTACATGAATCAAGTGCCCCACCATATCCTTCAGCATGAGACCATACAGGTAGCCCTACCATATTAGCTTCGTCTACAACAGCTTGTATTTCTTCCATAGAATAATGGGAGTCAGCCTTTGCATCATGTCTCCAAATTCCTCCACCTGTTGACCAAATTTTTATTGCATCTGGGTTTTCACGAAGTCTTTTTCTTATAGCTTTTCTTAAATCCCATGGTCCATCTACTCTTTCTGCCCATGGATGAGACTCATTATTGTATTCTAATGGAAGCTTATGTGAGTCTCCGTGTCCTGCTGTTCTACAGAAACCAAGACCTGTTGAAACCATACGAGGACCAGGTATTATACCTTCTTCAATCATGTTACGAATATGTAATCCAGATCGAGAAATTTCACCAACTGATGTAAGTCCATGCTCTAATGCTTCACGAGCTTGAGCAACTGCTACTATTGTTTTTTGAATTGTAGGTTCTAATACCCATTCTGAATCATTATCAGTTAGATTACCACTGAAATGTAGATGAGTATCAATAAGACCAGGCATAATAGTTTTTCCTGCTATGTCTACTACCTCATAGTCTCCTTCAACTTCCTTCATTTGACCAGCATATATAATTTTCTTGTCCTCTACAAGAACAAGTGAATTCTCTACAGGTGCTTTGCCTGTACCATCAATAAGTAAACCACCTTTAAAAGCAATTTTTGCCATTAAAATCCCTCCTTTTATTTATTCCAAAGATATTATATCACAATTAAAAAAGTCTACAACACCTAATGGTGTAAATACTATATTTATTGATATACTTGATTAATATATCTAAATTATAATCTTATTTACCTAATCTTATTTATCTCATATAAATCTGTTCTTCTATGATTTAACAAAGGCAATTCTCTTCTGACCCTTTGAACCAATTCTAAATCTATATCTCCATATATAATACATTCCTTTTCATCTGCCTCGCTTATGACTGTACCCCATGGATTTACAACACTTGAATGTCCGTAAGCATGGTAGGATGCAGATTGATTCCTTGCTGGGGACGCTGCAATAAAGTATACCTGATTATCTAATGCCCTAGTCCTTACTAACAATTCCCAATGAGCAGGACCTGTTGTCATATTAAAAGCCGCAGGTACTATTATTACTTCTGCTCCTTCTAATGCCATAAGCCTTATTAATTCTGGAAATCTCATATCATAACAAATAGCTACACCTATTTTACAAAACTCTGTAGGAAAAACAGTAACTTCTTTACCATATCCTAAAGTATCTGATTCTTTAAACTTAATTCCATTTTCTACTTGTATGTCAAATAAATGAACTTTTCTATGCTTACCAACTAAATTTCCTTCTCTATTATATATGTAGGAAGTATTATATATTATATTATTATCTTTTTCAGGTATAGAACCCCCTACTATATATACGCCTAATTCCTTAGATAATCTGGCTAATGTATTTGTCGTTTTTCCCGGAAATTCTTCCGCATACATTGGAAAATATTTGTTTTCATACGGACAATTAAACATTTCAGGTAGAACTATGATATCACTTCCATTACTAGCTGCATTCCTTATCATATTTGAAGCTCTTTTTATATTTTCATCCTTATCTTCCTTAACTATCATTTGACATATGCCTACTTTCATCTTTCCCATAATATCACCATCCTAATTAGAATTATTATATATTTTAAAACCTACAATTAATATTCTTTATAAAAGTCTTCCAATAATAATTTAGCATTATATTTTTATATTATCACATTGCATAATTTTTTTTAAAAAAAGCTAGATTAATTATATTATTTTAAAATAGCTTTCTTTTTCTAAAAAAATAACATTTCGTTGAAATATTCGCTTTTATCTGATATATTGTATGTGTAAGTTTCAAATATAAAACTTAAAATGACAGAGTAGATAATATGCGTAAAGTGTCAAAGGATGGAACGTTGCCTTTGAACGAAAAGCAAGCGCTTGCGACATATTATCGCGTTCGCTGACACTATCAGTAATATCTTCTTTCTGATGTGGCAGACTGTCATATCATATATGAAAGGAGGTATTTTTTGTGAAAAAGTTGAATCCAAGAATTATCGCTATTTCAGGTTTTTTGATTGCTCTAAATATTGTATTGTCTAGAGTTATTACTATCCCAGGCGTTATTAACTTTGGAGGATTCCCAATTATTTTCGCTGGTGTAGTATTTGGGCCTGTTGTTGGTGGAATTGTTGGAGCAGTAGGAGATGTGGTTAGTTTTATAGTTAGACCAACTGGACCATTTATGCCACATTTTGTTTTAACTTCAGCCCTTACTGGGATCATTCCTGGAATTCTTATGAAAGTGTTAAAGGCTGATTTGCCAAAACTACCATTGTGGAAAATATTTGTATCAATATTAGTTGGACAAGTTACTACATCTGTACTAATGGTTCCTTATTTTAGATACATTCTATTTGGTCATCCATTGCTTGTGACTATGTCAAAAGCAGCAACCAAACAAGCTATAAATATTCCTGCTTATTCTATACTAATAAAAACTCTAGTAGAATCATTAGCTAGAACAGGAGTACTTAAACAAGAGTGTTAAATACAAAACCCTTTGGTCTTTTTATAAGATCAAAGGGTTTATATTTACTTATAAATCTGTAATAAAAGTTCTCTTAATAATTTACAAGCTAATGCAGTTGAAGCTCCACTTTGGTCATAAACTGGAGATAACTCGTTTATATCAAAGGCAACAATATTTAAACCAGATATCATATGAATAGCTGCCAAAAGTTCCTTAGATATTACAAAACAAAAAAAGAATAAGGTGGCAGGAGAATCAACTCCTGTCACCTTATTCTTCTTCCCAATCTAAGGATCTTCCAACGGCTTTCTTCCAACCTTTATATATTTTCTCTTTGTGTGCTTCATCCATCTCTGGGTTAAATACTCTGTCTACATTCCATTTCATAGATATCTCCTCCATATCTTTCCAGAATCCAACTGCTAACCCTGCTAGATATGCTGCACCAAGTGCTGTAGTCTCGATTACTTTTGGTCTGTGAACAGGTACACCTAATATATCAGACTGGAACTGCATCAAGAAATTATTCGCAACAGCTCCACCATCTACTCTCAGCTCTTTTAGGTCAATTCCCGAATCTTCTTGCATCGCTTCAAGTACATCTCTTGTCTGATATGCTATGGATTCTAATGCTGCTCTTGTCAAGTGGTTTCTATTTGATCCTCTAGTAAGACCTACTATAGTTCCCCTAGCATACATATCCCAATATGGCGCTCCAAGGCCTACAAAGGCTGGTACTATATATACTCCATTTGTATCATTAACTTTAGTTGCAAAATATTCACTATCTGCTGAATCCACAATAAGTCTCAATTCATCTCTTAACCATTGAATAACTGCTCCTGCTATGAATATACTTCCTTCTAATGCATAGTTAACCTTTCCATTAATTCCCCAAGCAATTGTTGTTAAAAGACCATTTTTTGAAGGAACTATCTTCTCTCCTGTATTCATAAGCATAAAACATCCAGTACCATAGGTGTTTTTAGCCATACCTTCACTATAGCATGCCTGCCCAAATAATGCTGCTTGTTGATCTCCTGCAATTCCTGCTATAGGTATTTCCGCTCCACCAAAGGTCTTTGGATCTGTAACACCATATACTTCACTAGATGGTCTAACTTCTGGAAGCATGGATTTTGGTATATTTAATTCTTTAAGTATTTTTTCATCCCAACATAATTCTTTTATATTAAATAACATGGTTCTAGAAGCATTAGAATAATCAGTTACATGCACTTTTCCCCTTGTCAAATTCCATAATAACCAAGTATCAATATTACCAAATAGAAGTTCTCCCTTTTCTGCGCTTTCTCTTGCTCCTTCAACATTATCTAGTATCCATTTGATCTTTGTACCTGAAAAATATGCATCTATTACAAGTCCTGTATTTTCCTTGATATAATCTTCTAATCCTTTTTTCTTTAAATCGTCACAAATTGGAGCTGTTCTTCTACATTGCCAAACTATAGCATTGTATATAGGTTTTCCTGTATTTTTGTTCCAAACAACAGTAGTCTCCCTTTGATTTGTAATGCCTATAGCAGCAACTTCATTTGGTCTCGCACCTTCTCTTTCTAAAACTTGTCTAGCTACACCCATTTGTGTAGCCCAAATTTCCATTGCGTCATGTTCAACCCAACCAGGTTTAGGATATATTTGCTCAAACTCATTTTGTGCTACTTGAACAATTTCAGCATTGTGATTAAAAAGTATAGCTCTAGAACTTGTAGTCCCTTGATCTAATGCCATAATATATTTCTTTTCCAAAGTTACTTCCCCCTTAACATTTTGTATTTTAAAAAATTATACCCATAGTTTTAAAAATAACTGATAAATAAAAGCTCCTATAACTCCACCTACTATTGGTCCAAATACTGGTATTGGTGCATAAGACCAATCTGAATCCCTCTTTTTTGGTATTGGCAATATTGCATGAGCTATTCTTGGTCCTAAATCCCTAGCAGGGTTAATAGCATATCCTGTAGGTCCACCTAAACTCATACCTATTACCCAAACTAAGAAACCTGCTAATAATGCACTCAATGGTCCTACACCATTGTTTGCATGGTTGATTCCTAATATACCACCAACTAGCATAGCTGTTCCTATAACCTCAGTAATAAAATTTCTTGCATAATTCTTGATTGCTGGTGCTGTACAAAATACTCCTAGTTTTACATTTCCATCTTCTGTTGCTGCAAAATGATCTTTAAATGCTGCATAACAAAGCATTGCTCCAACTATAGCACCTAGCAACTGAGCGATTATATATCCTGGAACTAGTGCCCAATCTAAAGAGCCTATTGCTGCAAATCCAATAGTTACTGCTGGATTTAAATGTGCTCCACTTACCCAGCCTGTTGTATATGCTGCTATTGCAACAGCAAGACCCCAAGCTGCTGTAACAACTATCCATCCACCACCCTCAGCCTTTGATTTCTTTAGACTTACATTAGCAACTACACCATTACCTAGTAATATTAATATTAGTGTACCTAAAAATTCCGCAGAATACAAAGCAATATTTGACATTACCCTTCCCCCTTTTAATATTTTAATAATATATTTAACATTATTATCAGATATTTTTCCTTAGTTTACTTTTATCACCCCCTGTTATACTCTATGATGTAATAAGAAAATTTATTATTTATTTCTAACTTTTATAAAAAAAACATCAGTAAAATCTATTAATAGATTTTACTGATGTTTTCCATAAATCATCTTACATAATACTTTTTTAATATCTAAATATGAAATATTATCAGGAAGTCTTTCTTTAATTGGTTTTAAATATCTAGAACCAACCTCATCAACTACAGATAAAACTTGCTTTTCTATTTCTTTATCTACTATATTGGACCAATCAACGTCCTTTCCTTCTTTAGAACATATAGCTAAATGATTTATAACTGTATCTAAAGTCAACTGCCTATCCTCTGCTATTTGTATTGGAGATTTTCCCACGCTATATAGATTATAAGTAATTTCATGACTTTTTACCATATTTGAATTATCTTCTATACTTTTGTAATTCTTCTTTGGAGCAATACTGCCTGTTCTCTCTTTGTATTTTTGTATAGCATCAATAAACACTTCACCATAACTTTCGTATTTTTTATTACCCACACCTTTTATCATGAGCATTTCTTCTCTAGTCTCTGGAAGATACATACACATTTCCTTTAAAGTATAATCTGCAAAGATTATATAAGGAGGAACCATTTTCCTCATTGCTATTTCCATTCGAATGCCTTTTAATTCTCTAAACAATTCTTCATGTACAAGTAAATCTCTTCTAAATTGTTTGTCTTCAACTTCAACTCTTTTAAAAACCTTTTTCTTTCCCCTTAAAACTTCTACAGAATTTGCCGTCAACTGAACCACAGGATATTTCCCTTCTGTCAATTGTAAATACCCATCTGCTATAAGAAGTAGAATTGTTTCTTTTATGTCTTTTTCAGTATATTCTTTCATAATCCCATAAGTTGATAATTTGTCTAGTTTAAATTCTAAAATTCGCTTATCCATTGAGCCTCTTAAAACCTTAGCTACCATAGTAATTCCAAATCTCTGTTCCATTCTATATACACATGATATTATCTTTTGTGCTTCTATACTAATGTCCTCCAAATCTCTTTCATCCAAACAATTACTACAATAATTACATTTTTCATTGATTGGCACTTCTCCAAAATAATTTAAAATCCTTAACCTTAAGCAATCTCTAGTGTGACAATAGTCTACCATATATTGAAGATTGCTATAAGCTATTTCTTTTCTTTTAGGACTTGAAATACTCTGTTCTATTAAATATTTTTGTTTTATTACATCTTGAGGTGAAAAAAGTAAAATACATTCACTTTTCTCACCATCTCTTCCAGCACGTCCAGCTTCTTGATAATATGCTTCTATATTTTTAGGCATATTATGATGGATAACAAATCGAACATTAGATTTATCAATACCCATTCCAAAAGCATTGGTTGCAACCATTATTAATATTTTATCATATAAAAATTCATCTTGAGTTCTTTTTCTTTCTTCATTTGTCATTCCAGCATGATATATTCCTACCTTAAACCCACTATCATTTAGTAAATTTCCTATGCTTTCCACTTCTTTTCTTGTAGCACAATATATAATTCCAGAATCATCTGGATTTTTCTTTAAATAATTAAGTATAAAGGATTTCTTGTCTACAGACTTTTCCACTTGTAAATATAAATTAGCTCGATCAAATCCTGTTATTAGTTTTAATGGATTATCAAGCTTAAGTATATTAGAAATATCGTCTATTATTTCATCTGTAGCTGTTGCTGTAAATGCTCCTATTATTGGCCTATAGTTTAAGTTAGCAATAAAATTCGGAATTTCTCTATAACTAGGTCGAAAATCATGCCCCCATTGGCTAATACAATGAGCCTCATCTACTGCCACGAGTGATATTTTTACTTTTTTTGTGAAATTTAAAAACAATAAAGAATTTAGTCTTTCTGGAGCAATATATAAAAGCTTGTACATTCCTTGTACAGCTTCGTATATTCTCTTTTCTTGTTCTACAATAGACAATGTACTGTTTATAAAAGTAGCTGGTATGCCCAATTCATTTAGTCCATCTACCTGATCCTTCATCAAAGAAATCAGCGGAGAAATAACCAATGTTATTCCCTCTAACAATAATGCAGGAATCTGATAGCATATTGATTTCCCACCACTAGTAGGCATTATACCCAATACATCCCTTTTATTTAAAATTGATTCAATTAGTTCAGCTTGTCCTTTTCTGAAATTTTCAAATCCATAATACTTGTGGAGCACTTCCCACTGATTCATTCATATCCCTACCTTTGTTTTTTTATATGTATCAGTTGGTTATATAACTATCTATATATTATATTTGTTAAAAACATAAGTGTCAAAAAAACATCAACTCTTTGAGCTGATGTTTTATTCTCATGGGCAACTAGGTCTATAAGCCGAGTTCTGTCTCAAACAGTCATCTATCTATGACCTATTGTTGCCAATAGGTTCTTGCGACCTACCTACGGGACGACAACGGGCAGCTATCTTTTTATGTCCCTACTTGGTCTTGCTCCAGATGGGGTTTACAGAGCCAACTAGTCACCTAGTTGCTGGTGAGCTCTTACCTCGCCTTTCCACCCTTACCTAATATATTAGGCGGTATATTTCTGTTGCACTATCCTTAGGGTCGCCCCCACTGGGTGTTACCCAGCATCCTGCCCTACGGAGCTCGGACTTTCCTCATGCTAATAGCACGCGACCATTCGACCTAGTTACTCTATTCATTTTTTTAGCATTACTACTATAACATATATTACTCCTTATTGCAAATGCAATTTTTGTAATAAAGTATTCTTCCACAATTCTCACATTGAAATATTTCTTGTTCTTTTTTAACTTTGTTAATAAGAGAAGTAGATATAATCATATGGCAACCACTACATTCATCATCAAGAACTTCAGCTACTGCATAGCCTTTGTTTTTTTTAGCTATATTATACTTTTCCAATGCACTTTTTTCTAATTTTGATTTTATTTCACTTATAATTTCAATTTCACTATTAACTTCTTTTTTTAATTCTTCTTTTTTCGTTTTTTGTTTTACTCTAAATACCTCAAAATCCTTTTTTAGTTTTATATGTTCACATTCTACTTCATTTATCAATTCTTTTAAATCCTCAATTTCTTCCATCAGTGATAATATTTCTAATTCCATTTCATTTATTTCTTTCCTTAAACTTTTACTTTCCTTATCCATATAATCTAATTGTTTTAAATCAGTAATAGTTCCACTATATAAACTTTTTTCAACTTCTTTTAATTGATAATCAAACTGTTTTAGCTTTAAATTGTTTTCTCTTATTCTCTCATCATTCTTTTTTAAAGAATTCTTTTTCTTTATTATATCTCGTTCAAGTCTTTTTATTCTTAAGTTAAGATTGTCAACCATTATACCCTTTTCTAATTCATCTAAATTTTCCATAATACTACTTAATCTTTGTTCGTGAATCTGTAATTTCCATAACAATTCTAACTGATTCATCTAATCCCTCCATTGCTAATATATTGTAAATGGAGCCGCACTACTAATATTTATAATGATCTCTATCTCATCATTAGTTGATTTTTTAAGTTTTTCTTTGATTTTAGGTAATATTACTTTTTCTGTATCAAAGTGGTTTGCATCTACTAAAATTAGCCCTAGTTCATTGGCAAGTTGTGCTTCATGATATTTAATATCTCCAGTAATGTATATCTCTGCATTACTATCGAAAGCATCTTGAATAAAATCACCACCACTACCACCACAAAGAGCTACTCTATGCACTTTTCTATCTAAACTACCATATATCCTTAAATAATCAACTTCTAATTTTTCCTTTACAGTATCCAAAAATAAAGACACGTTCATTTCTTCAATATTTCCAATACGACCATGTCCATAAGAAACTTGTGAACAAACATCGTGATTAACTAATGGACTCAATATCTCCACATCTTTTAATCCCAATAGCTTAGCTAAAACATCATTGACTCCTCCCCTTGCCACATCCAAATTGGTATGAGCATTATATACCACTATATCTTCTTTTATTATATTATATATAAGCCTACCTTTGTAAGTTTCAGTAGTAATTTTATTTAAAGGATTAAATAAAATTGGATGGTGAGTAATAATCATATCTGCCTCTGCTTCTTTAGCCTTTTGAAAACTATATTCATCTAAATCTAGAGACACTAAAACTTTTTTTACGCTTTTTTCTGGATCTCCTATTTGAAAACCTGTATTGTCCCAGCTATCTATTAAGTAGGGTGGGGCCCAGTTATTCATAATATTTATTATATCAATAGCTTTCATATAAGCTTAAAACCTCCTTATATTTAGTTTTTTTAGCTAATAACTCATCTATTCTCATTTGAGCTTTTTCAGATGTTTCAAGGTTTATTGTATTTATTATCTCATCTATTTGTAAAACTTTATTTTCTATAAAATCTTTTAGTAGTAAGTCTCTTCTTTCTAAGAGGATTTTGCTTATTTCATAATATATCTCATCTTCTATAAATTCTTTACCCCATTTTGCATAAATTATCTCATAGTATTTATCTTCTTCTAATATTATCTTTTCATCCACGATAGTAAAATTGTGTTCATATAGATACTTTCTCAACTCCTTAGAAGCCACCATTGGTTGTAATATGAAGTTGTTAATAGTCTCTGCCTTTTTAAAGTTATTTTCTAATATATCAATAATCAAATGCCCACCCATACCTGCAATAATTACCGTATCTACTTCATATGGTCTTATAACATCTAAGCCATTTCCTGATCTAGTCTCTACATCATTTTTTAATCCTTTTAATCCTACATAATCTTCGGCTTTTTTAAGAGAACTACTACTTATATCAGAAGCTATAGCTTTTTTGCTTATATTATTTTCTAATAAGTAAACTGGTATGTAACCATGATCAGTTCCTATATCTGCTACAATTGATTTTTCCTTAACAAAACTTATAATTGCTAAAAGTCTTTCTGACAAATTCATTTCCTACTCACCTTCTATAAAAAATTTAAAATTAAAGATTCGCTAATAGCGAACCTTTAATTATTCTAAGAAATCTTTAAGTTTTTTACTTCTACTAGGATGCCTTAATTTCCTTAAAGCTTTTGCCTCAATTTGCCTAATTCTCTCCCTTGTAACATCAAATTCTTTTCCTACCTCTTCAAGGGTTCTTGCTCTTCCATCATCAAGTCCAAATCTTAGCCTTAATACTTTTTGTTCTCTAGGTGTTAAAGTATCTAATACTTCTAGAAGTTGCTCTTTCAAAAGAGTAAAAGTAGCAGCTTCTGCTGGAGCTTGAGCTTCATCATCTGGTATAAAATCTCCTAAATGACTATCCTCTTCCTCTCCAATAGGTGTTTCCAAAGAAACTGGCTCTTGTGCAATTTTCATTATTTCTCTAACTTTTTCTACTTCCATATTCATTTCCTTGCCGATTTCTTCTGGAGTCGGATCTCTACCTAATTCTTGGACTAATTGCCTTGATACCCTCATAAGTTTATTTATAGTTTCAACCATATGAACAGGAATTCTTATGGTTCTAGCTTGATCGGCGATAGCTCTTGTAATTGCTTGGCGTATCCACCAAGTTGCATAGGTACTAAATTTATATCCTTTTCTATAATCAAATTTTTCTACAGCCTTCATCAGACCTAGATTACCTTCTTGTATTAAATCTAGAAACAACATTCCTCTACCTACATATCTTTTTGCAATACTAACAACCAACCTTAAATTAGCTTCTGCAAGCCTTTTTTTAGCTATTTCATCTCCAGCTTCCATTCTCTTAGCTAATTCTACTTCTTCTTCAGCTGTAAGGAGAGGTATCTTCCCTATTTCCTTTAAATACATTCTAACTGGGTCATCAACACTTATTCCCTTAGGTGGTGTTAAATCTTCATTCTTTGCATCAGGTTCTTCATCATCAGTATCTAAAAGAATATCATCTTCCTTATCTCCTACTATATCAATCCCCATATCTTCTAAACTTTGATATATTTCATCAATTTGTTCTGTATCTAAATCTATTTCTTCTAGACTATCCATTATTTCCTTGTATGTTAGCAACCCATTCTTTTTTCCTTTACTGATTAGCGCTTTTACTGCTTCCATTTTTTCTTTTTTACTCTTTTCGTTTCCCATATGGTTCACTAGCCCTCCCTCCTTTCAGTGAAACTGTTGGCTTCAATTCATTTTCCTGTCTATTTCTAAAAGCTCTATACATAACTGTTTGAATCTTTCAACATCCCTTTCATTTTTATCTTTTTTTGACTCAAATATACTTATTTCACTTGTAATTTCATTTCTTCTGTGTTTTAACTTAGAATATATTATAGTTTCTATTAAATCTTCTATTAAACTATCAATATCCTCTTCAGAAATATTTATATTCTGGTTTAAAATTTCCATCATTTTATTGTCATCTATATCTTCTATCTCATGAAAATGTGTATACAGTTCCTTTAAATTGATTATTTGATTTTCTTCATAGGATGAAAAAATAAACTCTGCTAACTCCCTACATTCATAATTCAAAAAATCTTCTGGACTTAACTTATCTTTTATTTTCTTAAATATTTTTTCATTCTTTGCTATAAGATAAATAATGCATTTTTCTGCTTTTAAATGTGCAGGTTCTAGAACATTTTTTACAGGTATTATTTTATCTTTATTATTTCTATATTTATTTTTAATATACTTGTCCTCAGTATAAGTCATTCTATTGAACTTACTTGAAAACTCTTTTAAAATAGCTTCTTTTGAAATACCTGTTTCCAGTACGATTTTATCAAGAAATACATCTCTTTCTATGGGGCTATCAATTTCTTTTAAAAACTTCCCCATTTCTTTGGCAAATTGTATCTTACCTTCCACCTCATTAAAATTGTATTTAGTCTTAATATATCTAATTTTAAAATCTATATAATTTAAACTGTCTTTCAATAATTCCTCAAAGCCTTTTTTTCCTCTTTCACTTACAAAATCATCAGGATCTTTTCCTGATGGCAGTAAAATAACTTTTGCATTTATACCTTCTTCTTTTAGAATATCCATTGCTCTGTCTGTAGCTTTAAAACCTGCTAAATCAGAATCATAACAAATATAAATCTCATCATTGAATTTTTTTAAAATCTTTGCTTGATTTAGTGTAAAAGCTGTGCCTAAACTAGCTACACAATAATTAATACCATTATTATATAATGAAATTACATCCATATACCCTTCAACTAAGACAATCTTACTTCTATCTGTTTCCTGATTAACTATATTAAGACCAAATAAATTGTTACCTTTTAAAAAAACTGATGTTTCAGGAGAATTTAAATACTTGGGCATGGATGAATCTATTATTCTTCCTCCAAATGCTAATACTTTTCTATTGGTATCTATTATGGGAAAAATAATTCTATTTCTAAATCTATCATAAAATCCACTACTGTCTTTTCTTTTGATTATTAAACCAGCACTTTCTAAATCTTTTTCTGCATATCCTTTATTAATCAAATGTCTATATAAACTATCCCATGAACTATCAGCAAACCCTATACCAAACTTATTCATTGTTTTCTTATCAATAGAACGCTTTTTTAAATATGCTAATCCCATCTCATTATTATACAAACTCTGATAAAAAAACCTAGCAGCATCTTTATTTATTTTATAAATTAATTCTTTTTTCTTTTTCAATTCCCTGCTTTTTGGATCATCTTTTTCTTCTATTATTATGCCTAATCTATCAGCTAGCAATTTTACAGCTTCCGGAAAAGATAAATTTTCCTCTTTCATTATGAAAGAAATTACATCGCCTCCTTCACCACAACCAAAACAATGATAAAATTGCTTTGCAGGTGAGACAGTAAAAGAAGGAGTCTTTTCACTATGGAAAGGACATAATCCAGTATAGTTTGAACCAGTTTTTTTTAATGTAATATATTGAGATATGATTTCTACAATATCACTACTAGATCGCACCCTTTCAATTATTTCATCATCAATTAAATAATTCATAATCAATCACCATCAAAATTCTAAATAAATAAATAAGGAACACTTAAGTTTTATTCGACAAAACTTTTCGATTTCCTTCTTTTTTATTAATATTTTTCCCAAGGTTTTGGTATGAAAATATTGTAAAAAAGATTAATTGCGTATCTATCTGTCATTCCAGCAATATAATCACATACCATATCCTCTTTTAAAAAACCTCTTTCCTCGTAAAACATTCTATGCTCTAACGGGAGATTCTCTGGTTTCTTATAATAATATTTATATAATTCCAAAATAATATACTCTGCTTTTTCTTCCTCTTTTTTGGCTTTTCTATTTAAATAAACTTTTTCAAACATGAAATCTCTAAGCTTCATTGTATAATATTCAATTTCTTCACTCATATATATACTATTTTTACCCATAGAGTTATTTATAATATCCAATATCATAGTATTGATCCTCTCACCATGGGTTTCACCTAATACTTTTACACAATCTACTGGTATTTCGTCAGGAGATATAATATTAGCTCTAATAGAGTCATCTATATCATGGTTAATATAAGCTATTCTATCCGCTTTTCTAACAATTAAACCCTCCAATGTATTGGGTTTATTATTACCAGAATGATTGAGTATACCATCCCTTACCTCATGTGTCAAATTAAGACCTATTCTTTTAGCATTGTGTTCTAAAAAATCTACAATTCTTAAACTTTGCTCATTATGCCTAAAACCATTTGGGTGAACACTGTTTAATACATTTTCCCCTGTATGTCCAAAAGGTGTATGACCTAAATCATGTCCTAAAGCAATAGCTTCAGTTAAGTCTTCATTTAATCTTAATGCCCTTGCTAAGGTTCTAGAAATCTGCGATACTTCCAAGGTATGAGTAAGTCTTGTTCTATAATGATCTCCTCCGGGCGAAATAAAAACTTGAGTCTTATGCTTCAATCTTCTAAATGCTTTAGAATGAATAATCCTATCTCGATCCCGCTGGAAAACAGTTCTAATATTACAGTTAGGTTCTTCTATTAGCCTACCTTTTGAATTTTGGCTAAGGGTGGCAAATTCCGATAATATAAGATTTTCAACTTCTTCAGTTTTTAAACGTATGTTCATATATAATATACCCCTTTTTGTTGCATATATAATACCACTTGTTATATATATACAACAAATCTATCGATAATCCTTCATTTTTATAGTATTTTTTAATAAAATTCATTTAAAAAAGAAGTGCTGTATTTACAACACTTCTAGTTTTCTTTATCTTCTCCAAAATCCTGTTTTATCATATCAAGTATAATACCTGCAGTTTCTTCAACAGCTTTATTAGAAACATCTATTACCCTACAATTAAGCTTCTCCATTAATTGCTTAGAATATACAAGTTCTTCCTCTATTCTTGAAATACTTGCGTAGTTTGCGTTATTACTTAAGCCTAAAGATTTTAGTCGTTCTTGTCTAATTTCATTTAATTTTTCAGGATTTGCAACAAGTCCAAATACCCTCTTTGGATCTTTTTCAAATAGTTCAGCTGGTGCTGGTACTTCTGGTACTAAGGGTACATTGGCAACTTTATAGTTCTTGTGTGCTAAATACATACTTAAAGGTGTCTTAGACGTTCTAGATACTCCTACTAAAACTATATCAGATTTTTTTATCCCTCTTGTATCCTTGCCATCATCATATTTGACAGCAAATTCTACTGCCTCTACCTTTTTAAAATACTGTTCGTCTAATCTTCTAATAATTCCAGATTCCCTCTTTGGTTGAAATCCTACAACACTTTCTATTGCATTTAAAACTGGACTCATTAAATCTACAGCAGGTATGTTGAATTCTACAGATTTTTCCAAAACAAATTGTCTAAGCTTTTCTATTACTATAGTAAATACAATAACACTTTTTTCTTCCTTTGCCTCTTCAAATATTTCAGTTATTTGTTCCTCTTCTGTAATATAAGGAAATCTTCTAATTTCATATTTACCAGAATTAAACTGACTTGCTGCAGCTTTAGCTACTTGTTCACCAGTTTCACCAATAGAGTCAGATAATATATATACTACTACATTTGGTTCCATATATTATAACCCCCTCAATCATTTTTCCCTAATTCTACAAATAAACGGGTAATTGTAGTTTTTGAAACTTTTCCAATAATCTTATACTCTTCTTTGCCATCTTCCATCTTCAATTCTTCAACCACAGGAAGACTATCCACTTCATGCTCTATTAGTTTTATAGCAGCATCTAATGCAGTTTCATCAGCTGTTGTTATTACTATATTGGGCATTCTTGTCATTATAATCCCTACAGGTATCTTGGTTAAATCAATTCCACCCATTGCATTCTTTAAAAAATCTTTTCTCGAAACTACACCTGTTAAAAACCCATTTGAAGTAACAAATATTGAGCTTACATCTTCTAAAAATAGTGTCACCAAGGCATCATAAGTACTCACTTCTTCATCAACTGCTATTGGCACTGACTTAATATCTGATACCTTTATGGTCTTTATCTTTTCTGATACAAAACTGAGAGAGGTCTTGCCTGTATAAAAATATCCAACTTTTGGTCTAGCATCTAATATACCAGACATAGTAAGAATGGCTAAATCCGGTCGCAAAGTTCCCCTTGTCAATTTAAGTCTTTTAGCTATAGCTTCAGCAGTAATTGGCTGATTTTCCTTTACAATATCCAATATCTTTTCTTGTCTTTCACTTAATTGAATGTGAATCACCACCTCTCCCATGATGGTCTATTCTAACACAGTTCACAAAATGTGAACTGTATTATTTATAAACAATTTTTGATAAATCACAAATCAAAAGCATAGTATCTGATATTCTCTTTAAAAGCCCTAGTCTATTGTTTTTAATGTTTTCATCATCAACCATTACCATGACATGATCAAAAAAGTTGTCAATAGGTTCACTAAGAGATATCATCTGATCTAATGCTTTGTCATATTCTTTCCTATCTAAAGATGATAACACCTTTTCTTCTACAACATGGAATGTTTCAAATAGTTCAATTTCTTCTTGTTCTACTAGTAAATCTCTCTTTGAATCATCATTACTAGCTTTGTCCGCTAGTGTCTTAACCCTGTTAAATGCAGTAAGTATATCATTTAGGCCTTCCTTATCAAGCCAAGTATTCAACTTATCAGCTCTTAATTTAAGATCAAAAATATCATCTATTCCTGTTCCAAGTACTGCATCTACAATATCATATCTTATACCCATATCGATAAACATATTTTTTATTCTTCCATTAAAGAAATCTATTATTTCACCTTTAACCTTATTATAATCAAAAGCTAATCCATTTTCATCTACATAAATATATAATGCAAAGTCAATTAATTCTTCCATAGAGAGATTTAACTTTTTGTCTAATATTATATTGATTATACCTAGTGCTTGCCTTCTTAAACCATAAGGATCCTGAGAACTAGTTGGTTGTATTCCTATTGCAAAACAACCTGCTATTGTATCTAGCTTACTAGCAATGCTTAAAATAGCACCTGCAGTAGTAGTTGGGAGTTCATCCCCAGAAAATCTAGGTAGATATTGTTCATATATAGCTAAACTAGTTATTTCATTTTCACCTGATATCTTTGCATACTCTCTACCCATAACTCCTTGCAATTCAGTAAATTCATCTACCATATTGGTTACTAGATCTGCCTTTGAAAGATATCCTGCTCTTTCTATGTTTTTCTCTGTTTCTTCACCTACTTCAAGATAGTTACCTATCTTAACAGCTAATTTTTGAACTCTAATAGTCTTTTCATAAAGAGTACCTAATTTTTCTTGGAAAATGATGTATTTTAAATCTTCTACATAATCTTCTAAAGGTATTTTTATATCTTCATTGTAGAAAAACTTAGCATCCTCAAGTCTTGCACCTATTACCTTTTCATTACCCTTTATAACAGTATCTAGATACTCATCATTTCCATTTCTAACAGTTATAAAATATGGCAATAGTCTTTTCTTATCATCTACTACTGGAAAATATCTTTGATGTTCCTTCATAGGAGTAGTCACTACTTCTTTTGGCAATTTTAAATATTCTTCGTCAATCCTTCCTATCATAGGTGTAGGATATTCAACAATATTGGTTATTTCATCTAATAATGCTTCATCTGGCAGTAGTGTTCCACCTTTTTCTCTCGCTAATTTTTCACAACCATATTTTATCTTTTCTTTTCTCTTATTTCCATCGACTATTACATAATTATCTTTAAGTTTTTCAAAATACTCATCAACATGATTAATTTCTATATGATTACTTCCTAAAAATCTATGTCCTCTAGTTATATTTGAAGCAACTATACCTTCTAGAGAAAATTCCGCTACTCTATCATTTAGTATAGATAAAAGCCATCTTATAGGACGAGCAAAACGTAAGTTTTTTCCTCCCCATCTCATTGATTTAGGAAAAGATATACTTCTTATCATATTGCCCATATTTTCTTTCAATATATCTTCTACAGCTTTACCTTCTTTTACTTTATTTATATATACATATTCTTCTCCATTGTACTCTTTAATGATGACTTCCTCAATTGTTGCACCTTGACCTCTTAAAAATCCCTGCAATGCCTTTGTAGGATTGTCTTCATTGTCAAATGCTATTTTTTTAGAAGGGCCTTTTACTAATCCCTCTAAATTCTCCTGTCTTTCAGGCAAACCCTCTATAATGAGTACTAATCTTCTTGGAGTTGAATATAGTTTCATATCTTCAAAAGAGATTCTTTCCTCTTTAAATAATTTTTCTGTGTAGTTTTTTATTTGAGTTAATGTGCTATTTACAAATCTAGCAGGTAACTCTTCTACCCCAATTTCTAATAAATATTTATTATTCATTAGATACACCTCCCTTGTTTAAAAGGGGATATCCCAGTTTTTCTCTTTGTTCTAAATGCTTTTGTGCTACTAGTTTGGCTAAATTTCTAACTCTACTTATATAGTGTGTTCTTTCTGTAACACTTATAGCACCTCTAGCATCTAATACATTAAAAGCATGAGAACATTTCAAAACATAATCATAACTAGGAAGAACTAAGCCTTCTTCTATTATTGCTTTTGCTTCTTCCTCATACATATTAAATAGTGTAGAAAGTCTTTCAGTATTTGCCTTTTCAAAACTGTAAACTGAATGTTCATATTCAGCTTGTTTAAATATATCACCATACTTTATACCTTCACACCATTCAATGTCAAAGATATTGTCTACATCTTGAATATACATAGCTATTCTTTCTAATCCATAGGTAAGTTCTGCAGATTCTAAATCGCAATTTACACTACCTACTTGTTGGAAGTATGTAAATTGAGTGATTTCCATTCCATCTAGCCACACTTCCCATCCTAAACCCCAGGCTCCTAAGGTAGGTGCTTCCCAATTGTCTTCTACAAATCTTATATCATGTTTTAATGGGTCTATACCTATAGCCTTTAAGCTTTCTAAATAAAGATCCTGCACTTCAGCTGGTGAAGGTTTTAGTATTACTTGAAGCTGATGATGTTGATATACCCTATTAGGGTTCTCACCATATCTTGCATCTGCTGGTCTTCTAGATGGTTCTACATAAACCACCTTCCATGGTTCTGGCCCTAAAGATCTTAAAAAAGTATGAGGATTCATTGTTCCTGCACCTTTTTCAACATCATAAGGTTCTAATATAGTACAGCCTTTACTTCCCCAGTATTCAAGTAATTTCAGCATTAAATCCTGAAAATACATCTTTTACCCTCCTTAATTTTACATTTTCTATAATTGGCATAAAAAAACCTTTACATCCCTATAGGGACGAAAGGTTACTTCCGCGGTTCCACCCTACTTAATACCTATAAAGGTATCCTCTCATAAATATATGCTCAGAAGCGCCTTTCATCAATATAATATACTAGGCTTCCACCACCCCTAGCTCGCTATAATAATATAAATTGAATCTTCTCTTCTTCACAGCATACACTATTTATCTATAACTAATAATCTAGCAAAAAAAATACATATTGTCAATAGTAGGCTTAAACTACACTATCTATAGTTTAATTTCCTCTGAACTTTTGTTCAACAGTTTCATTTATATTAACAATTTCTCCGTCTTCTTTTACAATTTCAAAACTGCATTTTGAAAGTAATGCTGCACTAGCTCCTAAAAGAGCTATTTCAGGGGATAATATAGTTCCAATGGCACCAGCGGTAATAGGAATATTCATGATTATTTCTCCATCTTTTTTAATAATTATTTTAGTTACATTACCTTTTTTGATAGACTCCCTAATTTTATCAAGAATTTCTTCTCCTTTATTTCCTATATTCTCTGAAAAAGATTTATTACTAGATTCAATAAATATTATAGCTTCTACTACATCTCCATCAGATTTTTCTAAAGCTTCCTTTGCTTTGCTATAACTTACACCTGTTCTAGCAACTACCATGTCAACTTTTTCTATGGATACATCCATATTATATCCCTCCATTATTTTGTATAGATTTAATGAATTCTAATGTACAAAATTTATTTTTTTCTAAACAAGTTAGTATATATTTTACCATTAAATCTTGTAATTTAAACATGATATCCTTAGGTATTTTTAGGTTTTCTAAATCATCTAGAGATGTAAATAGTAATAACTCTAAATATTTTAACATAGCAAAATCCATTGGTTCGTTGAAATTCTCAATACTAAAACAATTTTTACATACTACTCCACCATGCCTTTTGCTAAATCTCATAGGTTCATTTATCTCATTTCCACATAATACACATTTGTCTAAACATGGTCTATAACCTATAAAGGAAATATATTTTATTTCAAAACTAATTATAAATTTTAAAAAACCAGTATTCATCTGAGACAATACACTTAATGCTTTTATTAATAATTTAAAAAGTTTTTCATTTGGTTCTTCTTCTACAATAGAAGACTCTACAAGCTCAAGTACATAAGAAGAATAGAGTAATCTATTCATATTTTTTCTAATATCATAAAAAGAATCAATAATATCTCCTTGATTTATATGATAAAAACTTTTTCCCTTAAAAAAAGTATAATCACTATAGGCAAAGACCTGACTACTAGCCAAGAGAGGACTGCGAGGTCTTAAAACTCCCCTTGAAATAGCATTGACTTTACCATATTTTCTAGAAAAAATAGTGAGAATTTTGTTTGTATCCTCAAATTTTACCTCTCTTAACACAATTCCTTCCGATTTAACAAGCATTTAGCCACTCCTAATTATTCATATCCAAAATACTTAATCTTATTTGCTTTATCTCTCCAATTTTTCTCTACCTTTACCCATAATTGAAGATTGACTTGACTACCTAAAAGCCTTTCTATATCCATTCTTGCACTTTTACCTATGCCCTTTAACTTTCTACCATTTTTGCCTATTATTATGCCTTTATGGGATTCTCTTTCACAATATATAGTTGCATGAACATCTATCAAATCTCTATCATCTCTTATATTCATCATATCAATTGCAACAAATATTCCATGAGGAACTTCTTCTTCTAAATAATTAAGAGTTTTTTCTCTTATGATTTCAGAGATAATAAATCTTTCCGGTCTATCTGTAATCATATCCTCTGGAAAATATTGTGGTCCCTCAGGTAATAAGTTTTTAATTACTTCAACATATTCTTTAACATTAGTACCATTTAATGCTGATACAGGTATAATCTCTTCAAATATATTCAATTTTTGATACATAAGGATTAACTCAGCAATTTCATCCATAGACAATTTGTCTATTTTATTTATTAGAAGTATTTTTGTTGTATTGATCCCTTTTAACTGAGATATTATAAATTCATCTAATTGACCAATTGTTTTACTATTGTCAACCATGAAAGTAACTACATCCACTTCTCTTAAAGTATTTTTTGATACATTCATCATGTATTCTCCAAGTCTATTCTTTGGTTTGTGAATACCAGGTGTATCTAAAAATACTATTTGATGGTCACTTTCAGTATATACACATTGTATTTTATTTCTTGTAGTCTGAGGTTTATCAGATATAATTGATACTTTTTCTCCTATTATATTGTTTAAAAGCGTTGATTTACCAACATTTGCTCTACCTACTATTGTAACAAATCCTGATTTATACATAGCATCTCTCCTATTTATTCTTTTTTTCTAAATCTTCTGGTCCAAAACTATGTGGAAGTAGTTCATCTAGAGTATATTCTAAATATTCATCTTCTGATTTTGCAATAATAATCTTTGCTTCTTTGCCAAATTCTCTTATAACTTGTCTACAGACTCCACAAGGGTATGTAAATCCTGAATCTCCTACTATAACAATAGCTTTTATATTTCTTTTCCCTTCTGATATTGCCTTAAAAATAGCAGTTCGCTCTGCACAATTTGTAGGACTATAGGAAGCAGATTCAATATTACATCCAGTGTATACACTATCATCTTCCATTAAAACTGCAGCACCTACATGAAAGTTTGAATATGGTACATATGCATTCTGTTTTGCATCTAAAGCTTTTTTTATAAGTTCATTTATTTTCAAGATATCACTCCTATTCAATAGTTATATTAGGATTAACCTTTGTTACTTGAATCCATGTAACACCAGAATTTAATTTAATCTCTACCCCATTTTCATCAAAAAACTTAGTTTTTGCACCCCTAGATCCCTTACTCCAAGTTATTTTTTGTCCCTTACCATTAGTTATATATATGCCATTTCCATCACCTATCAAATCAATACTTAATCTTCCTTCCTTATCTATTACTTTTGTCTTAGCTTCTTCTATGATAATATTCTTTGCTATAATTGGAGTTTTATCATATTCATCAATATGTTGTTTTCCATCTTTATATCTTATATATACCTTTTTTTCTTCATCATATACATATTGGGTTTTGTTCTCACCATTATAATTAATAGTTATATCTTTTGCGTCAAATCCATCTATATCAGTGTCATCATCATAAAATTTAAATTCACTATAATCGCCTTCTAATTTAAATCCTCTTTCTGTTTGTGTACTTCTTATTATATCCATACTAGAATATAAATTGTGAGGTCTTTTTTTATGAGATTTTCTATAAAATACTTTTCCTGAACTTGTAAGGCCATCTATATCAGCAACTTTTAAAGCAAGAATGTCTTTTTTAGCTTGCACACTTCCTCCAACTCTTACATATACAGGATCATATTCTAAAAGTGTAGTTACAAAATATGGCCTAGAACTTCTTATAGGCCCAATCTCCAATGGATCATTGATTAAATATATTCCCATATATCTAGTATAAGGTGCTTCCACCATAAACTCATATACTATTTCAGCTTGAGATAATCCTGCCTGCCAACGAGCTCTTGGGTGATTGTCGAACATAACAGCCACAGGCCTTCTCAATATCCTTTCCTCTGGCGCATATATACCACTAAGTGGTGAAGGTATACCTGATTTTTCTTCTGCCTTAATCTCTTCCTCTTCTTCCTCATCAATTATAAAAATATCATCATTTTCTTTCTCTGATTCATTTCTATTACAACCTGTTAATGTAATAGAAATGATTAGCATTAAAATAAGAAGTATTCTTTTCATGTTTTCCTCCTGTTTATCCAATGATTTGAAAAACTAGAATTCCTACTAATACTCCTAAAATTGCCCCCATAACTACTTCAAATAAACTATGAATCTTACCTTCTATTCTACTTTCTCCTACAAGAATAGCCATAAAATAGGCCAATGTTGTAATCAAAACATTATTCCCTAAAAAACTAATGCTAGTTGCTATTAAAAAACCTATAGCTGTATGTCCACTCACTATACCACCTTTAAAAGGAGTACCAGTTTGTGCTTTTGTTTTTATAGCAATCGTAATGAATATCACTAAAAAAAGAGCTATAAAAGTAAGATGTATTGGTGAATTTCTTATCTTATGCAATAATAAATTTGAAAAAGGATTTAGTCTATCAAAAAAAAGTAAATAACCTACTACTATAGCATTTACTGCTGATACAAGAACTCCTCCTGCAGCTACATTTTTTGATATTTTGGCTAGAGGATGATATTCTTGTGTTACCATATCTATTGCTTTTTCAATAGCAGTATTTATCATTTCAGCTGCTATAACAAAAGTAACGGTTATAAACAATATTAAAAACTCTAGTCTTGTAAAGTTTAAAAAAAGACTTAATATAAGAACAATAACTGCTAAAGTAAAATGAATTCTCATATTCCTTTGGGTTTTTAAAGTGTAAATTATACCATCTACTGCATAATTAAAACTCTCTATTATACTTCTAGATTTCATTCTACCACCTTTTTTATTTGTTTTTAAATATTTTTAAATTCTTCATAACTTGTTTTTCTTTTTCTCTCATTATACTCTTTTCTTCATCCGTCATATGATCATACCCTAAAAGGTGAAACATACTATGAGCTGTTAAATATGCAATTTCTCTTTCAAATGTATGCCCAAATTCAACTGACTGTTCTAATGCTCTTTCTAAAGATATAACAATATCTCCTAATATGGGTGTAAAAAAAGCATCAGAATCCTCATTCATAGGAAAAGATAGTACATCTGTTGGAGAATCAACATTTCTAAAATCTCTATTTAATTGTCTTATTTCTTCATTATCCACAAAAGATACACTAACTTCAACTTCTTTGGACTTACCCTCGATATTTAAGCTTTCTTCTATTACACTATTAATAATAGTTTCTACATCAAAATCTATTTGGATTTTATCTTGTCTATTGTCTATATAAACTTCCATTTTATATCTCCTCTTTCACTTCTTTTAAATCAAGTTTTGGATATTCAATTCTATCATGGAATATCCCTAGAAGAACTGTACAGAATATATTAGCTATAGTATTTAAATCTTTTAAAGTCAAATCACATTCTTCTAATTGTCCATCTTCTAACTTAGTTTTAATTACACTTCGAACCATTTCTTCAATTTTACCTTTGTTTGGCTCTTTGATAGATCTAACAGCTGCTTCTGATGAATCAGCTAGCATGATAATTGCCGCTTCTTTAGTCTGAGGTTTCGGACCCTTATATCTAAAATCTTCTATTTTTACATTATCACCGTTTTCACCTTTTAAAGCCTTATAATAAAAGAATGCTACAAAAGTATCTCCATGATGCTCTACTATAATATCTTTTATTTGCTTTGGTAAATTGTGTTCTTCTGCCATTGCTAGTCCATCTTTTACATGGTTAGTTATTATAAGTGTGCTTAGTGATGGATTTATTTTGTCATGGGGATTGTCAAAACCAAGTTGATTTTCCTTAAAGAAAAAAGGCCTCTTCAATTTTCCAATATCATGATAATAAGCTCCTACTCTCGTTATAAGTGGATTTGCACCAATTGCCTCTGCTGCCGCTTCACTTAAGTTTCCTACCAGAACACTATGATAATATGTTCCTGGTGCTTCTAATAACAATTTTTTAAGCAGTGGTTGATTGGGATTTGAAAGTTCTAGAAGTTTCAATGGTGTAAGAACTTGAAATACATTTTCCCAAAGAGGTAAAGTACCAATTGTTAATACAGCACAAAAAACACCATTTAATACTCCATAGCCACTCTTCATAAGAGTTTCTAGAATATCTGCCTTTTTTATTAATCCAAAAGAAACAATAGTCAATACATTAACTATTCCAATAGTTAATCCATTAAAAAAGATATTATATCGTTGAGATGCATTTAAAACACTAAATACACCTATACTACCACCAACTATTAACATAGCCACAACACTATCATCTGCTCCCATAATAACTCCCATTAAAAATGACAATATCAAATTAACTATTAATGCTAGTTTAGGATTGATGATGAGGGTTATCAACATTGCTGCTGCGGAAATAGGCATCATATAAGGTGATATACTATATACCCCTTCAGATATAAGTATGACACTTATAATAATAATATCTAGTATAATCAACTTTGAACTATATATTACTTCTTTATTGAAATGGTACAAATAAAGACCTACTATAGCTTGAACTAACAAAATAATTATCATAGTACCTATAATTGTGCTAAACTCATACCCATCCTTTTCCTTTAATAGGCCTGATTCTTTAATAAGATCATAGGAATTCGAATTAATTTTATCTCCTTTTCTTACTATAACTTGATCTTCTTTAACAATAATCGGCTCAATTTTTTCTGCTTCTTCAGCTTTCTTTCTCTGAGTAGCTTCCACATCTAAGAATTTATTTGGTTTAATTGTAGTCTCGATTAATGCTAAACCAAGTTCTTTTTGATCTTTACCCATATCTATAGATTCGAATATACTTGTTACATTTCCTAATTCATATTCAAGTTCTTCTTCTTTAATACCAGCACTCATTATTTGATTGATTATATCAAATATAACAGTTTCTAAATTGTTTAATTGTTTGTTTTCAATTCTTATACAAGTATTATAATGTTTTTCAGGTAACTTGATATTGGATTGTTCTTTCAAAAGATTAGCCTTCTTAGAAAAACTTAAATTTTCATAAGATTTTACATCTTTTACCGTCCCAAAAAAGACTCTAATATCATTTTTCATCTCCATTTGAATTGAAGGATTGACTCTAAATCTTGGCTCAACTCTATCCATAGCTTCATTTTTAAGTTTTTCCGTAGCTCCATTATCTGGTATATCTCTTGTTGCTCGTATTTCATAAGGAGCAGTGTCTCCAATTCTAACATTAACTTTTTTGGGTTCTATATTGTCAATTATTACAAGAAAAAAAACCAAGGTAAAAATTAATTGCAATATAAAAATGCTCAAAGGCCTTTTACTCTTAAAAAAACCGGTTATTTTTTTGGTTTTCTTAATCTTTTTTTTCTTTCTATTTTCATTTTTTTCTTTTAGCATGGGATTAACCCCCTAAAATATATGTGTTATTCTTTATTCTCAAACTTATCGTACGCTTCTATTATTCTCTGTACAAGAGGATGCCTTACAATATCTAATTTTGTTAAATATACAAAATCTATGCCCTTTATATCTGAAAGAATTTTTGATACCGTCACAAGTCCTGATGATTTTCCCTTAGGTAAATCTATCTGAGTTATATCTCCTGTAATAATAGCTTTGGAACCAAAGCCTAATCTTGTTAAAAACATTTTCATTTGTTCATTTGTAGTATTCTGTGCTTCATCTAGTATTACATAAGCTGAATCTAAGGTTCTTCCTCTCATATATGCCAACGGTGCCACTTCAATAAGACCCTTTTCTACTAATTTACCAAAAGTCTCAAAACCCATTATCTCAAAAAGTGCATCATATATTGGTCTTAAATATGGATCTACCTTTTCCTGTAAATCACCTGGTAAAAAGCCCAAATTCTCTCCAGCTTCAACTGCTGGCCTTGTTAAAATAATCCTATTAACTTCTTTGTTCTTATAGGCATTAACTGCCATTGCCATTGCCAAATAAGTCTTTCCAGTACCTGCAGGTCCAATACCAAAAACTATATCTCTTTTCTTAATAGCATCAATATATCTCTTTTGACCTAATGTCTTAGGTTTTATAGCTTTTCCTGAGGCTGTAATACATATAGTTTCGTTTAAAAGGTCTTTTACCTTTTCTTCTTTTCCCTCATAAATAAGCTGTATAGTATACATCAAACCTTGCTTTGTTAGTTTTTTTTCTCTCTTTAGAATATCTACTAACATATATAACAGTCTTTCTACTAATTTAGTAGATAATTCCTCTCCAATTATTTTAATTTCTCCCCCTCTAAGGAGAATTTCAACATTAAATTCATCTTCAATAATTTTAATATTTTCATCAAAATTGCCAAATAGTTCAGGTATTAAATTATTATCCTCAATACCTAAACAACGCTCCTGTATTTCCTTGCTCAAAATTAGTCCTCCTCATTATAGATTATTTGCTTCTCTCCTATATCTTCATATACTTCTAATACTACAACTGTAATAAGATTATTGCCCTCTATTGAATATTTTACATCTTTAGATAGAATTTTGCTATTCTCAGGCAATATCTTGTTGATTTCCTCTACCGCTAATACTTTTGTTCTAATCTTTAGTGAATCTATATTTTGCTTTATTTTATTTAATTCTACTTCTCGATATTCATGAGTGACAATTTTAATAGGTAAAATTTTCAATAAGCTCTTTGTCTTATCTATTATTATATACTCCTTGAAAGGAATATTACCTTCAATAAATTGGATACCTTTTTCTCCAAACTTAATTTCTCTTCTTTTTAAAACATTTCCCGTTTCTTCTTTTACATCTTTTTCTATAGGCTCTTCTATGATATGAGAATATCTAGTAATAGCAAAGACCTCACCATCTGCATGGAGAAACATATCCTTTTCAAACATTTCATCCTTTATTACTCCTGTAATCAAAAGCTGTCCTTTTTCAACTATATCACCTTCTGTTACAACGCTTTTGCCATTTTTAGCTACTATCTTTTCTATAATTCCCTTTTTCTTGGCAACTATATTACAAGGTGTTTTTAAATCAATTTCTTCTGGAGGTAAGTCCTGTTCTTTAACTTCTATAAATAGCTTTGTTCCCTTTATCTCCATAGAAACAAAAGATATATTGTTAAAATTATCTAGTATTTGGTTTCTTACATTATCAATATCAATAGAATATTTGATTTTACCTGTTGTTACATCTATTCCTTCAAGAAAATCTGTAATTTCTTCATCTACTATCTTTTCATTGCCTACAACTTCAATATTCCATATAAAAGATGTTAAAAATATAATTAGACCTACAAAAAGTAAAAAACCAAAGCCAAACATCTTTCTTTTTTTCAGCTTTTCCAATAAAAAAGGAAATCCATTTTTCTCAATTATATAAACCCTACAACCTACCCGTTTAACTACTTCTTTCAGTAACTTAAATCCCTTTATACTAACCTTTCCCTCTAGAACTGTATACTCAATTCTTTTTATATCCCATAGATATATATCTTTGTTTACAGCTAGATTTATAAACTTTTCAAGGGTTAGCCCTTCAACTCTAATAATAACATATCCTTTGAAATAATTCCATAATTTTATAGCTAACATACATGCACCCCTTAATATAAAAATTCTATCTTTTCAATGGTTCCTGCTATGATTATCTCTTCTGTTAAAATTGTCTTAAGGTACATATCATTACCTGTAATTTTTACTACACCTGTATTAGTATTAATTCTTATAATTTCATTCGAATACTCAATAATACCTTTATGATTTGATATAATTAATTGAATATTGCCAATAACACTGATTTTAGGCAAATCCATAATAATATCTTTTGGCAATTCAAATGTCTCAGAAATATTTGACTTAAATTCATCAATTCTGTTCTTCACCCCAAGCCCTCCTTTATTAAAATTTATGCTATTACTTTTATAGGTATTACTTTAAATATATAGAATAACTGTTGTATATATTTAAAACAAAAAAAGAGTAGGTAGTCTAAAACTACATACTCTTTTTAAATAAAATATTCAATTTTACATATTTTTCATACATTTTGGTTCTGATAATATCTCTTTTAAAATTATACCTTTTACCAAATCATTTTTAGTTAACTTATTAAAATTCAATTTTGTGCCTGTCTTTTCTATAGCTGATATTTCCTTGACTTGAACATCAGTTTTTATACCTACATTTTCTATTTTTTCTTCATAATTTTCATAATTAGATTCAGCTAATATAGGTTCTCTTTTTTCTTGATATTTTTCTTCATATAGAGATTTTCTTTCCTTAGCTAAATTTTCTCTTCTATCAGCTTTACTTGATGTAGTAGTTTTTTGTGTTCTTTTCCTTCTTGACTGTTCAATTCTCTGTTTCTCTTGAATAGATTTAGCCAATATTGGAAAAAGAAATACTAAAAATAGAAACAATACGTCTAAAAGAGACATATAAACACATCCTTAAGATTATTTTTCTTTATCTTCTTCAGTCATTTTAGAAATAGAACTTCTCATATCTGTATCAGCCAATAAGTTTTTCATATTGTAATAGTCCATAAACCCCATTTTCCCTTCTTTTAAGGAAGCTGAAATTGCCAATGGTACTTCGGCTTCTGCTTCGACTACTTTAGCCTTCATAGCTTGAACTTCTGCAATCATTTCTTGTTCTCTTGCTACAGCCATTGCTCTTCTCTCTTCAGCTTTTGCCTGAGCAATTCTCTTATCAGCTTCTGCTTGATCTGTCTGAAGTTTTGCACCAATATTTCTTCCAACATCTACATCAGCAATGTCTATTGAAAGAATTTCAAATGCTGTACCTGAGTCCAATCCCTTATCTAAAACAGTTCTAGATATGCTGTCTGGATTTTCTAATACCTCTTTGTGACTACTAGAGCTTCCTACTGTTGTTACTATGCCTTCACCTACTCTAGCAATTATAGTCTCTTCACCGGCTCCACCTACAAGCCTCTCTATATTAGCTCTTACTGTAACTCTAGCTTTAACCATAACTTCAATACCATCTTTTGCTACAGCAGATATTATAGGTGTTTCTATTACCTTTGGATTAACACTTACTTGTACAGCTTCCAGTACATTTCTTCCTGCCAAATCTATAGCTGCTGCTCTTTCAAATTCTAGTGGGATTTCTGCTCTTTGAGCAGCTATCAATGCATCTACCAATACATTAACATTACCACCTGCTAAATAATGGGCTTCTAATTCATTTATATTGATACTCAATCCAGCTTTCGTTGCTTTAATCATTGGATTTACTATTCTTGAAGGTACAACCCTTCTAAGTCTCATGCCTATTAAGTTTGAAATACCAACCTTTACCCCTGAGAAAAAAGCCGTAATCCATAATCCAACAGGAACAAAAGTAAAGAACAATATAATCACTAAAATAATTATTACTGAAATACCAATTGTAAAAGCTAAACTACCTGTCATATTATACCCTCCTTACAAAAATTTTTGAACCTTCTACTTTTACTACTTCTATCTTTGAACCTTTTTCTATATACTCCCCTTTTGATATTGCATCTATTCTTTCTCCATTTAATTCTATAATACCACTCGGTCTAAGCTCCGAAACAGTAATTCCTTCTTTACCTAAATAATCAGCTTTTGATTTAGCAGAAGTATAGCCCTTTTCAGTTTTTAATTGAGATGAAAGCACAATCTTTTCTAGATGTGGACTTTTATGACCGTATTTAATTAAGAATATTGTTATAACAGTGGTAATAATAATTGCTACACTCAAAGACATAAGAGCACTTTGTAGTGATTTCATAGCTAATACTACTCCTAAAGCAACTAATATTATTCCACTAATTCCAGGAAGACCAAAACCTGGCACCATCCCTTCAATCACTAATAGTATAAGCCCTGTAATAAATAGTATAAGAGAAGTCCATTGAGAATTCCCTGATAAAATATTGCCACCAAAGAATAGTCCAAAGGCAACAATACTTAAGGTTCCTCCCAATCCAAAACCTGGAGTAAATATTTCAATAATCATACCAACAAAGCCTAAAGTTAATAATAATGTACTAATATACGGATTTGAAATAAATTTTGCTATTTTTATTTCTGGTCCTTCTCCAACTTCTTCTATTTTAGCATAATCTATATTAAAATCTTTTAAAATTTCTTGATAATCATTTGCGATATAATCCGCTATTCCGTATTCCAATGCTTCTCTAGAATTTAAATTAATAAGTTTTCCTTTTTCATTTATCCCCTCTACTTCAATATCACTATCAGCCATAGCCTGAACTATTTCACTATCTCTACCCCTTAATTCAGCCACATCTCTTAATAGACTCCTCCACATAGACAAAATCTTTTCAGTATTTGGTATAGTTTCAGCCGAACCGATTGTTGAACTATTGGACATAACTACTTTTTCACAAGATAAGGTAATTAATACTCCTGCAGATTCTGCTTTAGTGTTTACATATGCGATAGTAGGTATCTTAATATTAACTATAAGATTTTTAATATTTTCTGCTTGATCAATTAATCCACCATAGGTATCAATTTCAAATATAATGGCACTTGGATTGTTATTTAACACATCATCAACAGTATTTTTTAAAAAATGATACGTGGCTTTATTGATTTCTCCTTTGATAGGAATGACATATACATTACCTTTCCCTTCGGAAAAAGATATAGAATTTACTAGTAATATGAGGATAGTTAATAATAGTATTGAAATACTTCTACTCCTTTTCACTTTAATCACCTCCTATTTAGTTGTTCTGTTATTCTTATTATATTATTAAATATGTAAAAAAACAATTTAATTATTCAAAATTCTGAAATTAAGCAAATATATTATTCAAAAAAACATAAACCTAGGTTATAAAACCCAGGTTTACCCTAATAACTTTCTTACAATATTATTTACCATGCCTCCATCAGCTTTTCCTTTGACCTTTGGCATAGCATTTTTCATAATAATACCTATATCTTTCATAGATTTAGCGCCAACTTCATCTATTGTTTCTTTAACTATTGCTTCTATCTCTTCTTCAGTTAATTGCTCAGGTAAATACTCTAATAGAATACTCATTTCTTTGTTTGTCTGTTCAACTAAATCTTCTCGTCCACCTTTTTTGAAATCTTCTATTACATCTCTTTTTTCTTTTACCTGTTTTGCAATAATATCTATTATATCTTCATCAGTTAGCTCTATTCTTTCATCAACTTCTCTTTGTTTGATACTTGCCCTAACCATTGTTATGGTATTCTTACGTAAGGTATCTTTATTTTTCATGGAAGTCTTTAAATCTTCCATAAGTTTCTCTTTAAGAGACATAATTACACCTTCTTAGTATCTTTTTTTGTTTTTTCTTCTTGCTGCTTCTGATTTTTTCTTGCGTTTTACACTAGGCTTTTCATAGTGTTCTCTTTTTCTAACTTCTGACATAACACCTGAGCGAGCACATTGTCTTTTGAATCTTCTAAGTGCATTGTCTAGTGATTCGTTTTCTCCAACTTTTATCTCTGCCATTTATTTCTCCCTCCCCTCATCCACTACAAGAGTACCTACTACACTATATGCAGTAAGCGGAATCCGGCACTAGATTATTATACATTATATATGCATTTAATGCAACATCATTTTAACCTGGTGGCCACGATAAATATCTTCCACCCAATACGTGGAAATGTAAATGCTCTACAGTTTGTCCTCCATGTTCACCACAATTATTCACTATCCTATAACCATCTTTATCTAGTCCCTTTTCTTTTGCTATACTATTAATAACCATTGTGATATGGCCTATAAGAGAAGCATTATCTTCATCTATATTTTTTATAGAGGGAATATGCTCTTTAGGTATAACTAAAAAGTGTACAGGAGATTGAGGTTCAATATCATTAAAGGCAACGACTTTGTCATCTTCATATATGATATCTGATGGTATCTCTCCATGTGCAATTTTGCAAAATATACATTCGCTCATCCTGTTCACCTCCCTATGTGTTCTAAATATATATTCTATATAAAAATTAAAATTCCTCTATTTTTCCTATTAAATTTTCGCCGTCTAATTTTGTCATTTTTACAGGAAAAATATTTCCTTTTAATTTTTCATCTCCAAGGGTTTTTATCCTCACATAATTAGTAGTATATCCTTCAATATACTCTGGATTTTCCTTAGATTCTTCCTCAAAAAGAACTTCAAGGGTTTTTCCTAATAGCTGTTGGTTAAAATCTTCCATCAATTTTTCTCCAACCTTTATAAGTTTTTCACTTCTTTCATTTTTGATACTTCCATGAACTTGGTCTTTAAACTTGCTTGCAGGAGTCCCCTTTCTAGGTGAATATTTAAAAACATGAATCCTAGAAAATCTGATTTTATTTACAAAATCCAATGTTTCGTCAAATTCACTTTCCCCTTCTCCAGGAAAGCCTACTATAATATCAGTTGTAATACCAGCATTAGGCATATACTTTCTTATTAAATCAACAATTTCACTGTATTCTTTAGTAGTGTACTTTCTATTCATCTTTTTAAGGATGGTATCTGAACCACTTTGTAGAGATAAGTGAAAGTGGTCACAAAACTTTGGCATACTAGAAACTGTTTTCATAAAGTTTTCGTCTATAAGAGTAGGTTCCATAGAACTCAATCGTATTCTCTCTATACCCTCTACTTTATTTATACCTTCTATCACATCTAATAAACCAATATCCTTTAAATCCTTGCCATAACTAGCTACATGAATCCCAGTTAAAATTATTTCTTTAAATCCTGCTTTGGATAATCTTTTAGCTTCATCAATAATATTTTCAAAATCTCTACTTCTAATAGGCCCCCTTGCATAAGGGATAATGCAATAAGAACAAAATTGATTACAGCCTTCTTGTATTTTCATGTAAGCTCTAGTTCGTGACTTTATTTCCTCTATTTTTAACTCCTCAAAAACTTTTAGTTCTCTAAAATCCTTAACTATATTAATTCTTTTTTTCTGTTCTTTTGCTTCTTCACAGTATTTAACAATATCTTTTTTATCACCTGTTCCAATGATTACATCAACATCTTCCATTTTTTCTATTTCATCAGGTGCTACCTGTGAATAACATCCAACTACTGCTATAATAGAATCAATATTTAACTTTTTAGCTCTTCTTATAAACTGTCTAGATTTTCTATCACCTAAATTTGTAACAGTACAAGTGTTAATCACATAAACATCAGCAACTTCATCTTCCCCAACCACTTTATATCCACTTTTCTCAAACAATTCTTCCATAGCTTCAGTTTCATACTGATTCACCTTGCAACCTAGGGTATAAAAAGCAACTTTTTTCATGATATCACTCCTATAAATCGCCTAACTCATATAATAGTACTGACATAGTAACTAACCCTGCAGTCTCTGTTCTAAGTATCCTTGGCCCTAGAGATACTATTTGACTATTGATTTCTTTTAATTTATCTATCTCTTCACATTCAAATCCTCCCTCAGGACCAATGAGAATGTGAATTTTTCTATCTGAAAATTTATTTATTATATTTTTTATGTGGATAGACTCCTCTTCTTCATAAGGAACTAATATATTTTCTTCATTATCTAATAGATGGATAACTTCTTCAAAGGAAATAATATTATGTACTATAGGAACAACATCTCTTTTGCACTGCTTAGCAGCTTCTAATGCTATTTTGTTCCATCTATCAACCTTCTTATTCTCTTTCTTTATATCATTTATTTTTACTACAGTTCTATTGGTTACCATTGGATATATCTCACTAACCCCAATCTCTGTAGCCTTTTGAATTATTAAATCCATCTTCTGGCCTTTTGCCAATCCTTGATATAGACATAAATGTATAGGGGCTTCGTTTCTTCCTTCATAACTATCTATTATATCTAATAGTATTCTAGCCTTTTCTATAGATTGAATATTACAAACATATACAACTTTTTCACACAATACTTCAATCCTATCCCCAACTTTAAGCCTCAATACATCCTTAATGTGTTTTACATCTTCTCCTTCGATATTGATTATATTTTCTTCTAATTGTAGTTGTTCTTTTTCTATAAAAAATCTATTCATCTCTTACATCCTTTTCTAGTTTTGAAACTATACAAACCCAATCTTTCATTATATCAACTTCTAATATTTGAAAACCTGCTTTCTCTAAGGCTTCTTTTACCATATCCATCTTTTCCACTATAATTCCAGACGCTATAAATATACTATTTCCATCTAGGTATTTTACAATGCCTTGAGTCAATTCTACTATTACTTCAGCAATTATATTTGATACGACCAAATCAGCCTTTTCATCTACAACATCTAATAAGTTTCCTCTTCTAACATCTACAATATCACTAACTTTATTTAGCTCAATGTTCTCTTTTGAAACTCTAACAGGAACTTCATCAATATCTACTGCAATAACCTTCTTAGCTCCTAGCTTTGCAGATACAATACTTAATATACCACTTCCACACCCTACATCAAATACAGTATAGTCTGGCTTAATATATTTTTCTAACTGTTTAATACACATACTTGTCGTCTCATGAGTTCCTGTACCAAAAGCCATACCAGGATCTAATTCTATAATAATATCTTCTTCTTCTCTTTCATACTCTTCCCAAGAAGGGACAATTACTATTTTTTCTCCTATTTTTTTAGGTTTATAATATTTTTTCCAAGTTTCCGCCCAATCTTTTTCGTCTACTTCTGAAACAGTAACTTCTCCTAAACCTTTGTCTAAGTTATATTGAGGAATTTTTTCTATATTTTGTTTGATTAATTCTATTTTGTCTAGTAAATCTTCACTCTCTGGAAAATATGCTTTAATGATTATTCCTTCAAAATCATGTTTTAAAAGAGATGGATCAATGTAATCCCAGTTATCTTCATTTTGAGTAAAGGCTAATATATCATTAGGGTCTTCTATAGCTAATCCACCCACCCCAGCTTCATATAATATATTAGCTACTACCTCTTCTGCTTCAGTTGTAGTCTTAATTTGCACTTCTATCCACTTCATAAATCTTCACATCCTTTTAAAGTATGTAAATCTCACATTATTATACCCTATTAACTAATAAAAATAAAGGTTTTTGAAAAAACAATCACCCTTTTATAGAGTGATTGTTTCTAACTAAAAGCATCTTTTACTTTATCAAAAAATCCTTTTTTACCACCTACATAAGACTCTCCCATTTCTTCAGCAAATTCTTTAAGTAGTTCTCTTTGCTTTTCAGTAAGTTTCTTAGGAACCTTTACTTCTACCTTAAAGTAAAAATCACCTTTTCCATAGCCTCTTACATTTTCAACACCCTTGTTCTTTAATTTAAATACAGTTCCCGTTTGAGTGCCTTCAGGTATATTATAAGTTATATTTTCCTCTAAAGTAGGTACTTCTATTTCTGCTCCAAGAGTTGCTTGAGTAAAAGTAATTGGGATTTCACAGTAGATATCATTTCCTTCTCTCTTAAATATATCATGTTCTTTAACTGTAATATATATAAATAAATCTCCTGGAGGTCCTCCATTTTCGCCTGTATCCCCTTCACCTCTAATTGAGATGATAGAACCATTGTTTACTCCTGCAGGAACCTTTACTTTTATTTTGCTTGTTTTTCTTACCTTTCCATTACCACCACATGTAGTACATTTATCTTTAATTATTTCTCCTCTTCCCTCACAAGCATCACAAGTTCCTACCCTTACAAACTGGCCAAAAGGAGTGTTTTGAGCATATTGAACTTCTCCTGTTCCATTACATTTGCTACAAGTACTCTTGCTACTCCCTGGTTTTACACCCGTTCCACTACAAGTTTGACATTCCTCTATTTTTCTCACTTGTATTTCTTTTTCAACTCCAAATACTGCTTCTTTAAATTCCAATGTCATATTGTATCTAACATCCGAACCTTTCCTAGGACCATTTCTCCTAGAAGAAGATGTAAAACCACCGCCAAAGATATCAAATATATCATCAAAAATATCTCCAAACCCACTAAAATCTCCAGTTTGACCTTCTACTCCTGCATGGCCAAATCTATCGTATTTAGCTCTTTTATCTGGGTTACTTAGTACTTCATAGGCTTCATTTATTTCTTTTAATTTTTGCTCTGCTTCCTCATTGTCAGGATTTAAATCCGGATGATACTTTTTAGCTAGTTTTCTATAAGCCTTTTTTATTTCAGCTAAATCTGCATCCTTTGATACATTTAAAACTTCATAGTAATCTCTCTTTTCCATATTTCACCAACTTTCACTACATACTAAAGCTATTTTACCAAAAATCAAAGCTAAATGGAACCATTTAGCTTTGATTTTATAATTTATTTGTCGTCATCATCTACTACTTCATAATCTGCATCTACTACATCATCATCACTGCCACCGTTTGTAGCATTTTCACTAGCTTGTTGTTGGTTTACTTGTTCATACAATTTTTGAGAAATTGCATAGAACTCATTAGTCAACTCTTCTGTTTTCTTCTTAATATCTTCTATATCATTACCTTCAATTGATTTCTTCAATGCATTTAATTTTTCTTCTACTTTTCCCTTTTCACTGTCAGAAATTTTTCCTTCTAAATCTTTTAATGTCTTTTCAGTTTGATATACTATTGAATCAGCATTGTTTCTAACTTCAATTTCTTCTTGTTTTTTCTTGTCTTCTTCAGCAAATTTTTCAGCTTCTTTAACTTTTTTCTCGATTTCTTCATCAGAAAGATTTGTAGAAGCAGTTAAAGTAATTCTTTGTTCTTTTCCAGTTCCTAAATCTTTAGCTGAAACATTTACTATACCATTGGCATCTATATCAAAACTAACTTCTATTTGTGGTACTCCTCTTGGAGCTGGTGGTATTCCTGTAAGTTGGAATCTTCCTAAAGTCACATTGTCCTTTGCCATTGGTCTTTCACCTTGAAGAACGTGTATATCAACAGCTGTTTGATTATCTGCTGCAGTTGTAAACACTTGGCTCTTCTTAGTAGGTATTGTGGTATTTCTTTCTATAAGTTTTGTTGATACTCCACCTAGTGTTTCAATACCTAAAGATAGAGGTGTAACATCTAATAACAATAGGTCTTTTACTTCTCCACTTAATACTCCACCTTGTATAGCTGCACCTAATGCCACAACTTCATCTGGATTAACTCCTTTATGAGGTTCTTTTCCAACAAGTTTTTTTACTGCCTCTTGTACAGCTGGAATTCTTGTAGAACCACCAACTAATATAACTCTATCTATATCAGCTGAAGTTAAATTTCCATCTTGTAATGCCAATCTCACTGGCTCTAATGACTTTTCAACTAAATGTGCTGTTAATTCTTCAAATTTTGCTCTTGTAATATCCATATTTAGATGTAATGGTCCTGCTTGCGTTGCTGTAACAAATGGTAAATTAACATTAGTTGTCATAGTACTTGATAATTCTTTTTTAGCTTTTTCTGCTGCTTCTTTAAGTCTTTGAAGAGCCATTTTATCTTGTCTTAAATCAATTCCATTTTCTTTTTTAAATTCTTCTGCCATATAGTCAATTAATTCTTGGTCAAAGTCATCTCCACCTAAGTGGTTATTTCCTCTAGTTGCTATAACTTCAAAAACACCATCACCAAGTTCTAGTATAGAAACGTCAAAAGTTCCTCCACCTAGGTCAAATACCATTATCTTATGATGATCTTCTTCTTCTTTATCCATACCATATGCAAGTGAAGCTGCAGTTGGTTCATTTATTATTCTCTTAACATCAAGACCTGCAATCTTTCCAGCGTCCTTAGTTGCTTGTCTTTGGCTATCTGTAAAATATGCTGGTACAGTAATAACAGCTTCTGTTACTGTTTCACCTAAGTAATTTTCTGCATCCATCTTTAATTTCTGCAATATCATAGCAGATATGTCTTGAGGTGTATAATTTTTCCCATCAATATTTATTTTAAAATCACTACCCATTTCTCTCTTTATAGACATAACTGTTCTATCTGGGTTAGTAATAGCTTGCCTCTTTGCAGTTTCTCCAACTAATCTTTCTCCTTCTTTTGTAAAAGCTACTATAGATGGTGTAGTCCTATTTCCTTCTGCATTAGGAATAACTATAGGTTCTCCACCTTCCATAACAGACACACATGAGTTTGTAGTTCCTAAATCAATTCCAATTATTTTTCCCATATAAAATCCTCCTTACTTAATTTTTCTTCTATTTTGAAACCTTTACCATACTTGGTCTAATAACCTTATCTTTAAACATATATCCTTTTTGAAATACATCTAACACTATGCCTTCATCAAATTCTTCAGACTCTTCTTGTAATGCAGCATGATGATAATTAGGATCAAACTTTTCATGAATAGCATCTATTTCTTCTAATCCTATTTCCTTAAGGGCTTTATCAAATTGATCATAAATCATTTCCATCCCCTTATAGAAGCTATCATCAGTATTTTCTACACTTTCAAGTGCTCTCTCGAAATTATCTAATACAGGGAGCAATGCACACAACAAATCTTCTGAAGCATGGGAATACAAGTTTTCTTTCTCTTTTTCTACTCTATTTTTATAGTTTATAAAGTCTGCTTGTAATCTTAAATATTGATTGCTTATTTCTTCCTTTTCCTTTACTAATTTTTTTAACCCATCTACTGATACTTTTTCTAATTTAATACCTGCTTCTTCAAATTCTTTTTTTTCTTCTTCTGTTACTTCTTCAATCAAATCATCTTCAATTTGATTTTCCTCCACCCTCCCATTTCTAACATCTTCATTGACTGTTACGTCTTTATTTTCCATTTAATCACCTCTATTTGCTCTATATTAAAGGCTTATCTTAAAATAGATAAAACCAATATCCTACTTTAAGTAAAAGATAGGATGGTTTACACCCTATTATTCTACAAAAAATTTGTCCATAATCTCATTTAAATTAATAGACAAAAGCCTTACAGCACTTATTACTTTGAAATAATCCATTCGGGTAGGCCCTATAACACCTATCTTCCCTATGGTGTTTCCATCTAACTTATAAGTAGCTGTTATTAGACTACATTCCTTAATCTCTTCTAATAAATTTTCTTCCCCAATAATTATTTCAAAATCATCAAAGATATTTTTAAGTAGCATATCTACTATCAAATCTTTATCTTCAATAAAGTTTAAAAAGCTCTTTGCTTTTGAGAGATCGCTATACTCTGGAAAATTAAATATATTTGTAACTCCATCAGCATAAACATCCACGTCTTCAATATCTTCTAGAGATTGACTTACTATAGGTATTATATTGTCTATTATATTTTTGTACTCATATAGTTCTTGGAATACAACTCCATCAATACCATAGCTAATCTCTTCTAATGTCAACCCTTTTAATTTTTCATTCAAAAAATTAGAAATTATACTTAATTGTCCTTCAGGTATATGACTTTCTACTCTGAAAATCGTATTTTTTACCATGCCAGAATCACTTACAATAACCACCAAGATCTTGTATTCATCAATAGGTATAAGCTGTATATGCTTAAGCGTACTCTTCTTAAATTGTGGTGCTATAGCTAAAGCAGTATAGTTGGTAATTCGCGATAGTATTCTAGCTGAATTCTGTAATAGTTGCTCAATCTCTTTTGTCTCCTTTAGCATATTCTTCTTTATCTCATTTTTCTTTCTCACATCTAAATGGTATCTTGCATCACTTAGTAACATATCTACATAAAGTCTATAAGCTTTGTCTGATGGCACTCTTCCTGCTGAAGTATGGGGCTTATTTAAATATCCCAACTCTTCTAAATCTGACATTTCATTTCGAATAGTTGCAGAGCTAACTCCTAAATCATATTTTTTAGAAATAGTTCTTGAGCCTATAGGTTCAGCACTATCAATATAACTATTAATTATGGCATGAAGTACTTTTAGTTTCCTGTCATCTAACATTATATCACCCCAAATATAAGCAATTATTATTTAATTGTGGGTTATTATTAGCACTCTTTATCATTGAGTGCTAATGCTTACGATTACAAGTTACCACTACTTTTAAATTTTGTCAATAGGTTTTAACAAAATTCTTGTATTAAGGAAGCAAATCTACTAAAACTAAATTAGATAAATCTAGTCCTTTTCTAGTAAATCTAATGTTTTCCTCATCTATATATAATAATCCACTATCTCTATGTTTTTTAAGCACTTCACCATAAACATCATCTACTGATATTTTAAATCTACTATAAAATTCCTTCTTTGAAATTCCACTTACAAGTCTAAGACCAAGTATTAAGAATTCGGCCATTTCCATATCTTTATTTATCACTTCTTGTCCTAATATTGGAAACTTCTCATCTTTTATATGTTTAAAATAGCTATCAAAATCTTCATAATTCCAATATCTCTTGCCTACTACATTTGAATGAGCACCTAGTCCTAAGCCAATATAGGGTTTTAACTTCCAATAAAATAGATTATGTTCACATTCAAAACCTTCTTTAGCAAAATTTGATATTTCATAGTGATTATAGCCTTTTGATTTTAAATAATTTATACCTTCATGATACATATTTCTTTCCTCATCTTCTTCAGGTAATGAAATTTTATTTGAATTATACCAGTTATAAAACTTAGTCCCTTCTTCTATTATCAGACTGTAAAATGAAATATGCTCTATATCTAAAGAAGTTATCTCTTTAAGAGTAGAAAGAACATCTCCTATGGATTGATTAGGCAAACCAAACATTGCATCTACATTTATATTAGAAAACCCATGTTTTTTTAGTAGCTCATACGTTGTATAAAAGTCATTACTAGTGTGTGCCCTTCCAATTGTTTTTAATAGCCTATCTTGAAGGGATTGGCAACCTATACTTATTCTATTTATTCCTATCTCTTTATATATTTTTAGTTTTTCATCATCAACAGTTTTAGGATTTAATTCAATAGACACTTCTGTTAAGTCTGATACATCAAAATTGTCATAAATATTTTTTAGTATTTCATATATATAAGCGCCATTTATTGAAGAAGGGGTTCCTCCACCAATAAATATTGTCTTTATTTTATATTTAAGCCCAATTTTAGAATACATTTTAATCTCGCTATTTAAGTTCTTTAAGTATTCAGGTATATATTCATTTTTGTCTGGGTATGAATTAAAATCACAATAATGGCATTTACTTATGCAAAATGGAATATGGATATAAAGAGCCAGTTCTTTCATATTTACCTCCTAAAATTTAATGCACACAAAATGTGTGCATTATTTCTTTTCATCATATTTTAGTACAGATAAGAATGCTTCTTGAGGAACTTCTACATTTCCTATTTGTCTCATTCTCCTCTTACCTTCTTTTTGCTTTTCTAGTAACTTTTTCTTCCTAGTTATATCTCCTCCATAACACTTGGCTAGTACATCTTTTCTTAAAGCCTTAACTGTCTCTCTAGCAATAATCTTAGAACCTATAGCTGCTTGAATAGGAACTGCAAATTGATGTCTTGGTATGACATCTTTTAGTCTTTCTGCAATGTATCTTCCTCTTTCATAGGCCTTTTCTTCATGAACAATAATCGAAAAAGCATCTACAAGTTCTCCATTTATCAAAATATCTAGTTTTTCTAATTCAGCTTGTCTATAGCCTTTTAATTCATAATCAAGAGAAGCATATCCTCTAGTTTTAGATTTCAGTGCATCAAAGAAATCATAAATAACTTCATTTAAAGGTAATTCATAATGCATAACTACCCTAGTCTCTTCTAAGTATTCCATATTCTTGAATACTCCTCTTCTATTTTGACAAAGCTCCATAACTGCCCCTACATAGGCTGTTGGAGTCATAATAGAAACATCAACAATAGGTTCTTCCATATACTCAATTTCTGTAGCTGGTGGAAGATTTGTAGGATTTTGAATTTCTATCATTTCACCATCACTCTTTTTAACTTTATATATAACACTAGGAGCAGTAGTGATGATATTTAAATCAAACTCTCTTTCTAGTCTCTCTTGGACTATTTCCATATGAAGCAATCCTAAAAATCCACATCTAAATCCAAATCCCAATGCTACTGATGTCTCAGGTTCAAAAACTAAACTTGCATCATTTACTTGTAATTTTTCTAAAGACTCTCTTACAGAGTTGAAATCCTCACCTTCTGCAGGATAAATTCCACAATAAACCATAGGAACTACTTTCTTGTATCCTGGTAATGCTGAGTCTGTAGGATTTTCTAAGCTCGTTATAGTGTCTCCTACTCTAGCATCTTTTACATTTTTGATACTAGCTGCAATATATCCAACATCACCTGCTTCTAATTTTTTAGTAGCTACTTGCTTTGAAGTGTTAATTCCCACTTCTGTAACCTCGTAAGATTTACCTGTTGACATCATTTTTATTTCCATTCCAGGTTCTATTGAGCCTTCAAACACTCTTATATATGATACTACACCTTTATAACTATCATAGTATGAATCAAATATAAGTGCCTTAAGTGGAGCCTCTTTATCTCCAGTAGGTGCTGGTACATCTGATACTATTTTCTCTAGTACATCTTCAATATTTATTCCATCTTTTGCCGATACAAGAGGTGCATCTGAACAGTCTATTCCAATTACATCTTCTACTTCTTTTTTTACTTCTTCAGGTCTAGCACTTGGTAGGTCAATTTTATTTATGATAGGCACTATTTCTAAATTCTGTTCTAATGCTAAATATACATTAGCCAATGTTTGAGCTTCAATTCCTTGAGTTGAGTCTACAATTAACAATGCTCCTTCACACGCAGCCAAGCTACGAGATACTTCATAATTAAAGTCTACATGCCCTGGAGTATCAATAAGATTGAAAATATATTCCTCTCCATCATTTGCCTTATATACCAATCTTATAGCCTTCAGTTTAATAGTAATACCTCTTTCTCTTTCCAAATCCATATTGTCAAGAAGTTGGTCATGCATTTCTCTAGAAGTAAGTAATCCGGTTTTCTCTATAAGTCTATCTGCTAATGTAGATTTTCCATGATCTATATGAGCTATTATGGAAAAATTTCTTATTCTCTTCTGTCTATCTTTGGTCATGTTTTTCCTCCTTAGAGTTTCAGATAATCATAACAATTATAGCAAAAAATCAAACTTATGTAAATTAAATGACCAGATAAATCTGGTCATTTAATAGTTTTAATTATATTTTTAACAAAACCTATAAAGTCTAGCACATAACTTTTACCAAATAACTGTATGTGCAAACTCTTTTCTTCTAAGCCTAGGGAAAATATTCTATTACTTTCCGTACAAGTTAGCTCTTGTATGGAATCCTCTGTAACCATTAGCCCAAATATGAAAAAATTTAGACATAAAATGAACAGTAGGAATTTAAAAAACCCTCTCTTTTTATCTTTTTTTCTGTTTCTATTTCGTTCCATCCTCGTTTCCATAATAACCACCAAAATTATTATGGTCAATTATTTCAAAATATATACTATTTTAGAACTCCAAACCTACTATCAAAAGGAAAATATCTGAAATTTGCCTTTCCTTTGATTGAACTAATAGGTATGCAACCAAAATATCTACTATCTTTGCTTGCACCTTCACCTCTATTATCCCCTAAAACAAATACATAATCTTCTGGGACTACCCATTTACTTTCATCATAGGTATGAGTATAAGCCCCTTCTTCTAAATAATATTCATCTAATACTTCACCATTTAAATATACTTTACCATCAATTATCTCTACTGTATCTCCTGGAAGACCAATCACTCTCTTTATGTAGTCTTTATTAGGATTGTCTGGTGCTTTCAATACTACAATATCACCTACATTAGGCTCTGAAAAATACAAAGTCACCTTATTTGTAAATAGTCTATCTTTTTCAAACAGAGTTGGATACATTGAACTACCTAATACATAAGTTGTATTAAAAATAAATGTCTTTATTAAAATAGCAACTACAACAGCAAGTGCTATACTCTTTATCCACTCTACAACTTCATTCTTAGCTTTTTCTTTTCTATCCTCTTCCATAAGATGTAACCTCCTAGTTTTAAATCAATTTATATCATTATAACATTTTTCTTTTGAAAAAAAAAGCTAATTTATTCCTGCAACTTTTCTATGACAATTGATAGTATCTCACTAATTAACTTTGCTGATTCCTTAGCTTCTTCTATAGTATTTAAATTGCTCCCTACTTCTATGAGGGCATAGTAATCTGTCACATACTGATTAAATCTTCCTGTTGGTTTAATTATTATCCCCTTACATAATCCTGGATACAGTTGATCTGATACAGATTTTATATATTTATTAAATTTTAAAACTTTGTCCATGTTTGGAGAATCTGGACCAATTACCAATGAGAAAGTAGCAATATCTTTTTCATTTATTACTATTTTTGATTGTTCTTTAGCTTTTTCAATATAACTTGCATCTTCTTCAATACCATCCCTATGTAAATCAAACACTACCTTTAAATTTTCGTTTTCTTTCATAGCATTGGTTATAGTGTTTAATGATCTTGCATAGGACTTATTATATGAAGGCGTATCATGATAAACATCGATATGCGATACTTTGTGACCATAACTTGTCAAACTATCAGATACAATCTTCCCAATGGTTAGCATGTTGTATTTCCTCTCAGTTGTATGAAATCTATTGTCTTTAATAGGCAAATATGCTTCTGTACCATGAGTATGATAAATTAAAACATAAGGCTTTTCTTTGTTAACTTTTAAGGTTTCTATTCCTTCTGGATTGGGAATTCCTTCAGTTGACAATTTCACTTCTCTTTCTTCAACTAATTCCCCTTCTTCACTTTCAGCTTCATCTTCAATATATATTAAGTCTTCCAATACCTCTGGATTTTGAATAATTTCCTTATCAGTAACACTATTATCATCTATTGATGTATCTAATTTGTTTTTAGAAAACGTAAATATTGCTGGAAATTGAGAGTTTAAATAAGACCTTAAATCCATTTTCCCAAAATATTCTCCTAAGTTTAAATCTATTATATTTGTATTTTCACCAAATTCTTCTTTAAAAAATAAACTTATAGATGAATTAGTTGTTGAAATTACTTTTAAAAAAAACCTATTTTCATTACCTATATTTAATCTTTCTTGACTAAATACTTCTCTAACTTCTACTCTTTGGCTTACCATATTAGTATCCTTTTTATGATATTTCATAACTAATAGTGAACTTGTTACAAAAATAATCAAACAAAATATAGCTAAGGATACATAGACAAATCTGGTTTTATTAAATCTTAAGTACATTTTAGACACTCCCTCAACTTTATTAAATTGAATACCTATTTTTAGCCGTCATAAAAATATATTCCTAAGTTGAGGGTTATATGCTACTTAATATATCTGTTTACATCTTTTAAGTCTATACCAGGATGCAATGCCATATTTACTCCATTTGCTAGTATTATAGCTAAATTGTCGATTAACTCATCAATCTCTTTGGGAGTAACAATAGTATTTGGCATGAAGGGTTCTAGCACTTCTTTTATTAATGAATACTTTTCATCTTTTGAAATATCCTCTAAGATCCTATAAAACTCCGTTCCAACCTCTGCCTCACTTTTCATGGAATGAATAATTAAATCCATTGTATCATTTACCATAGTTGCTGCATCTACTACTGTTGGTACTCCTATTGATATTACTGGTACATTTAAGTATTCTTTATTCAATCCTAATCTCTTATTGCCAACTCCACTACCAGGACTAATTCCCGTATCAGATATTTGTATTGTAGTGCTAATTCTGTTCATATTTCTAGAAGCCAGGGCATCTATACATATTACTAAATCAGGATTTGTCTTTTCTACCACCCCTTTTATTATCTCACCTGTTTCTATTCCAGTAAGCCCCATAACACCTGGAGATAGTGCAGAAACATTAGCAAAAGTTTCATCGCTTTGTTTGTTATAATTTATGAAAAAATGTCTAGTTACTAATACTCTCTCTACAACTTTTGGTCCAAGAGCATCAGGAGTTACATTCCAGTTTCCCAATCCTACAATTAAACTTTTAGTACTTTCAGTATTATTAATTAAAGCCTTCAACTCTTTAGCAATTTGTTGACTAATTTCATCTTTTAAATCTTCATCAGGATGTTTTAGACCAGGTACTTCTATTGTTATATAATTTCCTTTAGCTTTACCCATGTACTTTTCACCAATCTCATCTAATACTTTTACACGTACTATGGAAATTTTTTCACCTTCTTCTTTTTTTACCTCTACCCCCGGAACTTCCCTCTTTTTTTCTTTACTATATAATTCTCTTGCTTCTACCGCTAAATCTGTTCTTACTTGAAACATCTTTCTCCTCCTTGTATACTTAATATAGTTATACTCATACATATTTTTAGTATTTTCTCTAAATTTATGTATACTAAATATAGATGTATCAAAACAATTACCTTGCATTTTATAACTCTTCATGGTAAAATATTTCTTGTTAGAGAACGAGGAGGTGAAATTAGTGGCAAACATTAAATCTGCAGTGAAAAGAATCCGTGTTACAGAAACAAAAACTGAAACTAATAGAATGAGAAAGTCTGAAATTAAGACATATATGAGAAAATTTGATGAAGCTATAGAAAATGGTAATTTTGAAGAAGCTAATGAATTAATTAAGATCATAGATAGAAAGTTAAAGAAAGCAGTAGCAAAGAATACTGTTCATAAAAATGTTGCTTCTAGAAGAATAAGTCATTTAACAAAAAAATTAAACACATTAAAAAATGAAGCAGTATAAATAAAAACTTCGGCAATAACCCGAAGTTTTTTTATGCCAATGAGTCAATAGACGTCTATTGACTCATTGGCATAATTTTATTATTAACATCTCTATGGCCAATTTACTATCCATAGAACCAGTTTTAATCAACTTATCACATTCTAAACACAAGTCCAATGCTCTGTTTAATTGTTTAAGACTAAAGTTTTGACTCTGTCTAGCTATTTTATTGTATTCAAAACTACTTATTTTAAGTTTAGACATGGCATCTCCCCCTACATAACCACCCTTAGTAAAAACAATATAGTGTTTAATGAGGCGAAACTGTCTAACAATCATGTGAAGTATCTTTAAAAAAGGCACATCAGAAGCACACATTTCATTGTAAATTTTAATTGAATTATTAACATTTTTTGTACTTATGCTGTCTAACAATGCAAATATATTAGTCTCTAAAGACTTTGCCATTACATTATCAATATCAGTTTTTGTAACTTCTTTTTTATCTCCCACAAAATTTGAAAGCTTTAATATCTCATTTTCCAAATCATACAATGTTTTGTTACTATCTCTTGAAAAATAAAAAGAAAATTCGATTAAATAATTCAATGTATAAGGAGCTATTGTTTTTCCATATTTTTTAAAAGTATTAACAATCCATTCATTTAAGTTATTTCCTTTAAGTTTACTAAATTCTACTATTTCGCCTGTTTTGCCTATAGTTTTAACAATAGCTTTGCTCTTATCAACTTTACCTTCTTTTTCTACAAAAATAAGACAAACATAGTCTGCTAATGTTTGAAGATATTCTTTTAGAGGATCCTTTTTTTTAGATGGTTTTTCGTCTGCTACTTCACCTCTTTTTTTTCTACTGAAGATGCCTAAATCTTTCACTACAACTATTTTTTTCTCTGACATAAATGGAAGAGTTTCACAGGCATTTTGTATGTCTTCAAATTGAATATCTTTTCCTTCCAATATTTGATAATTTAAAGTTTCAAAGCTACTGTCAATATATTTATCTTTTAACAACTTTAAAGAATAATCAATGAGATATTCTTCTTCCCCATAAAACAGGTACAAAGTTTTTAGTTTGTTTTTATTAATATCTATTATAAAATCTTGATAAGTCATATTTGTTCAACTCCTCATTCAATTGCAAATCAATGCTAATAATAATATACCATAGGATAGTGTATAGTAATAGCATATTTATTTCTAGTCCATATTTTATGACTATATCTTTAAAAATGTCTTTCTCTTTAATATATTCATCTATATAATAAGCTTTAGGTGTTATCTTTAAAGTAATAAGACCAGATTTATCTGTTCTAAAAACTTTAATTCCCCTTTCTTCATATCTGTTTAGCACATCTTTATTTGGATGACCAAAATTGTTATTGCCAACCATTATAAATGCATTTGATGGTGAAAAACTATCCAAAAAATCTTCACAAGATGAAGTATTACTTCCATGATGAGGTACTTTTAGAAAGTCTATTTTTTCACTTTTTTCTACTAATATTTTTTCAATTTCATTTTCAATATCTCCAGTCAATAGTGTTTTGTAATTAAAGCTATTTAGCAATAAAACCAAGGATAGGTTATTTTCGTTGTCCCCATATAATGATATTACTTCATCTGAAGGGTTTAAGACTTTAATGTACACATTTTTCGCTATTCTCAATGTATCACCATCATTAATTTTATATATCGGTATATGATATGACCTAGCTCTTTCTACACTTTCACAATATAGTTTGTTTTCTTCTCTTTCGTATCCAATAAATAAATTTTTCACTCTAATATTGTCCATCAAATAAGGTAAACTCTTTACATGATCCTCATGAAAATGAGTAATAAATACTCCATCCAAGGTAAAAATTCCATTTTTAACGAGATAAGGCACTAAAATATTCTTTCCTATATCAAAGTTACCAAATAGATTTCCTCCAGTGTCTATTAAAAAATTTTTGCTACCTGTTTGTAATAATATTGAATCACCTTGTCCTACATCTATAAATCTCAATTCTACTTGATTTCTATAAAGAGGTAATATTGAAAATGCCAATATAAGTATTGCTAAAGAATAAAGATAAGCTCTTTTTATTAAATATGCATACTTCTTAATTTCAATTATATCAAATAAGCAAAATATAATAAAATAATATAAGGTGAATTCTAGTATATTTGGTGATTTAACCCTTATAGTTCCCATAGGTAGTAAATGTATGTAGTTTGAAACAATACTTTCAATAGATAATAAAAAGTTTAATATACTCCCTACAATAACAGCTAAAAAATTGCTTATAAATGAAATCAAATAAAGTATAAAACCTAATATGACTCCAATAGACATTATGGGAATAAGCAAAAGATTTGCTAAAATACTGACAACAGAAATGCTATTAAAATAATATGCAAGAACTGGACATATACCAATTTGAACTGCTAATATTCCAAATAGAGATGTATAGAACTTTCCTCTATATGGATAAAACTTATCTTTCAATATTTTAGAAAAAATCATTAATGAAAATGTAGCTGAAAAGGATAGCTGAAATCCCACGTTAAATAACCATAGTGGATTATAAATAAGTAGTATAAAAGCAGCAAATAAAAGAGTATTTACATTGTCATACGGTCTATTTATTATTTCTGAATAAAATAGTAAAGTACACATAATAAGAGATCTCAACACAGATGGTGGAAATCCTACTAAATATCCATAAAACCATATTAAAAAAACAGTAAATACATAACTGATTCTCCTATTTATTCCCACAGCAAGAAATAAAGACATTAAAAAAGCTGATATAATACCAATATGCAAACCAGAAATCGCCATCAAATGTGCCAAACCTAAATCACGATACTTAATTTGATTATTTTCATCTAAGTATGTCATATCTCCAAGCATAATAGACATCATAAGTTCACTTTTTTCAACATCTAAATATTTAGAAAAAGTTTCTTCAACACTATTTTTGAATTTTTTTCTTAATTCTTCTCCTGAACTTAAATTCCCCTTAGAAAGTACTTTAACTCTATAATCGTTAGTATTCATAGTAGTAAATATATCATTAGTTTCTAGATACAATTTATAGTTAAACAATTCAGGATTTGTATTTCTTTTAGCTTGTTTAAGAGCACCACTAACTACTAATTTATAACCTGTATCAACTTTCAAGTCTCCGTAAACTTTTAACATTATCTTTTCTTTTATAGTTCTTTTTTCACCATCTATGAATATATATTCACCTTTAAGAATAATATTAGAATATTCTTCAGTATCCTTTAGTTCTAAAACTACACCTTCAACCTGAACTTCTCTGCCTATATAGGGTACAATTACACTTTTCTCAGTTTTTTCATACATAAGAAAAATCCCTAAAACAAAAAATAAAAAATAAAGGATATAGTTTGTTTTTTTGTTTCTAAATAACGAAAATATATAAATCGACAATAAAACTGCCAATCCAATTAGAATAAAGTTAATATTGAATTTTATATAATAACAAAAAACTATTCCTATGGCCATAGGAATAGTTATCTGTATAAAAGGTTTATCTAGAAAAATTTTTCTGTACATTATAAACCACCTGAACATGCATGTTATTTATTTGTATATACGTGTTCCTTTATTTCCTTTGATAGCTTCTAAGCAATTGTCTAATGTAGATATTATTGCTACTCTTCCTTCTTTAGATTCAGCGAATTCTACAGCTGCTTCAATCTTAGGAAGCATACTTCCTTTAGCAAAATGTCCTTCTTCAATATATTTCTTAGCTTCTTCTACAGACATTTTATCTACATTTACTTGATTTGGCTTACCAAAATTTAATGCTACTTTATCAACAGCAGTAAGTATTAAGAGCATGTCAGCATCTAAGTCTTCAGCTAATTTTTCACTCGCTAAATCCTTGTCAATAACTGCTGGTACACCTCTTAGTTTTCCTTCTTCTTTGACTACTGGTATTCCACCACCGCCAACTGTAATAACTACTGTTCCTGCATCTATCAATGATTTAACTGAATCTATTTCTACTATTTCTACTGGCTTTGGTGATGCTACTACTCTTCTAAAACCTCTACCAGCGTCTTCAACTATGTCATAACCCTTTTCTTTCTTAAGCTTTTCTGCCTCTTCTTCAGTGTAGAAAGGACCAATTGGTTTTGTTGGATTTGTGAAAGCAGGGTCAGCTTTATCTACTACTACTTGTGTAACAACTGTAGCAACTGGCTTAGAACTATTTCTTTTAACTAGTTCATTTTTGATAGCTTGTTGAATGTGGTATCCAATCATACCTTGACTCATAGCACCACAAACATCAAAAGGCATTGCTGGTGTTACACTGTCAGCTACTTCGTTTTGTATTACTATTCTACCTACTTGAGGCCCATTACCATGAGCTATTACAACATTGTAATCGCCTTCGATTAAATCAGCAATATGCTCAGTAGTTTTTTCAACTACTTCTAGTTGGGCTTCAGCTGTAGCAGGTTTTCCAGATTCTTGTAGGGCGTTTCCTCCCAATGCTACTACGACTTTTTTCAATTAAAGTCCCTCCTAAAATAAGTAATTTCTGCTTTGTATTATATATGTCTTATTTTCCTAAAGTAGCAACCATAACAGCTTTTATTGTATGCATTCTGTTTTCAGCTTCATCAAATACTACTGAATGTTTACTACTAAATACTTCTTCAGTAACTTCCATTTCTTTTAGACCATATTTTTCATAGATTTCTCTTCCAACTTGAGTTTCTAGGTCATGGAATGCTGGTAAGCAGTGTAAGAATAGAGCTTCTTCGTCTGCCAATTTTAACATATCCATATTTACTTGATATGGTTTTAATAATTTAATTCTTTCTTCGAATTGGTCTTCTTCTCCCATTGATACCCATACGTCAGTATAGATAACGTCTACTCCTTTTACTCCTTCTTCTACTGAATCAGTTATTGTAATTTTTGCATTGTTTTCTGCTGCGATCTTCTTAGCTTCTTCTACTAATCCAGCTTCTGGGAATAATTCTTTTGGAGATACGATTCTCATATCCATACCCATTTTAGCTGCACCTATCATTAATGAGTTAGCCATGTTGTTTCTTCCATCTCCAACATATGCAAACTTAATTCCTTTTAAGTATCCTTTGTGTTCTCTTATAGTTAAGAAGTCAGCTAATATTTGAGTTGGGTGGAATTCGTCAGTAAGTCCATTCCAAACTGGTACTCCTGAATATTCTGCTAAAGCTTCAACTGTTTCATGTTTGAATCCTCTAAATTCGATACCATCAAACATTCTTCCTAATACTTTTGCAGTATCAGCAACGCTTTCTTTCTTTCCTAATTGGATGTCGCCTTTTCCTAAATATTCTGGGTGTGCTCCTTCATCAACAGCTGCAACTGTAAAAGCACATCTTGTTCTTGTTGAAGGTTTTTCAAATATTAATGCAACATTTTTTCCTTCTAAGTTTCTTCCTCTGATTCCTGCATATTTTTGTCTCTTTAGCTCATCAGCTAAGTCTAGTAAGTATTGAATTTCCTTTGGTGTGAAGTCCTTTAATGTTAAAAAGTTTCTTCCTTTTAGATTAAATGCCATAATATACCTCCTAAATTTTTTTATATATTTATTTTGATATATAGAGTATATATACCCTATATATCAAAATATCAACTCATATATTATATAGAGAAATACTCTATATTGTCAAGTTCTAAATACTAATTATAAATCTTCTCTTACAAGAGGCATACTCATACATCTTGGGCCACCTCTACCTCTAACTAATTCTGAACCTTCTATTTCATGTACAATAATTCCATGTTCTTTCAAGATTTTATTTGTAACAAAGTTTCTGTTATATACTATAACTTCTCCTGGAGCAATAGCTAATGTATTTGAACCATCATTCCATTGTTCTCTAGCTGCGTCTACTAAGTCTCCGCCACCGCATCTAATAAGCTCAACTTTATCTTGTTTTAGATATTTTTTAAGTATTTCTTCAAGTACTTGTTCTTCTTTTTCTATTTTTATTTCGCCTTCGCTATCACCCTTAGTTATTGAAAATACAGTTAAAGGTCCTTCTATTTCTGGATGTATTGTAAACTTATCTCTATCGATCATTGTGAATACAGTATCTAAGTGCATGAACGCTCTCTTCTTAGGTATATCAAAAGCTAAAACTGTTTTAAATCCACTATCACTCCATAGTAGTCTCTTTGCAATTCTTTCTACAGCTGCTGCATCTGTTCTTTGAGAAATTCCTATTGCCATTACTTCACTACTAAGAACTAGTTCGTCTCCACCTTCTACAGAATAGCTTTCATTTCTATTATACCATATTGGAACATTTGAATTCTTATAATCTTCATGATGTTCAAAAATATATTTTGCAAATAATGTTTCTCTATTTCTAGTTTCTGTTCTCATATGGTTAATAGTTACACCATTTCCTATTGTAGCAAAAGGATCTCTCGTAAAATATAGATTAGGCATTGGATCTATAATGAATGGATAGTCAGATTCTAACATATCTGCTATTGATCTAGCACTATGGCCTTTTAATTCCGTTTTTCTAACACCACTCATCATCTTATCAACTAGCTTCTTATTGTCAAATTGTGAAAAGTATTCCTTTAATGCTTCCTTATTGCCTTCTCCACTTATATTAGCTTCTTCTAGAAATTCGTCAATCATTTTTTCTCTTACGCTAGCATCTGAAATAGCTTCACTTGCTAAATCTTCTAAGTAAACTACTTCAATACCATTATCTTTAAAAACTTTAGCAAATGCATCGTGTTCAGCTTGAGCAGCTTTTAAATATGGTATATCGTCAAAAAGTAGTCTTTCTAAATAATCTGGAACTAAATTTTCTAGTTCACCACCAGGACGATGTAATAATACTGTTTTTAGTCTTCCAATTTCTGATCTTACATTTATACTTTTACTCATGTAAATCCCCCCTAATTTTTTAGACTGTATTCATTTGAGTAAACGTTTACAAAAGAAATAGCCTAACTAAAGTATAACTTTAATGTTATAGCTCTGTCAAGAAGTTTTTTTATATTAATTCATTCCTTGTATATTTATTCATTTTGTTTAACGTTTTTAGAGATTTGAGTAAAAGTTTTCCCTTTAGTATTATCGTTTTCGATTCATCCTGTTAAAAGACCATATTATAAGTAACATACCAATCATTATGAAAAGATATCCAGTAGTTTTCATTCCTCTTTACCTAATCCTTTCTATCTTAGTATCACATAAAAGTTTTAAAGTAATACATCCTTTTTTATTATAACATATATAAATCAATTTTGTTCACGAAATTATTTAACCTGTATTTTTTTTAAAAAAATGATAAAATAATATATAGAATACTATGATGAGGTGAATCTATGACGGAAAAAATCTATTTAGAAAATCCATATATTCGTGAAATAAGCGCAAGAATAGTAAATAAAAAGTTTATTGACAATAAATTCTTATTAATTCTCAATAGAACCATATTTTATCCAAATTTAGCTGGTGGGCAGCCTAAAGACAAGGGCACAATAAATGGAATCAAAGTAATAGATGTATATGAGGAAAACAATGAAATAATCCATGTTGTATCAGAAAATATAAATACAAATATTGTGCATTTATCTATTGATTGGAATACTAGATTAGATAATATGCAACAACATACTGGTCAACATCTGCTCTCCTCTGTTTTCTACAAATTATATAATGGACAAACAGTTGGTTTTCATATAGGAGAAACTACTTCAACCATTGATGTAACAGTTAAAAATTTTAATAATGAAATGGTTGAAAAGATCGAAACTATAGCAAACAAAATAATATATTCAAATTTCGATATAAAAAGTTACATTATTGACCAAGAAAATATAGAGAACATTCCTTTAATAAAAGATCCTCCTAAAAACGAAAATATCCGTATTGTTGAAATAGATGGCATTGATTATTCTCCATGTTGTGGAACTCACCACAGGAAAACAGGAGAAATAGGAATAATAAAAATAATCAGATGGGATAATTATAAAGACAATACAAGAATAGAATTTGTTTGTGGCAATAGAGCTTTAAAAGATTATTCACAAAAAAATATAGAAATTAATAATGTATCAACTCTACTTTCAAGCAAAAATATAGATGTATTTGAAAAAGTAGAAAAGCTATACTCTCAAAAAGAGTCTCTTGAAAAAGAAAATCGTATTTTAAAAGAAAAGATATTAGAATATAAAACTAAAGAACTATTAGATAAAGCCTTAATAGTTGATGATAAAAAATATATTATTAAAATATTTGATGACATCGATTTTAGAGAACTAGGTATTATTGCTTCTAATTTTAGAGAAGTTAATGATGTTATTTGCCTTCTAGGCATTAAAGCAAACAATAAAGGTCAATTCTTAATATGTAGAAGTAAAAACATAAACATCAATATGATGGATATTTTTAAAAGAATATCAAATAGTGATATTAAAGGTGGAGGAAATTCAGAAAGAGTGCAAGGTGGTTGTGATTTTGATGAAGTAGAATCATTGTTAAATAATGCATTTAAATGCATAAGAATAGAAGGAATCAAATAATATGTCCCTTCTATTCTTATATTAATATTTACTTTTACTATTGTATAGTTCCACCTAAATTGACATCTAAATCTTTTTCCTTGAATTCAACAATTGCTTCTATAGCATATTCAAGACCTTTAGCTATTGTCTCAACAGGCATAGAAGGCATTTTAGGTTTATCAAGGACTTGACCCATCTCAAATGGTACATGAATAAATCCACCTATCACTCCAGGAAATTCTTTGCTAATACTATATAATGTAGTATACATTACTGTATTACATACATAAGTTCCTGCAGTATATGAAATAGATGAAGGTATACCATTTTTCCTCATATTCTCAACCATTGCCTTAATAGGAAGGGTTGTAAAATAAGCAGTTTCACCATCTTCTTTAAGCATCTGATCTGATGGCTGATTACCATCATTGTCAGGAATACTCGCTTCTACATAGTTAATAGCTACTTTTTCTACAGTCATTCCACATCTACCACCAGCCTGTCCTACATTGAGTACTGCATCAGGTTGATATTTTTTCATAGCAGCTTTTACCGCTTCCGGACCTCTGTCAAATACTGTAGGAATTTCTATTGCTATTATTTCTGCTCCTTTGATTTGTTTTGGAAGTAATTTTACTGCTTCATAAGCAGGATTTACCTTTTCACCGCCAAATGGGTCAAATCCAGTTACCAATATTTTCATATTAATAATCATTCCTTTCTTTTTAAAGTATGTGGAAACACAGCTCTATCTATAAATTTAAAATCCACTACATTCCAAACATTAACATATAAGCAATCTGGAATACAATAAGTGCTAATGCAGGCACAATTTGTTTCTTGATAACACCCCACTTATCGTTCATTTCCAAAATAGCAACTGGCACAACGTTAAAGTTCGCTGCCATTGGAGTACATAAAGTACCACAATAACCACAAGTTAATGCAAGCATTCCACAGAGAACAGGATCAGCCCCTAATGCAAATACGAAAGGTCCACCTATACCAACTGTCATAACAGTGATAGCTGCAAAAGCATTACCCATAATCATAGTAAAGAGCATCATACCTATAGCGTATACAATAATACCTACTGCTAAATTTCCTTCAGGTATAATCTTACCAACTAAAGCTGAAATAACATCACCAACACCTGCTACAGTAAATATACTACCTAACACTCCAAGCAAACATGGAAGTAAACAAATAGGTCCAATTATAGAAAGAAACCTCTCTGAATCATCAAAATAAGTTTTAACTGTATTTTTACTATTAAATATAGTAAGCAAAATTATACCTATTATAACACCAACACCCATACCAACAAGTGAACTAATACCAGGAATAAATGCAAAAATTAAAGCAAATAAACCTATACCAAGAGCTGGCACGAATATTTTCATTCCTATTTTATTGAAATCAGCAACTTGTTGTTCTGGAGTAGCTACATTAGAATGTCCTGGCTTAACCTTCTTCAATATAGCAGGAAGCATCATCACAAGAACTATGATACCGTTAATAACATTACCATTTGGCAAATTACCTATAAATCTTCCAAATGACATAAGAACACCAAATAGAAACCAAAAAATAAAAGTACCCATTCTTGAAGGATTTTCTTTATCTTTTAAATTTTTGAATGCAGCATATAAACAGATAATACCGCAAATCATATATAATATTTCAAGTAACTTATCACCTAAAGTTACATCTACACTTGTAAAAAATGACATATAATTACCTCCTTCTATTTATTATCTATTTTTACATTGCTTTCACGATAATATTTTTTCATATATCCCTTATCCAAAATATTATAATATATTATTGTAAATAATACTGCAAAAATAGCAACTGGAATTTCAACAGCTGCAAGCTGAGGAAGTTCAACATTATACCCTATACTTTCCATGGCACCTTTTACTAACAATCCTCCTGAACCACCTATGAAAAGTACCTGAGTAAAGAACCATACAATGTTTTCAACGCCTGATGCCATACCTTTTACATGATCCATATGTTCTTCATTTGCTTTATAACCTTTAGTTTCGATTGACGCTTGGCACATAGGCATAAGCACAGGTCTAGTAAATCCTGCAACTCCACCAAGTCCAACATTGAAAGCTCCTAAAATACCTCTTAAGACACTATATACACCAAGTACATGAGCTGGAGTAGCTCCTTTAACCTTTCCTATAAGTTTTGCAGCGGCATGTCTTAAACCATTTCTCTCCAAAGTTCCTGTAAGCAATAATACAATCAAGAATACATTCATGTATCTTGAACCAACAAAGGTTGCACCGAAAACATCTAAGAATTCTACTATCCCCATTCCTCCAGTAATAGCAGTAACAATTGCAGCCACTGCAATAATTAGAATTGAATCAAGCTTTAATGCAAAACCAACGATTACAACTAAAACACCTAATAACACTAAATAATTCATATTAGTTCTTCCCTCCTATTTATTTAGACAGAATATCTGTCTTAAAATATTTATACTATAATTAACTAGACAAGTATCGGTCTTTGTCTCGTTAATTTAAGTATCAGCTTACCATTCAAATCATTATATTCATATCTATATGATTTTTTAACATCTGTCATAACATTTAGGATTCTCATATTGTGATAAAAGTGCGCATCCGTACATGTCTTAAGATAATCTCCCTGTGCTGTTTCATCAGCTACTTCACTTGTAAAATAAGCTGTATTTATCCACGGATGTCTCCATGAAACATAACTAGCGTCAGCACTATGATTCTTATAAATCCAGTAGAAGATCATATCATTGTAATAATCTGCTGGAAAAAGTTTAGGCATCCAGTTATGTGCATATTTCTCAAACCTTTCAGCCCATTCAAGATTAAGCTCTTTAAGTTCATTATGCAATGAAATTTCATAAGAGACTTCATCCTGTAGTTTATTGCATAAAATAATATTATCTTTAAATTCATCTTCTTTAGGTGGCCAAAAATATCCGTACAGAATAGATCTAGGTAGCCAAAATCCTTTATATGAAGGAGACGTATATCCTGAATACTGCTGCTCCCACTCATGAGAAGGTACACCGTGATTATCTACAATCAAATCAGGAAGAATTCGTTTGTAAATTCTACCAAAAGCATGCGCTTCAGTATGAATAGAATCCTTATTAAATATTTCACGGAAAAATTCCTTACTCAATCCATCAAAACGAGCTACATGAAACTTCCAATTAGGATTGATTTGCATAAGTTCATAATGAAGTGCAGTACCGTCCACATTTTCTACAGGTATAATTGTTATATTAAGATTATCTGCAATCTTTCTGCTTTCAGGATTACATACAAGTTCTTTTATAATCCTAAACGAAGCATTTGTTGAAGATACCTCATTTGCATGATGTCGGCAATTGATAAGTTCAGAAGGATTATATGTCAAAGACTTAACTTCTGATACAAAACCTGTTTCACCCTCAGGGATTATATCTATCGCATAAATCAGTCTTCCATTATAACTTTTGCCTGCAATATAGACCTTTAAACACGATACTTTTTTTAGTTCATTAATTATTTTTATATAATCATCATATCCTATAACAGAGCCCTCTTTAAAATCAATACCCTTTATTATTTCAACATCTCTTTCAATGTTTACTTCTGTCCTTTCCTCAGTCTGTTTAGTACATCTAATACCATATTCCTTCATGCTCATTGAAGAAATATATGATGTCTGTTCGGATGCTTCAAGAACTCCTTTACTCATTAAATCAAAATATTGTTTAAGCATATTCTTATCGCAGTTTTCAGTTTTAATATTGTAATTCAGTTCATCATCTTCATTAAAACTTATTTCATCAACATACATTTCAGGATTTTCAGCTTTATATGTTAAAAGTTTACCATCCTTTAACACACCGGCATGTTCAGCTTCTGTGCCATAAAGAGTAACAATAAGCTTAGGCTTACCTTGTGATTCCCTTAAATCAGGTAAAATCAATCCTGGAGCTTCAAAAGGTACTCCAGACTCAATAAAACCAAAATTTTTATAATAGTCAGTAGCAACAAAATACATGTCTTCGTGAAGTGCATCAAGTGACGATATCATATCTTCACGAGTACCTGTCCTAAAATTTGGTTCAGAAAGTTCAGCTTTTATTTCCAATTTTGAGAAAAAAGGTTCATTATCGCTTGTAACTTTACCATTATATTTGTCCAAAACAAATTTTTTACTTTCGGGAAGAATTTCATTTTGGAATATTTCCCATACTTTATCTGTATCTGTTCTGATTTGTCTATTAATTATTTCAGTACCTTCACAGTAAGCTTTTAAATATCCTGTAGCAGGATGAACTTTCCCTAGCCCAGGCATTTCTGATATATAATGTCTTTCATAGGTTTCAACTTTATATTGTTCGTTAAGCAATGTATTGCCTGATTTATCGAAAGCTATCAACTCATAAGTTATATCCTCAAAACCTTCATAAGCTTCAAATTTGATATCATCTTTTGAAATACCAAGCTGGCGAGCTGCAATTTCATCAACGGGATATAACTCTTGAAGAAATCTTATAGGAAGATCATACCACTTGTTTTCATCGTAGCTCCCAAAATTAGAATATGATGGTGTTGAACCATCTTCTTCAGACCATTCAGTATGACCTTTAGGAAGAAAAGGTTTAAATCTAACCTTTATTTCTGATACATTTTTTCCTTTTAGCTTAGGAACTATGACGTCTGAAATCCATGAATATCCTTGCTTATACGCACAGATTATTTCAATATCTGCATCAAAACCCAAATTAGAAAGCATTTTTGTTATTTCAGTTTTAAGCTTATCTCTTATATCATTATTTTCACTTACTGCAGCTATTATTTTTACTCTAGATCCGCTTTTAAGCTTAGGAATAAGTTCATCTTTAACTACTTCCTTAAGCTCATCCACTTCCCATTTTATGTCATATTCCTTGGAATATATCTTTCTATTGCCTTTAAAATTAATAAATTTTGCATTTTTGAACTCATCTTTATATTTATCATATCTTACACCTAAGTTAGGTTCAGCATAAACAGTAATTTCATCATCGGATGAACTCATAAAAGTTTTAGCATAGCTAAGCTGGCCATCCAAATTTCTTAACTTAAAAGAATTGAAAAAATCTTCTTTGTAATTTGTCCACGTATATCCGCATCCCATTTCAGGAAGCTCCTGGCACAATTTTGAAGTAAATTTTTCTAGTCTTAAACCCTTTCCATATACATGAATAATCTTTGCTTGTCCATCAGTAAATTTAATTAAAGGTTCTCCTGTTCCTTCAAAAACTATTCTACTGCCCTTATAATCTTCATCAGCAATAAAATTTCCACTAAACGATGTTACTGACATCCCATATCTGAAAGCTAGATTACATGCTGCAGCTAGAACTGATTTATCATTAAGATTTTTTATATCAAATCTGACGTTCATGCTGTCTGCAAGTAGATCATTATTCTCATCACTTAACACAAAGCCTTTATCAAAAAGACTTTCAAGACCTTTTTTACTATTGTCATTAAGCTCTTTCAGATAAACAGCTGAATCTGACGATGCAGTATAATTTTCTGGTGTATTATTTTTAGGTACATTTATTAAATCTTCCAGGTTAACGTTTTCCATATTGATTCCATTTTCTGATGATGCAACTGGGAATCTCGAAGATGTTGAATAAAATCCAGAAACAAATGATATTTTAAGTGCTTTTTCTATATACTCACTATCTAAACTATCTACTACTTTGAATATCTTTTTATTATGAAATCTCATAATTTCCTCCTAAAAGTTTAATTTGTTATATTGAATAATAATAAATTCTATCACCACCAAAATTAATAATGCGTTTCGTACTACAGTACAATTAATTTATAAATTATTCTACTATTTTTCAATATACATGTCAAGTTATAAAAAACAAAAACTAAAATTCAATATTCTTGCAACAAAATATATATTGTGCTATAATACAGAAAAAATCATGGAGGATAGAAATATGCTAGCAAATGTTAAAATGACAAAAGTTCGTGAAAAACTCCTTAATACTGCATTGGAGCTTTTTCTAGATAAAGGATATGATAATACAACCGTTAATGAAATAATCAAAAAATCAAAAACCTCTAAAGGCTCTTTCTATCATCACTTTAGAGGTAAAGAAGAATTGTTATTTTGTGTAGCATATAAATTCGATGAAGTCTATGATGACTGGCTTAAAACTGAAGATAGTACAAAAAGCGCATTACAAAGATTAAAGGATTTTAACGTATTTGTGTGTAATAATCTTGAGAATTCTCCATATAAAGTATTTTACTCTGATTTATATGGTATGCAAGTAAGAACTCAATTTGAAAGACATATCTTAAATCCTGACAGATTATATTACAAACTAGTTAATCGTTTATTCAAAGAAGCTATTGAAAACGGAGAGATTACTACTAATCGTTCATACTCTGAATTAGGGAAAATATATACATCTATTCAAAGAGGCCTCACTTATGACTGGTGTTTAAACAAGTGGAGCTACTCTCTAACTGACAGATCAAAGCAAATAATCAATGCTTATCTCGATTCTCTAAAACAAATTTAGCTTGAACTTAAGGAGACAATTCGAAACTACTAAATAAGTTTATGATTCATTATTCTAGGTTACGGATGCTCTCCTTTTGGGTCAAGCAAATCCATTTATCTTTTTTATAAGTTTTTCTTTCTCCTCCTCAATACCATCAAAGTCTATTACTTCATGATAGTATTCTTCCAAGATATCATGATTTGCTTTTGCATTTTTTAAATATTCTATTCCTTTGCCAATTAAACTTTCAAATATATTGTGATTTTCTACTAAATCTATTTTTTCTTTTAAACAATCATCTAAATCTATAACTTTCCTTTCGAATTTCACATCTATTTCATCCGTAATAATTGAAATTGATAATTGAGGAAGTATAATGCAATTTATTTTTTGTGGTATTAAAGGCTGGTGAAATACTTCCACATCATATCCTCTAAGTACTGCCCCTTCAACAACTCTTCTCAATAATGTAGATTTTCCGATACCATATTCTCCCTTTAAATAATAGATATATTCTATATCCTCTATCAAGGTTTCTGTATAATCTGTTAATCCTTGAGGTGTTAGAGCTCGATTAAATAAATGTCTAATATTCCCTACTTCTGAGTATATTTTTTTGTTTTTAAATATTTCATCAATTATTCCATAAGATATTTGATTTACTTTTCCAAACTCCATTCTCTCTTTATTGTTATCGGCTATTTCATTTAATATTTCTCTCCCCGCCCTAAAAAATGAATATGCACTTCTATAGCTACTCTTATTTTGATATTTTGCCTTTAGTATTCCTCCTTTATTCTTAGCAAGCTTTGATTCATCTATATACTTTCCCAAATCAACTAACTCATCTAACAATCCAGGCATAATTGGATCGATTATATGAGGTGCTGTTCCATCAACTATGCCAATACCTAATTCATTTATAACTAATCCATCTATAGAACTGGAATCTGATGGGCAATGATGAAATTCAACAGTATAGTCTTTTTCAATAGCCTTTTTTCCTATTTCTTTCATCAGTGAAGACTTTCCACCTCCAGGCATTCCTTTTAATACATACAACATCTTTCTATTCTGGCCTATTATATTATCATGAAGAGAATAAAAACCATTAGCTGTATTCCCTCCTGGAAACATTCTTTTTACCCTTGCCATATGAAAACCTCCTAAAAATTTTATAATATAATTTATTCCTATAGGATTATTATATGCATAAAACAAAAAAAGAACTCTATTAGAGAGTTCTTTTAGGTGATTATAAAATTACAGTTATAATATAATAAATTCTACTTTTGACAAATTCTTTTTTAATCTTAGAGTTATGTTCTGGTTTTCCATTATGTCAGCATCTGGCGAAGCTCCCATTAATATGTGAGTAATATCATTTTTCTTTGCAAATTCCTCCATAGCATTAATTACATCTTTTGACCTTAAAACAGTTAAATCAGCTCCTACTTTCTTAGATACATTAAATAAGTACTCTAAAGCTTCTCCATCACTGTCATTGTTTAAAAAATTATCCTTTTCATTTACTACATGTATTACAAATAACTTATCAGTATTTTGATTTAACATACTGTACCCACTAACAATTAATCTTTCGCAAGTTTTCTGTTGCGTTACACAAACCATAACATTTTTATTCTTCATGAAAATCCCCCTTTGAAAAATCACAGCATAATCTACTATAAGACTAAAGTGTTTTTCATAGAGAAAGGGCTTTAACCCTTATCACTTTTTTAATCTGTTGCATTTAATCGTTAATTGCCTACTCTAATAGTATATCATTAATTCTTAATTAGAAATACCATTTTTATATTTATTAAATTTTCTTAATCATTGTGAATATTTTGACAATATAAAAAGCGACAAAAGTCGCTAATTTTCTTTGGCGGGAGTATGTGAGAATCGAACTCACCCAAGAAGCTCCTAACCCCTCGCGCTGGTTTTGAAGACCAGAGAGCCCACCAGGACTCATCTACCCCCATATACATTTGTCAAAGGCTTTTATCGAAAAATATAGAACAAAGTAAACCTTTGTAGAAATTTAAGAAGCATATATCATTATAAAAGAAAACCACTTAATTTTCAAGGTGTTTTTTAATTTTCTAGTCCCTTTATCAAAAAAGTATTGCCATCATATTTTAAACTAATAGATTTATTGGAAGACTTCACATTATTTTTTTCATAAGTAAAAATAACAGACAAGTTTATAATTAACTCTTCTTCATATTTATTAATTACATAATTGTTTATAACGAACTTATTTGTACCCTTAAATTCATCAACAATATACGCTTTGGATGTATTATATCTAATTTTCTCTATATCACCTAAATCTAACATATCCATGGCCTTATCAAAATTTTCGTCAATTATAAAACTGTAATATTCATTGATTATAGAGATAGGACTTATATAATCTTTTATAACAATCATATCACTAAAATTTAATGGTTCCTTAATACTATAATGGTTACATAATACATCTTCTGCTTTACTATCTATCAATATTTGTACTTCGTCTATATTTGGCAAACTCGTCAATGTGTTAACTATAGAATATATAATTAAAGCTTCTTCCTTTTCTGTGTAGTTATTATCTATTAATTCTTTTGAAAAACTAACATAGGCTATATTGTCTGTTACATACAAGGTGTGAACTTTAGTATTAGCAGGAATAATATTAACTAAGTTTTTACTTTTAGTACCTTCTAATAACTCATTAATAGCTATTATTTCAACATCTTCACTTTTCTTGGGAACTGCCCTGAATTCTGGAACTAAGTATTCCATAGATGCATTGGGATAATAAAGTATTAATTCTAATTTATCATCTGGTAGAGGATTGATTGGAGGAAAATTATTGCTATTCTCATCTATTACATCATATTTATCACACCCAACTGAAAAAGAGCATATTAAAATAATTATAAATAGAAATAAAATTTTCTTATGCATATTAATTCCTCCATAACATTTAAGAATTATTAGGTAGTTTTATGTAAAATGTGCTACCTAAACCCACTACGCTTTCTACTTCAATAGTTCCCTGATGTAGAGTTACTATTTGCCATGAAATTGAAAGCCCTAATCCTGTACCACCAGTATCTCTAGATCTAGCTTTATCTACTCTATAAAATCGTTCAAATATATTAGGTATATTTTCCTCTGGTATCCCAATTCCATTATCTTTAATTTCTATAATGGACTCTTTACTTTTATTATACAATCTAAGTTCCACTACTCCACCAGATGGGGTGTATTTTATTGCATTTTCTATTATATTTATAATAGCTTGTTGTATTTTTTCTCCATCAATACTAATTTGTATTTTTTCATTTAATACCAATTTAAGATTGACATTCTTCTTTTCTGCCATAGGTTTTAGCCTTAAATAAATCTTTTCAAGTAAAAAATTTATATACGTAGGTTTATATTCTAATGTGATTTTTTCTTTATCCAAATCTACAAGAGAAAGTAAATCAGTAATGATATTATTTAACCTATCTACTTCAGAATCAATATCCTTTAAAAATTCCTTATAAATATCAACATCAAAATTTTCTTGGTTAATTAAAGATTCGGCTAGAATCTTTATAGAAGTTAATGGAGTCTTAAGTTCATGAGAAACATTTGCAACAAAATCTTTTCTCTGAGTATCTACCTGTTCTAAGCGCAATATCATCATATTAAATGCGTCCCCTACTTCTTTAAATTCATCATTTGTTTTTATATTAACCCTTTCCTCTAGCTGTCCCCTAGTTGCCATTTTTATTGCACCCTTTAAATCTTCTAAAGGCTTAAAAATAACCCCAGCAAATAAAAAAGCTATTAAACCTGTGACTAACATACTGATTCCTGAAATTAAATCTATTTTCCTAGATAGCTGCTTTACTTCTCTATAGATATCGTTTATGGATGTAGAAATAAGTGTAGCCCCTATAATCTTTCCATCAAATACAATTGGCACAGCTATATACATAATATGACCAATATTTTCAAATCTGTAAATATTGCTACTGTTTTTACCTTTTAACGCACTGTTTATTTCATCATGATTAAAAACATCACCAATAAAAATATTCTTTGAATCGCCTCGAACTACATGCTTATCATCAACTATAATAATTCTTGAATTAATCTCTTTACTATATTCCTTTATTGCTACTCTTGTTAAAGCTTCATTCATTGTATTAGAATCTAATTGATATCTCATTCTATTAGAAATAATATTTGCTTTAATAAAAATATCCTTTTCTCTTTGATCTATATACATCTTTAGCATCGTATTAGAAATAAAAATATTAATGATAATTAGAGTTATTAATATTAATAACAAATAGGTGGAAACTAATTTCCACCTTACACTAATTAATCTTTTATTTTTATTGAGGCCTACTCCTAAAATAGTAACCAACTCCCCATTTAGTAAGAATATATTCAGCTTGACTGGAATCTCTTTCGATTTTTTCCCTCAGCCTTCTTATATGAACATCTACTGTTCTTAGATCGCCAAAATATTCATATCCCCATATAGTTTCTAATAATTCCTCTCTAGTAAACACTTTTCCTGGATTAGAAGCCAATAACAATAATAAATCAAACTCTTTCGCAGTCAAATTGACTTCATTGCCTCTAACTGTCAGCTTTCTACCCAAAGGATTTATAGTAAAATCATCGATTTGAATTACTTGATCAGTAATTTTAGTACTTCTCATATTTGCCCTTCTAAGTATAGCTTTAATTCTTGCTTTCAATTCCAAAATATTAAAAGGTTTAGTTAAGTAATCGTCAGCTCCATATTCAAGACCTAATATCTTATTTATATCTTCTCCTTTTGCTGTTAACATTATAATAGGCACTTGAGAATCTTGTCTTATCTTTTGACAAACTTCTAAGCCATCAATTCCTGGTAACATTAAGTCTAAAATAATTAAATCAAATTGCTTTTTTTTAGACTTTTCTAAGGCTTCATACCCATCATAAGCTGTATCAATAACATATTGATCTTGCTCTAAGCTGTACCTTAAACCTTTTACAAAGACTTTCTCATCGTCTACAATTAATATTTTGGTGCTCATAATATCACCTCATATTCATTATCCTATACTCTATAATAATTAATTCGACACTTTTCTGTATTATCCTTTTTTATATTAGAAAAAAACTCTCTTATCATCAATTCTTTTAGTAATTTTGTTTTGATCAAAGTATTCAAGTAAAATAATTGAGATTTTTCTATTTGTATCCAGTAAATCTCTATACTGAGAAACTGTAATTGAATCATTTTTATTCAAAAATTCCACTAATAATTTAAAAGCATTGTCATATGTTTCTTTTAACATATAAGTATCATCCTTAATTTTTAATATTTCCCTTCTATCGACTAAGGATTCAAATACTTCAGAAACATCTTTTTCACTTTTATTTATATTTTCAAGAAGTTCTTCATATTTGGGTGGTAAGAAACCTCTTTCTTTAAATTTAGATTTAATAAGTTCAGCAATTTTTAATTGTTCTTCAGTATAGATTATTTGAAAATCTTTTAAATAGATAATTTCATTCTTATTTGCTATACTGCCTTTTTCAAGAAGCAGATTAAACAAACTATCTGCTATTTTTGCTTTTACATTCTTAAAATATTTACTCCTTATCTCTTCTTTGGAAATTCCAGCTTTTAAAGGTCTCCTTTTGTGAAAATTTTCTAATTCCTCTACTATTTTATAATTTAATTCATCTAGATAACTGTTGTGGACAATATAGATATCCTTTGATTGATGAATAGATCTAATCTTATTCTCTCCTTCTAATATTTTTATTTCTTTTATAACTTCTTCTTCAGGCATAACTGTATAAATAGAAATATCCTTTAAGGAAGGAACTTCTTCACTTTTATCTAAAATAATTTTTTCTAGTATATCTTTTGATTGTCCTATTTCCTTTATCTTTAATTCTTCCAATGAACTCTTTTCAAATCTCTTCTTTTTTTCTGGATTTGGTTCTAATATCTCTCCTCCACCAATAGTAAACATTGGTGAATAAAATCTTAGTATAAATCTGTCACCCCTTTTGGCAACAGTTGGTTCTTCCAGCCTCAATTGAGCATAACCAGTATCTCCTGGTGTCAAACATTCTTTGTCTAATAATACTATTCTACATAAAACTTCTTTTGTACCAATATACAATCTAAGCCTACTTCTATTTTCTATTATTTTAGGGGTATCTGGTAAAATTTTAAGTTTTACATCTAACATCATAGTTTCTTTCATGGAATTGATAGGAGCTATTACATCTCCTCTGTTAACTTCTGACTTTTTTAATCCTGCTAGATTAGCAGCAACTCTTTGACCAGCATATGCAATATCTGTATCCTCATCATGTACTTGGAGAGACCTAAGCCTTGCAGTTTTATTCCCAGGGAAAACTTGCACTTCATCTCCAACTTTAAATTTACCTGAAATCAAAGTTCCAGTAACTATAGTACCAAAACCAGAGATTGTAAATACTCTATCAATAGGTAATCTAGGTCTTCCTTCTTCACTTCTTTCTTCAACTAATTCTGTCAGTTTGTCTATAGTTTCTATAGCCTTTTCAATTCCAGTGCCTTTCGTTGAAGAAACGGGAATTATAGGGGTTCCCTCTAAAAATGTTCCTTTAACAGTATTTTCTACATCATCTATAACCAATTCCATCCACTCTTCATCAACTAAATCAGCTTTTGTCAAAACTATAAACCCACTTTTTATCCCAAGTAAATCTAATATTGCTAAATGTTCTTTTGTCTGTGGCATAACCCCTTCATCTGCTGCAACAACCAATATTACTATATCTATACCAATAACTCCAGCTAACATGTTTTTAATAAATTTTTCATGTCCTGGAACATCAATAATTCCTGCTCTTCTTCCACTTGGTAAATCAAAATAAGTAAATCCCAATTCTATAGATATACCTCTATTTTGTTCTTCTTTTAATCTATCAGTATTTCTTCCAGTTAAAGCTCTTATTAAAGTAGTTTTACCATGATCAATATGTCCCGCTGTTCCTATGATAATATGCTTCATAAAAGCACTCTCCTTATATTTCTAAAGCGTATAATACTCCATTTAATATTATTTCAAATTCAGAATCTTTTACAGTTCTTAAATCAATATATATTTTATCCCTATATACCCTAGTTATTATAGGTATCTCGTAGTCTCTCAAATTCTTCTCGAATTGAGATGAACTAACCATTTTAGGAGATAGTGTCACACATTTTGTTGGTAATTTCTCTAATGGAAGAGAGCCACCTCCTACTTCAGAAGTATCATCAACAACCTCTACTTCTAAATGGTCACTATCTACATCTCTACATAAAACTTCCTTTAAAGAATTGGCCTTAGATTCTAGTTGATCTAAAGTAATTGTCAACATATTGAGAGTAGAAATACTCTTAACAGCTTTTTCTTCATCTAAGTAGTACCTCAATGTACTCTCTAATGCAGATATAGTAAACTTATCTACTCTAAAAGCTCTAGTAAGAGGATTTTTCTTCATCTTATCAATATATTCTTTTTTACCAACTATAATCCCTGCTTGAGGTCCACCTAGTAATTTATCTCCACTAAATGTTACTATATCTACACCTTTTCTTATTGAGTCTTGTACTGTTGGTTCATATTCTAAACCATATTTTGATAAGTCTATTAATACTCCACTGCCTAAATCTTCAATAAGAGGTATGTCATACTTATCTTTTAGTACCTTTAGCTCTTCAATTGAAACTGAAGAAGTAAAACCTAGTATTCGATAATTACTGGTATGAACTTTTAAAAGAGCACCTGTATTTTCATTTATAGCATTTTCATAATCCCAAACATGAGTCTTATTTGTAGTTCCTACATCTACTAATTCTGCTCCACTTTGAGCCATAACATCAGGTACCCTAAAAGAACCCCCGATTTCAATTAATTCTCCCCTAGAGACAACTACTTCCCTATCCTTTGCCATAGTACTAAGAGCTAATAATACAGCTGCTGCATTATTATTAACAACCATAGCAGATTCTCCACCTGTTATATCTTTGATGATTTCTTCCAAGTGACTATATCTTGAACCTCTCTCACCTAAATTAAGGTCGTATTCTAAGTTTGAATAATTTGTGGCTACATCTATTATGTTTTTCATTATTTCTTCATTAATCAGAGATCTACCTAGATTAGTATGAATAACTACTCCAGTACCATTCACTACCCTTCTAAGTTTATATCTGTTTTTTCTAAGTATTCTGTCCTCAATAAACTGTGGTAACAAATCAATTCTTTCTTTAAGCTCGGCTTCAGAAAACTTTTTTTCCCTAATACGCTTTCTTAATAACTCAACTTCCTCTCTTATAGAATCAACTACAACAACCCTTGGAACCTCATTACTTAATTTCTCTATCAGTGGGCTTTGTAGTAAATCATCTACTTTGGGTATTAAAGTAAATAAATTTTTCTTCTCCTCCATATGCATCCTTCCTCATCATTATTCTACTTCCAAATATACATCTCTCTTCTCTATAACTTCACCTATTACACCAAAAGAAGTAGGTGTCTTTTTTAATTCTTCAAGTAATTTGTCTAATTGATCTTCTGGAACTGACAATAGAAGGCCTCCTGATGTTTGAGGATCGAATAGTGCATCCCTAATTTCCATAGGTACATCCTTAGTGAATTTTACATTTTCTCCAATATGCGCTTCATTTTTATATGCTCCTGCAGGTACTAGTCCCATCTGAGCATATTCAAGAGCTCCTTCGATTATTGGAACCATTTCGCTTTTGATCCTTATTGTTACATTGCTACCCATAGCCATTTCTAAACTATGTCCCAAAAGGCCAAAACCTGTTATATCAGTACAACTATTTACTTTAACCTTTTCTACAGCTTCACCAGCATATTTATTTAGTGTACTCATTACCTTTACTGCTTCATTATAACATTTTTCATCAGCTAATCCACCTTTTATGGCAGTATTAGCAATACCTATACCAATAGGTTTAGTTAATACTAATACATCCTTTGGTTTAGCATTGGAATTTGATAACACCTTGTCTGGATGAACAAAGCCTGTAACAGAAAGTCCATATTTAGGCTCATCATCTTCAACTGTATGCCCTCCAACTAGTATTGCCCCTGATTCCTGTACTTTGTCATGACCTCCCTTGAGTATTTCAACTAAAACTTTTGGAGATAGACAATTAGGAAAACATACTATATTCATAGCCAAAACAGGATTTCCTCCCATAGCATAAACATCACTCAATGAATTAGCAGCAGCTATCTGTCCAAAAGTATATGGATCATCTACCACTGGAGTAAAAAAATCTAATGTCTCTATAAGAGCTAATTCATCATTTATCTTATACACAGCAGCATCATCTGATGTATCCAATCCAATTATCAAATTATCATCATGCACTTTAGGTAAATGACGCAAAACTTGCGCCAAGGTATCTGGACCTAATTTTGCTGCTCACCCTGAACTCTTTGTAAGTTGTGTCAATCTTTTTTCACTCATCATATCCCTTCTTTCTCAATTTACAGTTATATAGTCTTTTATGTTTTCAAACTTTTTATTCCCAATACCTGATACATTCATTATATCATCAATTGATTTAAAAGTATTTGTTTCCCTATACTCTATTATTCTCGTTGCAAGAACTTCCCCAATTCCAGACAAACTCATAAGTTCTTCTTTTGAACAGGTGTTAATGTTTATCTTATCAGTATCTTTACTTGTACTACATTCACTTGAACTTGTGGTAGTATTAGCATCGATACCAGTTATTTCTTCCCCAATTTTAGGAATATAAATCTTCTCTTCATCAACTACCTTTTTAGCTAGATTAATTCTATCAATATCAGCTTCACTTTTTAATCCGCCAGCTTTATTTACAGCATCAATTACTCTAGAACCATTTTCAAGCTCTATAAGACCAGGTTTATAAACTTGTCCACTAATGTGCACCATTATAATACCATTATTTTCTTCAACATTATCTTCTTCAAGTTCTTTACTATCATTATTACTATTATTTAATAATTCATTTTCATCTATTGAACTTAGCTTATTTATTTCATCATCAAATCTTACATTTTTTTTATAAATACTAATAGATGTAATTAAAATAACTATTACGACTAGTAATAGTATAACTATTTGTTGCCTTTTTGTAAAGATTATCAATTAAACCACCTCTCATAAAGATTTTATAGTAGTTAAATTCTACTAATTTTCACTTTTTCCTCTTTTTATATATTATTTAATTTAATATATTAAAAAAAGTATAAATTTCTGATATACTTATATTAATATAAAATTAAGGTAGGTGGATATGTTGAAAAAGTTTTTGCTTATACTTGTAATTTTGATCACTGCATGTACATATAGTTTTTCATATGCAGACAGCTTAGACATTGTAGGAGAAGGTGCTATATTAATAGATGGAGATACCGGACAAATATTATATGAGAAAAATTCACATATGAAACTATATCCTGCCAGCACTACAAAAATCATGACTGGAATATTGGCTATTGAATTGGGAAATTTAGACGATATTGTTACTATTGACAAAGATATTATCAACGCAACAGACGGCACACATATTGCTCTAGATTATGATGAACAAATGTCACTTAAAAATTTAGTCTATGCTCTTCTCATAGAATCAGCAAATGATGCAGCTGCAGCAATAGCTAAAAATATTTCGGGAAGCATTGATGAATTTGCTACTTTAATGAACAAAAAGGCAACAGAAATGGGAGCTTTAGACACTCATTTTACGAACCCAAGTGGACTCCCAGATGAAAATCATGTTACTACTGCTTATGATTTAGCTATGATAGCTAAATATGCTATGAACAACGAAACTTTTAGAAATATAGTCAAACAGTATAGCTACACTATTCCTCCTACTAATAAAAAAAGTGAATCTAGGTATATATGCAATCATAATAAACTTCTATTCAGTAAAAAGAAAATTCAAGTTGATGGTAAAATTATACCTATTAAATATGAATGGGCAGATGGAATAAAAAACGGTTACACTCAAGTAGCAGATCAATGTTTGGTCTCATCTGCTACTAAAGGCAATAGAAAACTTATATGTGTTGTTTTAAAATCACATGGCTCAGATATATATGTAGATACTCATAAACTATTAAATTATGGCTTTAATGAATTTGAAAAAACACAACTAAGTTTTAAAAATGAGTTTATTGATAATATTGACATTCAAAATGGTTCCATCCCTCTAACTACGGGGATTATAGGTGATAGTTTATATACAATTGTTCCTAAAAATAACTTGAATAAGATAGAAAAGAAAATTAATATACAAGAAAACATAGAGGCTCCCATTGAAAAAGGACAGGTTTTAGGTAATATTGAATATACTTTAGATGGTAAACTTCTAGGACAAGCAGATATTATATCTACTATGGAAATAACTAAAGTAGAAGTAAAGTCAAAGCTTCTAAGTAAATGGTGGGTAATAATAATCGTTCTAATAATTATTTTATTTAAAATCTCTGAGATAGTAAGAAAATCAAAAAGAAGAAAGAGAAGAAAAACCCTATACAAACGAATAAATGACCCTATAAAATAGGGCCATTTTTCTTTTTATATTATATTATTGCAATTGCTTCAATTTCAATTTTTCCATCCTTTGGCAATTTAGAAACTTCTATGCAAGATCTAGCTGGTTTATGCTCATTAAAGTATTCACCATATACTTCATTTACTAGTGCGAATTCTCCCATATCTTTTATAAATATTGTAACCTTTACTACATCTTCTAGTGTTGCACCTGCTTCAGTAAGTATAGCTTTTACATTTTCCATACTTTGTTTTGTTGCCCTTTTGATATCATCAGATATCAATTCCCCTGTTTCAGGCACTATTGGCAATTGTCCTGATGTAAAAATAATGTTGCCACCCTTTACTCCTTGTGAATAAGGACCAATTGCAGCAGGTGCTTTATTTGTTTTAATTTGTGTATTATCCATAATTCTCCTCCTCTTTTTAGGATTTTTTTTGTAAAAAACTTCTCATTCTTGCGAAATGAGAAGATTAACATCTAATTCATCACTATCAGACCAGAGCCTCTCCAAATTATAAAAGTCCCTGTCTTCTTTTTTGAATATATGAACAATAATATCACCGTAATCTAATAAAACCCATGTAGAAGAATTATGTCCTTCTTTTTGGATTAGTATAAAACCAGCCTTAGCCATTTTTTCCTCTACTGCATCTGCAATAGCTGATACCTGTACAGCAGAGTTTCCACTAGCAATTACAAAATAATCTCCGATACTTGAAAGTTTACTTATATTTAATACTTTTATATTAAAAGCTCTTTTATCATCACAAGCTTTCACTATAATAGAAAGTCTCTTATCCAAATCTGTCACCCTAAATACCCCCTACAGTATTAGTTTTTTGATTCACCATCATTATTTTGACTATCAATTTTCTCATTATCAACAGTTCTATGTTCTAAAAACATATTCTTAACTATTTCTTCTGTCTCTTCTTTATAAGGTATATAATATGATATGCCTTTGATATTTTTTGGTTCTCCAGGTATTGTAGCCATTTCCATATTCTCACTACTAAAGTCCTTTGCCTTAGTTGCATAAATCATTATTTGATCTAGCGGAATATTTGTATCGACGTATTTATAGTAAGTACTGATTATTTTAGGTATCTTTACAATGTTTCCTGGCTTTAAAGTTTGCTTCATGGTAGCTTTAATAAATTGTTGCTGTGCCTTTATTCTACCTATATCTTGCTCTTTATATCCCTTCCTAAATCTTAAAAATTGCATCGCCTTGTCACCATCTAATACTTGTCTTCCTTCTTTTAAATGTATACGAAGTGGTGGATCTGCCACTAAATCCTCATAATTCATATCCATAGGCACGTCCACTTCTACCCCACCAATTAAATTCACGTACTCTTTAACAATTTTGTAGTCTACCCTTACATAATAATCTAAATCAATTCCTAACAAATCTTTAACAGCTTTAATTGATAATTCTGGCCCACCATAAGCATGTGCATGGTTTATTTTCTCTTCATTTTTTCTACCTCTTATATACGCTCTTGTATCCCTAGGAATAGATAAAATTGAAATACCACCAGTTGATCTGTCAATTTTACACAACATCATCGTATCAGATCTCTCTTTAGTATTTTTAGAAAGATCTTTAGTATCAATTCCTAATAGTAGAAAAGTCAAATCATCATTTTTTTCCTCAGCTATTTTGTCAAAAAAGGTTTCTTCTGTATCTGTGTCACTTTCAGCCTCTGTTTTTACAAAAAAGTGTACTACACCGCCATAAATGCAAGCAAATACTAAAAAAGAGATAAAAAAAGTTTTAAAAAATTTTTTCTTCACGTGACCTCACTCCAAATTCTTTTCTAATTTCAAATAGTTCCTAGCTTTTACTGTGTCTAAATGTAACAAACTCCCACCATCAATTACATATTTAATTGTGTTGTCCATTGCCTTAATAATACTCTCGTTAAGGTCCTTAAAGGCCAACTGTCTTATTTCTTTTACCCCTTCAAATTCTCTATTTGGCTCAATATAATCTGCAATAAATACTATTTTTTCTAGCAAATTCATATTCTCTTTACCTGTGGTGTGAATTTTAATTGCATTTAATATTTCCTCATCATTTACAAGATAAGTTCTTCTTGCAACTTCTGCACCTAAAGGTCCATGAATAAGCTTAGTATTGTATTTCATCACATTATCTAAAATTATACCAAAATCGATAGTCATTTTCAATAAATTTCTTTTTTCCTTGTATTTAGCACAATCATGTAATAGACCTGCTAATTCTGCTTTTCCCTCATCTACACCATAGGTCTTTGCTAATTTAACACAAGTTTCCATAACCCCTATAGAATGTATGTATCTCTTTTCACTAATATCTTCATTAAGTTTTTTTAACATCCAATTTTCTATCATACTGAACTCTCCTTAAACTATCTATAAAAATTATTTTTTCTTATGTATGTCTCTACACTATCGGGTACATAATACCTTATTGATTCTCCATTTTTTACTCTATTTCTTATATCAGTAGAAGATATTTCTATATAGGGTATAGATAATAGATAAACTGTCTCACCATATTTTTCATTTATCCTTCTTACAGCATTATCTAACTCACTATTTGGAATACCTCTTCTCTTAGTAGTCACAAATTTGCATAGTGTTAAAAGTTCATCAGCATTTCTCCAACTAGTAATATTAACTAGAGAATCTGCTCCTGTAATAAAATAAAAAATAGAATCACTATATAAACTTTTTAAATATTTCATTGTATCTATTGTGTATGACACTCCTTCTTTTTTGATTTCCAAAGCCGATACTTGAAAATTTGGATTGTCAGTTGTAGCAAGCAATGTCATTTCATATCTATGAATTGGCTCTAAAACACTTTTGTTTTTTTTGTGAGGTGGTTCTCCAGTAGGTATAAACACCACTTTATCTAAATTCAATTGAATTCTAGTCTCTTCAGCCAATATTAAATGTCCTAAATGAATAGGATCAAAAGTACCACCCATTATGCCTATTTTTCTTTCCATCTAAATCCCTCCAAAAAAAAGATTGGCTTTGCCAATCTTAAGGTAGTTCTATCTTCTTTTTATCTTTTGACTCCCTATATAAAACAAATTTGTTTCCTATACTTTGAACAAATTCAGAATTTGTCAATTCAGCTACTTCATTAGCTGCATCTTTTGCATTTAAGAAACTATTATTCAAAACATTTACCTTAATAATTTCCCTAGCTTCAAGGGCATCATCTACTTGCTTAATAAAATTATCATTAATTCCATTTTTACCTATTTGAAAAATAGGATCAATACCATTTGCAATACTCTTTAAATAACTTCTCTGTTTTCCTGTTAACAATAGTTACACTCCTTATAATTATACTTCTACTTCAGTTCTTGATTTTCTTCTGTGAACTTCATATTCCTTGCTTCCTTTTTTCCAGCCAGTTCTATTTCTATCTTCTGGTACATAATTCTCATTTATAACCACTTCATTCCTAGCTGGACAATAATAAGTAGGTTGATTTTCTTTGCAATTTCCACAGTTGAAGCACTCCATTTTTATCCTAAACCTCCATTTTATTATTCAAAAAATTCAAATTCATATCCACAAATATAAACAGGATCATTTTCTGCAACTCCTAGCCTTTTGAGCTCATCTATTATTCCCTTCCTCCTCAATGTGTTTTGAAAGTATCTTAATGAATCTATATCATCAAAATTTGTAGAATATAAAACTTTTTCAATAAAATCGCCTTCCACAATGAATTTTCCATCTTCAACTCTTACAATTATATCATCTACTTCTTCTTCAACTTCATCATATTCTATAGGTTCATCAAAAGTTTCGTATGAAGTTTCTATAGTTGAAAGCTTATCCCATATAGCATACTTAAGGGCACTTACACCTTCTCCAGTAGCAGCTGAAATAGGATAAATCTCATATCCTTGTTTTGCTAATTCTTTTTTCATACTATCATACCATTCTTTAGATGTTTCTATATCCATTTTGTTGGCAACAACTATTTGAGGTTTTTCCGATAATTTTTCGCTATATTTTACCAACTCCTCATTTATCTTATAAAAATCTTCAATTGGATTTCTTCCATCTATACCCGAAGCATCAATTAGGTGAACTATCAACTTAGTCCTCTCAACATGACGAAGAAACTCATGTCCTAATCCAGCACCTTGATGGGCACCTTCTATAAGCCCTGGTATATCGGCAATCACAAAGCTCTTACCTTCTTCAATCCTCACTACACCTAAATTAGGTTTTAGGGTAGTAAATGGATAGTTTGCTATCTTAGGTTTTGCAGCTGACAAAAATGAAAGTAAAGTTGATTTACCTACATTAGGAAAGCCTACTAAACCTACATCTGCAATAAGCTTTAATTCTAGTAATATAGTTCTTTCTTCACCTTTTTCTCCTGCCTCGGCAAACCTAGGAGCTTGCCTAGTAGAAGTAGCAAACTTAGCATTACCTCTACCACCTTTACCACCTTTAACTATAGTAAAACTTTCACCATCTTCTTTTAAATCTACTATTACTTTTCCTGAATCCTTATCTTTTACAATAGTTCCTCGTGGTACTTTAAGTATTAAATCATTTCCCTTTTTACCATATTGTTTTTTAGTTCTTCCATTTTCACCATTCTCTGCTTGATAGTGTTTTTTGTATTTAAAATCCATTAATGTTCTTATACCATCATCAACGACTAGTATAATACTTCCACCGTTACCACCATCTCCACCAAAAGGGCCTCCTGATGGTTCAAACTTTTCTCTTCTAAAGGCAACGGCTCCATCTCCGCCTTTTCCCGCTTTTACTTGTATCTTTGCTATATCTACAAACATAATATCATCCTATCCCACTCTTCTTATTCTCAATAATTTTATTATACCAATTCTTATAGGCCTGTCAATATATTAATTGGCTTATTTTAAGGTCTAATAGTAAAGGCATAAGTTGAACTTGATTTATTTTTCCCTACAAATAAAAATCTTATACTATCTTCAAATTCTTCCACTTCAATATTAATTATACCGACATCATCACTATCCATAAAGCCTTTAAAAATACAATCTAAGTCATCTAATATTTCTTTCTCATTATCTATAAGTCTTAAGTCATAATCAGTATGATTGTTTACTTTTATTATTATTTCATGTTCTAAATCATCTAATTCTCTAACCATCCTATCTAGATATACACTTACATGAAATAACGACAGATTATATATATTACTTAAACTCATATTTAAACTTATTACTTTATTTATACTATCAATAGCTTCATTTGTCTTCCCAAGTTGAATATATGCATATACTATTTGAAAATAGTTCATAAAATCATGTCTTTGACCCCTAAGACTTTCTTTTATATAAGCAATATAATCCATTTTCCCCTTTTGCACATTATTCCTCCTTGTTTTGAACTAAACCAGCTAAAAACACATTAAGACAAAAAAAGCTTACCTTTGTGGTAAGCTATAATTTCGACTATGCTAGTTCTTCAACTGGATATACACTAACTTGTTTTTTATCTTTACCTTTTCTTTCAAAAGTAACTACACCATCTACTTTTGCAAATAAAGTATCGTCACTGCCTCTACCTACATTTTCACCAGGATGAATTCTAGTTCCTCTTTGGCGTACAAGAATATTTCCAGCTAATACAAGTTGTCCGTCTCCTCTTTTTACGCCCAGCCTTTTTGATTCACTATCACGGCCGTTTCTTGAACTACCTACTCCTTTTTTATGAGCAAATAACTGTAAATTTAATTTTATCATCTCTTTACACCTCCCCATATCTGAGAGTAATATATTTTGGGTAACTTTCGATCAAAGCTTTTATTCCAACTTCCATTGTCTTTAGTATAATATTTGCATCGTAAATCTGTTTTTCAGGAAGATTCCTTGGAATAGAAACTTCTAGTATTCCTTTTTTCTCATCAATATTATAATCAATATTATTTTCATCAATTTTACTTACTTCATTTAGTGCAATCAATGTAGTCTGTACAAGCATAGAAATAGCTGCACACACTATATCGTTTCCACTTGTTGAATATCCAGCATGGCCTTCAACAGTATATTTAAAAATACTGCCATTAACATCTTTATATAATGTAATTCTAGTCATTTCAATTAACCTAATATCTTTTCAACTTTTACCTTTGTATAAGGTTGACGATGACCTTGTTTCTTTCTGTAATCTTTCTTTGATTTGTATCTAAAAACAACTACTTTCTTTCCTTTTCCTTGTTCTAAAACAGTTCCTTCTACTTTAGCACCTTCAACATAAGGTTTTCCAACAACTACATCATTTTCTTTTGAAACAAAAAGAACTTTATCAAAAGCTACTTTTTCTCCTTCAGAATGATTTAGTTTTTCAACAAAGATTGTATCTCCTTCTTGAACCCTATATTGTTTTCCTCCTGTTTCTATTACAGCATACATTTATATTGCACCTCCTCTATCCAGTCTCGCCAATGTTAGGTGACTATGCTTTAAAACCCACATTGTGCGGCTACCTACAGACTTAGATTTTATCAAATTCACATTTATTTGTCAATCATTAAATTCAATTATTTTTCCTGTTCCTTTACAATAAGGACATAGTTGAGCAAAATTCCATGAAAGTCTGTTTCTAACTTTTTTTCTAGTCATCTCAACCAATCCCAATTTTGTAATGCCAAACACATTAGATTTAGTCCTATCTTTCTTAAGTTCTTTATCTAATTTATTTAATACTATTTTAATATCTTCTTCATCATCCATATCTATAAAATCTATTATTATTATTCCACCTATATCTCTAAGTCTTAATTGTCTTGCTATTTCCTCAGTTGCTTCTAAATTAGTCTTTACTATAGTCTCTTCTAAACTTAAATTCCCAATATATTTACCAGTATTTACATCAATAGAAGTCAAAGCCTCAGTTTCATCAATGACAATATATCCACCACATTCTAAGGGGATTTCTCTGTTAAATATATTTTTAATTTTCTCCTTTACATTGAATATCTGAAAAATATCTTCTTTATCTCTCAGTTCAACCCTATCATTCAATTCTGGTGAAATATATTCTAGCAATTCAATTATGCTTTCATATTTATCCTTATCATTAACAATCATTTTGTCAGTTGGATTTACAAAAACATCCCTAACAATCTTATGAATCATACCTATTTCCCTATAAACCAGTTTAGGTGTAGGGGCAAAATGTCTTTCTCTATCTATTTTATTGTATATATTTATCAATAAGTTTAAATCCTTTTCTATTGATTCCCTATCTACATCTTTTGCAGCAGTTCTCATGATAAACCCCATCTGATCTTTTTTAATCTCATTGCCAATTTCTGTAAGTCTATTATTTTCCTGAGGATTAGTAATCTTCCTAGAAACTGATATCTTGCTAGAATAGGGAGTTAAAACAACATACCTACCAGGAAGAGTTAAATGGGTAGTTATTTTAGGTCCTTTGCTGCCTATAGCTTCTTTAATTACTTGTACTATTATTTCATCTCCACATTTTATTATATCATTTATAGAAACATTTTTGATGTCTACATTTTTAGGCAATGCATCCTTTATATATAAATAAGCATTCTTGCCTACACCTATATCTACAAAAGCAGCTTCCATACCTGGAAGTACATTTATTACCCTGCCTCTATAAATATTCCCTAATATTTTTTTTTCCTCTACCTCAATATAGCATTCTACCAGCTTTTCTTCTTCCAATATTGCTATATGATTTTTTTCTCCTCTAACGTCTATTAATATATTTTTCATAATATCTCTCCTTATTTAAAGGGGACTTACTATTTTGTTTTCCTCTTCAGTGTATAAATCGACTCTGTGTATCTTTATAGAATCATCTATTATTTTTAGGCCAGTATACTCAGCTAACCCCTTAAGAAAATCTGTTGGTTTTAAATTTCCACTATCACCTGTTTTAAGAAGTACATTTAATTTTACAACATTATTATCTATAGCCTTTAAGATAACATTTCCTATTTGTGGTCTTATATTTACTTCTCTTTCAATTAGCTTTTTTCTTTTTCTTTTCTCTTTTTTAATTATTATGCTCTCTTCTGATAAAAATGACTTCATCACTTCTTCAAGTTTTTCTTGAGTCATTTCCTCATTACCGATTTCAAACTGTATATTATAGTATCCCCATCTTATCAATGATGAAATAGATCTATTATCCTCAGTATATTTTGCATCCAATATTCTAACATTATCAGGTAACACTCCATTCATTCTTTCAATAAATGTTTCAACAGGAATACTCTTTTCAAGCTCAATGTCCATATACTCACCTTGACTTGATATTCCTAAGGAAAGAGCAGAAGCTATAGAAAACTTTGGATGAGGATTGAATCCTTCAGAATAGGCAATAGGAATATCAGCCATTCTAAACATCCTTTGAAAAAACCTCATAGTATCAAGATGGGATATATATTTTAAATAATTTTCTTTAGTAAATTTAACTCTCAAAATCAATTGCAAACACCACCTGAAAAGTTTTTGTTAACACCACAACCAGTACATCCTAATCTACAATCTCTTGTCAATTCTTCTCTTTGTGCTTTCTCATATTCTCTCTTAAGATACTCTTTCGAAACTCCTGCTTCAATAAAGTCCCAAGGAAATACTTCATCTAAACTTCTTTCCCTTGCAGCATAAAAATCCGGATCTATATCTAGCTTACGAAAAGCTTCTATCCATTTATCATAGTCAAATAAATCTGACCAGCCATCAAACTTACATCCACTTTCCCAAGCAGCAACTAATGCTTTACAAATATTCCTATCTCCCCTAGCCAAAACTGCTTCTAAATAGCTCAATTCAGGATTATGATAGTTAAATATAACTTTTCTATCTCTAATATTGTCCTTTAGTAAATCTATTTTTCTACTAAACTCTTCAATAGAGTTTTGACCAACCCATTGAAATGGTGTAAAAGGTTTTGGTACAAAACAAGAAGCACTAACTGTAACAGTAAAATTACCCTTTCTTTGTTCTTTTGGAATACTGAAAAATATGTCTTTTACTTTATATCCAAGCTCCTTTATGCCCAAAACATCTTCATCAGTTTCTGTAGGCAAACCTATCATAAAGTATAGTTTTACCCTAGACCAACCTTCTTGAAATGCATAAGTTACAGTTCTTTCTAAGTCTTCTTCTGTTACGCCTTTATTGATTACATCCCTAAGCCTTTGACTTCCAGCTTCTGGTGCAAAGGTAAGCCCTGTTTTTCTAACCTTTTCAATCTCTTGTATGACATCCTTAGTAAAAGAATCTAGTCTTAAAGATGGCAATGATACTCCAACTCTCTTCTCGCTATATTTATTTATCAATTCTCTAATCAAAACCTCTAAATTTGAATAATCGCAAGAACTTAAAGATATTAGAGAAATATCCTCATAACCAGTAGACTCAACAAGTTTTTCAGATAAATTGATTAGAGTTTCAGTGCTTTTTTCTCTTACAGGTCTATATATCATGCCAGCTTGGCAAAATCTACAACCTCTAGTGCAACCACGAAATATCTCTAATCCTATTCTACTGTGAACAATTTCAATATATGGAACCAACATTTTTTCTTGATAATAGGATTTATCTAAATCACTCATTATTCTCTTTTTAACTTTTTGAGGAACCCCATCGGCATTTGGTAACATCGACTTTATAGTACCATCTTCATTGTAATTAACATCATATAACTTTGGTACATATACCCCTTCTATTCTACTTACACGAATTAAAAATTCATCCTTACTAATATTTGATTTCTTACAAGCTTTATACTCATCAAATATTTCATACAATACTTCTTCTCCTTCTCCTATAACAAACATATCAAATATATCTGCGAGGGGTTCTGGATTGTATACACAAGGACCACCACCAATTACAATTGGGTCATCATCTGTTCTATCTTTTGCATATATAGGGATATTACCCAAATCCAGCATATTTATTATATTTGTGTAGCTCATTTCATATTGAAGAGTAAACCCAACAAAATCAAAATTATTAATTGGTTCTTTGTTTTCTAATGTAAAAAGGGGAATGTTTTCTTGCCTCATTTCATTTTCCATGTCAACCCAAGGTGCAAATACTCTTTCACAACAACAATCTTCTCTTTCGTTTATAAGATTATAGAGTATATGAAGCCCCAAGTGAGACATGCCTACATCATATATATCTGGAAAAGCAAAGGTAAATTTTACATCTATATTATCAAGATCTTTCTTTATCATATTCTGTTCCATGCCAATATATCTTGCAGGTTTTTCAACTCTATTTAATACTCTTTCAAATATATCTAAATCTATCATGCAATCACCTTTCTATTTTTTCTGTAAATATTATGTTACCACTTTTTATCCCTTTTTAATAGTTATTTATAAAAATACTTTTTAAACATGAAAAACCAGCCAAAAAACTATGGCTGGATTATACTTCTTTGGATATAGAAATATTTACAAACAATGCCAAAAGGTATTGAATCATATATATAAAGGCAATAGAACCTGTGTCATTAACTAATAAAGCAGTAATAGCTGTTATAATAAATATTATATATTCTTTACGTATTTCAGGTCTAATATCCAAAAGGCAAGGAAATCTATTCTTTGCTTTTTTCCAAAAACTCTTTATAAATAATATTTGACTAACTAAAACCAAACTCCATGGTGGTAATATTGTATAAGCTAAAAGTTCTTTTAATTTTACCTTTATAATATTATATACTTCTTTTTTACCTAATATTTTTGCTCTATAGATAAGACTTCCAGCATGACTTTGTTCTACGCTATATAAATCAAGAAATAAATTTAAAAACAGTATTAATCCTCCAATCAAAACAAGGATAATCAAATTTTTAAAAGTGAATTCTTTTTTAAAAAATACCATATACAACATAACTAAAAACAGTACAATAGAAGTGAAAAATCCCCCAGTATTTGCTCCAAACTTAGCAGATAAAGCAAATATATTTAATAAAAAAATAACAAGAACTAAAAACTTTTCTAATACTTCATTGCTAAAAGTATCTTTTATAGAAAAATAACTAATTATCGAAGTTGCCAATAAAACAGCCATTGCCCCATTATTAAATCCATAAAATCTACTACCTACTACTAGATTGTCATATCCTATGTAGGAATTATACAAAAATTCAGGTCTAAAAAATATACCTATCAACATAGTTACATATGTTAAAAACGAAAAAAACACAACTGCATTTAATTTCTTTTGTGTAACAAAATAAGATATACTATAGCTTAACATAATACAAGTAATCATGTAGATGAATAAATTCTTTTGTAAATTAAAGACTCCTAACATAAGGGAGACAAATATAGTTATTATAATAAAGTTTAAATAAAAAGTAATTTCCCAATACATATCTCTTCTATCTTTTATAAAAAAATAAGCAAAACATAACTGTATCAAATATACAATTCCATGGAATATATAAGTAATCCATGTCATATTAATTACTTCTTTAAATATCATAGAAAGTTCTTCTTTTGTGTTGTCACTTGAATAAATACGAAAACTCTTTCCGATACTAGTCTTATCTTTGATATCATAAATACTCATCACCTGTGAAGAAACATCCAAACTGGTGATAATTCCCTTTCTTCTTGTAGAATCACTAGTAAGAATTCCAGGCTTCAAATTTAAATTACTATACAATATGGGAACTAGTGAACTATTTGTCATCTTTTTCATTGAGCCTGAAACTTCTTTTGGAAAAAGGATTATATTGTATTCCTTAATATAATCTAAATAGTCCTTAAGTAACTCTATTCTTTCACTTTTCTCTTCTAAATCATAAGACAATACCAGCACATTAGAATTTGATAAATGATATTTAGTCTTCTTTTTAAGCCATTTTTCATCATATAGTACTTTCGTTTCCCCAAAATCTATTTTTCCATCATTGTCACAGGCTATAAGAGAAGAAGCATCTTCTCCTATGTATGAAATGCCTTCTTTATTTAATTTTTCTCCTAAAGTATGAATCTTTTCAATATGTTGAGGAGATAGCTTTTCTAAATCAGATTTGATTGTTTCAAAACCATGAACTTTTATACTGCCATCATCTATTTTTTCTAGTCCTTCAAACTGTCCCTCTTTTATCTTAACCTTTCTCCCTAAAGCAATAGTCATAAAATAACTTATCTCATCATATGAACCCCTATTTTTAGAATTCATTAACCCCATTGAAAAATTATCATTATCTAATTCATTAACCAAGTCTAAATCCAGTTCATCTAATACTATAATTATAGTTTTTTCTTCACTTATCCCATGAGCTACATTACTTGAAAATAAGATGAAAATTATTAAAAACAATAATATTTTTCTGTTCCCCATCATAAACACCCTTTAGTAGATAATATAGTTGAGAATACTAAACACTCCAAGTACAGTAGAAAATAATCCTAATGCTATCTTATATCTATAAAGTCTATCTTTTTTAAACTCTTCTTTTATTACAAATTCCTTTACACCATTATTATTTACTAATTTATATTTATCACTAATTATAACATACATCCCAAATAGGATAAATAATATTCCTATGATAAGCATAAAACACCTCCTAAACTTAAACCTGATTGCAAATCAATTTAAATGGGCAATAATTACTACAATCCTTACCTCTTTCATACTTTTCAATTTCACTATTATTTGAAACATATTCTATAAAATCATTTAAATTAGCTATGGTTTTTTCTAGAGATTCTTCACTAACATCAATATCGACTAATTCACCACTTTCTAACAATAATAGGCTCGCTCTTACCTTTTTCCCAAATATATCATTACATACTTTAGCATATAATTGCAATTGAGGTTTATATTTATCAATGAGAACTTGTTTATTATATATCCTATTGGTCTTAAAATCTACTATTTCAATCATATCTTCTTTAATATATATTCTATCAATAATTCCATATATAATGCCCTTGTCAAGTCTATAGTAAAACTCCTTTTCATTGTACATATCATCATAATCTTCAACATAATTACTTATATAATTTTCTATATAAGGATTAAGTTCTTGAATGATATTATCATTGGATTTCAAGCCATAAGAACGAATAATCTCTTCAAGTAACGACTTAGATTCCATCCCATTCCTATATATTTCACAAAATTTGTGTACTATTTCTCCTCTTACAGTTGGTTTAAGTATATTTGTACTTGTTTCTTCATAAGAATCAACTTCTTCATACTGAACTAATGGTAATCGCTTGTAATAAGTCATGTAAAATCTCCTCTTACATTCCCTAAAAGACAAATATTGAGATACTGAAAAACTGGCAAAACTCCTTTGATTATATCCTGGAATCTCTCCTATCAATGGAAAATCTTCTTTTCTAAATTGTAATGTGTGTTTAAATTCATCATCTAATGCTTTTACTTCTTCTGTTAACTCACTATCCATAGATATATCTTCGATTAAATCATATTTGACAAAATCTAATAGTTCACTGATAAACTTCTTAAATCCAGCTTCACTTCCTTGATTGCCCAATATAAGCTTTTCTTTTGCTCTAGTCATAGCTACATATAGTATTCTCTTATTTTCTTCCTCGTCTTTTTCATTCATTACAGCTTTTATTTCATTGTATCTTGGTGAAGAATCTTCCTGTTTTATACCTAAACCTAAATTCTTATCAAATAATATATTACTTTTATCCGTATTAAATCTTTTAGACATTTGAGGTATGATGACAACTTTAAATTGAAGCCCTTTAGACTTATGAATTGTCATCAATTTCACGCTATCTCCATCTTCTGATTCTATTTTGGCCTGTGATTCATCAATATCACTTCTATTTAATTCATCTATATAATCAATAAAATCAGTTAATGTACCATTCTCCTCTTCAGAGTACTGTCTAGCCAATTCAACAAACTTATGAACATTGGCTAATCTCTGTTTTCCACCATATTTAAGCAGTAAAACCTCTTTATAATGAGTTTTTTCAATTAGTTCATTTAATAGTTCATAAGGGTTCAATAAATCACTTTTCAATATTAATAAGGAAAGTACATCATAAGCATCTTTTGCCCTTTCCTTTAATGAATCCAAAATACAATCTCCCTTTTCTCTTAATATCCAATAAATAGTTTCATCAGATAAGCCAAACATTGGACTTCTAAGTGTTCCTACAATAGAAATATCATCATAAATATTACTTATTCCTTTAATGGCATTAATCAAATCAACTATTTCTTCTTGCTTAAAAAATCCCTTTCCACCTAAATTATAATATGGGATATTGTACTCTTTCAATGCCTCTTCATACATGTAATCATCTGTAGTGGATCTAAATAATATGGCAAAATCCTTATATTGGTACCCTTCTTCTACTAATTGCTTGATTCTCTTTGCTATCAATCTACTTTCATAATACTTGTTAAAATCTCCTTTTGTCTCGCCTTCAGGTACTTCTAACTCACTATTTTCAAGTATTTCAACATCCACACTATTAGATGACTCATTAACCGGTTTTAGTGGATCGTATTTTTTTATCATAAGCTTCTCAAATATTTTATTTATAAATTCAAGTACAGTATTTACACTTCTATAGTTTTCCTCCAAATTGATTGGTGCTATGTTTGAAACACTTTCAATATCATCCATCACATCATAAAAAACCTCTACATCAGCCCCTCTGAAAGCATAAATAGACTGTTTTGGATCTCCTACTACAAATAAGTTTTGTCTATCTAATATAGTATCTCTACTAGTTAACTTATATATTATCTGTTTTTGCAGTTCATTGGTATCTTGAAATTCGTCAACCATAATATATTTGAACTTATTTTGATATCTACTTTTGATGCCTTCATCTTCTAATAGCTTCAATGTTTTTAATTGCAGATCTTCATAGTCTAAATAACCAAGTCTTCTTTTTTCTTTAGAGTATTCTTTGTCTATTTCTTTCAAGATAAAAATAAGAGTACTATAGAGTACTATATTTTGTTTTTCTTTAATCAATAATGTCTTTTCAATAGCAGTTTCAAGTGCTTCTATTCTCTCAGCTTCACTCTTCATGGATCCAATATTTTCTTTTAGATATGGAAGTATATCAACCACATCTTCATCATATTTATCCTTTTGAGCAAACTCAATCCATATAGGATCATTTTTAAGTTTTGAAATCTTTGAGTTTTTTCTTCCTTTTGGTATCAAGTATTCAAACTCATCTTTTATGTGTTTAACATCTTTTTCATCAAAAGTGATATTCTCAATATTATTTATAGTTATTTCTCCTACTTCTTCAAAAGACAAACCCGTACTACGAATCTTTTCATAAAGATACATCAATGTATTTATCAAATTATCTAAATTATATACATTGAAAAACTTAACAAAATCATAAACTTCTTCACTTGTTTCAATACCCTTTAATATAAGCTGTTTTGTAGCTTCATACAATATATTGTCTGATTCATAATCTTCTAATACACTAAACTCTGGATCTATACCAGCTTCAATTGGATTTTCTCTAAGTATTTTTGAACAAAAGCTGTGTATTGTAGAAATATTAGCCTTTTCCAAATCCCTATATAATCTTCTCCACTTTTTATCTTCTGAGAATTTTTTTCTTATATCTTCTCTTATTCTCTCTTTCATCTCTTGACTAGCCTTTTTGGTAAAAGTAATTGCAACTATTGATTCTATTTCTTTTCCTTCTTTTAGTTTTCCCTTTTCTAGTATATATAAATATCTCTCAACTAATACTTTGGTCTTTCCTGAGCCAGCACCAGCATTTACCGCAACATTTTTGTCAATAGTCTCTACAGCTTTCTTTTGATTTACATTAAGTTTCATATTCTCACCTCCCCTTATATCTGCAAATATTACTATAACTGCAATAGGCATCACAAGCCTTTGGATTTATAGAAAAATCACCTTCGAATATACTCTCTATATAGTCTTTCATGGTTTCTACTACACACTCCATAAGACTATTCCATTCCTCTTCATCTAAAACATATTTGTTTTTTCTTTTTATTCCTAATATTTCTTTTTCACTTTCCTTAACTATCTCCATTGAAACTTCCTTATTAGATATAGTTATATAGCCACCACCAATTACATTATCCTCCCCTTGTGCCATTATATACACAGGTAGCTGAAAGGATATTCCTTCTAACATATCTACAATTTTATTAATTCCATAAGTAGAAGTTTTGTAATCATAGAGTACATATTTTTCTTCTCCTACAAGCTTGTCTATTCTATCAATCTTCCCTAATATCCTTATATTATCTCCTTTCACATTCATGGAAAATTCTTGTTCAAATCCAAAAGGCACTTCAAAATCAACAGGTATCATCTTATCAGTTAATTTTGACATTCTATCCAAATCCATCTTAACTAATTCTACAATAGAATTAGTCATATTTTCTATTCTCAATTCCCATAGTTTATCTATCTTTTTTACACCATTTTTAATTAACAGTTCTCTTATATAATTACTAATTTCATCTAGGGTATTATCAACTGTAAATTCACTTTTACCAAGTATATGATTGGCAATTTCTCTATTATGGTTTGAATAATAATATTTAAGAACCATATGAAAAATATTTCCTCTGTCTAAAGGTGTAAAATCCTCTAAAAATCTTTCAATACCTTCTAGCTTTAATATTCTCTCCATTAAAAATTTGTATGGACATTTGCCATATGTTTCAAAATAGGTAATGGAATAGTTTAAATCCTTGTGATACTCTCTTATATCCCTTTTTATCTCTTCAGAACCAATATAGCCCCTGTAAGGATTCAACTCTTCTCTTGCTCTTTCTACTTCACATTGAATTTTCCCATCTATCTCATCCAGTACACCCTTATGAAGACTATTATATCTTTGGAAATATTCAGTTACTTCTTCTCCTTCAAAATACTTATAAAGTATATGGTTTATATATTCACTTTCTGTTGTTATTTCTGAAATATCATTCTTGATCAAATAATCCATACTCACTTTAATCTCATCTATTTTCCCATCTTCAAAAACACTTTTAAATTCATCTAAAAACATAGATGGAATATTCACTTCATCACTAGTAGAACTAGCTGAAAAAGATAAATACAATAATTCATTACATCTAGTTACTGCAGTCACAAAGAGTAAACTCTCTTTGTCAAATCTCTCATAATAGTTTTTGATATCAAAACCAATATCACACAATTTTTCATGGTTTTCATCTTTAAAGAAAAAGTTGTTCCCTTTTAAAATAGGGTATTTGCCTCCAACTAATCCAGCAATAAATATAACATCATATTTTACCCCTTGGACAGTAGAAGGAGTTAAGATATTTATGCCATTTTTATTACCTATAGTTTTAACTATAGTCTGGTTTTCTAAATATCTTAAAAACATCTCATAAAAATTATCTATGCTGATTTTATTGTAAATGATACTTATTTCTAATTTCATTTTTTCAAGAACTTCATAAAGTACAGATAATGCTGAAATATCCCTGTGAAACAAATCATAATCTCTGGTTTCATTGTATATATTAAGTATTTTCCTACTCAATTCATAACTATCAATAACAGCCTCTAAAGAGTCAATAAGCTCTTCTGGGCTTCCATTGACTATAATACTATTGGTCTGTTCTATAATCTTATCAAGAGAAGTATTTAGAAACCTTAACCACTCATATCTTTCATTAGCTTCCTCGTTATCTAAACTCTCACTTATCAAATACTCCGCATTTCTCATTTCTTCTTCAACAATAGATTTTAAATCCTCTATTTCACTATAATTTAACTTATACAGTAGATATTCGACTTTGTCCTTATCTCTACCATTATAAACACTAAAATAGCTGTTTTTTATCCTCTTTACAATACAATCCTTGTCAAAATTATTTAACTTGACTTTTATGATATTTAAAAATTCCTTTATAAGAGGTACATCTATAAGCCTCATTTCTTCATTTGAAGAACAAGGTATACCTTCTTCATTAAATACATCAAAAAGAATCTTTTCATATTCATTTTTATTTGTCAAAACTATAGCCATATCTTTAAGTTCTACACCATCATTGTATAAGGCCTTGATTGCCTGGGAAATTCGTTTTAGTTCCAAGTATTTATTAGCTGCACTAATCATTTTTATCTTATCACTCTTAGGTAATGGTGATACCTCTTCGCAAAACAACTTATCCCCTATGCACTCAAAGATATTCTTATCCTTCTTATCTATTTCTTCAACTTCAAACCCCATCTCTTTTAGAAGTTTTAAAGTATTAACTACAGTAGAAAACTCTGTTTCTCTTTTGTATGGAATGTTAATATAGACATCTATTGGATATTTTATAATCTCCTTTAGCAATTCTATTTCCTGTGGTCTAAAATCGAAAAAGTCATCAATAATCACAAATTCTAAATCACTAAAATATCCATCTTTTTTTCTTAAAATTTCTAATCCCAAGAAAAATGCTTCTTCTACATCTATCAATTTATTGGCTTTTAAAAACCCTTGATACTCCTCATACACCAAGGCTATTTCTCTATAAAAAGGAGTATCAGGTATCCTTTCTTTGAACTCTTCAGGAGTTATTAAAGATCTTTTTATTTCACCAATTATGTAACAAACAGAATTAATAAATCCTTCCATTTGTGATACATTCTTATAATGATTTATTTTACCTTCATCATCTAATTCTCCCAATATCTTTTCAACAATAGACTCTCTCACTTCTGCTCCTATTGTAGTATACAATTCTCTTTCCAATAGATTGTTTACAATATTATCAAAAGTGAACAAATTGGCATCTAGTACTACCCTATTGTCCTCTATCATCTTTTCTTTATACTTTAAAAGTAACTTTCCATTAGGTAAAATATAATAAAACTTATTTCCCTTGTTTTCATTTATATATTCTTTGCATTTTTCAAGTATGTCATCTCTTTTGTTGTTATTAAATGGTCCATAATACACAATTCTCTTAGGCATACTAATCCCCCTAATATTCTTTTAATGCTATTTAATCACCTATATAATCAAAAGCTAATTTTGCAGCTCCAATAAGTCCAGAGTCATTTAAGTATTTTGCAGGCAATATCTTAACTCCACCAGTATTATTACAATTGCTATTGAACTTTTCCACTACTTCATCCCACCAAAAATCCCTTGAATTGATTACCCCTCCACCTATGATAATTCCCTCAGGATCAAAGATATTTTTAATACTAATTAAAAAAACTGATAAATCGGTGGTAAATTCACTTACTACTTCCCTGCAGATAGGATCATCTGTACTTTGTAGAAATATATCTACTCCTTTTAACCTCTGTTTTGTCTTTTCAAAGTAATTATTTTCTATAGCAGAACCAGAAATGTATTTTTCAACACAACCTCTTTGTCCACAATTGCAACTTTTACCATTTGGATACAGGATTGAATGTCCAAATTCTGCCCCTTGAAAATGACTGCCATTCCAAATAGTTTCTTTACTTGTCCAAATTCCTCCGCCAACTCCTGTTCCTAAGGTTATCATAACAAAACTTTCAAGGTTCTTTCCTGCTCCTAACCATTGTTCACATATAGCAGCTACATTTGCATCGTTTTCTATAATAATTGGAATTTGTGAAAATTCAATTGATAATTCCTCACGAATATTGGTACCAGGCCATCCTGGTATATTTCCTCCAACAGATAGAACTTTTCCTTCCTTGGTATTAATAAAACCTGGAGAACCTAAACCTATGGCTTCAATTTCCTCTTTCTTCACAAGTTCCCTTATCAAATACTTTAAATCCTTTAGCACACCATCTTTACCACTTTTTCCGTCAGTTTTTATTGTCACCTTTTCTAAAATATTGCCAGTTTCATCAACTACTCCACCATTTATCTTTGTGCCACCCAAATCAATACCTATTACCTTTTTCATCATAACACCCCTTGCTATTTTGATATTATCTCTAATTCATTTATATAATTTTCTAAAAACATTGGGTTAGCATATCCTGTACCAACCAAATAAAGATAATCTAATATTTTAGGGTGATATGAAAGTTTAAGTAGTTCCTTGCAAAAAATATGTGCAGCTATATCGCTACATTTCATAACAGGGTATCTTTTAGTTAAAAAAACTCTTATATCTTCAAGTTTATCATATGTTGCACCAATTTCCTTATCCTCCAAATAGTGATACAATTCATGAGCAATTTGTATTTCTTTGATTTCATCATAACTCAACTTAAGCCCTACTTTTGAATCACTTAAAGCACTTTCTACTTTTTTTATAGACAAATCATATAAAATAATACTATTTATATCACTGTCATATTTCCCTCTTAATCTAACAATTTCAAAGTCATATTCTTCATCTGGTTTATCTAATCTTATTTTATTTTCTTCACATATCTCTATAACATTTTTTCCTTGGAAAGTATTCAACATATCTCTAGCTGCTTCTTGTCCTATTTTTATAGATTCATCTATATAATATTTAACTCTATCATCTGGTATCTTTTTGAAATATAAATCTTCCTTTAATTCTGCTAATGACATTAGCTCATCTGTAGCCCTGTCAACAATCTTTTTCTTGTCCAATACGACCAGCTCCTTTTGTTATTTATCTAATCTATAGTCTTTATCACTATATACTTTTATCCCATTATCAATAAATAAATCTGTAGTTACTCCATTGCCCTCTACAAGTTTTCCACAAAAGTTACCATCATATACGTAACCACAACCACAAGAAGGGCTGTTAGATTTTAAAATTGCAACTTTGGCTCCAACAACTCCTGCTATAGCCAATGACTTTTTAGCACCTTCTAAAAATTCAGTAGTGCGATCTACCCCATCTTTATCTATTACCCTTGTATTACCTTTTTCATCTTTAATTATTTCACAAGGTACCCTAGGCGTAGGAAGTCCTCCTAATACTTCTGGACAAACAGGTATTGCCTTTCCTTCTTCCACCAATTTGGATATAGCTTCATTTTTGTTATCCTTACCATTATACTTACATTTAATACCTGCCAAACAAGCACTAACTATATACATTATACCACCTCTATTTTATATACTTATCAAGTAATTCCTTAGTTCTATTATTTACATCTATCACATTGGGAACTTCAATTTCATTATCCTTTAGATTATATTTGTCTTTTAACTTAAGAATTCTATATACTTTTTTATCTATTTCATCTTTAGATATATCATTATTGTTAACAGCTTCCCTTATAGCATTCAATACTTTTAGTTGTTTTTCATGTTCAAAACACACAAGTACTATATCACTTCCAGCTTTCAAACTCCTTACAGATGCACTACCAATATCAAAATTTTTAGTAATAGCTCCCATGGTCATATCATCAGTTACTACTACTCCATCAAATTTTAATTCTTCTCTTAATATATCATTTATAAGACTTTTTGAAAGAGTGGCAGGATACTCCTCATCTATATTAGACAACAATATATGACCTATCATAACAACATCTGCTCCATTATTGATAGCCTCTTTAAATGGTATGAACTCTAGCTTTTCAAGTTCTTCTTTCGTCTTATTTACCACAGGCAAATTTACATGAGAATCCATATATGTGTCTCCATGACCTGGAAAATGTTTAACCACAGGTATAACATGAGAATCCTTGATACCATTCATAACTAATAAACCGTGTTTTGAAACAATCTGAGATGTAGAACCAAAGGCTCTATCGCCAATTACAGTATTTTTACTATTTGAATGTATATCTAGTACTGGTGCAAAATCCATATTAATTCCCAGTAAGCTAAGATTATTGCCAAGTATTTTGCCTATTTCATAGGAAAAATGTTCATCATCTATTAAACCTATATCTCTTGCTTTTGGTGTTTTAATAATTTCCTTTGGAATCCTAGATACTCTTCCCCCTTCTTCATCTACTCCTATAAACATAGGTATAGTATTCTTAGAATTAATACTCTTTATCGAATTTGTCAATTCTACAAGTTGCGAAACACTATTAATATTCTTCTTAAAGAGAATAAATCCTCCTACATAATAACTCTCTATTAGCTCAACTGTCTTATCATCAAGCTCCACTCCATCTAGTCCAACCAAGACTAATTGTCCTATCTTTTCATCTATAGTCATTTTCTCTAACTTTTCCATTATAGGATCAACTTCTTCTTCCTCCATTTCCTCTTTTACAAATTCTCTATCAGGTTTTTTCTCAGTTTTCTCACTACATCCTGTAAATATTATGGTGATTACAAGTAGTAAAATTATACACTCAATCCACTTCTTCATAAAATCGCTCCTTAAACATTACTACATCTATTATCTATATTATAGAATATTGTATACTTATTTTCTATTGGATTATTAGAGAAAAAACAAACTCTGGCAATTGCCAGAGTAATTAATCAAAAAATACTTAAGTCTAATTGTTTTGATAAGCTTTGTAAAACTCGTAGTCCTGCTACAGAATTGCCTCTCTTGTCTAACGCAGGGCCATAAATACCTATGCCCATTCTATGAGGTACTGAAGCTAGTATACCCCCTCCAACACCACTCTTGGCTGGAATACCTACCTTTATAGCAAACTCTCCACTAGAGTTGTACATTCCACATGTTACCATATAGGTTTTAATGATTCTAGATATGTGTTCATCAACTACAACTTCTCCAGTCTTAGGTATAGTTCCATCATTAGCTAAGAATAAACCCATATTGGCAATATCAATACAATCCATTTCAATGGAACATTGTTTAAAATAAACATCCAATGCCTCTTCTACATTGCCATCTACAATCCCCATGTCCTTCAATAAATAGCCCATGGCTCTGTTTCTATTTCCAGTTTCTTTTTCAGATAAATATACTTCTTCATTAATGACTATATTGTCGTTGCATGAAATCTTTCTAAATAGAGAAAGTAATCTGTCAATTTTTTCTTTAGAATCCCTACCCTTAATCAAAGATGTAACTGCTATTGCTCCTGCATTTATCATTGGATTTAAAGGTTTTGCTATTTCCTCTACCTCCAATTTATATATTGAATTAAAAGCATCCCCAGTAGGTTCCATCCCTACCTTCTTGAAAACTTCTTCTTCTCCATTGTCCATAATAGCTAACATCAACGCAATGGTCTTAGATATACTTTGTATAGTAAATCTCTTTCTATATTCGCCAGCAGTATAAATATTGCCATCCATATCAATAATACATGCTCCTAAATCCCTTGGATTAGCTTTGGCTAATGCAGGAATATAATCTGCTACCTTACCTTTCTCTGTCACTTCTATATTTTTATCAATAATCCCCTTTAACAAATCTTTCATATGCTCACCTCTCTAACTTATCTAAAGCAACTCCCGCCTATAAATTCCCTCAATATAGATGTAGGAGGTATAATCGATTCATCTTCTACATCTTTTAAATAACTCAAAAACTTTAATAGTCTCTTAGCTTCTGAATAATACTCGCTACTTTTGTCTACTTCTTTAAGAAGTGGAACTGCATATTTCTTAAGCACAGACAATTCATAAGATAATGCTGAATTGAACATAACATCTGCTTCTTCTTGAAATGGGAAAATGTTCTTTTCCTCTCCAATTCTAACTTGTTCCCATAGTTTAAAAGTCCTTAACACGTCATTTCCTCTGTATTTGTTATCTCTAACCATTCTTCTTAGTATTCTAGTATCTGTTGTAGGTATCCTATTATGAGCATCTATATTTAGCTGAGTTAGTGCACTTATATATATTTTAAACTTATTCTTTTCTGGAATAGCATTGGTCATCTTAGGATTTAATGCATGGATACCTTCAATTATAATTGGATGGTCCTCGTCTACCCTTACCCTTATTCCTGAAGGTTCTCTTACACCTTCTAAGAAGTTAAATCTAGGCAATTCAATTTCTTTGCCTTCTATAAGTGCTATCAAATCCTCATTGAACTTTTTCAAATCAATTGCTTCAAGTGCTTCAAAATCATATTCACCAAATTCATTTTTTGGAGTATCTACTCTATTTACAAAATAATCATCTACTGATATAGATATGGGTTTCTTTCCATTGACCTTTAACTGAACAGCTAATCTTTTAGAAAATGTTGTCTTTCCAGAAGAAGAAGGCCCTGCAATCATTATTAAATTTACATTGTCATCAGCACAAATCATATCTGCAATACTTGCGATCTTCTTTTCATGAAGAGCTTCAGAAATTCTAATCACTTCATCAATAGAATCTTTTCTTATTTTGTCGTTTAAATTCCCAATATACCCTAAGTCCAAAATATTAGCCCAATCCTCTGCTTCTTTAAAAACTTTAGCAAGCTTTCTCTGCTCAACAAACTCTGGAACAGTAGTTTTGCTTTCCTGTGTAGGACCTAATAATATCGCTCCCGGATAATAATACTTAACATCAAAAACATCTAAATACCCTGTAGATGGGGCAACATATCCATAGATAGTATCAATATGCTCCTCAAGTCTATATACATCTATAAAATCTCTATCTAAAGAATTATAAAGTCTAACCTTATCATCATAACCTTCTTCCTTAAATATCTTAATTGCTTGTTCCTTTGATATCCTTTCTCTATAGATAGGTATGTCTTTTTCAATCATTTCACTCATTATTCTCTTTATTTCTTCTATATCTTTAAAACTTATAGTCTTATCTCCCTCAACTTCTGTATACATTCCTTTTCCTAAAGAATGCTCAATGTTTACAGTATAGTCTGAAAACACTTTTTCACAAGCAGCTATATACACAAGGACTAAGGTTCTTCCATATATTCTATGCCCATCTTTATCACTAATATCTAAAAACTCTATATTTTTTCCCTCTTTTACTTTCTTCTTTAAATAGACTATTTCATTGTCTACCCTAGCTCCTAAGTACTTTTTGTATTCATCCTTAAAAATCATTTTTGAAAGCTCTTCATAAGTTGAACCTTCATCAACAGTAACTTCTCCTACCCCTTCAACAATAACTTTGAAATTCTTCACAATAACTCTCCTTCCTTATTTTAGTTCAATAAACTAAAATCGTATATATATTATACCTTATTTTAGAAAAAAAATATAGCAGAGATACCTCTGCTATTTGTTATTTCTAAATATTTGGTCTACTAGGTTCTGATATATTTGATAAAGCATCTCCTGCTTCATCAATCAATCTATCTCTTACAGCCACATCTCCAATAGATACAATACCTACTAACGAATCTCCTTCCACTACCGGAAGACGTCTAACTTGATGTTCTGCCATGAGATTTGTTGCTTCAGTTACATCTGTATCTGGAGTTACAAAAACAGGATTTGCAGTCATAACATCTCTAACTATAGATTGACTTGCATACCCTTGTGTCAATCCCCTCACCACCATATCTCTGTCTGTAACTATTCCCAAAAGCTTACTATTGTTATCACAAACCGGTATACTCCCAACATTTAAATTCTTCATTTGTCCTGCTACTTCTCCCAAAGTTGAATTTTGACCTACTGATGTAACTTGCCTAGTCATAATATCTCTAATCTTCAAACTACCAACTCCTTTTTTATAAATTACTATTAGGATGTGTAGTTTTTTTCTTTTTACTCATTTATTTTTAAAGCTAAAATTTTATTTACTTCTTTAAACCCAAATTTTTCATAAAATCCAATTGCCCTAATATTTTCGGAATTGACATTTAGTCTAACAGTATTAACTCCATTTTCTCTAAACCAAGAAACTATTTCACTTAACAAAGTCTCTGCTACACCTAACCCCCTGTATTCATACTCTATAAATACATCGCTAATATATCCAAAAAATCCTCCACTAATTAAATTAGAATTTACCCTCAATTCTCCCCTTATAAAACCTATATTTTCACCACATTCACCGGCAACCAAAATGCGAATACTAGGATTACTCATATCCTCCCTAAAATTTTCACACATAATCTCCCTATAATTAAAAGAAGGAGAAATATAATCTATAAAGTCTTTATGACAATCAGAAAGCTTACCCCACATTTCAACCAAAGAGTGTAAATCCTTAACTTCCCCTTGCCTTATAAGCATTAAAACCACTCCTTCTCTATATTATAAAATATAGCTGGACTCATTGCCTCAAACTCCCTGCCGTTTAAATAATCTAATTTAGTAAGTCCATTGAAACAAATCTTATATGCATGTAAAAATTGACTTTCCAATCTATATTTTTTCTTAAAGAACTCATTTATCTTTCCATCTCCATACTTTCCATCTCCTACAATAGGATGACCTATTGATGAAAGATGAGCTCTAATTTGATGAGTTCGTCCTGTTATCAAATCAATTTCCAAAAGAGAAAAATCATTGTTTTTATCCAATACCTTTATACTAGTTTTAACTTCTTTTGTTCCTTCCATTTCTTCACTATAGATTTTAACTTTATTTTTTTCTTCATTTTTTAGTAAATACCCACCTAAAAGAATATCCTTATCCACTCTTCCCTTTACCATACATTTGTAATACTTCTTTATATCTCTGTTTTTAATGGCCTCATTTATATCTTTTAGAGCTTCATAATTCTTAGCACCAATAATAATACCACTTGTGTTTCTATCAAGTCTATTACATATAGATGGGGTAAATGTCTTTTCAATTCTAGGTACATAATCCCCTTTTGCAATCAAATAGCTCACCATACTATCTACAATATTGTCGCCATAATCTTTATTGACAGGATGTGAAAGGATGCCTTTAGGTTTATTAATAAGTATTATGTTTTCATCTTCATAAATAATATCAAGTTTTACGGAACCTTTAACTATTTCCATATCAGGTATAAATGAGTCTAATGTTTCATCTGCTAGATAAAACTTAATTGTATCTCCTTCAAATATCATATCTTCTGGTTTTGCTTTTTTGTTATTTAACTTTATCCTCTTTTTACGAAGAAACTTATATATAGTACCTTGAGGTGCTTTAGCTAAGTATTTTTTTAAAAACCTATCTATCCTTTGATCATTTTCATTTTTATCCACTATAATCTCTCTCAAATTATCTCACCTTTTTCCTTTTCATATGTTATAATAATATATGTTATAATGATATTATACACAAGAATAGAGTAAAAACTCTACTTATTTGTTTAACAATCCAGCAAAAAAGAGGTGGAATTATGAAGAAGTTTAGCGAAGTACTAAAAGATTTTTTCTATGACGCAATTGACTATATACTTATGGTTGTAATAATAGTAATTGTAGCTGGAATTATTGGTTGGAGACTTAATGTATTGTTTGATAAGGATAAAACCAAAACTCCTACCGTTGGCAACGAAATAGAAATCTCAAAAGATGAAAAAAACATAGATAACAAAGATGGAAAAGATAATGATAAAAACCAAGATAAAAAAAGCGAAGAATCATCTAAAGAAGTAGTGAAAATCGTCATACCATCAGGTTCTCCTGCTTCAAGCATAGCAGATATTTTGTTTAAAGAAAAACTAATAGAAGATGAAAAACAATTTATATCAAAGATGATTGAACTAAAACTAGACACAAAAGTTAAATGTGGAGAATTTGAAATAAAAAGAGGCAGCTCAATAGAAGAAATTCTAGCAACAATTACAAAATAGTAGAAAAAAATAGTAGGAAAATCCTACTATTTTTTTAATATGTTTCGTTGATATATTCATCAATCAAAGATTTCTTTACCCCTTCTATAAATACATCTTCTTTTTTGAGTATGTCTAACAACCATCTACTCTTTGAATGAAAAATTGCATACTGATAATCCTTTAAAACAATTTCATATAATTTGTTCCTTAAAAACCTAGACTCTACTTTGATAAAATATGCATCAACATTTACAAAGTTTAAATAACGTAAAAGATGAAGTGTAGCTCTATCTTTTTCATTATAATAATAATTCCCTTGATTTAAATAATAAATATAATACTTATCATGTTTCCCTTCTTTTCTCATATCCTTTGCTAGCATAGTATAATACTTAGCCAATACATTGTAATACTGATAGTTATACATTCCCTTCTCATAACTATCAATTCGTTTAAAAGGTTTCACCTTCATATCTTGAACAAAATCAAAATTCCCTTCTAAGAACTCTCTCTTGCTTATATCTCCATTCTTGTACTGAATAATAAGGGAATTCCTGTGATCAAAAAAGGTATCAAAAATGCCCTTTTCCTTATAATAAGCCAATTTCAAACACCCTATCTAATATTAATTTTATCAAATAACATTAATTATATTATATCATTAATAACATAATTAACAAACATAAGATTAACTTTTCTTTAAAAGAAGTACTTCCTCATCAGAAAGCTCTCTATATTCTCCTGGTTGTAAACTATCATCTAAAACAAGAGATCCCATAGAAATTCTCTTTAAATATAGTACATTCATTTCCAGTGATTCAAACATCCTCTTAACTTGATGGTACTTTCCTTCACTTATAGTTAAGTATACTTTAGATACATATCCAGATTCTATTATCTCAAGTTTCGCTGGTTTAGTCTTGTATCCATCATCTAAAACTATTCCAGATTCAAATACTTCAAAGTATTTCTCATCTACATAGCCATCCACTTCTACATAGTATGTTTTTTTTACATTCTTCTTTGGTGATAGAAGCTCATGGGAAAGTTTTCCATCATTTGTTATAAGCAAAAGACCTTCTGTATCCTTGTCAAGACGTCCTGCTGGATGTGGATTAAAAGCTAAATATTTACTGTCTATCAAGTCTAAAACGGTCTTACTTATAGGATCATTTGTTGAAGAAACTACATCTTGTGGTTTATTTAGCATTAAGTAAATAAACTCTCTATAATAAACTTTTTCTCCTTCAAAATAAATTTCTTCTACAGTAGGATCAACTTTTATAGAACTATCTTTAATCAATTCATTTCCTACACTTATCATTCCTTGTTTAACAAAACTCTTGATTTCTTTCCTACTTCCATAACCTAAATTAGAAAGTATTTTATCTACTCGTTCTTTTTTTCCCATTTTGACCTCCTTAATATTCCTCTTACTATATTATATACTATTTAAATCTTAAAAATATAGCAATATAAAAGAATAATTTAATAATCTCAGGGAAAAATAAAATAGAATTATATAATCTATGAAAGGAGATAATATATGAGAATAGAAAAATCTGATACACCAATTGAAGGTGTAAAATGTGTTGTTAACACTTGTAAATATCATGCATCAGGTGACTATTGTACAGCTTCTTCCATAGAAATACAACCAAGAAATGCCAGTTCTACTGAAGAAACAGACTGTGCAACCTTCTATCCTAATACTAGGGGATAAATAGATAAAGGCAGGGTAAAATCCTGCCTTTATCTTTTAATCTAATTTTAATTCTTCCGTTTGATCTTTTAAAGAAGAAGGTAAATCTTCTTTAGTATAATCTATTCCAATATAGAATTCAGTATTGAATTTACTAGAGATTTTTTCTAGTGAATCTGCTAAATTAACCAAATCTTCAGGTTTTAAATCTATCAACTCATAAATACCATCCACATAAATCTTCTCTACATCATAGTCCATCCCAATAATTCCACATAAAAAGCCATAGAATGATTCAATACTCTTTATATTGAATTCCATGGCATTAATAAGTCTTACATCATAATCAAGACTAAATATATGGTTGTCGTCAACATCAATGAATGCAATGTTGCCATTGCCCTTTTTGATTTCTTCATTTGCCATATCTATAAGATATTTTGTCTTACCACTGCCTTTAGTGCCACATATAAATTTAACCATCTCTACCAACCTCCAACCTTATATTTTTTTTGCTTATTACAATATTCTACATGAAAACCGTTTTTCCTTCTTTATTTTTAAAATATTTAAAATTTTATTGCTTTTCCATTTAAATAACTACATTTATCCCCTTGTCGTACCTTCCTTGTTTCCATTATATCAACTATTTCATCTCTTATCTTCCACCAACTTTCATTCCAGTTGACAAAAAGAGAATTTTCCTCTGGTGCTCTTCCTATTAATCTTTGGATTACAATATCACTATCAAGATACTCTAAAAATGTAATTACTCTTTCTATATATTCATCCTTGGATATAACTTCTATTTCTCCATTTTTGTACATATCTCCAAGTATAGTGCCTTCTAGAATATACAAGGCGTGAAGCTTTACTTCTTCTACTCCCAATGCAGAAAGTACTTTTGCATTTTCAATTACATCCTGCATATCATCCCAAGGAAGATTTAATATGAGATGAGTACAAGTTCTAATTCCATATTTTTTATTTCTCAAAACAGCATCAATGAACTCTCCCAGTGTATGACCTCTATTTATCTTATATAGAGAATGGTAGTTAACAGTTTGAAGACCTAATTCAATAGTTATTTCCAAACCATGTTTTTTCCCTATATTAGATAAATATTCTAGGTATTCATCATTGATACAATCAGGACGAGTAGATATAGAAATACCTACTACATCCTCTATTATAGCTTCTTCTATACATTCTTTGAATCTATCAAGTGGCATATAGGTGTTAGTGAAATTTTGAAAATAGCTGATAAATTTCTTTGCATTGTATCTTTCACTTATATAATCTTTGTTTTTTAAAAGCTGTTCTTTTATTGAAATGGTATTTGAAAGATTCTCAAAAGAGCCTCCCTCTTCACCACAAAATATACATCCACCTACTCCAACACATCCATCCCTATTTGGACAAGTTAACGGAAGGCTTATAGGAAGCTTATATACTTTTTCACCAAATTTGTCTTTTAAGTACTTGGAATAAACATTGTATACTTCTATATCCATTCAATCACCTTTTCTAATTATACATTCCCCTAATTTCTATAAAGCTAACTATATTTTTAATACTTCCTTCAATATATGAGCAACTCCATCTTCATTATTATCCTTTTCTGTTATAATATCTGCAACATTTTTTACACCTAAAGAAGCATTTTTCATGGCTATTCCCAAACCTGCCTGTTTAATCATCTCAATATCATTGTTGTCGTCTCCTATAGCTATTATCTCTTCCTTAGATATTCCCTTTTCCTTTGAATACTCCTCCAAGCTCAACCACTTTGAACCCAATGGGTGCATCACTTCAAGTAATGCACCTGCAATTGTTATATTTTCCATCACATGAGAACTGTATTTGTCTGGATACTTAGTATTTACTTCTAAATTAAATGACTCTAGTTTGTCCTTATCTCCTAAATATACTACAGTTAAAGCTCTAGGATCCTCAATTTTCATAAAGTCCTCCACCCTTTTATATCCATCAATACTTCCTGTAAGATAATTAGAATATTTTCTATCGTTAACATCTAATTCAATTAAAATATCATAACCTTCATCAAAATAATCTGAATGAATAATTGGATAGAGTCCCTTCTTTTTTCCTTCCCTAATCAATGTATGAAAATCATCTATATCTAAATACTTTTTTAAAAGTACTTTATCATCTTTAATGTTTCTAACGATATTTCCATTGTTTGCTAGTATAACTAGGTTTTTATCTACTACTTCAACAAATCTCTTTGCCGTACTATATCTTCTTCCAGTCGCAATAACTATTTCGTATCCACTTTGTATTAGCTTTTGAAGAGTGTTTTTATTTATTTCTGTTATTTTTTTATCGTCATTAAGTAGCGTGCCATCTAAATCTAAAGCTATTAATTTATACTTCATCTACACCATCCTTAATTATTAATACTTATAGTATTCAACAAAAGATTTGTAAATATAATATTGATCATAAACTCCTCCGAGCTCTCTTATAGAGTGCATACTAAATATAGGATTCCCTATATCTACAGATCGAATATCTAATTGAGTTGATGAAATAGGCCCAATTGTTGAACCTCCTCTTTCATCAGATCTATTTAAGAACTTCTGAACTGGTACTCCTGCCTTATCACATATACTTTCATATACAGTCAAAGAAACACTATCAGTAGTATAAGATTGATTTGAACTTATCTTTATTGCTGGTCCCTTATTGATTACAGGTCTATTTGTAGGATCTTGTTTTTCACCATAATTAGGATGAACTGCATGTGCTAAATCTGCTGAAATCAAGAAGGAATTATAAATACTTCTATAGTAATCTTCTCTATCTAATCCAAGAGACAAACAAATTCTTTCAAGAATATTTCTAAGCATTGGACTAGCTGCTCCCTGTTTAGTAGTACTTCCTACCTCTTCATTGTCAAATAGTACAAGTACATTAGTAGCATTATTGACCTTTGCATCTAATAATCCTTTAAGCCCTGCATGACACATTGCTAAATCATCTAACTTTCCTGAAGATATAAATTCATCATTCAATCCGACAATACTTCCTTTTGCATATTCATATAAGAACAATTCAAAGTCTAAAATATCTTTAGCATCTACATCTAATTCCTTTGCTATAAGTTTTACCAAAAAACCATCTTTCTCAAACTCTTCATTTACCATAGCCATTAGAGGTAATGTTTCTTTTTGAGTATTTAGCTTAACTCCTTCATTTACTTTTCTATTCATATGTATAGACAAATTTGGTATGATCATCAATGGCTTGTCTATATTGAGAAGATGAACCTCTGGCTTAAAAGCATCCTTTCCTCTAACAACTACTCTTCCTGCGATTGAAAGAGGTCTATCTAGCCAAGTATTAATAATAGGGCCCCCATATACTTCTGTATTAAGTCTTAAATATGAACCTTCTTCTACCATCTCTGGATTAGGTTTTATTCTAAAAGTAGGTGAATCAGTATGTGCTCCAACAAGCTTAAACCCATCCTTTGGTAACTCTCCATGTCCTACTACAAAAGCTGTGATAGCTGAATCATTTGTAGTTACAAAATACTTGCCACCTTTTTTTATATCCCATCTTTCTCTACTATCAAGCTCTACAAAACCATTTTCCACAAGCTCATCTTTCACATTTTTTACAACATGAAATGAACTAGGACTTTTTTCAATAAACTCCAATAAGTTTTCAGCAAATTTTACTTCCTTAGTCAATTGAATCATCCTTTCTAGTTATTTTAAGAAAGTACTTCAACACATTAGTTGAAGTACTTTCCATATTTTTTGTTTTAATTAATCCTCATCCTCATCTTCAAAATCATCTTCATCATATTCTTCATCATCTAGAAAAAGAGCATTAAAAGCTTCTGAAACTAGTTCAAACTCTTCTTCACTTTCTATTTGACCAAGTTCAAATTCTTCTCCTTCTTCTATATATTCATATAGTAATATTTGTTCATCTTCTAGAGGTATTAACGCAATATAAGATTTATCTTCTACTTCAAATATCCCTAAAACACCACATTCCATTTCACTACCATCGTCTAATGTAAGATAAATTACATCCATTTCTTCATATTCATGTTCATGTTCGTGATCACAGTTACAGTTAGATCCACAATCACATCCATGATCACATGAGTTATGTTCATCAAATTTATTTGTCATTGTCATTCTCCTCTTCAAATTATTTAATACTTAATATATGTTATAATACCCCATTTTAATCCTTTAGTATATAGATATTGGAAAATTATTTTATTTCTTTTAAAACATTTAATAATAGTTCCCAAGTTCTCTTAGTTGAAGATATACTTAGTTTCTCATCTGGAGTATGAACAGCATACATATTTGGACCAAAAGAAACCATATCCATTTCACCAAATTTTTCTTTAAACAATCCACATTCTAAACCAGCATGAATTGCTGCTATCTCTAGCTCTTCACCTGTCATCTCTTTATATACTTTTTGGAATAAATCTCTTATATAAGAGTTAGGTGAATATTCCCATTCTGGATAAGCTGCATAAGCATTCCATTTGCCTCCAGTAATCTTAGCGATAAGTTCCATTTGGTTAGCCATCTTTTCCTTTAAACTTCTAACTGAACTTCTTATTGAACTCTTAAAAGATACAGAATCATCTAAAGTTGTCACTATTCCTAAATTGTTTGAACTTTCAACAAGTCCTTCCATTTCTTTACTCATTGTTTGAACGCCATTAGGAATAAGCATAAGTGCTGCAATCATCTTATCTGTAGTATCATTACTAAATACTTTCTCTACAGCTTTATCTTTTTCTATTTCTACTACTAAATCAGGATCAGCTGACTTATATTCATTTTTAAATGCATTTTCCATTTCTCTTACTACTTCTTTAAATTTTTCTTCATCTTTTGAAGAAACTACAACAACTGCCTTTGCTTCTCTTGGTATTGCGTTGGTTTTTGAACCACCATCAACACTTACCAATCTAAACTCAATATTGTTGTTTAATTCAGCTAAAACTCTACCCATAAGAACATTGGCATTTGCTCTTCCTTCATTTATCTCCATGCCTGAGTGTCCACCCTTTAGGCCTTTAAATGAAATACTGCATGGAATAAAACTTTCATCAAAAGCTTCCCATTTAATAGGAATCTCTATTTCGTCTCTTTCTCCACCAGCACAGCTAACCAATGCTTTTCCTTCTTCTTCAGAATCAATATTTATAAGAATTTTCCCTTCAATATTCTTTGGATCTAATGCTATTGCTCCATCCATTCCAGTTTCTTCAGAAGTAGTTAGAAGAACTTCAAGTGGAGGATGAGGAATATCCTTTGATTCTAATATTGCCATACACATAGCAGCAGCTATACCATTATCGGCTCCTAATGTAGTACCAGTAGCCATTACATAATCCCCTTCTACTCTAAGGGCAATTGGATCTAAACAGAAATTATGCTCAACATCTGATCTCTTCTCACATACCATATCTATATGGCCTTGTAGTACTACTGTAGGTGCATTTTCATACCCAGCTGTACCAGGTTTTTTAATTATTATGTTCAAAGCCTCGTCTTGAATAACATCCAAATTATATTTTTTTGCAAAATCAACTAAATAATCGCTAACCTTCTTTTCATTTCCTGAACAACGAGGTATTCTAGATAGCTCTTCAAAATTATAAAATACCCTTTCTGGTTGTAAATTTTCTAATATCCTCATTATTATCCCTCCATTTTTATTTTATATTAATTATACTTCTAATATGTATTCACTATGATATCCAAATACATCTACAACTCTTATGCAAATAGTCCTATTATCTCTTTCTTCTACTTTCAACTGTATACTATCATTTATCATTAGATTCTCTAGTTTTCTATAGTCTTGCCATCTACTAAAAAAACACTTTCCATCATAATCTGTATCTATACTTATAGTATCTATAAGAGCTAGAGAATTTTCCTTCATTACCTCAACTACTATATCTTTATACTTTTCCACTATAGGTATTTTACTCACCTCTATATCATACCCTTTAAATTCAATGTTAATTATTTCTTCTCCATTTCTCTCTTTTAATTTTTCTAATTTTCCTATTTTTAAACTTCCTAGCTTTGGAAAAACAGCACTCTCTATTTTTTGTGTTAAAAACTCACAAGCGTTCATATCTATTAACCTTTTCATAATAGTTAAATGAGAAGTAGTCCCTAGATCTGACAATATCCACTTTCTATTATGTTTTTCAGCTACAACAGCTGTAGTACCACTTCCACCAAAAAAATCTGCAACAATAGAACCTTCCTCAGTTGAAGATAGAATCATCCTCTCCAATAGTTTTTCTGGCTTTTGTGTATCATAACCCACCCTTTCCTTTGAAGTTCTTCCAACCATATCAACATTCCAAACATCCTTCATATTAACAAGGGTATGCCAACCTATTTCGTCCTCATACTCCTTGACACCTTTAAATCTATATGGTTTAAAACCTCTATTATAGGATTTTTCTTTTTGTGGATTAAAAATATAATTTTTAGTCTTTGAATATAGTAATATTGTATCATGTTTTCGGGAAAAATATTTTTTACTTACTCCACCAGATTTATAACTCCAAATGATTTCATTTAAAAACATATCTTCACCAAAAATTTCGTCCATTAGAATTTTTACATAGTGTACCATTCGCCAATCCAAGTGAACATAAATACTTCCCCTTTCACTTAAAAGTTCTCTCATAAGAACTAGCCTCGGGTATAACATTTCTAAATAGGAAATATTTCCATCTTTCCAAGTATCAGAGTATGCAAATACTTCTATAGTTACAGTATCATCTCTTAGTGGTAATTTTACCTTTGCTTTGTAATCAGCTTTGGACAAAAATGGTGGATCTATGTATATAAGATCTATCTTTCCCCTCATAGATTCACAGCCGTCACCCTTCACAAGAGCCCCTAAAACATCTATATTATCTCCATATATAAATCTATTGTAATAATCCTTCTCCCTAAAAGTACCAACCTTCCCCTTAGAAGGAATCACTACTTGATCAGTTTTAATAAATACATCCCTTGTACTTAGCAATTCTTTAACTTCTTCATTTCCACATTTCACTATATTTAAAAGTTCATACATTGTAGAATTCCCAGCCATCTATACCTCCTTTGTGAGTCAGGGGACTGTCCCTTGACTCATTTGTATTCCATATACTTATATTATAGCCTATTTATTATATTATGGAATGAAAAAAAGGCAGAGTTGTCTCTACCTTTCGTAATAATACTTTTTAAATATCTACTATTCTCTTTATTTACTCATCTCTCTTGATTTGTCTGCGCATTTTTTCATTGCAGCTAATACAGCATGTCTAAATCCTTTTTCTTCTAATGTAGCAACCGCCTCAATTGTAGTTCCTCCAGGAGAACATACATTGTCCTTAAGCTTTCCTGGATGTAAACCTGTTTCCAAAACCATCTTTGCAGAACCAAGTACTGCTTGAGCTGCAAATTTGTAAGCCATATCCCTTGGCATACCTTCTAATACCGCACCATCAGCCAAAGCTTCTATAAACATATAAACATACGCTGGAGATGATCCACTTACAGCTGTAACTGCATCCATCAAATCTCCATTTACAACTTCTGCCTTGCCAAAGCTTTCAAATATACTTATTACCTCTTCTAGTTCTTCCTTTGTAACTTCCTTGCTAGGATTAATTGCAGCCATACCTTCACCTACCATAGCAGGAGTATTTGGCATAACCTTAACTACCTTTACTTTTCTACCAAAAGCCTCTTGAGTATCTTCAATATCTTTTCCAGCTGCAATAACTACAATTATTACTTCTTCTTTTATATTCTTCTTTATCGTTTCGATAACAACAGGATAAATATGAGGTTTTATTGATAAAACAATTATATCAGCTTTTTTTGCTACTTCTAAATTATCTGTAGTAACATTTACCCCATAAGCTTCTTTTACCTTAGCTAATTGCTTTTCGTTTAAATCTGCAACTATAATATTTTCGGCAGGAACTAAGTTTGAACTTACTATTCCTCCAATCATGGCATTCCCCATATTTCCTGAACCTATAAAACCAATTGTTTTATTCATCTCAAAACTCCCTCCTTGATTTTTGTACTATCTTAATTTTATCACAAAAAGTGAAAAAATACTAAAAAATATTACATATTTTTTTATACAGCTAATATTATTTGATTTAATTCCAGTGATTTCTTTACATCTATAATTCTTTGATTTGAAGAACCTCTGAATTTCAATGCAAGACTTTTTTTATTTAAATCAAATTTTCCATCCACTAAAATATCAGTAGTATAAAGAAGGGACTTCCATTGTGAATTTACATTTATTTCATCAATTATTTCTTCATAAGTATATCCCGTATAGGTCATTACATTTAATCCTAGTGCTTTGACTTTCTCTCCTAAAATCGCAAAACTATCTGCTTGTTCAAATGGATCTCCCCCACTAAATGTAACTCCATCTAGTAGGGGATTTTTCTTTACTAGTTCTAATATTTCTTCTACACTCATTAGCTCTCCGCCTTCAAAAGAATGGGTTTCAGGATTATGACATCCAGGACAATGATGTTTACAGCCTTGAGCAAATACTACCAATCTAATCCCTGGACCATCTACTATTGATTCCTTGACTATACCCGCAACTCTTATAGTAGTGTTCATTACAACCACCTCTTATTTATATGAACAAGAGAAATGTTTTACTCTATCTCTTTCCTCAGCTCTTTTTGCATCATTAAATCTATCTAATGTTCCAACAAGGTACCCAGTAATACGACGAATCCTTTCAAATTTAATATCTCCTTCTTCTCTGCCGCATTTTGGACAAGTATCTCCTATGATTCCTGTATATCCACAAATAGGGTCTCTATCAACAGGATGATTAATAGAACCATAACCAACTCCGGCTTCTTTCATAGCTCTAATTATCTTTTCGAAGGCTTCTAAGTTTTGAGTAGGATCTCCATCTACTTCTACATAGGTTATATGTCCTCCATTTGTCAATTCATGATATGGAGCTTCAATACTTATCTTGTCAAAAGCTGTTGTTTGGTAATATACAGGCACATGGAAACTATTTGTATAGTATTCCCTATCTGTAACCCCTGGAATTTCACCATATCTCTCTCTATCCATCTTTACAAATCTACCTGCAGTTCCCTCTGCTGGTGTAGCTATAAGAGAAAAGTTCATTTTGTATTTTTGACTTGCTTCATCCATCCTCTTTCTCATATGACCAATGATTTCAAGTCCTAACTTTTGTGATTCTTCAGATTCTCCATGATGTTTTCCAGTTAGTGATTTCAAACATTCTGCCAAACCAATAAATCCAGCTGTGAGTGTTCCATGTTTTAATACATCTCGAACTTCATCTTCCCAATCTAATTTATCTGAATCCAACCATAAACCTTGTCCCATTAAGAAAGGGAAATTCTTTACTTTTTTCTGTGCTTGCAATTCAAATCTTGCTAAAAGTTGATCTATAACTATATCGATAGTTTTATCTAATTCCTCAAAGAATTTATTTATATTTTGTTCACTTTTAATAGCAAGTCTTGGTAAGTTTATAGTTGTAAAACTTAAATTTCCTCTTCCAAAAATAATCTCCTTCGAAGGATCATACACATTAGCTGCAACACGCGTCCTACAACCCATATATGCTAATTCTGTCTCTGGATGTCCTTCTACATAGTATTGTAAATTATATGGTGCATCTAAGAAGGAGAAGTTTGGAAATAGTCTCTTTGCACTTACTTTGCATGATAGTTTAAAAAGATCGTAGTTAGGATCACCTGGATTGTAGTTGATTCCTTCCTTTACTTTAAATATTTGTATTGGGAAAATTGGTGTTTCTCCATTTCCTAATCCTCTTTCTGTAGCTAGAAGAACATTTTTAACTACCATTCTACCTTCTGGTGATGTGTCTGTTCCATAGTTTATAGAACTAAACGGAATTTGGGCTCCTGCTCTACTGTGCATAGTGTTTAAATTGTGAATTAGAGCTTCCATAGCTTGATAAGTTCTTCTGTCTGTCTCTTTTAATGCATGCTTTTCAGCAAACTTCTGAGCCTTTTCTATTATACTAGCATCTTTAATTATTTCTTGAAGATACATTTTCTCTAGTTTTTTATACTCTTGATTTTCCTCTAATGATGGTATAAGTCCATGTTTTTCTTCTATTTTTTCAAAAACATCTATAATAGCCTCTTCTGAATAATCTTCATCATAAATAAGTTGTAAAGCCTTCAATAAATTTTGTCTATATACTTTTCTATAGGTCTTTCTAACACCATTAGCAAGACCATAATCAAAGTTAGGAATACTCTGGCCTCCGTGTTGATCGTTTTGGTTTGATTGGATAGCAATACAAGCCAAAGCTGCATAACTTTGAATATCTTTAGGTTCTCTCAAAAACCCATGACCTGTGCTAAATCCACCTTTAAACAAAGTATCTATATCAATTTGACAACATGTAGTTGTAAGTGTTAAAAAATCCAAATCATGTATATGAATATCGCCATTTTTATGAGCCATAGAATGTTCTGGATTTAAAATGAATAAATCATAAAATTGTTTTGCACCCTCTGAACCATACTTAAGCATAGTCCCCATTGCAGTATTGCCATCTATATTAGCATTTTCTCTCTTTAAATCATTGTCCTCTGCTTCTTGAAAAGTCAAATCCTCATATACTTTCATAAGCCTAGTGTTCATCTCTCTGACCCTTGTTCTCTCTGCTCTATACAATATAAACTCTTTAGCAGTCCTTGCATGGCCAGATTCTATAAGTACTTTTTCTACAGCATCTTGAATCTGTTCTACTTCTGGAATACTACCTCTGTATTTCTCATCAAGATAATCAGCTACATCTTCAGCCAAACTAAGTGAAATATCATAGTCTTGTCCACCTGCAGCTTGAGCAGCTTTAAATATTGCGTTTGCAATCTTTTCTAAGTTAAATGGTACTTCTCTACCATCCCTCTTTTTAATTTTCTTAATCATTTAACAACCTCCTTACCCCTTCCTATTTTTCTTTTTTTGTGTTAATATATGTGTTGGTGGTCTTTATTAATTACTACATATCGTTATTATATGATATCAAACTACAACATATTGTGCAATAGTTTAAGACAAAATTTAAAAATCTGAATAGATAAAAGAAGGAAATAACGTCGGTTTTCAAGATTTGTCAAACGCAGATATAATAGTAGGGAACTTCAGTGATATTTCAATAGACCAAATCCAATTTCATCACTTACATTCCCTACAATAGATTCTTATGCATCCAAATTAATATGACAATATCCATTTGGATTTTTCTTTAGATATTTTTGATGATACTCTTCAGCTTCATAAAAGCTGGTTAATGGTTTAATTTCAGTTACTATTGGCTTATCGTATTTCTCTTGTTCAACCTTTAATGTACTTTCGATAACAGGTATATCTTCTTTGTCAATATAATATATCCCAGTCCTATATTGATGACCTATATCTCCACCTTGTTTATTTAACCATGTAGGCTCAATAATTCGCCAAAACCTAAACAAAAGTTTCTCCAAAGATATAATATTTTCATCAAACTCAATAAAACAAGCTTCTGCATGACCAGTAGTTCCTGTGCAAACTTCTTGATAGGTGGGATTTTCTTTTAAACCATTAGCATAGCCAACCTTAGTCTTTATAACACCATCTATTCTAGACATATACTCTTCAACACCCCAAAAACATCCACCAGCTAATACAATTTTCTTCACAAAAACACCTCCATCTTTATTTTCAAATAGGAGACAAAAAACCGACCTCTGTCTCCTAGATTAGACTTGAAAGACCAGTAATAATCATAGAAGATAATAGCCCACTAGATAAGTTTACAAAATTGTTATCTATAATAGATATACCGCTATATAGTGCATTTTCAATCCCTCCTGAGTATTTCTTTTCAGTAAGAGTATTGCTTATACAGCTAATGTATTTAGCTTGAACAGTAGCACCTAAAATGCTATCTATAATAGAACCTAAGAATCCACCTAGTGTTGACAATAAAAAAAATGCTAATAGATACTCATTGATTCCAAAAGATAGGATATAGCCAACAACAGATATCACTGCAATAAATCCTGCTCCAAATAGTGAAGCCATAATTCCTAAAGGACTAATGCCTCCTGAAACACCTTTTTCAATTGGCTCCCAAGTAATAATAGATACAGGATCTTTTTTACTTAATATACCAATTTCAGAAGCCCAAGTATCAGCATTTGCCGATGCAAGTGCTGTAGTAAACCCTAATATATAAATATAATTTCCAGTAATATAATAAATTAGTCCAAATATAAAACTAGGTAAACCATTTGCAATAACTTGAGTAAAATCCCTTTTACCAGTCTTTTCATTCATCCTTTCATATTTATTTTTTCTAGATTTTTTAAAGTGACTAAATAAGCTAGAAGAAACAAAAAAACTAATCATAACCAAGAAAAAATATAATCCACCAAATTTATAAATAGCTAACCCATACAAGGTAGCTGCTACAAAGCCACTTGTAGATAGTGATTCTTTCTTATAAGCTAAGTAAGCAATAGAAAAACTTAATAAAAAGCCAATTATATAATCCAGCAAATTCTACACTCCTCTCAAAACACCAATAAATAATACAACAAAGAAACCACTAAAGGAACCGCCAAATTGTCCGTTCCCTTTGGTGAAAACAACTCTACTATAGTTGCTACTACAGCTATTAGTATAACATACCCAAATGAATGAAGACTATTTGTATAAAAAGTAATTGCAAAAAGACATATAAATGAAAATACAAACATTGCAAGTGAACCTTCAACACTCTTTTTAATACTTCCAAAATTCAAGCGATGTTTCCCATATTTGCTACCAATTATAGCTGCAAAACCGTCTCCATAACCCATAACCAATATCCCAGCAGCACCAATCCAAGGACTTAGCTTTTCTGAAAAACTGATTAAAGACAATATAAGTAGTGAAACAGCATAATATACGGTTCCCAATGTTTCTTCTTCCTCTTCTCGCTCCATAGCCTTAAATATATTGTTTTTATATGATAGATAATTAATCAATACAAAAATAGCTGGAACTATAGAGGCACTCATTGGTGTTTTAAAATAATGCATTGCAATAAACCACCAATTAGACAACATTATATGTATAAACTTCCTACTTCCTTCATTTGAAATTAAATCTCTTTTATTTAAAATAGTAGCAACTGCAATTATTAAAAATATATAAACAAAAGATACAATTATTCCAATAGCCATAAATTAACCCCCTTTTTAACAATTAAAAACATCTCTTCCTACTTCAAAGAGATGTTTTTATCTATTTATAATTATTTTTCTTAATTAAATGCTACAACTATACCCCCATCATTTGCATAAACTGAACTAAGGCCTGCCATCTCTGTCACTATTATATTCTTAAAGTTATACTTTTTCTCTATTTCTTCCTTAAGTTCATTAGCTTTTTCAGGAGCATTACAGTGAGCTATCCCTATCGTCTTCCCTTCAGTATTTCCAGCTTCAATACCTATTATCTCAACAAATCTTTTAAAAGCCCTTTTACTTCCTCTAACCTTGTCTACTAACTTAATATTACCTTCTTGGTCTCCACCCATTATGGGCTTTATATTCAATAGAGAAGCAATATGTGCTGCAATCTTTGTCATTCTTCCACCTTTGATTAGATTGTCAAGATTATCTAGTATAAACAAAGTCTTCATCTCTTTAATGTATTGATTAACCTTATTTACAATGTCAAGTTTATCATATTTCTCTTGTATCAATTCAAAAATCTTCATGCTAATTAAAGTTTCGCCAACACAAGCACTTTTTGAATCAAATATGTGAATAAATTTTTCTGTACTCTCTTCTATAATGTTTTTAGCAATCATAGCACTATTATAAGTGCCACTCAACTGAGAAGACAAAGTAACCACAAATACATTGTCTGCCTTTTCATATTCCTTTATAAAGTCTCCTGGAGAAGGACTAGAAGTTTTTACAGAATTTTCGCTATTAGACATAGCACTTAAAAGTTCATTGATATTTAATTTTTCATCATCAACATAAGTTTTATCATCTATTTGAATTTTTAATGGAACTAATCCTATATCCATTTTCTCTTTTAGCTCATCATTTAAGTCACAACTACTATCTGCAACAATTCTACAATTCATTACCCCTTCACCTCTTTTAAAATATTCTCAATACCATTATTATGTTTGATTTTAGTCTATGTATAGCTATTTTTTCCTCAAATTAAAAAATAACCTGTTTACTTATAGCATATCCTTCTTGGAATATACTATTTAAAAATTCATGTTCAAATCTCAACGTATCATTAGCTTTGAAATCTGTTTTAGGCTCAATAACAACAATATCATTCATTGAGTAGTTGTTTATAATATAATCTGGTATTTCATAATTCTTTTTAAACACTATTAAACACAAATTATCTACTTTATGTTCTATAAATGGAAAAAGAAAATTATTGTTTACTACACCACCATCTATATTATATGATTCATAAATACCAGATTGTAAATCTTCTATAAAATTTTCACACATAATTGAAGAATCAAAACTATTTCTTACATCTTCAATTGAATCATAGTCTTTCATTCTATAAGGAAGTAATGAACTATATTTTATAGCCTTTAGCTGAGCATCGTGTGGAGATTTTACTAAATCCACAACAACTTCTTTCAATTGATTATTTTCAACATGAGTATAGTTTACATATACATTGTCTATCACTTCATTTATACCTTCTAATGTACTTAAATAATCAATCATTCCCTGATTATCTATAACAACATCAAAAGGTATTTCTACAGCAAAATCATTTTCTATCCAAAACTTCTTCATTTTTTCTATTTCATTTTTATATATAAAATAACTATTGATAGCACCTATTGATGTTCCAGATATTATATTAAATTCATACCCTCTTTCATACAATCCATAAATAACACCTGCTTGAAATGCTCCCTTTGCTCCTCCACCTTGCAAAAACAAACCATTCATCTTTAGTCCCTCCTTAACCCCATTGCTACCAATCACGATTTTAACTTATTATATCACATAATACAATGGTTTGACCACTATATCCTTTTTACAATCTTTTTTCATTTATCCTATCACTAATCCGTTTATTGTAGTCGATTGTTTTTCTCTCATATCCTCTTCCATCAGGAGAAGAAAGTAAAAAATCGGCTGTAGCTTGATTGTTTGCAACAGGTATATCATATAATACAGCAATTCTAAGCAATGCCATTATAAAACCTCCTCTTATCATTAATCTATAATATATTTCTACATATTTTTTATTTTTCCTCTTTATATTTTAGTTTTTTGGTAAATGCTGTGATATAATATATGTAATCGTAAGACAAGGGGGAAAATAATTATGAAAGGTACTATTGTTTCTGCTTGGATTCAAACTTGTAGAGAAGTATATGGAGAAGAAATAACTAATCAAGCAATGACACATTTTGATATTAGTCCAAATAAAATTTTTACTCTTTCTGAAGATGTAGAAGATAGAACTGCATTAGGTATTCTTGAATATATTGCTGATAAACTAAACAAATCTTCAGATGAAGTATGGAGAACTATGGGAAATCACAATGTATTTACATATTCAAAAGTCTATCCTGCATTCTTTAGGTACAAAAATCTATACTCTTTCCTTCAAGCTATGTATGATATCCATGTAGTGGTCACTAAGAGGATACTAGGAGCAAAACCTCCTATACTAAATTTAAAGCCAATAGACAAATATACTGCACATATGACTTATTCTTCACCTAGAGGGATGTTCTCCTATTTCCACGGCATGTTAGAAGGAGCAGCCAAATATTTTGGAGAAAACATTGAAGTTGAAACTTTAGAAAAAACAAATGATTTTACAAAAATAGCTATAACATTTTCTGAGGAAATCTATTATCAAAGAAAGTTTAGATTAAATAAAATCTTATCCTTAGGATTTATAAAAAATATGGAAGGTAAAATATCATTAGCATCATTATTACTTGTAGGTGTTCCCAGTGCACTGTTATTTAAATTTACACCTAATAATATAGCTTTACCAGCAACTTTAATTCTTTCAGCTGTTATACCATTTTTTATCAGCAAAGGATTATTTAAACCATTAAAATATATTAACGAAAATTTAGATGAATTAAATAATAAGGATTTATCCCTAGTGTATGATATATCAACCAATGACTTTTTTGAAGATATTAATAAAAAATTAAGAGAAGTAAAAGAAAACATAAAAACAGATTTTGTAGGCTATAAAGGTACTACAGACGAACTAAATGTATTTTCTGACAAATTTGCTGAGATTTCAAACAATATGAGTTATACTTCAAATGAAATATCCAATGTAGTAGAACAAGTGGCAGAAGGAGCTATACATCAAGCTAATGAAACAGAAGAAGTGGCAACTCAGTTAAATGATTCTATTATATCTTTAAATGAAGTAGTCGAAAAAGAAAATCAAGGTAAAGTGGAATTAGAAGAAGCTGTAAATAAAATCAATAAGGGCTTTGAAGATTTAAAATCTACTTCTTCTAATTTAAATCAAGTATTATTACAGTTTTCTCAAGTAAAATCTAAAGGTCAAGATTTGCAAAATAGGGCATATGAAGTCCGCAATATTGTTGAAACTGTTGAAAAAATAGCAGAACAAACAAATCTATTAGCTCTTAATGCTAGTATTGAAGCCTCTAGAGCTGGAATATATGGACAAGGGTTTACTGTTGTAGCTATGGAGATTAGAAAACTTGCAGAAGGCTCCAAAGAAGCAGTTCAAACTATCAATAACAATTTAGAATCCTTTATTCAAAATATAGATAAATTTGTATTTGATATTTCTGACCAGTTTAATATACTAGAAAAAGAAAATGTTAAACTCAATTCAGTAGCAGAAGAAAATGCCATTTCTGTAAACTCTATAGCTCAAGTATCTGAGTTGATTATTGAATTGACAAATGAACTTACAAAAGAAACCAATAATATTAATTCTATCTCACAAGCTATAGAAACATTGGCAGCAATTGCTGAAGAAAACTCTGCATCTTCTGAGGAAGTATCAGCTAATGTACAAACTTATACAGAAGAAATCAGAAAGATGACAGCTAGTATATATGAGTTTAAGAAAGTTAGTATACAATTTAGTGAAGACTTAGAAAAATATATAGTATAATGTTAATTTAGATATTTTTAAAGCCATGATTATTGTTTGTAATCATGGCTTTAATTTTAAATTATAAAATATCAGGAAAATATCGTAGTACTATCATTCCTAATAAAAAACTTAAAACATTTGCCGTTATAGAAAAAGCTACACGTCTTGATTTAGAATGCTGTGTCAAATACCTTGAAAACATTGTTGTTTCAATAATCAGAATTACAATTTCAAAAGGAATGTAAGTAAGTATTGCAGCAAATGAGCCAGATGTATACATAGCTCCAAAAACAATAAGTGTTAATAATACTTGTGTTAATAGATTAATATACAAAAATGGTTTCCAATTTTTCTTTAAATTAAATCCAAATAAAACAAGTATTAGCCCTTCAATTATAAGAGTAATACCACAAGTAGAAATAAATTGTAATAAATATGCCTTAACCATTGACTTTTCTACTAAATCCCCTGTCTCACAATCAAAATATACAGTACTATTAAACGCCTTTCTATCTACAACATTTTTAGATACTATTGTCTCTCCATCCGAAGTCACTATAATAACCTTGAATTTATCCGGAACTCCAACATAACTAAATTCGTGAATCATATCCTTTCCATCTGGAACACCAGTAAGCTTCCCAAAAATCGGAACCTTCGTTCCAGTAACAAGTGCAGGACGCCATCCATCAACATTATAATTTTCAAGAATATTATACATATTTTCTGAGTAAATTTCTTTATCATGTATGTTCTCATGGGAATCATCCCTACTATAATCAACTAGCAAATCTAAATAGTATTCAGTTTGTGGTGGGTTTTTGACAATGATTTCAATAGATGGTTTTGGCCCGAAGTCAGCACTAGCTACTATTGGAAATGTTAAAAGAAAAACCATTAAAACTAGAAAAAATACCGAGGTCTTTTTCATTTTACTTACCTCCTAAGGACATAATTTATCTATTCTGTACTGGGCAATTCCTCCCATCAATAAACCATCTACATGGCTTACAATCTAAACATTTGATTACATCTTTACCTTCCCTTATGTGATTTACAAAATTATGATCTGCAAGTTGTGCCCTACCTACTGCTACAAAATCTGCTAATTTATTTTCAATCAAGTATCTAACTTGTTCTACTGTCTTAATTGAATTTACAACAATAACAGGTATATCTACATTCTCTTTAATTATAGTTCCTCCATATACAATCCAATTGCAAGGAAAATCATCAGGTAATTCCTTATCAATTGCTGTATTGTCAAACCCAGTGGAAACATGAAGATAATCTATACCTATACTTTCAAATATCTTGGCCATATAAATACTATTTTCCAAATCATTTTCATTACATCCCATTCTAATACCTACAACAAAACTAGAATTAACATTTTGTTTTATTCCTTCAAAAATCTCCATTACAATTCTAATCCTGTTTTCAAAATTTCCACCATATTCATCTGTACGTTTGTTAACTTTTGTAGAGAAAAACTGTGTAAATAAATACGAATGAGCACCATGAAGCTCAATACCATCAAAACCAGCTTTTTCTGCTCTAATAGCTGCATTTACAAAATCTTCTTGTATAGAATGTATCTCATCTTTAGTCATTGCTCTAGCAGATACCTTCTCATCATTGTAATCAGAAGATGTTATAGTATCTTCATTGATACCCCTTGGAGTTCTAAGACCTGCATGGTGAAGTTGAATAAAAACTTTTCTCTCATGCTTATGACATACTTCAACTATTCTTTTTAATCCAGATATATGTTCATCAGACCAAATTCCCAATTGATCTTTAGACAATCTTCCATTTTCACTAACACATGTTGCTTCCACAATAATAAGTCCACTACCGCCCTTTGCCATCTTTTCATAATGTTCAATATTATTTTCAGATACAAATCCATTGTTAACTGGGAAATTAAAACAAACCATTGGTGGCACTACAATTCTATTTTTAATTTCTAAATCCTTTATATTTTTTGATGTAAATAATGAATCCATTATTATTTCGCCCTTTCTAAATATTATCTTGGCATGTAAATCCATATTTTTACTTAATTATATCATATAATACATTAAGTTAACCATTATAGCATTAAAATTTTTTATATATAATAAAAAACTTTCAATTCATCAATGAATTTTTCCTCACTTTCTCCATCATCATAATCTGTGACAGAGACAAAATTCGGGTAGTATCGGGTGCCTTTTTTAAATATGCAAAAATCTGTAACTATTTTGTAATTTGAATTTTCCAGTTTCCCTTATATAATGATTATAGGAGGTGAAAATAGTGAGAAAATTTCAAAAATATTTAATACTAGGTCTAATATTATTTTTAATCCTTTCATCATTGACAGGCTGTGGTTCTAAAGAATCAAGTGACAACAGTTCTTCTAATGAAATGAATTTAGCACCTACCGAAGAAAGCAAAAAAGAACGTGGCAATAACGAGGAAGCTAGTCCTCTGGAACCTGAAAAAGTCATCACCACCGTTTATATCCAACTTAAAACTACTGAATTTGAAAAAGCTAATAAAGACTTAAATGCTTTAATATCCAAGAATAATGCTTATGTAGAAAACTCTCAAATAAATTATAACCAACATTACAACAATAAAAGCTATAGAAATGGTTTTTATCTAATTAGAGTTCCAAAAGATAAAATATCTTCTTTTAAATCAGGACTTAATGGTGTTGGCAATGTAGTCAGTGAAAGTACCACTAAACAAGATGTGACCAGTGAATATAGAGATACTGAATCTAGATTGAAAGTTCTTGAAGTCAAAGAAGAAAGAATTTTAGCTCTACTATCTAAAGCGGGAAAAATGGAAGATATAATCAAGTTAGAAAATGAACTCAGCGAAACCATATATGAAAAAGAAAGACTTAAGACCAATCTCATAAATATTGATGATAAAGTAGATTTTAGTACCTTTGAAATCAATATTGAAGAAGTAGAGAGATTAACCAATCAAGAAACTACGGATACCACCTTTGGAGGAAAGCTAGTTAATGCCTTTAAGAATTCCTTATTTTCTTTTAGAAAAGTATTAGAGACATTTGTAATCTCAATAATCTATATACTTCCCTTCGCAGTAGTAATCGGAGCAATAGCATATTTTGTCATTAAATTTATAATGAAAAGAAAAAAATAAAACTTAAGAACATAAATTAATTAAGGTGGCATCAGAATATCTGATGCCACCCTATATATCTATTACAGTTCCATTTATATTCACTGATTCCACTTTTTCTTTAAATTAAATCCAAATAAAATAAGTATTAGTCCTTCAATTAACTGAGGTCTTTTTCATTAATATCACCTCTATTAATTACTTTAATTTCAATAAATTTGCTTTATATTCTTTAAATCCACAAAAATCTTCCCTATAAAACTCTCCAACTACATTAAATCCAATACTAGTATGAAAAGCTAATGAAGCTTTGTTTTTATCTGGAGCTGTGTTTACATATACAATTATTCCTTTTTCTTTAAAATTATTTTTTAAAAATCCATATAATTTCTTTCCAATATTTTGTCCTTGAAATTCTTTTTTTACAGCTATTTGTTCACAATATATGCAATTATCAATGTCATCTATTATTTTAGTATATGCTAACATATCTATTGGATACTCTGTACTAGACCACAAAAATCCTACAATATCTTCATCTATTCTAGCAACAATGAAATTTTCAATATTATCTTTTATGAAATCTTTAGGTATTATTCTTAATAAAACTCCATTTTCTTTGTTTGAATTATATTTTACATTAAGCTCTTTTGAAATATTATAAATAGATATATAATCTTCTTTTTTTGCCTTTTCTATAATCATTAATAATTCTCCTCTTATGATTTTCTAATATTAGGATTATATCTATCCCCAAATTCTTCCCTTGCTTTCTTTGTATATTTCTTGATAAAATCTGTCTTTGCTTCAGTATATCCATCACGATTATTCTTATATTTTGGCAACAAGCTTAACTTAAACTCCCCATACTCCTTAACAATATCACTATTCACTAAAAGATAATCTCTGAAATAAAGCTCATCCCAATCATCATAATATCGAACATGAAGATGATATACCTTTTCAGCAAATCCATGAGGTGTATATCCCTTATTAAGTACAATTTCTTCATTTTCTTCATGCATTAGTATCCATCCATCATCTAAAAGTATGTTTTTTATTTGTTTCATATCTATATCTCTATCAATTTCCACTAAAATATCTACAGTTGGTTTTGAAATTAAACCACTTACTGCACTACTGCCAATATGGTTAATTCGCTTAATATTTTTTAATCCAATGCATTTTATGATCTTTTCCTTTTCCAGTTCATACCACTTGCTATAGTCTTGATTATGCTCTTTTAAAATAATGGGAAATAAAGCCCATAGCTCTTCTAATGTCATTTCCGATAGTTGTTTTTTCATTGGTATCATCTCCTTTTTAAGTTATAATTTCTATAGGAGCTTTTGATAAAATTAGGATTGTACTGGGTAACTTTGACGCTTCCCTTTACTATAAACTTAAATAATTAATATTAGTAAATCACTCTACTCTTAATATTTGTCATAGCTTATTATTTCTTCAAGGGATTTTCTTGGTCTTTGAGTTGGAGATTCTGAAGGATATCCTAATGGAGTCATTGCCACTACCCTCACTTCTTGTGGAATATCCAATATTTCTTTTACCTTGTTTTCATCAAAACTTCCAAGCCAACAAGTGCCCAATCCTAACTCATAAGCTTCCAATACCATATATGCCGTAGCAATGGACACATCAATAGTATAACGTGGTTGTCCACATTTCATTAGCCCGCTTGTTTCTTTGCCACAACAAACTAATATTATTGGAGCTTCTCCAACAAATGGTTGGCAAATTGCTTCATTTGTTAGCTTTTCCCTTGTTTCTTGATCCTTTACAACTATAAACTTCCACTCCTGTACATTCCTTGCAGATGGAGAAAGCCTAGCTGCCTCTAATACTTTTAATAGCTTTTCATCTTCCACTGGTTCGCTACTATACTTTCTTATACTTCTTCTCCCTTTTATTGCTGATAAAACATCCATTCCATAATCCTCCTTATATAAACATTTATCAATAAAAATTTTGTATCATCAGGATTTCTTCCTGATTTATACCATCTATTATTTCATATAGTTTTGTTTTGCCATTAGCCTCTATAATTGAAATAGCTTTGTTGTACATATAAATGATAGTTGAACCCTTTTCGTCTAATGTAGTTATTTTGCAAATAACTACATTTTTATCAATACCATTTTCGGACAAAGTAATTTTATTACCTTCAGGCACTTTATATCTTTTATTATCTAGAACTTCTATTATCTTCTCTAAATCTTTCTTTTCTATTTCTCTATTATTTGGATTGTCTAAGTCTATGTTAAACAAAATAGAATCTATATCATTAACTTCGATTTTACATATCTCATCAAAACTATATATTTTATCTTTATTATTTGAAGTAGCGAAGATAATAATAACTACTACAACTATGATTATTGGAATAATAAATTTCTTCATGTGAGCACCTCTTTATAAATCCATATCATTTAAAATATCCCTTAATTCCTTTAATTCATCTTTTGTTAATGTAACTCCTTTTCCCATCTTTTCATGCTCAGGAGCCCAGTCCCTCAGATCATACTTAGGATCTCTATTGTTCCAACTGATCAGGTTTAGTTCCTTTGTCCAACCCTTTGGTGATTCTGATACTGTACCTACTTTTTCAATGATTTCATATTTAATATCTGCCATTTCAAATTCCTCCTTAGTTATTTTTTGTAATATTAAATCCCACATAGTTAATATAAATCTATAAATCCATTATTTTACTTTATTATACCATATAAAATATTAAACTTACCATATTCTACTTCTTCTTTTTCCTCAACCCTGCTTCGTCATCATAGGTCCATATTTTTTTCATTGCTTCTTTTTTAATTATATTTAATCTTCCTTCTTTTTTCAAAAAATCTGAACTGGATAATTGAAAATATATATTTCTCGATACTGGAATAGACACTTCTTGGAGCTTTCTATATACTTGTTTCTTATCCTTTATATCTCTTATCTCTTTATAATCTTCTTCTAATATCACTTTGAAATTTATTTCTACATTTCTAAAGAGTATTTCTGCTTGTTTTTTATTGTCCACTATATTTAAATATGGTTCATAGTTAAATATTAACTTCTCTCCATCTATATCCCCTTCTTTTGTTACTCCAAATATATCTCTTATATCGTCTTCTGCTTTTTTAAATTCACTTACATAGAACTTTTTAACTTTTTCTTCATCATAATATTGCTCTAACAATTCATTTCTTCTTTCTAATGTCAATAGTCCTTCATCTTTCAACAGCCTATAAGTTGCTTCTTTTAACACTTGGCTATATACTATATTGTCTTTATAATTATCCAAAATATAAAAATATCCATTCTCTAAAGTACTATGTCTATTGCATCTACCCATTCTTTGAATAATAGAATCCATCGGTGCTGCATCACTTATAACAATTTGAAAATCTAAATCCAAAGATACTTCCACCATTTGAGTTGCTACCCAAATATCTCCTTCTTGTTCTCTTATCTCACTATACTTTGCTTTTTTATCTCCAAGTTTAAATCTACTATGCAATAAATTTACTTTACTATTCTGGAATTTTTCCTTTAAAAATTGATAAGTTTCTATTGCTTCAGATATTGTATTTTTAACTACAAGAATCTTATAATTCTTCTTCAATCCATCATCTATTATATCGCTAATATCCTTTTCTTTAATGACTTTCACCCTAATATTTTGTCCACTTTTAATTTCATCATTACTTAAATGTGCAAAATCTACTCCAGACTCTTCTAGCTTTTCACTATATATTTTCGGCATTGTAGCTGTCATTAGATGAAATCTTGAATTTAAGTATTTGTTAGCAAACTGAATAAAATATACTAATATAAGAAACATCCTAGGAGTCAAAAGATGAACTTCATCTACTGTAATATTTGAATTGTAAATACTAGCAAAAGTCTTTTCATATCCCGGATATTTAAACATGGATAACAAATATTGATCTAATGTTGCAATTGTATATGGCTTAGATAAGTTTTTAGTAAGAACATTATCCTTTAGTGAAATATTTAAACCATCTTTATCATCTTCATTATCCACATATAGAGAAATATCGCCATGAAGTATGCCCACCTTATCCTCATCTAATATCTCCAATGCATCAAAAAAGAAACTCTCTGCAGATATTTTATTGGGAACTAAATATACTTTTCTTTTACCAGCCCATCTATAATCAGCAATAGTCTTTCCACTACCTGTAAAAGCAGTTGTTATTAAATCAGTGTTTTGATATTCTCTAATATCTCGTTGTAATTTATTGAAAGATACTTCGTTTTTTTCTAGATCGTTTTTATCAGAAAGATATTCTATCAATTTTTCATCTAAATCATCGTTTGATAAATCATTAATATATGAAAAGTCAAGGATTTGAGTTGAAGCAATATGATCAATTAAGTTTAGAAATCCTTTATAAAGTATATATTCAGTATATAACTCTTCTACATTTTCACTGTCTTTCCCAATAAATCTATCAGTTAAATATCTTAAAAAATCATAATCAAGAAAATCATCATCTCTAAAATTAATTTTTAAACCTAACACTCTTTCAATAAATCCTTCAACTTCTTCAATATTATATTCATTTGAATTAAGCACATTTAATTCTACATCCTCATACAGAGCTCTTTCATATTCACTATAAGATTTACATATATATTTAAAGTAGTTTCCATGATGGAGCATAATAGCTTTATATAGAACAGTTCGTTTGTTTTCAGGTATGGCTTTTTTATCAAAGATACTTTTCAAAAATGCTCCAGTTAAAATATTGTGATTTTTATCTTTAATTTTTATATATTTATTTTTTAATTCATTCAACTTTTCCTCATTATCTTTCACATCCTCTATTTCATTTGCTATTTCAATTTTATATTGAAAACTTGAATTCATTTTTCCAAGATCATGAAGAACACAAATTATCATTAAATTTTCTAAAAATTCATCTTCACCTTGCAAATAAGGTACAATCTTATCATATACTTTCAATAAATCTTCTGTATGTTCAATAAGACTTTGCTCCACTATAAAGTTTTCACTATTTTTTGACTTAGCCATTATAGTTTTCAATATCTATTCACCTTCTCTCTTCATCCAGACAAAAGGAATCTTTTCATTTTCTCCTTCATATACATTAAACATTCCACTTCTAGGATAATATCCTTCACTATCAAGGTATATGAAATGGCCGTATTCCATAACCCTATCTACTTTTTGTCTCCTACTATATTCTTTATAAGTTGTAGGGATATTGTACAATACTCCACTGTTTAATAATTCCTCATATCTATCATCTCTTATATCTACTCCTACATAAGTATTTTTTAAGATGATATCATCCTTTATTGCTTCTCTCTTGTTTTCTATACAAGTTGTATATATCTCAACTTCCTCTAATAATTTACTTGCTCTTCTGGGAACCACAAAATCTTCACTTCTTCCAAGTACCATATACCTTTTTGGATTCAAAAAAGATTTCTTCACCTTTTCGTATTCAGCTTTACTTTCAGTTGTAAAAAATACTGTCAAATACACATCACAAAGTTCCTCAAAATACATAATTCTATTACTATATATGTTTTTATAATAATCAAAAAACTCGCCTTTTTTTAATTTTATATATTTATCTTTTCCCTTGACTAAATTGTTGTATCCTTTCCAAAATTCTCCCCATTCTCCTCTAGTAAAGCTCATATCCTTTCTTTCATAATCACCAACTACTGCAATTTTAAATTCTGATTCCAGTCTCTCCCCTACTACATAAGTAATCATTCCTGCTATGGTAGTTGCTGTTGGAAGGGGAAGAGTCGGAATATAGTCATCTTGCATTATCTTTGCTTCCCTGTAATGAGCTATAGGTTGATATATATTGATTTTCAAGACCTTTTCAGTCTTCATTTTTACTCGCCCTTTCCTCACTTACATACCAACAATTATCTTCTCCTACATAAAGAATTTCACCTAATTTCTTAATTTCCTTCACTGGAAATATGCTCGTAAGTTTTTTATTCAAATCATCTTCATTGAGCTTTAATCTATTATCTACTGCTACTACATACATCTCATCATTCAAATCATAGCTATAAATGGTATTAAATGGGTTCGAAATATCCAATCTATTTTCTTCGTCAAGAATTATATCATTCCAAAAATATGGGATGGTATTTTCAAAAGCTCCACCAAATACTGCTAATGGCTTTAAAAGAACCTTCTCATGCCTAATATCTCTTGTCAATTTTGTCACTACATCTAATATATCTTTTAAAACTTCTTCCCTTATTTCTTTACTGAAATATTCTCTTTCATCTGGAAGCAAATACTTACCATCCTTTACTTCTAACACTCCAAGACGATCCAATTCAATAGTTATAGTCCATGTATAGTATCCTCCAAATATCTCTTCATTAGCTAAAGCTTGAGTCTTAGGGATATCTGCTTCTTCACTCTTTTCATCCTTATCAAAATATTTTCTATCTAAATCTCTATCTAAGAACCCTCTGTTTGTAATTAATTGAACATCATTTCTGTATGGATGTACCGATTTAAAAGGTATTATCCTCAAAGGTGAAGTCTTGCTCAACTGCTTACTAGGAACTAGATATCCAAAGACATCAGCTTCTAATCCCTTTTCATTTGCAGATTCATAAGATTCTAAGGTTGGATATACATTCTTAACTTTTTTCTTGCTGTCTTTATTCAACACTATATCACTCAATACCCAACTATTATTTTTATGAAGCTGTTTTCTCATTTCATAAGTAATAGTTGATACCCCTGTTTTAGCGTATACTTCATTACCATAATGATATTTCTTTATTTCATTATAATTTCCCGCTCCTTGATCATAAGACAATGGAACAGGACTTTCTGTCAATATAGTAAGGGTTACACATGATACTCTCTTATCCATTCTCAACACTCCTTTTTATTATTTAAAAAACCTTCTAAAAATTTCCCTACACAATAATGAAGTTCATTCTTTGAACTATTCAAAATAGTTTCAGAATATTCGTTTGGCATCTCTACATTGTTTACAATAATCAAATGAGTTAAGAAATCAAACATACCTGCTCTATCATCCGCTTTAAGCATATTAGTAATTCTCAATGCTATATTTTTCCTATTATTGTTAATTTCTTCATCTGAAGATGAAACCATGTTTTTTTTCAAGTTTTCTCCTAATTTACTAAAATAATTGTCTTTCATGAAACAACCTCCTCCCTCCTGTATTGAATTCAATATATTTATAAACTTCTGATAATTTTTGATATTCAACAATATCTCTTCGTTATCTTCAGAAGCAAAAGATAAAATATTTGAAATTAAAGTATCTCTTAAAGCTTCATAATTTTTGTATCTAATATATTGCTTGCATCTATCTCTCATCAAAGCCTTGTCATGAGAATAATTGTAGTTATCAGCAATGTGTATCAATTCAACATCTTGAATAAGCTTTTCATACTCTGTCAAGATTTGGAAAGTAAGTATAACTCCTTTATTGCTATCCGTTATTACATCATATAATCTTATCCCTTTTCCCTTCAATTTCCCCAATTTCAATTGGAAAGCTGCATCTTCATATATTCTTTTTTTAAGCATTAAATTATTGTTTATATATCGAAGAAAATACAAATCATCTGTATATCCAAGAACCTTTGGCCTTTTCCTACTAATATATAGAAGAAACATTAAATTCAAAAATTCACATTCAAAACAAATACTATTTTTGCATTCACCATAATTATTAAAAGTACTCATTTCAGACCCAAAGAAAGAATAATTATATTTTGAATTGATTCTTTCTTTTTTTTCATCTTTATGAGTAATATCCAACCTTGTAGCTATATTTGTATGACAAACTGTACACTTTTCATCAATTGGCTCATACTTTTTAAGTATATCTCTCTGTTCATCATCATTTTTATTGTTTATTTTAAATACTAAATCAATTAATTCTTTAAAATTGTAGTGGAAATTCTCCTCAGATCCTGAATTAGCTCCATACTTTCCACTATTCCTAACATAAGGAAAATACTTTTTACTAAACTTATCTAAATAAAACTCTTTGTCTTTTTCCTTTAAGGAACTTTGAGATATTATTTCTTTAAAATTACCAATATTTAATTTTTCAACAACTACCTCTTCTAATCCTTTTTTATTAAGATCATCTCTTATACCATTTAAAAAAACTTGAAATATTTCATGTTCTATAATGTAATCGTACAATGTTTTAGGTTTCAAACCTTCTACTGCCAAACAATTAGCTTCTAGTGTTATATCCCAGTTGCCTTCCGTTTCATAAGTGGATTTCATCTCTTGTAATATATCATATAGCTCTATAATCCCTATATCAGCTACTACATCTCCTGTCCTATAAAATCTATACTTTTCTATCGTCCTCACCCCCATTCATCAAAGAACTTCTATCATTCCTGCATTTTGACCTCTACGATATCCTATCCCCAATCTATATATGTCATTTAAGTCTTCAATATCCCCTGCAAGTTTGAAAGCTCCTCTATAACCAGTGATATAAAAAATTTTCTTCCCTGTATTTGCTGTAAATTCTTCTATTTCTTCTTTTAAAACAGTTTTCTTCATATCAATAGCTTTAAAAGACAATTCTTCCTTTAGACCATATCCCCTATAATTCTTTAAGATTAGGTTTGTTATATAATTTAATTCTACTTCATAACTTTTATCTTCTGGCCCTATGAATTTATTTTCCTTTGTTTTGATTATTATTGGAGAAAGAGTCTTGAAATCGACAGTTGGAGTTAGTATGATTTTTTCTTTTTGATAAGTTATTTTTCCTCGGGTAAGTTTATAATCTTTGTATTGGAATTCGTTAGTTTTTAAAAGTCCATTATATATATTTGTCATGAAATGCATATCTGGAGAACTAATATTTAAAATCATTTTTCCATTTAGTTTTATCTCATTATCTAAGATTTCATAGTCCTCCAAATATGTTGAGGTACAAAAATGCTTTGTCCTTTTATTACTGTTTTTTTTGTTATAATAATACAGTGAAGTACAGTAATTAATATTAACTTTTTTTAGTGCTTCCTTAAATAAACTGCTAATTAGAAAACCTTGGCTAATAGGAATAAGTGTAGAATAAAAAGGAATCGCTAAACGCATCTTATAATTTCACCTCCCTTTCTTAATTATATTATTACCTTTCATATAGGTTATTATTTTGTTATTTTAAATATACCATTAGTTTATAACAATGTAAAATTTTGAAATATGATAAAAAGGCCAGTATATTAGATTTAATTCCATATACTGGCCTTTTGCTAGTTTTTTCTTTGTATTCCTACCCTTTGAAAATATTCCCACATAGTTAAGATAAAAAGTTTTCATTACTTACATTTTTATAACCTTACATGTTTTTACATCCCACATAGTTTAGATAAAACCTTCATAAATCTTATAAAACAACAGATAATTATCAATATTTACATCCCACATAGTTAATATAAAACTATAAAAACGATTAAAAAGCTATTTATAAGCTTTAAAATTTACATCCCACATAGTTAATATAAAACCTGCCAATATTCCTTGCAAAATTCCGTTTAGTACTATATTTACATCCCACATAGTTAATATAAAACTATTTTAATATTTCTTTTGAAGTTTCTTCATTAAATATATTTACATCCCACATAGTTAATATAAAACTAATTTTTATAAAACTCATGAAGAAGCAAGAATAAGTATTTACATCCCACATAGTTAATATAAAACCATTCAACTGATCATTTGAATCTATTTTGTTTTTGTAATTTACATCCCACATAGTTAATATAAAACACATTTGCTACAGATAGACTGAGAGAAGGTATAAGACATTTACATCCCACATAGTTAATATAAAACTGTTTGATAAAAATCTTTTTATGTTTGATAAAAAGAATTTACATCCCACATAGTTAATATAAAACGTGGTTGCCTGGAAAAAGAAAACTTAGAGAAAATAGCATTTACATCCCACATAGTTAATATAAAACTCTAAAATGTCTAAGAAAGTAAGTGATAACTTAAAGCAATTTACATCCCACATAGTTAATATAAAACTTAAATTTTGTAGTATTCCACTTTGTTTTATACTCTATTTACATCCCACATAGTTAATATAAAACTGTTTTTGTGCAAGATTGGAGATTATAAAATTCATATTTACATCCCACATAGTTAATATAAAACCCAAGCCTCTCCGTAACTGCCATTTATTGCATGTTCATTTACATCCCACATAGTTAATATAAAACCTTTGCCTCCTGAAAATACTGAATCGTTTATTCCCATTTACATCCCACATAGTTAATATAAAACCAATGCGAATAAACTAGACGTAATAGATGAAGATCAGATTTACATCCCACATAGTTAATATAAAACAGATTGGTAGAAGAATTAAAGCAAAAAGAACCGAACAATTTACATCCCACATAGTTAATATAAAACTTACCTTCCCCATCTACCATTATTTCACCTGTAAGATTTACATCCCACATAGTTAATATAAAACGAGTCTCCTGTGCCTCTTCATCTTCTATAGCGAAATGATTTACATCCCACATAGTTAATATAAAACTCTTTTTTGTCCCATGTATACCACCTCAAATGTGGAATTTACATCCCACATAGTTAATATAAAACATGAAATTAAGCTCTATTCTAAATGTTTCATCCTTCTTATTTACATCCCACATAGTTAATATAAAACGAAAGCTTTTATATATTTACATTAGACACAAAAAATAATTTACATCCCACATAGTTAATATAAAACTATACTGCTGATGTTACCTATACAAAGCCTATTAAGCCATATTTACATCCCACATAGTTAATATAAAACCAATTAAAACATAATACTTATGTCCATCAATTAATTCATTTACATCCCACATAGTTAATATAAAACCCTAAAACTAGAAATGTCTATACTAGTTGATATCACTCATTTATACCTATTCCTAAAATCGCTGTAAGCTATGTTAGTTGCAGTAAACCTACGATCGTGTTTGGATGTTTTTTACAAAAACTCTTGTAGCTTAGTGTATTCAATCGTTATACCATTTCTTTTAAAAAATAGGTTCGCTGCAAATCCATAATTTTACTTTGTTTTATTATATCATATAATCTCTATTATTGAATGTTTAAATAAAACTTATTTTGTGAAGCTTTCAACAAAAGTTGAGTAGTACTAGGTATTATTCAATAATTTCTTCTATTTCACTAATAAATGGAGACTTCTTTCCAGAAGATAATAAATACAAATTTTCTTTTGCCCTAGTCATACCAACATACATAAGTCGCCTTTCTTCATCAAGATCATGGTTATTAAAAAATGATTTATTATTTATTTCACTCATATATGTTGGCAATATTCCATCGTTTATATCAATAATAAATACATTTTTAAATTCTAAACCTTTAGAACTATGTAATGTAGATAATGTTATCGCTTCCCTATTTTTATTAATTACAGATTCCCTTATTTTAAGCTGTAATCTTCCAACCCATGTCCAATATGTTTTAATTGATGGTTCATTCTTAGTCAAAAACCTCATTATATCAATATATCTATAATAAATAGAATTTTGATAATCAACATTTTTAGATAATCTAGATAAATAATTTTTATACTCCATGTTTTCTAATATATAATCTATTGCATTAAAAGGTTTCATTTTAACTATCTCATCTAAATGCTCTTCAAATCTATTCATTAAATTTCTTTGTTCATTAGTAAAACCTCTTAATCTTCTAAATGTTGTAAAAATATCTTCACCATTTAATTGTTCATCACGTATTTTTATTATATCTTGTCTTTTTAACAGCAATCCCATTTTATTGTAAACTTGATAAAATGCCCTCAATAGAGTTTTATCATCAGCTAATAATATAATAGCAATAATGTCATTTTTAGTGAAATGTCTAAAAAAGCGGAACTCACCAATATTCGAATAAAATTTCACACCTTTATTAATTAAATAACAAGTAGGTTTAATAATTGACAAACTATCCCTAAATAAAATAGCTGTTTCATCTAATTCACTCATATGTTTATCCATAATTTCTTTTATTACAAATTTGTATTGTTCATCTTCATTATTAAATTGATTAATATATATATTCCCATTTTTATTACTATTTGCTTTTATTTCTTTTGTAAATCTTTTATTAGATTTTTCAATAAACTTTTTACTTTTTTCTACAATATCTTTAGAAGAACGGTAATTTACATCTAAATAAAATTTATTAGAATAAGAAAAGTCATCACCAAATTTCTCTAATATTTCAGGCCTACTACCCCTAAAGCTATATATTGTTTGGTCAGAATCTCCAACAAACATAATATTGCCAAAAAAATTTACTATTTGCTTTATAAATTCATATTGAACGCCTGAAATATCTTGAGCTTCATCTACTAATATATATTGATACTTTTCACTAAAATACTTATTTAATGCAAAATTTTCTTTCAATAGTTTATACGCTACATAAATCATGTCATCATAATCAACTAGATTTTCTTCTTTTTTAATTTCCTCATATCTTTTGTAAATTGAGCTAAAAGAATCAACTAATGTAATTCCACTAATATTTACATGACTATCTAATTTGTTATTATTTATAAAAGTTAATAGATTAATTATTTTTTCTAATTCAATTTCACTGGGCTCCCTATTATTTATTTCTCTATAAATTTTAATTATCACACTCTTTTGCTCATTACCAAGAATATTAAATTTAATATTTGTTTTATATGAATAATAACTAATTACTGATAAAGCAAAACTATGAATAGTAGTAAATTTAACTTTTTCTATATCATTTATATGGATTTTACTTATCATTAAATCTTTAAATCTATTAGAAATATCCTCAACAGAAGCATTAGAATACGTTAAAACTAATATTTTTTCTGGTTTAATATCATATTCATTAATTAGTGCTCCTATTTTAGCACAAATTATTGTTGTTTTCCCACTTCCAGCTGTACTATTTACTACTGCTGGACCATTAAAATGGTTTATTATTTTTATTTGTTCTTCGTTGAATACTAATCCATTTTTATCTTTTAATGTAGAAATAATATCCATAGAATCACCTTCTTATTTAGATATATTAATCAGCACCTTTTAAAACTATTAATTTTTACTCTTTATTTGCAAATCCATATTATTTAAAATATCCATCTTTCTTTAATTCTTATTCTAATAACAAAAGAAGTTGACTATATTTTAGTTTTTTATTTTTTCATAAGTAACCTTTGTTATAATAATTTAATAGTTTTTTCAACTACCTTTTTAATTATATTTAGTCTAATTTTTTTATATTATCTTTATTTTTATTTAACCTTTAAATACATTTTTTCTATGATATTCTAAATAAACTATTCTTTTCTCGTCTAATGGTAACTTTGATATTGTTTTTCCTGTATATATTTGCAATCTATTTTGATTCATTGGTGATATCCATGGAGATACCATTAATTTTTTATTATTTTCAAAAGTAATAAAACCTCTATCGAATAATGTATCATAGGTTGGCGTTAATATAAAACCATTTTTGGGATCTACTTTTTCTCTATCATTTGAATCAGCCCATGGTTTTATATGTGAAGCAATTAATAACCTTTCATCATTAACTAACGTAAAAGGGCAAAATAAACATTCATTTAATAATTTAGTTCTATATTCACCTTGTCCTACTCGTGATGATATTAATCTTTCCTTACTTCGTTTTGATATTTTATCATTTTTTACAATCAAATTTTCTTGATCTCTCTCTCTTGGTCGATAAAACTTTACTATATCAGATTTATAATCTATGAACAATTTAAAATAATAATATATTTTATTATTATTTTTTAATTTAAGTATAGATACATAAGAAATATTAGGTATCCCGACTTCTCTCATTAAAGTATAATAATCAGAATCAGAATTGATATATACTCTTGGAAGAGCTACGTCGGACCTATATATATTAAATTCAAGGAAATCATTTTCTAAGTTACTTATTTTTTCTCTAAGCTTTTCATATACTTTAGGCATGACATCTTTATTAGAATATTCTTGCTGTGGAAATAAATATTCATCTTTCGAATCAGTCAAAAACTTTTCAAAATCACTTTTTAGAAAAAAACATCGATCACTAAAATCACCCCAAAACTCAACTAATCTATCATTATAATTTCCAACATATAACTTAGCCTCGCCATGACCAGTTCCAATTTTGTTGATTTTTACAAAAGAATCCGCTATAGTTATACATTCAACAGTATCTATTATATCGAATCTTCTTTCATTAATAATGATATTATTCAAGAAATTACCTCCTACTTAATTATATTTGGATAACTTTCTATTATGCTATCCATTATTGCAATTAAAACATCAACAACTATTGAATTACCCGCTTGTTGATATGCAGGTGTATCAGCAACAACAATTTTAAAACTGTCACAAAACCCCATTAATCTCAAACATTCTCTTGGAGTTAATTTTCGAATTCTGCCTTCAGTTGTAACATAATTATCTACACCCGCTCGATGCATTTTATGCATTGATGTTAATAATGGTCTTGCTATATCTAAATCTATTTCAGGTTTTGAGTAAAAACCTTTTGTACCTGATGACAATACGTATTTTTTGACTTTTTCCGATAAAAAATATTTTTCTAAATCTTTTATTGTTTTTTCTTTATCTTTATTTTCTTCTTCAAACACAAAATCACCATGCCAATTAAATTGCTGGTTTTTTTTCTGACATAATTGAATATCTCCATCTATTTGAGTATATCTTTTATCTATATTTTTCTTATTTGTTACAAATTTAACACCTTTCTTGGATAAATAATATTTCCCAGAAACATTGTCTAGTAAAAAATCTTTCATCGTTTTTTCCAATGGCTTTGGAGAAGGAAATATGAATTTTTTTCTGTTTTTTTTAATATCTTTTCTAAACCCAACTACGAATAATCTTTCTCTATTTTGTGGTATTCCATAATCTTTTGAATTTAAAACATCATAGCTCCAATCATAGTTTAGATCATCAAACACCTTTTTCATCGTTCTCCATGTATTTCCATCATCATTACTTAATACAGCTTTAACATTTTCATAAATAAATACTTTTGGTTGAATTTCATATATTAATCTTGCATACTCATAAAATAAAGTTCCTCTAGTATCTTCAAGACCTCTTTGTTTTCCAACCAAACTAAATGATTGACATGGGCTTCCGCCAACAAATAAATCAATTTTATCTCTATACTGATTACCGTCTAAAAAAGAAACATTCCAATGATAATCATCAGGATTTAAGTCATAATTAGCCATATATGATTTTTTTACTTTATTTTGAGATTCTTTGCCCTTATAAAGATTATCAACATATTCTTTTTTTTTCTTATAATCTTTAATTTTATCTAATTCTTTTAAAATATAAAACGTATTTATTTTTTCATGTAACATAGATAATTTTTCAGCAATATTTTTTAATTTATTTTCTTTTCTTTTGAAATTACTAATTAATACAAATTCATCATAATTAAATTTATTTTTTATTATTGCTTTATAAATATCGCTATCTTTAAATTTCTTACCGTATATCCTTTTATAATCTGATTCGACTTTTATTATTGCTTTCATTGACTCAAAATATTTCACTTTATCAGATGTATTATCATTTCTAAGAATATTAATCCATTTATTGTATACTTTTATTACATTTGGATTAAAATAATTGTTTTCAACAAAATAAGTAAGTAATATTTTTATAAAATTTATAAATTCTTTATTTGGTGTTAATAACCCTAAAAACTCATCATAACTTTTACTTATAATAGATAAGTTATTTGATAATTCTTGTATATAATTTTTATCATTGCCTTTATCATTTCTTATAATATCTATCATATTATTTAATTCTATTAATTCTGATTCAACCTCTTCTATATTGTTATCAATATTTTTTGATAAAATATCTACATCTCCATTATCACATGCAAATACTATTTTATGAGGGATTCCCATTCTAATTAATGCATGTTCAATTGCTCCAATTCCACTAAAAACTGTTCCTAACTTTAGCATTTTTTATCTATCACCTTACTTTCTTTTTATTAACAATGTGTAATATTGATTTTATATTATTATAATCTATTTTAAAATCTAATTCACCTATGGTTTTTTTATCAAAATTTCAATTTATTTATTATATATTCTCACAATGTTTTTGAAACTTTGTTTAATATTAGTTGAATGAGACTTTAATAATATGTGTATTTAACTATCTTGCTTTTGATTTTCGGCATACTAGAACTAACGTTCTGTATATATTATAATATATAACGGCTATATAAGCAACATAAAAAATTTAACAATATAAGAAATAATAAATAAAGAAAAAATATTTATAAAATTTATAGATGAAATCCATATTGGAGATAAGTTTGAAGTTAAAGAAGGGTGGATTATAACTACAGATAAGTTTACGTCGATAGAAACCATATGGAAGATAATGCATAAGCAATGGGATATTAAAAACAGAATGTCATTTAAACCATGGTTCCCTTCGTAGCCCTACGGACGTAGAAACCATATTGATATTCATAAATAAAAAAGTTCTACTCTTTCCTAACTTTTTTAATAAGATAGCTCTCTCTTTTATAAAAATTTCAATTTATAATATTTATTACACACAAAAATAGAAATAAGCTCCTGAGATTTTTGCTCATCACTCATTTCTATAAGTTTCTTTAACGAGATAATATTTGTCTTAATTTCTCTTAACCTGGTCTTTCTCTTTCATACTGTGTTTCATAGGCAATATAAAATATAGTTTCTTCAAAACATCTAATGCTGATTGTAAAAAAGCAACTTTATAATTCTCCTTCTATAAGTCATCTTAATCTAGAGCTTACTTCATCAATTGAATAAGTTTTTGTACCATTTAATTTTTGTGCTTCTGCTTCTAATAGTTTTTCACGAAGGTCTAATAACTCTTCTCTTTTTGTATAATATTCTATGCTCATTACTACTAAATCACCTTCACCATTTTTAGTTACAAAAACAGGCTGTTGCTTCTCTTTGCAAATTTTTGATATTTCATTATATTCATTTCTAAGTGCTGTGGATGGTTTTATAAGCATATCAAAGCACCTCCTATCATTATTCTATAATTATTATATCATTTATTAATAAATTAATTAATTTTTCAACCTTTCTATCTAAATTAATAACTCTATTTAGGGAATCATTTATCTTTGATTGAACTATCCAATCGAATATCAGTCCATCAAAAAAATAATCTGCAAAAGTATCAAAAGAGCTAATGTTTATATCAATATCTGTAGACATTTCTATATCAAATAGTTCTTTTTCAAATGCTCTGATTAAACTTTGAACATTGTAAACCTGTTCTTTTGCTTCATCTATTTTTGAATGTTTTGCAGCTGTTATATTCCCTTCTTTTTACTATGTCATAAATACACAAAAAAGATGGTCAGCCTTAGCTTTCCATCCTCTATTTATATATATCTCCTCTAGTATCTATTTCAGCAATTATTATATTGTCGTTTTCTATGTGATATATAATCCTATACTTCCCTACCCTCAATCTATATAATGGAGGGTATTTTTCACCTTTTAACTTTTTAATATCTCCTTGAGGTATTTTCTCAATTGAATCTAAAATCCTTTTCCTTGTATCATAATCATATTTTTTAAGTGCTTTGAATGCAGATTTAAGATAAATAATATTACTCATCACTTTCACCAATTAATAATTTTCTTACTTCTTCGGAATTCATCCTTTCATCAGTGTTTATATTGTCCCAAATCTTTTCTTCTTCTTCAGGTGTTAGATATAATTCTTGTTCACTTTTGCCTTTAATATACAATAAAAAGTCTAATACTTCTCCTGCTTTAGTTTCAGGAATTTCATCTATCAACTTTTTAAGTCTATCTTTAGCAGTATTCAATTTAACACCCCCATATTTATTATTTCTACCTAATAATATTATACCCTAGTTCTTAATTAAAGAATACAAAATATTCTCCCCTGGCACTAACTTACTATAGTACAATAGATATTAAATCAAAAATAAAAAAATTCTACTCTTTCCTAACTTTTTTTAATAAGATAGCTCTCTCTTTTAAAAAAATTTCAATTTCATAATATTTATTAAATGATGAAGTAGCCATCTACACCCCTCCTAATGATAACCATTAGAAATCTTTCTAAATTTAAAACACTATATCTATTCACTAATATTATATTTAATTGCAATTACTCCTCCATTAACCTATCAATACTTTCTTTTACCGTTTCTAATTTATTTTCTAATTTATATAAATCGTTTATTAATAAATTTATTAATTTTTCAACCTTTCTATCTAAATTAATAACTCTATCTAGGGAATCATTTATCTTTGATTGAACTATCCAATCGAATATCAATCCATCAAAAAAATAATCTGCAAAAGTATCAAAAGAGCTAATGTTTATATCAATATCTGTAGACATTTCTATATCAGATAGTTCTTTTTCAAATGCTCTGATTAAACTTTGAACATTGTAAACCTGTTCTTTTGCTTCATCTATTTTTGAATGTTTTGCAGCTGTTGCTATGATTCCTCCTCCAAACAAGTCCCAAGTTCCCCAACTTTTAGCACTTTCTAAAGTTTCTATTAATTGACTTAAGGCACTATGCAAATTATTCCCTGCATTTTTTGCTTCCTTGACTTCTTTTATATCCAATTCCAAATCAGTAGCTTTATCTAAGTTGGCTATTAACATTTGAGATTTCTCATCATTTTTACCTAATATTAATTCCTGTTTTTCTTTTAATAATTTTTTATATTCTTCATCTAAGTCTATGTATTTTCTTAACTCTTCTCTATAGTTTATGATTTCTGTTTCTATATCACTTAAAGAATTCAAACATTCGTCATATTTAAGTTTGGCTGCAAGGTATTCTTGCCTTTCTTTATCTAGTTGTTCTTCTTTGCTACCTAATATAGAATAAAACAATCCTGTTATACTTAGTGATTCTAATTTCTTAACATCTTTTTCTTCTTTATTTAAAATTTTATTTAGTTCATCTTTTCTATTCTTTTGCATTTCTAATTCTGTTTTAGCTTGTTCTAACATAGACTCTAATTTCTGTTTTCTATTCATTTTCTCTCTTAATTTAAAAATTCTATCATTGATATCTTCAAACATTTTTCCACCTCATTTTTTTGGTTTTTTATTATTTAAATATTCGCCCCCGGCACTAACTTACTAACTTATTTATATTATCAACTAATCCTTCCCAAGAAAAAGAGCTTATTTTATCCTTAATTTCACTAGGAAATTCTTTCTTCTCTCTTACCTTTTCAATTTGAGTTAATATGGCCTTTTTTAGATTTTCTTTAAACTCTGGTAAATCTTCTTTAACTGGTTTATCTGTATCGTATATTCTAGGAAGGGGAACATATTTAATTACACCAGAATCTTTTATTTCTTCTCCTAGAAGTGTCATTAAAGCTTCTATTTCTGTTGTTACTACATATAGTCCACAAGCTAGACTCTCTATAGCCATAAGTCCTAACCCTTCATAGTAAGAAGGCATAAGATAAATATCCTTGTTTCTTAATTCCTCACCTAAGGCTACTTGGTTTTCTACATTGTATAGTCTTATGCTGCTATCATCTACAATGTATTCTTCTATTTTCTTTTTATTATCCTCATTAGGGATCCCTATAATATCCAAAGTTACATTCTCTATCCCTAGAGACTTGTACACTTCTATAAGTTCATAAATTCCTTTAGATGGGTCTATTTTTGCACAAAATACAAGTCTAACTTTATCATCATATTTCTTCACTTTTGGAGGATAAAATATTTTTTGATTGAAACCTCCACCTACTGCTATTATCTTGTTTCTATCTATACCATATTCATTTACTATTTCATCTTTTTGATGTTCAGAAGCTGAAAATACATAATCTAGCTCATGTATCCTATCTACATATTTATCTTTAAGATGTGGATTCATTTTAGCTTGTCTTAGATCTGTATTATGACATATCCCAATGATCTTTGTATCTGGAAACACTTCCCGAACTAAAGAAGTCAATATCCATAGATGATGTGCAAATATAATATCAGGAACGAAATCTTCCTTTGCTTGTTCTAGTTTTTTTCTGAAAACTTCTCTATACATTTCTACCATTTCTTCAGTCATAGATGAATATAAAGTGTTTTCATAAGGCATGACATTACTCATTCCAACTATAGGAAAGGGCAATTCTTCGCTTTTAAAAGCTACAGGATATTGATCCTTATTATTTAATATATCCCATTTATATTCATCTTGATATCCAAAAATAGCTTTTTGCTCATGATTATATTTTTTAAAACCTTCTATAAGATTTGAATAGTATACTCCTGATCCTGTCTTTGAAGGCAATTGTGCCAAAACATGTAATATTCTCATGTTTTCCTCTCTTTCTTTTTATATTTTTTTATCGGATGTTTGTCTTTATCTATTTATAATGCATAAAATTTATATAATTCAAATGCCTTATTAAACAAATCAAAATCTTTTTCAAAGCATTCTATTGCCTTTTGCCATTCTCCGCTATATGCACTGGCAGCACCTAGTTCAAACCAAGGACCTGAAACATTTTCATATTTACTGGTCATTTCACTCCAGATTTGATTTGCTTTATCTAAATTTCCTTTTTTCTGTTCAATTAAAGCTTGATAATGATATTCTCTCCAATCTCTTCTTTTGTTCCTATTTTGCAATGATTTATATTGATTTAGAACATTCTCTGCTTCTACAAGGCGACCATCACAAATCAGTGAATCTAATAACCATAGATATCCCTTATCAGCATCAGGATACAATTTAACAAATTCATAATAATAGTCAATTCTTTTAGCATGATTCATCATATTCCAATCTCCTATTGGAACTTTATGTGCATTATTTAAAGCTTTGTGCAAATCTGAAGAAAAAGGTGTTAAGTTAAGACCTTTTTTCGATGCCTGGCTAGCCTTCCTTTGAAATTCTTGAACCTTGTGCAAATAGAGCCAAGAGAGTGTTGTATATGCATGGGATCTTTCATCAACAGTTTTATTTGTATTTTTAATTTGTCCCTTCAAAAAAAGTTCAGCATCAAGAAATTCATCCTGAGAAATTTCTCTTTCATAATCAAGTAAATTATCCAATCGTTCAACTTTTGCCTCATCAGTTATAGAAAACAATTCATCAATAGTAATACCAAAGAAAATTGATATAGCAGGTAATAAAGAAATATCAGGGCTAGAAATTTCATTTTCCCATTTAGAAACCGCTTGTGTTGTTACTCCAAGATATTTAGCTAACTCATCTTGAGTTATACTTTTTTCTTTTCTTAAATATCTAATTTTCTTCCCAATTTCTAATTGATTCATTAAATTCAACTCCTTATTTTGAGTTACCCTTATTTACTTATATTATAAGCTCCAACACAGATGAATACTATCAATTATTTGTTTACTATACTATCCAATTGGTTGAATATGAAAAAATATTCGCCCCCGGCACTAACTTACTAACTTAGTTTATATAAAATAATATGAATCCAAAAGATAAGATTGATTGTATTTGACAGCTATTTTCCATAGGTTGTTTTTAATTGTCTTAAGTGATGTTTGCCCTTGTTCATATTTTTCAATATTATTTAAAAAACTATTTTTTTCTCTGTCTGTTGCTTTTTTCTTAAAATAACCCCAAATGTGTAATGCAGCATTTATAGAATTACCAATAGTGATTTCTTTGCTTAAAGCATTTTGTATTAGATTATAAAACTCAGTAGCGGGATAAGCATCTTTATCATTAAGCAATTTTCGAATTTCTACATAATCTGATGGTGAATTTTCTAATACCATGTATTTATATCTGCTCCACTCAATTTCAAGATCTTTTATTGATTTATCACTAGAAGTACAATTAATACACTTAACAGCTGAAAGATTTTTGTCTTTCACTTCAAGCATGATATCTATATCATCTCTTTCTAAACCTTCGTAAAAACTCATAAACTTATTGATTTGTATAGTACTTGAATGTGAGCCAGCCTTTTTTAGAGGATTTTGCTGTGAATAATGAATCTTTTGAATGCCATCTTTTTCTCTCCATGTTTCTTTACATTTATCGATCCAATAATAATCACTTTTACTTTTGTCAAATGGATTTACTTGATTATGCAGATTATCAAAAACTACTGGAACATTAATAATACTACCAATCTCCAATACGTCACTTATATTGTAGGATTTGTCATCATTTTCAATTATAAGTCTTCGTTTTACTGAATCATCTAGTTCTCTATAATTGCTTATAAATCGTCTTATTGCTTGGCTTTTGTCATTATAAACTCCACCAATATGCAAAACAATTTTATTATCCTCTCCTATACCAAGAGTATCTAAAATTTTAGTATGATAACGTAAATCCTCTATTGCATTTTCTACAACCTCTTTTTTGGGAGAATTCAATACAGTGTATTGGCCAGGATGCATTGAAACTCTCATACCACTAGTTTTAATTTTATGACCTATTCTTGAAAATTGGGAATCAAATATATCCCACCATTCAAGGTTATTTACAGGATTTGAACCAAATGGTATTATGTCAGAACTGATTCTAAAAAGTTTGATTTTGTTTTTTATATTATAATCAATAATATTTTCTAGAGAATTTAAGTTATAAGAAATTAGCTCTAATAGCTTTTCTTTGTTTGCATTTTTTAGCATACAACTCTTTTGATCTGTATCTGGTACTCCTACTGTTAAACAAGCATATCCTATATTCATAAAAATCTCCTTTTCCAGTATCATTTATGATCTCTGCTAATAAATCCATAAATTTATCCAATATCCTACTCCTCTCCTCAAAGATTATATCAATTTACTATATAATACCCTGCTACTATTTCTATATAAACATTAATATGAAAAAAACGATAGCACATAGTGATATGCCCCTTGTCAAGTAGACAGGTAAAATATCTAAAATAATTTTTATGAACTACCACATGACATCTAAGTTATGTGGTAGTTTTTATGCTGTCCATTTTTCTTTGTACTTCTCTATTCTCTTATTCGCAGATATAGGGTATTCTATAGGAGTTTTAATTGATAAAGCTTCTGTCCTAACTTCTAATGGCGTTTTACAGTTAAATCTGTCTTGTAATCTTTCCTCTGAGTAAAAACGCATGTAATCATTAATTGCATATCTTAGGGACTCTTCATCTGTAATTTCATACATTTGATACATTTCTGATTTAATTATTCCCCAGAATCCTTCTACCGGTCCATTATCAATACAGTGTCCTACTCTTGACATTGACTGTTTCATTTCTTGTTCTTTCAGTTTTCTTTGAAATACTTTACTTGTGTATTGAAATCCTCTATCGCTATGGAAGATTGGTTTTGCTAATGGATTATCTTTTATTGCTTTATCAAAGGTCTTAAATACTAATTTGTTATCGTTTCTACTACTTAATACATAGGCTACTGGATACCTATCATACAAATCAAGTATGGCGCTTAAGTAAATCTTTTTCTTTTCTCTTGGTACTTTAAATTCTGTAATGTCTGTTACCCATTTTTGATTTGGTTCTGTTGCATAAAAGTCTCTTTGTAATATGTTCTCTGCTATTGTTTCCGGCTTAACTGAAATGTATTTATTCTTCTTTTTTCGGATTACTGAGTGAATACCTAATTTTTGCATAATCCTATGGACTCTTTTTTTACTGTAATTAGTTTGATTGAAATGGTTAATCCAAGATGTCATTCTACGATATCCTAAAATATGATTAAATCTTTCATCATATTCTTTTATTAATCTTGCTAATTCAATATTTTCTAATTCTTGTTGAGGTACTTCTCTGTGGAGCCATTTGTAGTATGATGCTCTTGATATGTTAAGTACTTTACACATCCAATTAATACTCCATATTTTTGTTTCATAAAAGTATTTTATTGCTAGATACTTATTTTCGTTACGTTGTTTGCCAAGCCTCACATCCCTTCGAATTCTTTCACTTTTTTTAGCAGTTCTACCACCATATCTTTTTCTTCTAGTTTCTTTTTTAATCTAATATTCTCTCGACGTAATTTCTCTAATTCATCTAATTCTTCATCTTTTTTATGGTGTCCTCGTCTATCTATTAGCCCTTCTTCGCCTATATCATCATACTTTTTAACCCAAGAGTAAACTTGGCTGTATGAAACATCATAAAGGCTTGCTGCTTCTTTGTAATTACGATTATGTTCAATACAATATTTAACTATTTCTTTTCGCTCTTCTATAGTTGTTTTTCTTCTGGAATTTGCCATATATACCTCCCCTTTAGGATCATAATCCTTGAGTTCTATATTGGCATTATACCTTGAAATCCAACCACTTAAAACAGAACGACTTGAAATATTATATTTTGCTGTTATATCATTAACACTTCCTTCTCCGGATAATACAGCTTCTACGCACATTGTTTTAAATTCGGAAGTATATTTTTTATTTCCTGCTTTATTTTGAAAAGCTAAAATGCCATAAAGTTTATACTTGGAAACCCATGACTGTATTGTTTGCAGACCAATACTATATTTATTAGCTAAAAAAGGGAATGAGCCTAATCCATCAAGATATTCTTGAGATACTTTCGCTTTAAATTCAGGAGTATGTGGTGATTTTGCCATAAAAAACCTCCATAAGTAGTTTTGGTTATTTACCTTGTCTACTTATGGAGTATCATATCATAGACTATCGTTTTTTTATCATTTTAAAACTTCCAATTTCGTTACTCTGTTTAGATTGTTTTTTTCATAGTATTCAATATTTACTTCATCATCAACTTTAATAAATGGTAACTTTTCTGATACTCCAATATTAGCTATAAATATATTGCTACTATTATCTAATATTAAATAATAATGAGTGTTACCTTCAATGACAACTGATTGTATACTTAGTATTTTACCCTTTGTATTTAAAAATTCTGTTGGCTCTTCTTCTTCAGACTCAATATTGCTTATATCTCTGCCCGTATGAGTACTAACAACATTGTTTACTGTAGTACCTATTGATACTTGTTGATAATTCCCAGCATCAACTAGTGCATACATTTTTACAAGTCCTGCTTCATCTTTCAATGACATAAAATATGTTGGTTTATTGCCTATATTTAATAATATTGGGAAAGTTGATGTATATCCTTTTTCTTGCACTGCTCCTTCTGCACTTCTCATAGCTGAAAACTCTTCTGCTGATGACATCTTATAAAACTTAGTGGATTTTGTTCTCAAGTTTACAAGTACAAAACCAACATTAGATTCATCAGAACCTACAGATGTCATACCTGTATATAGGTAAACATCATCATCTATAGCTAGATAGTTGTATCCTTCAGTTGTTTGTAGTACACCCTTTTGAGCAAATAGAGAGTTGAAGAATCCTGATTGAAGTCCGCCATTCCAGTTAAGCTGCTGGATTATTTCCTCAGCATCATAAATTCTATCTACCCATTTTGGTACATCTTGTATAGCATATTTTGTACTTTCTCCATTTGTTGCATTTGTTAGTATTACTTCTTTTACATCAAATCCTCCAAAAAATCCAATTTTATTTTGATATACTGGTGCCACCCAATATGGAATTCCATCTTCATCAATTTCAAAATTAATTTCAAAGAACATATCTAGAGGATAATTTTGTCTTAGATGTCTATAAATATCCCTTGAAAATTTATCCGATTTAGAATATTTTATATTGTTTTTTGCTTTCTTTAATTCTACTTTACCATCTATCATATCTACTATAATATAGTTGGGTATTCCTTCACTTTTGTTACCTATCCACTTTAAGAACCCATTATATTCAAGTGGAGTAACTCTTACTGGTTTGTCATTGTAATTGATTTGAGTATAAGCGTCAGATACATTGTACTGAGAAACTAACTCTAGCATTTCACCCATTTTTCTACTACCTAATCTTTGAGCTGTATCTCTATCAACTGTAGGTACTTGTTCAAATGAAGCTTCTTTTATATCTTCTTCAAAAGAACTATTTTCTTTTTTGATTAAATTTGCATATCTTGTTGAATGAAACATTGTTGCAGAAGACACTTTTAATATAATTAATAAAATAATTAATATTGCTGGTATCTTGAAATACTTATAATTCTTTATATCAAATGTCATAGCAATAAGTATGGTATATACTGAAATGACTATTAGATATATCCAAAACAAAAGTGAATGTAAATTGATTGGTGGTAAAAATATATACCACAATATAAAAGCTAGTAATGGTATTGATAATAGTCTTACGATTTTAGAAGAATTAAATTTTTCTTTCACTAACCACGCCTCCTTACATTTATATTATATTATTTCTACTTATTCCATTCTAAGCTATATTTAATTTACTTTCAATATAAAAAAAAGTTATCTTATGTCGTGGTAATTTTTGGGCGATTTGCCTTATTTAAATTATATAAACATAAATATTTAGCTAAAACAAAAGCATACTAAAGCATAGACATAGCCTTTGTACTTGACGAAGAGAAATAATATTGTATAATAAATTATGGGCAAAAACGAAATATTATGATAAAATTAATTGTCAAAAGTTTTTGTTCAACTCCTGCTAAAGTAATATATATAATTAAATTAATGAGAAATTTTGTATTAATTTGTTTTTAATTGTCGTTTTTTTCTTATTAAAACAATACTATAAAGAGGGGGTGCAAAATATAATTATCAAGTAAAAAAGCAGGAGCACTAGACACATTTATTTAGAAGTAAACGAAATCATTGGTATTTAACGAAGCGGAAAAGGTTATCCATTGATTTTCTGCTCATCTTTTATTGCTATTATTATTTTAGAAACATGATAAAATGCATAGAATTATAATGATTAATGCAATGTATATCAATGAGTAAAAACAATTATCGTAAAACTAAAACATTAGAGGAGGATGTATCATGGAGACTATTACTAAAATAGCCAATTGGATATGGGGACCACCAATGTTAATTTTACTAGTAGGTGGAGGAATATTTTTAACAATTAAATTAGGATTTTTTCAATTTAGATATTTAGGATTTATTTTTAGTCAAACTCTTGGGAAAATGTTTGAAAAGAATACTAAGGGTGAAGGTTCTATCACTCCTTTCCAAGCTTTAAGTTCTGCACTTGCTTCTACTATTGGTGGAGCAAATATCGTTGGTGTACCAGCAGCGATTGCTATGGGTGGACCTGGAGCAATCTTTTGGATGTGGGTTACTGCAATTGTTGGTCAGGCAACTAAATTTACAGAAGCAACACTTGGTGTAGCATATAGAGAGAAAAATGAAGAAGGCGAATATGTAGGTGGACCTTATTATTACCTTAAAAATGGTATAAAAAGCAATGCTGGAAAAGTTTTAGGAACTATGTGTGCCTTTTTCTTCATGGTTGAAATATTAGCTTCATTACCAGTTCAAACTCAATCAATTACTCAAACTCTTTCAACTATCCATATACCACCTGTTGTTAGTGCACTTGCTGTTATAGTAGTTGTAGGAATCGTAGTATTTGGTGGAGTTCAACGTGTTGGGGAAGTAACTGAAAAATTAGTTCCTTTTATGGCAGTAGTTTATTTAATTCTTTCTTTAGTAATCATATTTGCTAATGCTAGTCGTATACCTGAAGCATTCTCATTGATATTTAAGGGAGCATTTACTGCTCAAGCAGCTGTTGGTGGATTTGCTGGAGCAGGTATTGCACAAGCAATAAGATGGGGATCTGCAAGAGGAATGTATTCAAACGAAGCAGGTATGGGTAGTACTTCAATATCTCATGCTGCAGCTAGTACAGACCATCCTGCAAGACAAGGACTTTGGGGAGTATTTGAAGTTTTCATGGATACAATTGTTATTTGTACTATGACTGGACTTGTTGTAATCACAACTGGAATCTGGAAAGAAGTAAGTGCACAAGATGCTGCTTCAGCAGTTGCTAGAGCTTTCCAATCACAATTTGGGCAAGCTTTTGGTGGTGGAATACTATCCGTTTGTATATTGTTATTTGTACTTTCAACTATTATAGTAATGGTATTCTATTGTAGAAAACAAGCTGAAAACTTATTTGGACTTTCAGTTGGTAAAGTTATAACTTTTGTATGTTTAGGATGTATTCTTTACGGAGCATTTGGTAAATTAGACAATATGTTTGCAATACTTGATATTACATTAGCAGCAGTAATTTTACCAAATATGATAGGCTTAGTAATGCTAAGTGGAAAAGTAAAAGATTTGAAAAACGACTTTTTCTCAAATCCAAAATTCTATCCTGGCGCTAAAAAATAATATTAAAAGATTATTATTAAGGCGTAGCAAATGCTACGCCTTGTTTTTTAGCTTGAAAGTAGAAGGGGTTAAAATAAGTTATGAACAAAATATCAAATAAGTTAAATATTAAAATTTTTACGCCGGTTAATTTTATAGGTTTCATTCTTGTAATGATGGCAGGCTGGATCGATACTATTGGGGTATGTCTTTTTTTAGATGAAAGATCTTCTTTCATGACAGGACGTGCTGCTAAACTTGGTAAATACATCTTTTATGGAGAAACGCAAGAAATCAAAATAATTTTATTGGTTATACTATCATTTATAATGGGTGCTTGTATTTCTACATTGATTACTAGAAAAACAGGGTTAATTGGTGGGCTATCTTTTACAAGTGTGCTTATTATATTAACTGTTTTTAGTACTTTTTATAAAGGTATAAATATTGCTTCAATAACTATTCCAATGAGTATGGGTAGTCAAAATGCTGCCACAAGTCTAACTGATATAAACCGTACTACTCATTTAACTGGTCCAGCTACGGATATTGGTATAAATATTGCCAAAGGAAATTGGAATCTAGTAGTTTTTTGGGCTTTACGTTGGATAGGATTCTCCATGGGAGCAGCTATTGCATTTGATTTACTACATACTTTTGAGAGTAAAATGATAAGTTTTTCCCATACATTATTAATTCCAGCAGTCATTATTTTGGTTACTGGTATTGTTCAAAAAAAGTTTTTTCCTATTCCTCTATCAGAGGATATACGTAAGTTAACAGATTAATATTGTATTTTTTTAACAACTTTCTAATATTTTTGTTGTATTTTATATAGATTTGTTGAAATTTAAGATATTTTAATCATTTATCACTAGAAATATTTTTTATTAATGTTATAATATATAATGGTACAATATTTAATAATTAAATAAGGAGGATTTACATGACATTTGAATTACCAAAATTTACACCACCAGACTTTACTTCTGAAAAATTTGCAAATGCAAATGAAATTCATGTTGAAGAGGTAAAAAAAGACGGGATTGCCCCAAGTGGTTTTTATCTTACACGTCATATGCCCACTTATTATCATTACAAAGATAAGTGGATTTTACCTGAACACAATTCCCAAAATTGTGTTGCAGTATTAGTTGATGATACTATTGTCATCAAAGAACTTAATGATTTAGTTGTTGGTGATAAAGTAGTTATGGGAAAAGAAACCGATGGCACTAATGGAGTTGTAGTGTATAAAGAAGGTTTTGATGAATCTGTTGTTAGCATGCCTGGCAGATCAGTTGAAACATCTTTTACTGATGACTACGAATACCTATTTGAACTTATGCGCCATGAAAAAGAAAATGGTGGATACATAGTTTGGGTATTAGGACCTTCTGTTGTATTCGACTACGACACTAGAATTGGTTTGTCAGAACTTGCTGAAAATGGATATGTGCAAGCTCTATTAGCAGGAAATGCTATGGCAACTCATGACTTAGAAGGTGGTTACCTAGATACCGCTCTTGGTCAAAACATATATACACAAGTTTCTGTACCAATGGGACATTACAATCACTTAGATTTATTGAATGAAGTTAGAAGAACTGGATCAATCGATAAATTTATTGCTGATGGTAATGTAAAAGATGGTTTCATAAAAACACTAAATAGATTAGACATACCTTTTGTATTAGCAGGTTCTGTTAGAGACGACGGTCCTCTACCAGAAGTATATGGTAATATGTCAGAAGCACTAAGAGCAATAAAAGAGCAAACTGACAAGGCTACTCTTATTATTTGCTTAGCAACTATGCTTCACTCTGTATCTACTGCTGAACTAGCTTCAAGCTATAGAATCAGAGAAGATGGTACCGTTACACCTGTATTTATGTATTCAATAGACGTAACTGAAAACGTAGTAAATAAAGTTGCTCAAGCTAGAGAATATATTGGAGTTAAAACTCTTGTTACAAACGTACAAGACTTTGTAGTAAATGTTCAAAAATCACTTCTAAAACCAGTTGGTGAGCTACAAGCAGAACCAGTTGAAGTGAATGTTCATGAATATGTTGAAAAAAACACTGCGAAAGAAGAATCAAAATCTGCAAGTGAATTAAAAATTAAGTAGGAGGAATAATATGACATTAGAAATACCAAAGTTTACACCGCCAGATTTTAGTCAGGAATTCTTCGTTAATGCACCTAATGCTAAATTAGTGGAAGTAGTAAAAGACGGAGTATCTCCTGCAAATTATCACGCACTTTCTGTTTTCCCAGAATACTTCAAGATTAATGGGAAATGGGTATTAGCTACTGAAAGTAGAATGGATACAGTTTGTGTAGCTATTGATGAACCAGGAAAAGAAGCTGTAGATATAGTTGAATTTAGAAATCTAAGAGTTGGTGACAAAGTAGTTGTAGGAAGAACAGAAGACGGAAGCGAAGGTATCTATATGTATACTCAAGGATTCCTAACTGAAGAAGGAAACTCTGACACTTTTGCATTCCGTAGTGGTAGATCAAGAGAAACTGCTTTCTCTATGGACTATGACCAACTTTATGACATTCTTAGACATGAAAAAGAACATAATGGATATGTAACTTGGGTTATAGGAACAGCAATAACTCTAGATGAAGGCTCAAGAGATGCTATGGCAAGACTTGTTAGAGAAGGCTATGTTGATGCTATCATATGTGGTACATCTTTTGCTGCATTTGACTTAGAATGTGCTACATTTGGTACTACTTGGGGCCAAGAAACTTTCGAAAGAGAGTCTACTACTCTTGGAAACTACTTTGAAACTATAAACATGGTAAGAGAAGCAGGTTCCATGAAAGAATTTGTTAAATCAGGAAAACCTAAGGACGGAATTATGAAGGCATGTGTTGAATGTGATGTACCTGTTATTATTGGTGGTACTATCAGAGATAGATTTGGTCTACCTGAAACATTTGACAATGTATATGACGCTCAAAATGCTATGCGTAAACACATTCGTAAGACTTCAACTGTAGTTATGGTATCTGCAATACTATTTACTATAGCTACTGGAAATATGACACCTTCATATAACGAATTTGACGGAGTTATACGTCCTGTTTACATGTACACAGTAGATATCCAAGAATTTGCTGTAAATAAATTATCCGATAGAGGTACTTTAACTGCTAAATCAGTAGTTACAAATACTCAAGACTTTATAAAGAATATCGGAAGAGCATTAGCTTAGAAGCATATTTAATAGAGCCATTAGAAAATTCTAATGGCTCTATTTTTATTCCTCTACATTGAATACCAACTCACCATCAATACTATCTATTAGAACCTTATCCTTAAAATCTATCTCATCTCGTAAAATCATTCTACCTATTTCTGTAACTATTTCTTTTTCGATAAATCTATTTATTGACCTTGCTCCATAATGAATTGAATAAGCTTTGTCTATTATATAATCAACTGCATTATCAGTTAGAGATATGGATATTCTCCTATCACTTAGGTCTTTGTTTATTTGTTCTAGACTAAGATCTATTATCTTTGCTACATCTGATTTGCTTAATGGTTTAAACAATACAATATCATCAAGTCTATTTAAAAACTCAGGTTTGAATAGTTCTCTTACTTGTTTCATAACTGCTTTTCTAGATTCCTCACTTATTCCCTCTTCAGAATCCATTCCATTGATTATATCTATAGAACCAATATTTGATGTCATTATGATGATGGTATTTTTAAAGTCAATGGTTCTTCCCCTATTGTCAGTAAGTCTACCTTCGTCTAATACTTGCAATAATATATTGAATACATCTTGATTAGCTTTTTCAATTTCATCAAAAAGTACTACAGAATATGGCTGTCTCCTAACTGCTTCTGTTAGTTGCCCACCTTGATCATAGCCCACATATCCTGGAGGTGCTCCAAGTAGTCTAGATACTGAGTGTTTTTCCATGTACTCACTCATGTCTAATCTTACAAGATTACTTTCATCATCAAACATTGTCTCTGTGAGAACTTTTGCTAGCTCAGTCTTACCAACACCTGTTGGCCCTAGGAACATAAATGAACCAACTGGTTTATCTAGCTTTATTACCCCAGATCTTGCCCTTATTATTGCATCAGTAACTGCGCTTACAGCTTCTTCTTGGCCTATTATTTTCTTATGAAGAACTTTATCTAAGTTTAGTAACTTTTCCTTTTCAGTTTCTGTAAGTTTACTAATTGGTATACCAGTCCATTTTGATACTACCTCTGCTATCTCATCTTCAGTTACTTCTTCTTTGATGTCATAAGTATGCTTGATGTTTTTAAGTTCAAGTTCTTCACTTTCTAATTTTTGAAGTTTTATATATTTTAACTCAGATACTTTTTCAAAATCATTGTTTCTTGTTGCTTCATCTATTTGTCTTTTTACTTCATCTATTTGTTGTTTTAGTTCTTTCGTTCTATCTACTATTTTTTTGTCTTCAGTCCATTTTTCATATTCAACTTCATAAGTTTCATTTAACTGTTTTATCTTTTGCTCTATTTCTTTGCATCTTAATTTTGAAATTTCATCATCTTCTTCTCTAATGGATACCTTTTCCATTTCTAGTTGTAGAATTTTTCTTTGCATTTCATCTAGTTCATCTGGTAAGGCATCAATACTTGTTCGTACCATTGAAGAAGCTTCATCCATTAAGTCTATAGCCTTATCTGGCAAATATCTATCTGTAATATATCTATCTGACAATACAGCACACGCTATTACAGCATTGTCTGAAACTCTTATACCATGATGCATTTCATATTTTGCCTTTATTCCTCTTAAGATTGAAATAGTTTCCTCAACAGTAGGTTGCGTAACTACTATCTTTTGGAATCTCCTATCCAATGCTCCATCTTTTTCTATATATTCTCTGTATTCATCATAAGTTGTAGCACCAATTGTCAATATTTCGCCTCTAGCAAGCATTGGTTTTAACATATTAGAAGTATCTAGTCCTCCTGCTCCATTGCCTGCTCCAACAACTGTATGCAGTTCATCAATAAACATGATTATTTGACCATTTGAAGATTCTATTATTTTTAGTACTTCTTTTAATCTCTCTTCAAATTCACCTCTAAACTTTGCTCCCGCTATTAGAGATCCCATATCTAGTGCATATATAGTCCTGTCTCTAAGGGATTCTGGAACATCTTGTTTTACTATTCTCTGAGCTAATCCTTCTACAATTGCTGTCTTTCCAACACCAGGATCTCCTATTATTACAGGATTATTTTTAGTTCGTCTTGATAGTATCCTTATCATCCTGTTTATTTCTTCATCTCTACCTATAACAGGGTCAAGCTCCCCTTGTCTTGCTTCATATGTAAGATCACGACCATATTTTTCTAATACTTTAGCCATTCCTTCAGGTTGATTTGCTTTAATTCCAATGGTTGATCTATATTCTATGACCTTTTCTTTGAAGTTTTCATATTCAATATTGTATTTTTCAAAAATACTTTGACTTGTTATTTTATTCTCCTTTAAGATAGCTAGGTACATATGCTCTATGTGAATATGTGAATCATACATTTGCCTTGACAATTCTTCAGCTACAAGCAGTATTTTTTGACAAGTTCTGTTGTAGTATAACTTTGTCAAAGCGTCTTGACTCCTTAATTTACTTATGGCTTCTTCTAGATCTTTTTTATAGGCAAATAAATCTATGCCCATATCTCTTAATATGTCTACAACTATTGAGTTTTTTTGTTGTATTAGAGCCATATGAATATGTAATTCTGTTAATTCAACATTTCCTTTTCTTATAGCTATGTTTTGGGCCTCTTGCATAACTTGTATACTCTTTTCATTAAATCTTTGTGCGTTCAAAAGAATCACTCTCCTTGTCTTTTAGTTTGTTAATTGATTGACCCTTAATTTTAAACAAAAACTCAGAAAACCTCCCATTATAATTGTACATTAAGTGTCTGAATTCATCAAGGGTAAAGACTAAAGGTATTCATATGACTCTTAAAAAAAGGCTTCAATATAAAAATTATTAAGAAGCCTTTTTTAATCCTATTTTAGAAAGCATTATTTTAAGCTTATCTTTATTTCATCATAAACAATCTTAAAACTTAAACCTAATTTATCACATATATTTTTTACATCTTCGTATTCTGGATAATAGTATTTATCATTTTCAAAGTAGCAAACTTTAACATTAACTTCACCATACTTTGTATTAGCATTGATTGTTTCTCGTTTTAATATTGTACGATTAGTTCTGTATTTTCTTATTCCTATGGAAGTAGTGTTTTTAAATATTATGGATTCCATGGATTTAATCTTATCTTCTTCACACAGTATGCTTAATTTGTAAGCGGGTCTGTTTTTTTTCATGAAAATAGGTGTATAAAAAACATCCCTTGCTCCACCTTCTATAAGCTTTTCCATTGTAAATCCAAGATTTTCTCCTGTACAATCATCTAAGTTGGTCTCTAATACCCAAATCTCATCATTATCAGCATTTGGATGTACTTCTTCTATGATAAATGCTCTTAGTATATTTGCTCTTTCAAAATCTTTTTTACCTGCTCCTATTCCTACTTTTCTGATTTTATAGTTTTCTGGCAAACTATCTCTTGTCTTAAGTGCTGCTGCTATAGCTGCGCCTGTAGGTGTTATCATTTCTCCTTTTGCATCTGTAATTTTAATTGGTAGTGAATTGTCAATAACTATATTTGTAACAGCTGGTACTGGAACTGGAATTATTCCATGTTGACATCTTACATGGCCACTTCCTTCATATAGTTTAGAAACAACAACTTCATCAATATTTAAATTGTCAATACATACTGCTGTTGCTACAATGTCAACAATAGAGTCAACTGCTCCTACTTCATGAAAATGAACCTTTTCGATATCTATTCCATGAGCTTTAGACTCAGCTTTTGCTACAATATCAAATATATTTTTTGAAATTTCTTTTGCTCTATGGGAAATTTCTGATTCCTCGATAATTTTATATATGTCATAAACATTTCTATGAACATGGTCATGATGATGCTCGTGATCATGTTCGTGACTATGATGTTCATGAGAATGGTGATGGTGGTGGTCATGATCATGTTCATGATCATGAGAGTGATCGTGGTGATGGTGATGATGTTCATCTTGGTGTAATATAACATCAAAGTCACAGGCATCTATACCACATTTTTGAGTTCTTCCTATTTTAATATCATATTCATCAACTTTTAAACTATCTAATGCTTGTCTTAATATTTTTTCATCTGCACCTAAGTCAAGTAATGACGCCACTGTCATATCTCCGCTTATGCCTGAGAAACATTCTAAATATAGTGTTTTTTTATACATTTCCTTTCACCGCCAGTCTATTTATTTGAGTACTTATATAACCAGCACCAAATCCATTGTCAATGTTTACCACTGAAATTCCTTCTGCACATGAATTAAGCATCGTTAATAATGATGATAATCCTTGGAAGTTAGCACCATATCCAATAGAAGTTGGCACAGCAATCACTGGTTTATCAATCATTCCCGCAATAACCCCTGGTAATGCCCCTTCCATTCCTGCCACTGCTACAACACAGTTAGCTTTTCTAACTTCATCCATTTTAGACAATAATCTATGTATTCCAGCTACACCAACGTCATATATTCTAATAACATTGCTACCGAAGAATTCAGCTGTTTGGGCTGCCTCTTCAGCTATTGGTATATCTGATGTTCCTCCTGTACATATAGCAATACATCCAATTTTTTCTGTATTTGATTTTACTATTTTAATAATACGAGATAATTCATCATATTCCGCTTCTGGAATCGCTTTTTGTACTTTTAAGTATTGTTCTTTGCTAGCTCTAGTGCCTAATACATCAATACCTTTTTCGTTGAAGTTTTGGAATATTTTTATTAAGTGATCATCTGATTTTCCACTACAATATATAACTTCTCCAAAACCCGAACGTAATTTTCTATGGTGATCTAATTTTGCAAATCCTAAATCCTCATAAGGTAGCTTCTTTAATTCTTCCTTAGCATCTTCTATAGAAATTTCGTCATTTTTTACTTTAAATAATAATTCATGAATATCCATTTTTATACTCCTCGCTTTATTCTAAATTATTTATATAGTCATTTACTAGTTCTACGCCATAATCTACACATTCTTGTAAATTATATTCTCCAGGCAATGCAACTCTAATATTACACCTTGTGAGTGGTATTAAAATTTTCATTGCATGGCTAGAACCAATAGCCTCAGCCATTTTAGGCGACAACTCTCCCATCATGGAATCTGGCATCAGTATTGCTACAACACCCATTATTATATCCGCATCTTTCACATTATAAACAATTGCATTTTCACCTGTTGCAGCTTCGTCAGCTCCAGCTTTTAACATATTTTTAGTAGCGCTAGAATTGGTCCCTAATGCTTGAATTTTTATATTTGGTACTTGAGATTTTAATCTTTCAATGATTATACTGCCAATCCCGCCACCTTGGCCATCTACTACAGCTACTGTTATTGTTTTACTCATATTAATGCCTCCAATCTTTTAATTAATAATCCTTTATATAATATTACAGCATTAATAGACAATAAAGCAAATGAAATATTCTATTTTTGGATATCCATACTTCCAGAACGAAATCCCTCCAAATCTAATGTTATATAAATAAATCCTAAGTCTTTTAGATAATTGATAACTAAATCTTTTTTCTCTAAGAACTTTGAAAATTCTTCTTTGTTTACTTCAATCCTCACTATATCTCCATGTACCCTAACTCTAATAACTTCAAAGCCTAATGATTTTATATATTCTTCTGCTTTTTCAATTTTTTCTAGTAATTCACTAGTTATCTTTGTATTGTAGGGTAATCTTGTAGCCAAACAGGGAGTTGATGGTCTCGTTGCTACAGAAATATTTAATTCTTTTGCCATTTCTCTAACTTCTTCTTTAGTTATACCCAATTTTGCCAATGGACTTATTACTCCAATTTCACTTAAAGCTCTAAGCCCTGGTCTATATACATTTAAATCATCTGCATTAGTACCATCAACAATATGTTTGAGATTGTTTTTCTTTGCAAATTCTAGTAATTGTGTGAACAAATATCTCTTACATTGATAACATCTGTCAATGGGATTCATAAGAAATTCTTCATTTTCAAATTCGTCAACTTGGATTATATTATGAATTGCTCCCATGCTCTTTGCTACTTCCTTTGAAATAGTGATATCTGATAAGGGATGTAGCTTTGTATCAAAAGTTACTGCATATACATTTTTGTTTTGCTCTTTTGCAGCCTCACAAGCTACCTTTAATATTAAGCTACTATCTACTCCACCTGAAAAGGCAATACAAATCCCTTCTTCTACAAGTTTTGATATTTCTTTTTTTAAATTTAAATATTTGTTTTTCATATTATTCACCTTCCTAAGAACTATTATATATTATGTTCTTAAAAGAAGGTATCTATTTATTAAAGTGTTTTAAAAAATTACCAACCTCTAGAGTAATCTTCAAAACAATCAAGACATACTTTTTTGCCTTCACTGATTCTAATTTTGTGTTCTGGTGCACTTTCTCCACAATTTTCGCAAACAATAGAATTAAATATCCTTGCCTTTTCTGGTAATTCGAATTTTGGTTCACTAAAATCAAAGATTTCATCAACTGGGGCATTTAATATGTATTCCTGTCGTTCTTTACGATCCATTTCTCCTTTAAATGGCTTTACAATCATTCTGATTTTTTCACCGTTTGCACGCTTGAAGAAGCTAAAAGCCATCTTTCCTGTAGGTCTATAAATAAGATTTCCTTTCCCAAATGTACAACCTGTAATAACTTGTACTGCATCTACTCCACAAGCATCATTTTCAGTAACACATACAATTTCTTCATCTTTAGAAAATGTGAAACCCATTTTTTCCATTGCTGCTTCACAAGCTTTATATCCTGTAGCAAGTCCTGGGCATTCATGTCCATGGAACTCTACTGATTTTTCCCATAATGTTTTATTCATTTTCATACTCCTTTCAATCAAAAAAATAACCCATGAATAGACCCGTCATCACGGTATCCCTTCATGGGTTTCTAAAGCCTTCATGGCTTTCATTTCCGCTATAAATATTATCATATTTCACTAGCAATGTCAAAACAAATTTCGCTACAGAAGGGACGGTTCTTTTTGTCGCATCGCTTTTTCCAAGTTAACACACAAGTTAACATCTGGCACCAATATTCCATCCTAGTTTCTCTATTTGACTGTATTTAGCATACCATCCATCTTTTCCTGCCAACTCTGTTGGTGTGCCAGTTTCTACTATTTTCCCTCTTTCCAACATGATAACTTTATCTGCATCTATAATCCCAGATATTCTATGGCTTATTGTTAGGATGGTTCTATCTTTAGATATTTCTTTTAATGCTTTAAAGATCTTTGCCTCAGTTACAGAGTCTAATCCAGAGCTTACTTCATCAAGAAGTAGTATTGGAGGATTATTTACCAATGCAGTTGCTAAGGATAATAATTGATATTGACCATAAGAAAGTTTCATTTCTCCTTCTCCTATGAATGTATTATATCCCTTTGGTAGCCTGATAATATCTTCATGTAGTCCAACTATTTTGGCTACTTTTATTACTTGTTCTTCTGTAATATCCTCATCGTATAAGGTGATTGCTTCTTTAATTGTCCCATCATATATGGGAAAAGATTGAGGTACAATCCCTATAATTCTTCTTCTAATATTTGCTGGTATTTCAAATGGATCAAATTCTCCTATCTTTATGCTACCTTGATTTGGCTTATATAATCCTGCTACAATATTTAAAATAGTACTTTTCCCAGCACCTGTTCTTCCTACTAGAGCCACCTTAGTCCCTGGTTCTATATCAAAGGTAATATTATCAACAATATTTTTTTCATTATCATAGGCAAAGGATATATTTTTTACGGATATTGAAAGTTTTTTGGGAATTTCTCTTTCTAAAATCAATTCCTTCTTACATTCCTCTTCCTCTTTATCAAAATCGTTTATCCTTTCTAGACCTGATAAAGCTTCTTGTATTGTTTGAAACTCTACTGCTATAGCTTCAATAGGCGCAAGCATTCTAGATATTAAATCAACTCCTGCTGCAACTGAACCAATACTTATACCTAATGTTCCTAATCCATTTGGCGCTGCTATAACAACAGTAATAGTTATTATAACTGCCCTTAATATTTGCATCAAACAAGGAAATATAGAATCTAATGTACTAGTTTTGTGAACAGCTTCAAGATTTTGATTTAGAGGTTTATGAAAATCCGATATAGATTGATTTTCCATTCCAAATATCTTAATTGTCCTTATTCCATTGAAAACTTCCTGAACATAAGCATTAATATGTCCAACTGCTTTTCTTGCTTCCATTTGAGATTTGAATGTATTGGATTTGAAAAATTTAGCAATAAGATATATTATAGGTATTAAAATTAACATATATAGTGCTAATTTGGGGCTTAAAATAAATATGGATACCATAATACCAATTGCTTTTAATCCATCAGATATCATTCCTATTAGACCACTTGTAAAAACTGTACCTACAGCATCTACATCTGAAGTAAATTGGCTCATTATTTCACCAACTGGTTTATTTGAAAAATATGATATTGGTAGTTTTGATAGTTTTTTGCCCATATTGAGCCTAATATTTAATATTATATCTTGGCCAATAATTGCCATCATGTATTCACGTGTAAAATCAGCAATACCACCTAATATTACAGATAAGAGATAAAAGGAAGACAATTTCCATAGCCCATCATAAACCCCTTTTGCAATATTGTTATCAATAATCTTTTTTAAAATTTGAGGTGGAGCTAGTTGCATTAAGATACCAGCAATAATAGCAATGATTAAAAATATAATGTATTTTAATTTATTATTGCTAGTTGTCTTTATTGCATTAGATACTATTTTGTTTTTCAATTACTCCACCTCCCAAAAATTGTTGTGAATCTATGATCTTACTATATATACCATCTGTATTTATTAATTCATTGTGAGTTCCTCTTTGGACAATTTTGCCTTTATCAAGGACTAGAACCATGTCCATATACTTAAATGCATCAAGTCTGTGGGAAAATATAAATATTGTTCGTTCTTCTCTGTTTTCTCTTAATTTCTTTATGATTTTAGCTTCTGTATTTATGTCTACAGCTGAAAAAGGATCATCAAGTATTAATATATTAGCATCCTTATATAATGCTCTCGCTAGTGCTATTCTTTGCTTTTGACCTCCAGATACTTTTGTGCCTTTTTCTCCAACTTGAGTATTAATACCATTTTCAAAAGAAGCAATATCCTGTTCTAATGAGGCAATATTTAATACCTTTCCTAATTTTTCAGTATTGTCATCATTCCAAGTAATATTGTTTTTTAGACTATCTGAAAAAAGGAAGGAATCGTGTCCCATGTATGTTGTAGTAGCCAATTTTTGCTCATAATCAATATCTTTTAGTTCTACATTGTCAAGAAAAATACTCCCATCATAATCGTAGAGCCCAGTTAGTGCAAGAGCTAAGGCACTTTTCCCTGAACCCACAGAACCAGTTACACCAATTATCATTCCAGATGAAACTTTAAATGAAATATCTTTTATTGCGTATTCATCACTGGTTGGATATTTAAAAGAAAGATTTTTTATGGATATCTCTTGTGGTTTAAGGCTATCTTCTTTTTTATATTTAACTTGGCTTTCATTATTTATTAACCCTAATACTCTATCCCAAGATGCTTTAGCACCCTGTTGAATATTAAATACCTTTGCTGCAGTGGTTGTTCTAACTGCTAATGCTAGAAACATGGTTATATAGGCTGTAAATGTACCTATAGTCCAATTGCCTTCAATTACCTTGTTTCCCCCTAAGAATATGACCACAACGATTCCAAGACTAGCCAAAGCTGAATATATTGGTGCTAATCCATTTTTAAAAATTGTCACCTTGACATTTTTGTTGGCCTGATCTTCTAATCTTTCTCCTAATCTTTCTATTTCAGCCTCTTCTCGCCCATATAGTCTTAATATATTTACCTCTGAAATCATTCTTCTAATTTGAATTGTTGATTTTGAAGTAGCTTTTCTAGCAGCTTTAGATTTTGAGTGAACCTTATTTTTCATTAACTGGGTCAATATAATAACTAACGGAATGGGAATAGTAGATATTAATGTAATTTTAGAGTCATAATACATAAGTGTCATCCAATATGCTATCATGAGAACCCAAGTATCCCATAACTCAGTTATGGTTTTTCTAACTGCTTCTACTACAATATCTACATCTCCAATGGTAGTAGACATCATATCTCCTATTTTTTGCTTTTCCACAGTGTTTAAATCCATGGCTAATATAGATTCCATTATCCCAATACGCATATCACCACTCATACGATTTGCCATATCTCTAACGTAAAACCGCTTGAAAAATCTCCCTATCTGAAAAGCCAAAGTAACTCCGATAAACTCTAATCCCGCCTTTACAATCCCTTTCATATTAGCTGAATTAACAACTGCATCTAATAATTTCCCTTGAAAAATAGGGCCTAGTACAATTGCTGAGTTGAAAAATATACCTGATACAGCAGTGATTAGAAATTGTTTATGGTATTTAATAATGTAAGATAATAGCTTATCTTTGTTCTTTGGGGGAGAGAATTTATATTTAGTATTTGTATTTTTCATTATAACCCTTCTTATTTATTGAATTTTGATGAAAAAAATAAATAAAGTAACATTAAATGCTACTTTATTTATTATAACAGATTTTTTATTTCTAGAAATAACTAAAATTAGATGCGACAAAAAGAACCGCCCCACTGTCGCAATTATCTAGCACCATTTACTGCAGTGAGTATTTCATCTGCCCTTAATTCTTCTATCTTATAGTACTTTGCATCCATTTTCTTTGCTATATCTTCTGCCAATTTGAGTTTTATAAAATCTTGTTCCGTGTCTAAAACTATGCTTTGAATTCCTTCTTTAGCAATTTTATCTGCTACTTCTAGTGCTTCTTCTAAAGGATCTCCACCTTCTAAGGATACATTTCCCCTTCCATCTGAAACCAATACCAAAACAGGTATAATATCAGGATCTTTTTTCATTGCTCCTTTCAATATCTCATAGCCTCTATATAGTCCCAATGTCAAAGGAGTTTTTCCGCCTGTTGGTAGTTCCTCTAGCTTTTTGTGAGCTAAATCAACACTTCTAGTTACTCCAAGGATAAGCTCTGCCTCTTCCCTTCTAAAGGCAATCATTCCTACACTGTCCCTCTTTTGATATGCATCTGTTAGAAGTGACATTATAGCTCCTTTTACAGCTTCCATTCTCTTTTGTACTCCCATAGAACCACTAGCATCTACTACAAACAAAATAGTACTTCCAGTTCGCTTCTCTCTTACTTTTTCTCTTACATCATAATCTCTTATTGCTAATGCTAGACCATTTTTGTCTCTAAATCTTTGATAAGGAGCTGCAGCTCTTAAAGTTGCATCAAAAGCTATATCCTTAGGTTTTCCTTTAGGAAATGTATATCGTACATATCTGCCTTGAAGTTCTCCTGTTTTTACTATGCTTCTTCTACCACTACCTTTTCTTTTCTTTCTATCTAGAGGTTTTATATCCAAATCTTTCACTTTGAATATATCTCCAATTGTATCTACAGTTTCTTCATCAGAACTTTGAGAATTATTTACATCATTGCTGTCTTCATTATTATCATTATCAATATCGTCTTCATCATCTTCTATGTCATCATTGTCATCTTGAGATTCTTCCTCTTGTTGTTCCTCTAATGGAGTTTCATTATTTTCTAAATCCTCATTGTTATTTTGTTTTTGTTCTTTATTTTCCTCATCATTTTCATTTTCATCTTGAGGTTCTTCTTCAGGAGCTTCTGAAACATTTGGAGGATTGTCTCTCATCCTGTGGGGAAGAGCTAATTCTGAAGCTTCTTTCAAATCTCCAATAGTGATGTTTTTTCTACCATCTAATACTGCAATTGCCTTAGCTGCTTCTACCATTACAATTTCTGCCCTATGTCCACTGCAATTTGATTTTATAGATATTTCTGAAGCTAATTTCATTATATCTTCTGATACTTTAACATTTGATATGAATTCTCTTGCACTTTTAATTTTATCCCATATCTTCTTATCTTTTTCTTTCCATTCGTTAATAAATAATAATGGATCATTTTCATACTCTATTCTTCTCTTTATAATCTTTACTCTCTCATCTAAATCTTCACTTCCTATTACATCTACATATAAGCCAAATCTATCTAGTAGTTGAGGCCTAAGTCCTCCTTCTTCAGGATTCATAGTACCTACTAATACAAAAGAACATTCATGTGTAAAAGAGATTCCTTCTCTTTCAACACGACTTATACCTGATTGAGATACTTCTAAGAGAGCATTTATAATGCTTTCACTTAATAAATTTACTTCATCGACATATAGTATATTTCCATTAGCCTTCATGAGTATACTGTTGTTAACAACTTTTTTCCCTTCTAATACAGCTTTTTCTATGTCTATAGCGCCAACAAGCCTGTCTTCTGTGACATTTAAAGGGAGTTCAACGACTTCCATATCATGTATTAAGTTGCCTAGTCCTCTCACTAAAGTAGATTTTCCCGTTCCCTTTTCTCCACTTATGAGAACACCACCAACAAGGGGATTGACAATATTTATAAGTAATGCTTTTTTTAGTTTGTCTTGTCCAACTATCGCTGAAAATGGATAGACATATCTACTTTTCATCTCCATCGCCCCTAATTAATTCTTCAACTTTTGAAAATTCCATTACTCCTTCTTCAAAAGGTCTTCTTCTCATTCTATGAGGAAGTACGAGGGACGCTGCTTCCACCATGTGTTCACTTTCTACTTCCAGTTTCCCATCAAAAGCTGCTATAGTTTTAGCAGTTTTTATCATACTTATATCTGCCCTATGGCCATCAACTCCAAGTTCAATACTAATCTTTGCTGCAGTTTTGTACATATCATCATTACATTTTACATCTTTTAACATTTTCATTGCATTAAGCATCTTATCTCTTAGTTTGCTTTGCTCTTCTTCCCATTTTAGTGCAAATTCTTCACTATCTTCTTCATATTCTAATCTTCTCTTTATTACTTCTACTCTACTTTCTACATCTCTTTCTCCTACTACATCTACTACCATTCCAAATCTATCTAAAAGCTGTGGTCTTAAGTCTCCCTCTTCTGGGTTCATAGTACCAACTAATATAAATCTTGCTGGATGAGTGTAGGAGATTCCTTCTCTTTCGATAGTATTTACTCCCATTGCAGCAGAGTCTAGAAGAACATCAACTACGTGATCATCCAAAAGATTTACCTCATCAACATAGAGAATATTTCTATTTGCCATAGCTAATATACCTGGTTCAAATTTCTTTTCTCCCATTTTTATTGCATGTTCTATATCAAGAGTTCCAACAACCCTATCTTCGGTTGCACTTACTGGTAAGTCAATAACCTTCATCTTTCCTTTTTTCTTTGATAATTCTTCACCCTTTTGGTGGTTTTCAAAACAAGAATCGCACATTGTACTTAGATCATCAGGATTACAGCCAAAAATACATCCTTCTACTTGATCTCTTTCAGGTAGAAGTTCTGCAAAAGCCCTTACAGCAGTAGATTTAGCAGTTCCCTTCTCTCCTCGTATGAGAACTCCTCCTAAGTTTGGATTTATAACATTTAGTATCAATGCCTTTTTCATAGTTTCTTGACCTACTATTGCAGTAAATGGATATAATCTTTTTTTGTTTTTCATATATAATTGCTCCTTTCGCCGATTTCCCTAATATCTCTAAAGAGATGGCTAATGCTTAAAATATTCCATTTTTAATCCAAAACCATAATATATTGTTTTTTTAATATTGTCAATGAAATGGGAACTATTAGTTAAAAATTTAACATTATCTTACTAACTATACTAAAAGCTGCCTTTCTAAGAGAACAATCTTGTGATGAAAAACCACTATCGCTATTATTCATGAGCACTCTAGCAGGACAACCCTTAGGACAATATTTTTCATACTTACATCCTTTCCAGTATTCATCTTTGCTATTTTTTCTGCTTTCTCCAAGAAAATTACCTCCAAAAGTAAATCATTCATTAAATAGTTCATCAATTTCTTTGAGTTTATCCTTCCAAGTACTTGTCTTTAATACAAAATTTCCCTGAAATTACTGCTAAAACTTCTATAAGCTTGTCTATCATCACCTCAACTACATCATCAATTGACTTTTTTTTAATATTATCTAATAATGGTTCTTTCATATCTATATTAAAAATATCTATTATTCTTTTTAAGATTATTTCTCCTTCTTTTGTTACTTCTCTTGTAGATAAGAGTTCCCAGTCTAATTGATCTAATAGATGAACATAAAGAGAAGTCAAAGTAACCAACTCATCTATTGTATCTATTGTATGAAGATTATGTATGAATTGAGGTTTCATTAAGATTTCTTCATACTCTGTTACAATATCAATATACTTATCCCAAATAATATCTTCATTTACTCTAAATCGCTTTGTTCTTCTTAACACACTGTGTTGAAGTTTAGGAGATAATCCAGTTTGAAAAAAGAGAGCTTCTTTTACAGCTGCTTTCACTGCAAGACCTATTAGTTCACCTAGTTTTGTATGTTTTCCTGCCTCTGTTAATTTCACTTTAGATTTACTATTAGAAACAATAATAGTACCATCTGTTCCAGAACCAGTGGCAATTCCTCTTGAATATTTGCTTCCTTCTAACAATTCTTGAATAGCTGCAGTTTTTGCTTCAGTACATGTAACAACTGCTCTTGTTATAGCACCAGGTGTTAAATCAGCATCTATTACTAATATAATATTTATAGTTCCTGCTTTTATTGTTTCAAACTTTCCTTGGTTCTCATATAAAGTTGTTGGATCTCCTACTCTACCAGCATTTACTTCAATTCCTCCAGTAACTATTGCTGTTACTGTAATATCCCTATAACGTTCTGTTTTTATAGATACATTGTCCATTGAGGCAGCAGTTGAAATACCAGCGGTTTTTTTAGGATTTAGTCCCAATTCCTCTGCTACTAAATACATATGCTCTTCGTATGTTGGTGCTTTTAGTTTGCATTCCATTCCTGCTCCAGGATTAATATCGTGATTGAAAACGGAATTCAAATCTTCTCTATATCCACCATTGAATGGTGATGTACTTATGACTTTCCTTTTACCTTCAAATGTCACAACAATACTTTTTTTATATCTATGGACCTCATCACCTGTCGACAATCTATATAACATCATTGTTTTTTCCCCCATCTGCAAATAGAAAAACCCTCGTTTTCACGAAGGGTCTTCCTCTTCCATTATTTCTAGAGTTATACTAACTTTTGCCCACAATTAGGGCAGAAATTCGCTTCCCCTGTTTTTTGCCCACAGTTTGGGCAGAAATTAGGCTTTGCATTATTCTCTTTATTAGGTTTATTCATATTTTCCATCATCTCTTTAGCTATATTCATTCCCATCATCATTCCAGCCATATCAGAGGCAGCTCCTCCACCTTTTACTTTGCCAGATGATATTCCATCTACCATTGATACCTGTTGATATCTATTGAGATCTCCAATCATACTGTGGGAAGCATTTTTGTTGATCATTTCTTGGATTTCTTCTGGATAATTAAAGCTCATAACATTAAATCCTGTTATTGTCATTCCACTGTCTATAATCTGCATATCTAGATCTTCCTTTATGCCTTTTGAGATTTCAAAAGCATTTGCTTGAAGATTAAACATATCCTTTCCTTCTTTAGAAATCCACTTCATAAGAAGTTGATCTAGAATAGAAGTGATCCTTAGTTTGACATCTTCAACAAGATAAATATTTTTTACTCCTGCAATTTTGTCTATTAAGGCAATATAGTCATTAACTTTAAAATTGAAAGTACCATTTGCACGGATTGGCATTCCACCAGGAAGTTGTGGAGTTGGGATATTAATAGCATTCTTAGTACCCCATTTAACTGTGAATTCCTTTGTATTTACAAATAATACTTCTGCTCTCATGCCTGTATTGAAACCAAATTTAAATCCCTTTAGTGTTGATAAGAAAGGTATTATCTGAGATTCTATGTCGTATTCACCTTCGTCTTTGAATATACCTTCAATCTTACCTCCATTTAAAAATATTGCATCTTGACCAGGACGTATTATTAATTTACTTCCTTTTTTTATCTCCTTATTTGACCATTTCCAAAAAATCATATCATCTCTAAACTCTTCCCATTCAACTACATTTGCAAATTGTTTATTAAATAGACCCATATTTTATCATTCCTTTCTATTAGAAACTACCTCTACTACCACTATGTGAGTGGCCACCACTTGTAACTCCACCTCCACCACCGCTACTACCTCCACTATTGTGGTTGTCATCTGATGGTTTTCTGTGTTTTGTGACTGAAGTTCTTATGTAGTTATCTCTTCTATCAATTACTCTGGAATTACTAAAATCTCTATAAGTTCCTTCATTAACTGTTATTCTGCCACCTGAGTTAAAAGCCATTATACCAACAGATATTCCCGCTACTATTAGGGAAACTATTATTTGAAACCATGAATTAAATATTATATTATTTGGATTCACTCCTGGCCTTATGCCCATATATTTATAGGAAGTCTTAATAAATGTATAAAATGCATCATGATAATTACCACTTGATAAATCCGGGGTTATCTTTTCACGTACAAGTGAACATCTATCATTATCTAAATATTCTTCGCCACGATAGAATCCCGCAACATACACTTCTCTATGTTGCATATCTATTGTTAAAATAGCACAATTCCCATGGGGTTTGTCATATCCTAAAGCTTTTTCATCATAAAAGTCTTCCATATATTTTACTACATCTTTTCCACCTGTATCATCTGTAGTCAGTATTATAATGTCTGTATTTCTTTTTGAGCTGTATTTTTCAGACATTTCTTCAAGATTAACTATTTCTTCATCTGTTAATAATCCTGCAAAATCGTAAATTCTCTGCTTTGTTTTAGAAGCAGCTATAGCTACATTGATTACAAGAGGAAATAATAAAAATACTATTATAAATAATGGAATTAATTTTATTTTTATTTTGTTTTTCAATAAAATCCACCCCCCATAATCAAAGCAATCAACTTAAGTGTTATAAATGTTATACCAGCAATTCCACTAAACCAAGTAGCAACTTTAGCATAACTTATAGGAGGCTTACCAACAACCTTACCAGTTTGGCCATTCATTGCAAAGGTATGTTCTTGTTTGTCATAGTCATAATATACCATCCAAACAGGAAGCAAAGTATAATAAGCATGTTTTTTACTAGTGTCTATATGTTTGCTATTATATCTAACTGAAGAATAGCCAACAATAGTTGAATTTATATAGGACTCAATATAATTCTGTATTTTGTTTTTAGCTCTAGGTAAAAGTTCTCCTTCATCATAATTATATTTCTCTGCAATGTATCCTGCAAGATATGGAGTTTTGAACTCTTTTAGACCGTTGTACTGATATGGTTCTAATTTATCCATGAGAATATCATTCATTTTTTCAGAGGCATCAACTGGTACCTTTATGTAGTTTAAATTGATATCACGATATATATCATAGTATCTAGTTTCTGTATATATATAGTCGCCTCTAGTATATGTTCTAACTTTGGTTCCAACTGCACTTACTTGAACATTACTATTTAAATCATATAGCCAAAATGGAACATATATCCCAGTTATATTCTTTATTCTATCTGCGGTCATAAATCCCTTTGGTGTAAGACGGCCATTTTTACACCATGACTTAAAGGCTTGCATAGCCTGATCTTTGCTTATGGTGAAAGGAATAATTTTTGCTGGAGCCATCTTGACAGATAATCTATCTCCAAGCACAACTCCTGCTCCACAAAAGCTACAAGTCGTAGCAGTTGTATCACTATCTGTCATGATTACTGCTCCACAATTTTTACAATGGTATTCCTTTGCTTCATCTTCTGAAAATGTAGTTGTTATGTATTCGTCAGGAAAATCTTCTATATTATCGTATCGTCCACAACTATGGCAATGTAATTTCCCCGTTTCACTATCAAAAGCCATATCACCACCACAGTTTGGGCATTTATAATGTATTACCACTATTTCACCCCTTTCACAAACTAGTATAAGGGCTGTAGAAAATACTACAACCCTTATTAAAATCAACTTATTTGTTTAACTTTTCCTTAAGTTTAGCTAGTTCATCATCTACATCTGTATTATTACTATCATATTTTTTAGTCAAATCTTTTATGTCATCTTTTGGACCTTGATTTAGCTCTGCCATTGCATTGGCTTCATCTAAAACTCTATTTGCCTTTTCTTCCATTCTATCAAAAGCTAGTATAGAATTATTAGCACTATTTACAGATGAACCAATTTTATTTATTCTCTCTTGGGTCTTTGCTACGGACATTTTGCCTTTAATCATAGCCTTACGTGCATCCAATTCACCGATGTCTGCTACAAGTTTATCATGCATTTCTCTCATTCTTGCTGAATTGGAAGAAGCTAAATTATATGCTTCTTGTAGTTCAGTTTCTTTTGTTGTTAAATTTACCTTTCTCTCTAAAAATTTTCTAGCATCATCTTCATTGCCAGCTTCTAATGCTTTAACAGCATAGTTCTCCATCTTTTGAATTTCTGCCGTACATTCATCTAATGCCCTTTTTGATCTTTGTTCTTCTGCCATAATAGATGCAGTTTCAGCTTTTACATTACCTAAATCACTATTTAGATTTCTTAAACATTGATCAATCATCTTCTCTGGATCCTCAGCCTTATCTAACAATGCATTAATATTACTTGACATTATATCCTTAAATCTTGTCAAAATGCCCATATATATACCCCCTCTTGTATTTAAACTCACTCTTGTTTTAATAATATCATCAACTATCTATTATATACCACTTTTATATATATAATATCTAATTTTTTTATGAGTTTCAATTAAATTATTTTCTAGAAAGCAGGTATTACTCCTCCATTATATTTTTGATCAATAAAATCTTTAACCTTATCACTTTGAAGGGCTTTTAATAATTTTTGTAATTTTTCTTCTTTTTCTTCTCCTTTTCTAACTGCTATAATATTTGCATAAGGAGAATCTTTGTCTTCAAGAATCAATGCATCTTTTGTAGGAACAAGTCCTGCTTCAATGGCAAAGTTTCCGTTTATTACCGCAGCATCTACATCTTTTAATATTCTAGGTAGTTGAGCTGCCTCAAGAGGTTTGAAAACTAAGTTCTTAGGATTTTCCACTATATCTTTTTCTGTTGCTGATAATCCAACCCCTTCTTTTAACTTTACAAGATTATGCTTTTCAAGTAATATTAAAGCTCTTCCTCCATTAGTGGGATCATTAGGTATCGCTACAACACTACCTTCACCTAATTCCTCAATTGATTTGTATTTAAAAGAATATAATCCCAATGGCTCTATGTGAATCTTCCCAAGTGATACAATATCTATTTTGTGCTCAGTTGAAAATTCATTCATATATGGTTCATGCTGAAAAAAGTTTGCATCAATTTCTCCTTCAGCTAAAGATAAATTTGGTTTTACATAATCAGTAAATTCTACTATTTCAATATCTATTCCTTCCTCTTTCAAATCCTTTTCTATACATTCAATTATTTCTTTATGTGGAACTGGAGAAACACCTATTGTTAATATATTTAAATCCTCTGTAGTACTTTCTTTTTTTTCACAAGCTGTAAATACTGAGATGCTTAAAACTATTATTAATATTGATAATATAATATTCTTTTTCACTTTTATTTCCCCCTTATTTTTTGTTTATAGTTGCTGATATCTTGTTGCCAATTAGTTGTATTCCCTGTACTAAAATGATTATTATTACTACAGAGACAATCATAATATCAGTTTGAAATCTATATAGTCCAAATCTAATAGCTAAATCCCCTAGGCCACCGCCTCCTATTGCTCCTGCCATTGCTGAATAGCCAATCAAATTTATTATTGTCAGTGTAATTCCCATGACTAATGAAGGCATAGCTTCAGGAATGAGTACTTTAAAAATTATCTGAGGTACTGTTGCCCCCATAGACACGCTAGCTTCAATCACTCCATTATCTACTTCCTTTAGTGAGCTTTCAATGATCCTTGCTACAAATGGAGCAGCTGCAATTGATAATGGTACAATTGTAGCTTTAGTTCCAATGGTAGTTCCCACTATTAACCTAGATATTGGAAATACTAGTATCATTAGAATAATAAAAGGAAATGATCTAAGTATATTGGTTATACCATTAAGTATTTGGTTTAACAGTGGCTTGTCCCATATACTATCTTTTTCAGTTATTGTTAAAAGAATACCTATAGGAAATCCTAGCAATAAGGAAAATATGGTAGAGAAAAAAACCATATATAGAGTTTCAAATAGTGATGGAATGATTAAATCTAACATTTATATCACCTCCAATCGGATAAATTCTTGTAAAGTCTTTGTTTTTGGATTTGCGAATATCTCTTTAACTGTGTTTTCTTCTATGATCTTCCCATCTTCAATGATTGCAACCCTATCACAAATATCTTTTATTACCTCCATTTGATGTGTTATAAGTACAATAGTTAGTCCAAATTCATCACGTATTTTACATAGAAGTTCTAGAATTGATTTCGTAGTCTTTGGATCTAATGCTGATGTCCCCTCATCACTTAAAAGTATCTTAGGATTGTTAGCAAGGGCCCTTGCAATAGCTACTCTTTGTTTTTGGCCTCCACTAAGCTGAGAAGGATAAGCATGTTTTTTATCTTCTAGTTCCACATATTTTAAAAGAGTATTAACTCTTTTATCTATTTCATCTTTGCTTAGCTTTTCTAATTCTAGGGGAAAAGCTATGTTTTCATATACGGTTTTAGAAGAAAGTAGATTGAAATGTTGAAAAATCATCCCTATTTCTTTTCTCTTTTTTCTTAAATCATTTTTATTTAATTTAGTTACCTCTATATTGTCCATTATTACTTTTCCAGTAGTAGGTTCCTCAAGTCTATTTAAACAGCGAATCAAAGTGGATTTCCCGGCTCCACTTAGACCAATTATGCCAAATATCTCTCCTTTATTAATTTCAAGGTTGATGCTATTTAAGGCATATATTTTTTCATTGTTATTGTTTTTGTATACTTTTGATAGATTTTCTACATGTATCAATGTACTTCACTCCTTTAATTAAATATCTAGTTAAATTGTCATATATACAAAAAACCTCTTTCGTGAGGTTTTTAAACAATAAAAAAACCTCTTCAAGAAGAAAGAGGCTATATATCCTCTCTCATCTCTCGGTAAACACCGCAGGAATTAGCACCTTGTACAAAGTACAGGCTGCTGGGTTTCATCGGGCCAGTCCCTCCACCACTCTAGATAAGAGTTTTCGTATTCATTTTTTAACTTATTTGATATTGTATAACGCAAATCTTATTTTGTCAAGTAGGAGCTTGCACCTATAGCATCAAATAGATTTACTTTAAAGCTACCACATCCTCCACCAATATCTGTAGTTTTTTTATAAGCTATGTCTCCAGCTGTGTTTAATGATGAAATACCTGCTACTGCTGCTTCTAACATGTTATTGGTAATTGTTGAAAACACTCCTACTAAAGCTGTTCCCATACATCCAGTTCCCGTAATTTTCTTTAACATTTTATTGCCATTTGATAGATATACGGTTTTGTCAAATTGACTTATTACATCTATTTTTCCTGTTACTGCTACTACTGAATTTGTTTTCTTTGAAAGAATCTGTGATATTCTTGTTATTTCATCTACGCTATCATTATCTCCTGAGTCTACTCCTTTGGAATTTGCCTCAAGTCCGCATATGGTTTTAATCTCTGATTGATTTCCCTTTATAATGGATACATGAATATTTTCAAATATTTTTCCTACTATGTTTTTTCTGAACTCTGACACTCCAACTCCTACTGGATCTAATATTACTGGAATATTTAAGCTGTTTGCTTTCTTTCCAGCTAATATCATTGATTCAACTATATTTTCTTCTATTGTACCAATATTTAATACAAGTGCTTTAGAAACAGAAACCACTTCTTCCACTTCTCTAGAATCTATAGCCATAATAGGAGAAGCACCAATGGCAATAACCACATTGGCGCAATCATTTCTTGTAACACTATTGGTGACAAGGTGAACTAAGGGCTTTTCTTCCCTTATCCTATTTGATAGCTTGTAAATATCAGCATTCATTACTTTTCTCCTTATTTATTTGAGGTCTACCATATTTTTCTATAACCTTTGATAATACAACAGCTATTATACTTCCACCAATACTACTTAAAATAAATGGATATACAAAAAATAACGCTACTACATCTTTTCCCATTACAAACTTTGCTATAGGAAAGGCAAGCAATCCTCCAAGTATTCCTGTTCCAAACACTTCTCCTATAGCCGTTAGATAACAATTCTTAGTTTGTCTAAAAATAAGTCCTGCTAATAGCGCTCCTATCATGCTCCCTGGAAAAGCTAAAAGACTTCCTGTACCTAATATATTTCTAATTAGAGATATGCAAAAAGCTACAGCTACACCATAAAAAGGCCCTAGTATTGTTGCAGATAGAACATTTATAGTATGTTGAATTGGGAAACACTTTGAAACTCCCACTGGAATAAATATAACATTTCCAAGAACCACTCCAATAGCAACAAACATAGCTGCTATTGCTAATTTTTTGGTTTTATTATTATCCATTATAATCCCTACCTTTTTACAAAATTTTAGTCATCATTTCTCAAGATATTTATATCTTTACCGTCCAAAATTCTATTCATGTTTCTAACAGAACACATTTTTCCACACATAGTACAACTGTCTTCATGTTCAGGTGTTGATTCCTTTCTATATCTTCTAGCTTTTTCATCATCTATAGCTAGCTCAAACATTTCTTCCCAACACAATCTTTGCCTTGCCTTACTCATTTTTAAATCCCATTCTTTGGCTGAAGGAATTCCCTTAGCTATATCTCCTGCATGAGCTGCAATCTTAGTTGCTATGATACCTTCTTTCATATCATCTAAATCTGGAAGTCTTAAATGTTCTGCTGGAGTTACATAGCATAGAAAATCTGCCCCACTGCTTGCTGCAATTGCGCCGCCTATGGCACTTGTAATGTGGTCATACCCTGGAGCAATATCAGTAACTATCGGTCCTAATACATAGAATGGTGCTCCATAACATAGTTTCTTTTCAAGTAACATATTTGCCTCTATTTCATTTATGGCTAAATGACCAGGGCCTTCAATTATAATTTGAACATTTCTTTCCCACGCTCTTTTGGTAAGCTCTCCTAATACTATAAGCTCTTGTATTTGAGGTCCATCAGTTCCATCTTCTATACTTCCTGGTCTTAGTGCATCACCTAGACTAATAGTTACATCATACTCTTCACAGATATCAAGAAGTTCATCAAAATATTCATAAAATGGATTTTCCCTATTATTTAATTCCATCCAAGCATAAAGTAAGGATCCACCCCTTGATACAATATTTGTCACTCTTTTAGTATTTTTAAAAGCTTGAGCTGTTCTTCTATTCATACCTGCATGTATTGTTAAAAAATCTACTCCATCTTCAGCATGTTTTCTTGCTACATCTAAAAATTCCTTTGCTGTTATTTCCTTTAATTCTTTGTCATAAAAACCAACTGCATCATATATAGGTACAGTTCCAATCATAGCTGGAGAAATCTCAACTAATCTTCTTCTAAATTCTTCAGTCTTTCCAAAATTACTTAAATCCATAATGGCTTCTGCTTTCATATCAATTGCTACTTTTACCTTATCTAATTCTTTTTCTATATCATTACAATCTTTTGATATTCCTAGGTTTACATTGATCTTAGTTTTAAGACCTTCTCCCACACCTTCTGGATCTAGAGATTTATGGTTTTTGTTTGCTGGTATTACTATTTTCCCTTCAGCAATACCATTTCTCAAAACTTCTACATCCATATGTTCTTTTTTTGCTACTATTTCCATTTCTCTTGTAACAATGCCTTTCTTTGCTGCATCCATTTGCGTTGTATAATTCATTCTTCTTCCTCCTTTAATATTTCTCTTATTGATTTAACCTTTTCACTCATACTGTCTGCACTTGTCAATTCACTGATCATGGCATAATATTGTCCACCATGTTCTTTAACACTTGCTATGTTTTCTTCTTTAATTCCACCTATTGCTACATAAGGAATACCTATATTTTCTGAAACCCATTTTAAATAATTAAGACCTTGGCTGTGTTCTGTATCTTCTTTTGTAGTTGTTTTAAATATTGGCCCTACACCTATATAATTAGCACCTGCTTTTACAGCATGAATAGCTTGTTCACTGTTGTGAGTTGAAAGTCCAATGATCATATTTGGAGCAATCTGTTTTACTTCTTCAATTGGTATATCATCTTGTCCAATATGTATACCATCAGCCCCTACTAATATGGCAATATCAATATCATCATTTACTATAAAAGTTATTTCTTCTTTTTTTGTCAATTCTCGAATAGCTACACAATCTTCATATTTTTCTCTTTTGGATTTATCTTTTTCTCTATATTGGATGATCTTAATCCCTGCATTAATCATATCTTTAACTACTTCAATATTTGTTCTTCCCTTTGAAAATCTTTCACCTGTAATTCCATAGATATCTGTTCTTGGTAATGCCTTTATAAAAACTTTCTTTTCTAAGCTATATACACTAAATCTTAACTTTTCATAAATCTTTGACTCTTGATAATACTCTAAAATTTTTAAACATTCTTCAATACTTCTTAATCCCTCTTCTACCCTCTTGAAATTTGATATGAGTAATGAGTCTATATCTTCTTTTTTATCTAATGTAGTATTTTGTGATATTTTAAGTCCTATATCTGTGTTTGAATTTCTATTTTGTAATAATTGAGGACTTTTAAAACACTTCCTTACTAAATGCCTTATTTCTCTTATTTCCTTGGCAATTTTTTCTTTTTCAAATATAAATCTTTCTATATCTTCTATGACTCTTAAACCTTCTGAGACTCTGTTAATATTTGCATCTATTATCCTATAAGTGTTCATTTTAACCTCCCTTCAAAAAAATAAGCTGTATACTTCAACGGAAGCATACAGCTTTTATTCAAAAATAAACATAAAAAAATAAATCCCTCCGTTGGAATTACCCAAATCAGGTTCATAGGGTCAGGAATAACATTCCTATCTCAGCCTATTAATATAAGCACCCCTTGATTTGCTATTTAATTTTTTCTTACGTCTACATCATAACACTTTTATTACAAAGTGTAAACCATTTTAGCTATGGGATGGTTTGGGGGCAAATATTTAAAATAGCATCCTAACTAATAATGGTGCTAGAAGTACGGTTATAAGGCCTGCAACACCAATTGCTAGTGAACTCATGCCCCCTTCTACTTCTCCAAGTTCCATTGCTTTAGCTGTTCCTACTGCATGGGCTCCTGTACCTAAACTAATACCAGTAGCTACATCATCTTTTATATGAAATATTTTGCTTATATAAGGCCATAGAACATTTCCTGTTATGCCAGTTACTACAGTAGCAGCAACAGTCAAAGCTGGAATTCCATTTATTTGTTTTGAAACCTCCATTGATATAGCTGCAGTTACAGACTTTGGCATTAGTGAAAGTGTCAATATCTCATCTAGACCAAATAACTTACTTAAAAAATACACACTAAGTAGCCCTGTTAATGAACCAACAGTAATACCTATTAATATAGGAGTTTTTTCTTTTTTTAGCTTTTCAATTTGTTTATATAGTGGTACTGCTAAAACTACTGTTGCTGGTCCTAAAAGAAAAGATATCATACTTCCGCCTTTGTTGTATACTTCATAGTCAATATGGGAAATGGATAAAAATGCTATTATCAAACCTACTGCAATAATAAGGGGGTTTAGTATAGATAGCTTTGTTTTCCTATTAATTATAATCCCTATTTCAAAAGCAACAATTGATATTACAATTCCAAATATAGGTGTATCAAAAATTTCAATCATCTATTACTCTCCTTTACTCTTTTTAAAGCTTGTACTGTTAAACCTGTTACAACTAAAACTATTACTGTAGTTAATATCGTTACTATCAACAGTGGTAGCCATTTATCTTTTATAATATCTATTGATGTCATAATTCCAACACCTGCAGGCAGAAAAAAGAAAACTAAATGATCTAATAAAAATTGGCTTACCTCAGATATCATTTCAATTTTTATTAAACCAGTTATAAGACCAATCAACAATATTATCATTCCTAAAACAGTCCCTGGTATAGGCAACCCTGTAACCTTTTGCAATAGGTGGCTTCCAAATAAAATACCAAGTATAATTCCTAATTGTCTTAATAATTTCAAATAAGTCACCTCTTTCATGTGTTTTGTATAATTTATTATACACGAAAAATTATATAAAAAATAATATATTTTATTGTTTGAAAATATAGTTAAAATAGTTTATAATTATAACGAAATGAAAAACAAGGAGGAAATTATTTTAAATGAAAAATATATATTTAATTTCTGACACTCATTTTGGGCAAAAATTTGCTGTGAAATTTTCTAATAGACCATTTAAAAATATCATAGAAATGCATAGAGCACTGATAACAAATTGGAATGACAATGTTGATAAAGATGATATAGTTATAATATTAGGAGACTTCTTTGCTGGAAGCAAACTTTTCTCTAATTTTCTTTTGAGAAAATTAAATGGTGAGAAAATACTGATAAAAGGTAATCACGACTTTAAATTTAGATACAAAAAACTATTAGAAACTAGAAGAATTAAGATATATAACAAGATGGAATTCTCATTATTAGGTCATAATTTTTTATTAACTCATAAGCCAATGAAAAACATATCAAATGAAACTTTTAATATTCACGGTCATCATCATAGAAAGTTATTGCCTAAAAAATTAGAACAGAATAAGTATTTCAATGTAGCCGTGGATCATATTGATTATAAGCCAATTTCTATTAAAGAGATAATCGAAGATAAGTTAGGTGAAATAAATATTGATTTAATGGAAATTGTTGAACAAATTAAATATTCAAATATAAATAGACAATATATTCTAGGTTAAAAATAAGGAGTCAAAGAATGACCCCTTATTTTTATTCAACAATTACTGCTGTTCCTGAAGCAGTAACCATGAGCATATCTCCACCTTGTCCTAATACTTCATAGTCTATATCAACTCCAACTACTGCATTAGCTCCTAGTTTTGCTGCTCTACTTTCCATTTCTCTTATAGCTGCTTCTCTAGCCTCAATTAGTTCTCCTTCATAAGAACTAGAACGACCTCCAAAGAAATTACTAAGCCCTGCTGCAAAGTCCTTTAGAAAATTAACACCAGATACTACTTCTCCAAAAACAATACCCTTATATTCTACTATCTTTTTACCTTCAACACTTGGTGTGGTTGTTGTTATCATAAAATCACCTCATATATTTTTAATTTAATAGGCGTTTGCGAAACGCCATAACCCGCATGAATACGGGACATTTTTTCTTTAAAAAGATATAACTCCTCACTGATTTATGGTAAAATTGAAGTGTCAAGCAACAAATCCACCAAAACCTGAAAGGAGTTATAAAAATATGATACCACAAAAACAGCTTTCTTTGGCAGATATTTATTCAGATTGTAAAACTTTTTTTGAAGACGATAAACCTAAGTTTCTTTCATTACTTGAAAATACCATTAATCTTAATGAGTTTATCCCTATTTCTTTTTATCACCACTTTTATGCTTCTACTGGAAGACCCCGTGAATACAAGCTTCATTCCATGTTATGGGCTTTGATTATTCAAAGAATCTTCTCTATTCCTACAGATACTCTCTTAATTACTTTTCTTAAGTATTCAAGTGAATTAAGAGATTTTTGTGGGTTTAATAAAGTTCCTGATGGTTCTAAATTTACTCGTTTCAAACAAGATTTCTTAGAAGATTTACAAACTGTATTTGATAATCTTGTTGATGTTACTGAGCCCATATGCCAAGATATTGATGGAGCTAAAGCTTCTATGACGATTTTTGATACTTCAGGAATTGAAGCTTTTGTCGCTGAAAATAATCCTAAATATGCTAATAAAATAATTAAACAATTAAAAGCTTTTAAAAAATCTCAAGGTCTTGATGATTCTTATGATCCATACAAAGTTGCATATGGCTCCATGCCTTCGAATGCTGCGTCTAACCCTGAAATAAAGCAACTTTACATCAATGGGCACTTTTGCTATGTCTATAAATTTGGTATGGTCACAAATGGTTTAGGAATCGTAAGGGATATTTCTTTTTACAATAAAGATTTTTTAAATTCTCATCCTGAAATCATTGTTGATAAAAAATCAGATTCACCAAATGAAGATAAATCACTTCATGATGCCAAAGCTGTCATCCCTGTTCTAAAAGACTACTTTGAAAAACATCCTAGTATTAAACCAAATATTTTCATTGGTGATGCCGCTTTTGATGCTACTAATATTTACAGAGATTTACTTACTGATTTAAAATTTAGTAAAGCGTATATTCCTTTAAATCAACGTTCTTCTCTAAAGCATCCAGACTATACAGTAAATGAAGCTGGGATACCCTACTGCCCACATGACTCAACTCTTTTAATGAAGTCAGAGGGATCTTCATGTTTGAAATCTGGTATTAAAAGGTTTAAGTTTGTATGCCCAAAAATGAAATGGATTAAAGACGATAATGGTAAACGCAAAAGGAGACACTTTTGCGAAGACCCTTGTACTTCATCACCTTGTGGAAGAATGCTCTACATATATCCTGAAAAAGATCTTCGTGCTTATCCAGGTACTCTTCGAGACACAGAAGAATGGGATAAAGTTTACAAAATTCGTTCAGTAGTAGAACAGTCCATAAATCACTTTAAAGAAAGCTTTTGCATTGCTGGACGCAAAACTCAAAACGAGAAAACTATTCATGCTGATTTACTTCTAGCAGGTATCACTCAGTTAATTACTGTTGTTCTTGCTGATAAAATACATAAACATGAATACATCAGAAGCTTAAAACCATTAATTGCTTAGATATTTGTTTAGATATTAATTTTCTCATAAATTCAATAGCTTTATTTTGTGTACCCATTTTTGAGAATAACTTATTGATTTCATTAAATTTCCACTTTCAACTCCCAAACTTTATTTTTAAAAGATTTATATTTCTATTATTCATTTTTCAAAAATAGTTTCGCAATTACTTATTTTAATTTAATTATACATTATTGTATTAATTATTTCACTATATTTATGAATGTTTTATTCATTAAACCAACTCAATATAGTAAAAATTAGAATTAATGTAATAATAATTGTAGTTATTATAGATGATATTTTTATGTATTTTATATAGTCCTCTGTTGGATAAATATTTTCTCTATACTTCCATCTTTCTCCAAATGTTGCCATGTCTTCTGGATCTTTAATACCATATATAAGTAATGCATACACTGGTATCATAAATATTATTAATAAAAACATTTTAATCCCAATCACTATTTTCTCCTCCAATAATTTTCTTATTAATGATAAATATTCTTCATAATTTATTAAATACCTTTAAAATTTTAAAGGATTTTATAATTTTAAGTAGAAGTTTAATATATACTAAATTTATTGGAGGTAATAATCATGGTAAAGACAAATAGTGATAGACTTGTTATTCAATCAGTACAAGGTAAAGTCCATAGCCCTATAGTAGGTGGAAAACCCTATAGAGTCAATAGAGAAGGTATTGGAGAAATACTCCCATCTACTGGAGGTATTTGTTACAATGTAAAAATTGGAGACTCTTGTATGAAATGGGTAGGGGATCATATTGAGCCAGGGGTTAGTATTAAAAATAGTGACAATATGGAAAACAACGCACTTATGCTATTGGCTTGTATTGGTAATGAAGCAAAGGTAATAACTGGAGATGCTAAAGGTGCAAAAGGCTATGTAACTGGTATGCATGGTGGTATAGAACATGTTCTTATATACTTTAAGGAAGAAGATTTGGAAAAAATGGCTATTGATGATACTATTTTGATTAAGGCTCATGGTCAAGGTTTGGCTATTGAAGACTTTGAAGATGTAAAATGTATGAATATTGACCCAAATCTCTTTGATAAACTGTCAATAATAGATAAAAATGGAGTTCTTGAAGTGCCTGTTGTTACTGAAATACCAGCATATTTAATGGGTTCAGGAGTTGGTAGTAGTACAGCTTTTTCTGGAGATTATGACATAATGACTGGCGATAAAGGTGCAAACAAGGAATTTGGAATAGATAAGCTTAAGTTTGGAGATTTAGTTTTGTTAAGAGATTGTGACAATACAAATGGAAGACAATATTTAGGTGAGTCAGTATCCATTGGAGTTATTGTGCACAGTGATTGTATATTATCAGGTCATGGCCCTGGAGTTACAGTTATTATGAGTTGTAAAACTCCTAAGATTGTAGGTAAGATTGATGAAAACGCAAATATTGCTAATTATTTGGAAGTTAAATAGGTAGGGAAATCCCTACCTATTTTTTAATTATTAGCTTTTAGTCCTCTATCATGCCAATTGCTTATCCATGCATAATCTACAGCAAAATCTAATACTAATTGTGATTGTTCTTTTAATTTTTCTTTGTTAATATTGCTTAAATCATTTTGACTTTTACCATCATATTGTTTAACAATATTTTGTGTATCTACACTTGAAATTACAACTCCTGATACATCTTTTTCCATAAAATTTTGAATATCACAAAATGCAGGATATAGATATTCTTGCTTAATTGGGATGCCCAATTCTTTACCTCTTAGTTTTATGCCTTTGATGTTTTTATAAAAAATATCAAAGGCACTATTTACTGTAGAAGTATCCATGTAGAGCTTATTACTTTGACCTAATCCCAAGTAGTTCATATACACATAAAAACTGTATACATCTACATTTTTATTTCCTATAGCTTCAACTACTCCTTGTCCATTTTCTTCACTACCATCAGTAAATAAAAATACTATGGTTCTTGAGTTCATATTTTCTTTGCTCTTAGCTATTAGATTTCTAGCAAGTTCTAATGTTGCTGCAACACTCGTTCCATTTTTATATAAACCCTTGTTATCCTTTCCTAAACAATCATAGCTAGTAACTAATACTAATGGATTGTTACTGTTTTTCCCCCATATATATCCTCCGATGTTTTTCCCTTTAACTTTGCCATCTACATCAAATTCTTGAATGTATTCATCTTCAAAAAGAGGACTTATATCGTATTTTTTTAATTCTTCGGCTATATAGTTAGCAACCTTATCTCTCTCTAAAGTTCCTGTTTTTCTTCCTTCATATTTAGATAGTTCTTCTATATGTTTGTATGCAATATCTAAATCAAACTGATATCTATTCTTATATTTGTTTATATGGAATTGTCCTACTATTATAAAGATAATTAAGGCAACTACAAATGATTTAAAAACTACATTTCCCCAATATCTGTATAAGTTATTACATTGATTAATAAATTCCTTTGGTGAAAAGAATAATGCTATTTTCTTGAGTTTTTTATAATTATCTACTTCAACATCATATAAAATTCCTTTGCCTAATAGTAAAAAACTAATAATAGCTATAATAAAACATATACTTGGTCCTATAATCAGCCAGAAACTTCTTGTACTTAAAGCTTTTCCAGCTGTAGCTAACATACCTGCCCATTCAGGATTATAGTTAGGCATATATCCCCATTTAGTTTCTATATTTGCAAACTTATTAACACCTACTGTTATTCCCCCGATACCCAAAACAAATTGAATAAATAGCACTCTACTTAATTCAATAAAACCGTTTCCTATCATACTTGCTATGCTATCGTTAGATTCATCTATTTTTCTTGCTAATCTTCCCCATCCTATTATTCCTAAAACTAACCCATAGACCATAATAGCGTATTTTAGGTCTAATTCTTTATACCAAGGTAATCTTAAAATTAAAAATGCAATTATAATTTCCACTACTATATTGAAAACAATTGAATAAGTCTTAATAATTTTCTTCCTTACCCTCTCATTAATAGTAAACACTACTAAAATAGCGATGATAAATTTTATTGTTGTAGCTAAAAACCCAATCCCTAAAGTTGTTTTAGTTCCTGATACTAACATACTTATTACATTTCTACCTAATGGATCTGTCCCCAATTTATCATAATCATTTGGGGGAAGAGGATGTTCTAATTTGAAATATTCATCATAAATATATCCCTCTGAACCTTCATCAATAGAATATGAATCTACTGGAATAATAATTTCTTCATATATTACTACTGATAGTAATAATATAGTTAAGATAATACCTAGAATTAATTTTGCATTTCTTTTCTTCATATAAGCACCTCATCTCTATGTCTTTTAGATATTATATTACATAATATAATTGCTGACTAAAGATTTTTTTGGAACAATGTTATTAATTAATGTTAACAATATTCTCTTTTTTTAGTTTATTGAGAAAAAAGAAACCTAACAATAGGTTTCTTTCAATTTTATTTTTTTATTAACATCTTATTCTATAACTTTAAATTCATATCCTTGACTTATTAAATATTCAATGATTTCGGGTAATGCTTCTACAGTGGTTTTCTTTGCCCCTGCATCGTGCATTAGTATTATCAATTTGTCTTTTCCCTTTGAGGTTTCTTTTAGTCTTTTAACAAGTTTTGCCTTTGGTATATTGTGACCTTCTGCATCTCCATTTAATGCATTCCAATCGACATAAGTAATATCTTTATCTTTCAACGCATTTCTATAAGGTTTTCTCTTATCTCCAAAGGAACCACCAGGAAATCTTACAGTACTTGTATGGAAATCATTTCCTAAAATATTTTTTAAAGCTTTTTCGTTTTTATCTAATTCAGCTAAAAAACTTTTTACATTTTTATATACATATTTATAATTATGAGAATATGTGTGATTTCCAATACTATGACCGCTTTCATATTCTCTTATAATTAATTCTGGGTTTCTTTCTGCTAAATATCCTATTACATAAAAAGTTGCTTTAATATCATATTCATCTAATATATCAAGTATTTTTGGTGTAACAGTAGTAGATGGACCATCATCAAAAGTCAAATAAGCAATCTTATTGTTTTCAATTGTCTCTGCAACTTTTGGTTTTTCTGTTTCCTTTGCAACTTTGATTTCTTTTTCTATTAGCGCTTTGTGTATTTCATTTTTATTTCCATCTAGTTCTATTTCTTTAAATGGTTCTGATATATTATCATCATTTTGATGCTTTCTTTCTATAATACCTACATTTCCAGCTATTACTCCTTTTGAACTCAGTTTATCTAAAATAAAAACTCCCGTTCCAATAATAACAAATAGTAAAAAAATACTTAATGTAAATACAAGTCTTCTTCTTCGTCTAATTTTTCTTCTCTTCGTTCTAGTTTTTTCCACTTCTGTCACCTCATAAAAAATAAATTATCTCTTACTTATAGCTTAATACATTTGTTTATTTTATAGGTTACAAAAGTATTACATTTCTAAACTAAGCTGTTTTTTCTACGCCTATTACTTTCTTTTGCCAATTTTTGTTTTTATATACTAGGAATCCATATACACATATTAGAAAATTACTAAAACTCATAGAAAACCATATTCCAGTTGGCCCTAAATTTGTGAAATGCTTAAATATTAATATCAAAGGTATCCTTATTACCCAAAGCCTTCCTATAGCCATTGCCATAGAATATTTAGTATGGCCTGAACCCTGAAATACACCTTGCAATATGCTAAATATACTCATAAAAGGCATTGAAAATGAAATGTATCTTAAGTAAGTAATTCCTTGAGATATAACTTCTGCATCATCTTTTGAACGCATAAATAAGTTTATTATTTCTTCATCCTTCCAAAATAACAGAACAAATCCAACTACAGAAATACACAAACTTATTAACAATGACTTTTTAAAAGCATCTGTTACTCTTTCCATTTGGTCAGCACCAATATTTTGGCCAATTATAGAAGTTAACGCAGCACCAATACCCATAGGTGGTTGCATAATCAAAGAAGTAATCCTATTTACCATTCCAAAAGCTGCTAAAGTCGCATTTCCATAAGAGGCAATAAAACTATTTAATACTACGAAACCTAATGCAGCACCAGATTGACCTACAGAAGCTGGAAAACCTACTTGCAATATTTTTTTTATAATATTTTTGTCAAATTTAAATCCTTTAAAACTAGGTTTTATAATAGTAGAAGAATGTTTTAATATATATACCCCTATGACTACTAATAGTCCTTGAGACAATACAGTAGCAATAGCTGCTCCAGCTATCCCTAGATTTAAATTAAATATAAAAATAGGATCTAATACTACATTAACTACAGCACTGATACCACTAAGAATTGTTGGAGTTAATGTATTTCCTTGAGCATTCATTATTGCATTGAATACAAAAAAGGAAAACACAAAAGGAAAACCCAAAAATGAAATTCTTAAATATATATTACTATACTCAGCTAAACTATTTGTTCCACCCATTAATTTTATTATATATGGACTCAATATAAATCCTAAAATTGCAAAACTTATTGAAAATACCATTGACATAACAATCAACTGATTTGCATATTTGTTTGCTTCCTCATACTCTGAGGCTCCCATGAACTGAGACAATATAGAAGTTCCCGCAACTGATATACCTATTCCTATAGATATAAACAAGAATAGTACTGGCCATACAAAAGATGTTGCTGCAAAATGAACTGAACCTAATTTACTCACCCAAATTCCATCTACTAGATTATAAAGTGTCTGTATTAAGTTGTTTAGCATAATTGGTAGTGATAATGTTAATATGACTTTATACATATTTCCACTTAGTATTAATTCTTTTCTTTCTTGCTCTTTCAATTCTCATCACCCTATCATATAAATTTTGCGAATTATCTATATTATAACATTATTTTTAAATTTTCTAAAGTCCTTAGAGACTCTAATTATTTTTTTATCATTTTTTTGTTTGTTTTGAATAGTTTAGTATAAAGTATATAAGATTGGAGATGTAAAATTGGCTAGTAAAATAATGCTTTTAGGTATTATATTCATTTCTTTTATTGCAAAAAACAAGCCTATGGTATTAGGAGGAATAATAGTATTTATCCTCTCCTTTATTAACAATCAAGGTTTAAATAGGTACATAAAAAACAATTCATTGAATATAGGACTTGTATTCTTGATAATATGGCTTCTACTACCTATACTAGAAATTCCCAGGGAAATATCTATATCAAGTACTAAGTCTTATCTAAATTTAAATGGACTAATTTCTTTCATAAGTGGATTATTTGTAGTAATTATTGCTGGAAAAGGCCTTAATTACTTAAATGGAAACACCTCAGCCATAGGAGGAATCATACTAGGTTCAATAGTTGGAGTTACCTTCTTTGAAGGTATCCCTGTTGGAATGCTTACTGCTTCAGGTATTGCTTATTTAATAATTAAATGTATAAAAAGATAAACCTACAATATATTGTAGGTTTATCTTTTTTGTAAATCATTAAACACTAAATATTCATTAATCCATACCTTATCATCTAAAATATCATTTTCATTATCATTAATTTTGTTGTATATAGTCTTTATCTTTTTATTCATATCTTGATGGTAATTATTCATCTCAGCTTCTATAAGTAGAACTTCATCTTTTAATTCGGCCACTGTTGAAGCTATGTCAACAAGTAGAGTTTCTTTCATTTTATGGCCTCCTTTCATAAGTCCTACTTATAGTATATCACTAATTTCTTAAAATGTTAAATTTTATTAATATTTTTCTTTTAAACCCTTAATCTTAATTTGTTAATTTTATATTGTAATCCTTGCCTTGTTAGTTTTAATACCTTTGCAGCTTGAGATATGTTTTCATCTTCGTCTTGAAGAGCTCTTTTAATAATATCCTTTTCTATTCTTTCTAAGTACTGACTTAAGGATATAGCCTCTTCTTTTATGAACTTATAGTGGTCTATAGAATCTATATTAGTATTGCTATACTCAGAAAAATCTAGTGTCTGTTTGATTTGATTATTTTTTCTAAGATAGTAGGGAAACAAATCAAGGGTTATTTCTTGTTCATTACCTAAAAGGTTAATAGCACCTTCTATTACATTAGCTAATTCTCTTACATTTCCAGGCCAATGGTATTCATATATAAATTCTTTGGCTTTTTCCGACAATCTAATTCCTGTTTTGCCCATTTCCTTAGATATTTTTTCTATAAAATAATCTGTTAATAATTTTATTTCATCTTTTCCTCTATCCCTTAATGGAGGAACAAATAGATTAACTACACTCAACCTAAAAAATAAGTCTTCTCTTAGTTTTTCTTCTTCTATAAGTTTCAGAGGATCTTCATTAGTTATTGCAATAAGTCTTACATCTACTTTTGTTTCTTTTTCACCACCTACAGGTCTAAACCTTTTTTCTTGAATAGCTCTTAGAAATTTTGCCTGAAGACTTAAAGGCATAGAGTTTATCTCATCCAGTACAAGAGTACCTCCATCTGCCTGTTGAAAAAGACCAGGTCTGTCTATTGCACCTGTAAAAGCTCCTTTAGTAGTTCCAAAGAGCAAGCTTTCCAATAAAGTAGCAGGAAGTGCTGCACAGTTTTCTACAATGTATGGTTTATTCTCTCTATCACTATATTTGTGAATGCTCTGTGCAAACATCTCCTTTCCTGTACCTGATTCACCTATAATAAATACATTTGAATCAGTTTGACTTACCATTTTAGCTAATTCTTTTGCATTTAATATCTGAGGTGACTTACCAATGATGTCATCAAAAACAAACATTTCAAACTCACGATTTTCTTCATATTTACCATTTGTATTAGCTCCATAACTAAGTATTTCTTCTATCATCTTTTTTATCTTAGTTATATCTCTTGCTACTTCAACTGCTCCAATTATTTCTCCATTACTTTTTATTGGCCATGTAGAATTAATAGTATTTATTCCTTTTCCGTATTCATTAAAATATATTTGAGGATTCCTGAGAATTGGTGCATCTGTTTCAATTACTTTCATAAGGGTACTCTCACCCTCTAGTGAAGGTAATACTTCAAATAGATTTTTGTCCATGACCTCTTCAACTTCTAAACCTTCCAAATTTGCCATAGTTTCATTGTAAAGAAGAGTTTTTCCCTCCTTATCTACAACATGAATCCCCTCATCAATAGATTTGTTAATAAGTTCAAGTAACTCCTTTTTCTTCATCAAATACCTCCGCCTAATCTGTTTTTACAAAATTCATGAGTTTATTACCTTTTAGTATGCCTATTTTTGTTTAATATTTATTAATCTATTTATTTAAAAGTTAAAAACTTTATATCTATGCACTACTTTCATAATAATACATTTCTATTTTATCATTATAACTAATAAAAGTGAAATTAAAATTTGTTATTTCCTAAAATACTAGTTTCAAACTTGAAACTTCCCTTGGAAATATGATATAATTTTTTAAACATTTAACAAATTAAAAATGGAGGTATTAATATGAATTTAAAAGGTACTAAAACTGCTGAGAATTTATTGAAAGCTTTTGCTGGTGAGTCTCAAGCTAGAAACAGATACACTTATTATGCTTCTGTAGCAGATAAAGAAGGTTATAAACAAATAAGAAATATTTTTATTGAAACTGCTGACAATGAAAAAGAACATGCTAAAAGATTCTATAAATTTTTACTTGAAGGTTTTAAAGATGAACTACCTGCAACTATAGAAATAAATGCAACATATCCAGTTGCTCAAGGAACAACATTAGAAAATCTAAAAGCTGCAGCAAGTGGTGAAAATGAAGAATGGTCTGATTTATATCCAGAATTTGCTAAAGTTGCTGAAGAAGAAGGTTTTAAAGAAATTGCAGTAGCTTTTAAAATGATAGCTTCTGCTGAAAAAAGACATGAAACTAGATTTAATAAATTAGCTGCAAATGTTGAAAATAACAGCGTGTTTAAAAAAGAAGAAAAAATATTATGGAAATGCGGAAACTGCGGATATGTTCACGAGGGAACTACTGCACCTGAAGTATGTCCAGCCTGTATCCACCCACAATCACATTTTGAAGTATTTGTAGAAAACTACTAGATAAAAAACTGGCTATTATAGCCAGTTTTTTATTATTCTTTAACACATAATATTTGCTTTTATTATACTTGCCTTTTCATCTTTATCATTAACTATATTGTAATTAATACATGATGACTTATCCAAAGTTATAATTAAAATATCTCCTTGATTTACAGTAAAAATTTCATCTTTAGAAATCTCTACTTGTATTTCTCCCCTTGTACAATATAATGCTTGTGTATAATTATTAAAATCTTTACCTGACTTAAATATCAAATTAATTTTATCGTCTTTTTCTAAAAATAATGGTTCTAAATTTCCATTACATTTTTCATTCATCATCAGATTAAAATCAGTGACCTTTCCATAACTTTTAGTGTGCCAGTTGCCACTAAAACTATCTTGATCGTAGGGATTTAATGTACAACTATATTGCCCTTCATGTTCAAGTAGAAGTTCTCCTTCAATTATCATAATGATTCTTTTAATGTTAGGAAGAGAGGTAAAAGTTGACTCCTCTAATTCTACTTTCGCAGAACTTAAACGCCAAGTAAAATTTCTATCCTCATATTTTGCATCACTTGGAAATATCGCCAATTGGGTTGTAGTGCCACCAGACCATTGACTAGTTTGCAAATCTTCTCTTCTAATTAACTTAATATCATATGTCATATCAATCAAGCCTTTCATTTGAAATTTGCTACTCTATTATCACTATTGAACCATCAGGCACATTGTCGAATATAAACTTAGACACTTCAACTGGTAATCTAATACATCCATGACTTGAAGGTTTGCCTAGTTTTTTAGCTTCTTCTTCTATAATCTCTCCATCTATTGTACATGGTATAGAATGAAATAAATATGTCCCTTTAAATCCTACCCAATATTTCATTCCTTGTTCAAACCTAGGTACATATGACCATTCTCCCCTTCTACCTTCCTCTATCTGAAACACTCCCTTTGGAGTAAAACTATCCCTTATGCCACTAGAACCTATGCTTTTTAATACTAATTCCCCTTTGTTAAAAATTCTTATAGTTTGATTGTTTTCGCTAAATTTGATTACCCATTCTGAAGAATTTTCATCGTATTTATGCGGTGGAATTCTATCAGTTCTTATGTATCTAGCATCTACATATCCTACCTGTCCACTTTTTAGTTTCACTTTAAACCACCCATTTGGAATAGTTTCTAGTAATTCTATTTTTTCATAATCTTTAAGTGTTACAATTACATCACTTTGTTCATCTTTATCAATATATATTATTGTATTACCATTTTTCTCAATAGTGTTTAATGCTTCGCCTTCATAAATATGATTTGATACTTTATCACTTCTTTCTTCCAATAAATTTAGTGATCTACTAACTAATGGAATTCTTTCTTTTGATTCTGTTTTTTCTATATAATTAGCCTGTACAACTTTTTTAGAATAATAATTCATCAGACCAATACTAAAAATAAAAACTACTAAGATTATAAGAAGTATATTTTTATCTTTTTTCATAATTAATCACCCAATTTATATATTTAACCTAATTATACCATATATCTTAAAAAAAACTCAATAAAAAATAAATTAAGGGTTAAAAAGTCCCCTTTTCAACCCTTAATTTTTTACTTAATATTTTTAGCTAAAATACCAGCGCCTATGGCACCAGCAAAACGAGCCATTGGACTAGTCTTAACAGGATTCTCAAGTTTATCTGATAAACTTCTAACTATATAATCACATTCACATAGTCCACCGGTTAAGAAATAATTTGTCCCATCAGAATGCTTTTTGCACAGAGATGCAACCTTGTTTACTATTGAATCTACTATAGCAAAGGCTATATCCTCTTTTTTTTCTCCTCTCCCAATAAGACTTATTACCTCAGATTCAGCAAATACAGTACACATCGAACTTATAGTGACACCACTGCCCCTCTCGGCCAAATCACATAATGTGTTTATATCTACTCCTAATGTATTTGCCATAATCTCTAAAAATCTTCCTGTACCTGCAGAACATTTATCATTCATAATAAAATCTACTATCATGCCATTTTCTACAGTTATAATCTTTGTATCTTGTCCTCCTATATCTACTACAGTACAATCTTCTCCTGTAAGATAGGCTGCTCCTTTTCCGTGACAAGTGATTTCAGTAACTGTCTTATGTGCATAAGGAACGGATACTCTTCCATATCCTGTAGCTACTACTTTCATGTCGTCTTCACATATTCCATCTGATATGATTCTATCCTTTATGACATTAGCAGTTTCTATACTACTCCATCCCGTAGGTACAACAAATGTATTAATCAATTTGTCATTTTCAAATATCGCAGTCTTAGCTGCTGTAGACCCTATATCGACTCCAATAAAATACATTTACCACCCTCCTTACAGTTTTTTAAATTATATCATCTCGATAAATGCTGCTATTCTAGTCTTTAATTGTCCCTCATCTGATGCTGAATAATCAGTTTCTATACTCATATATGGTATATCCTTTTCTTCATTAACAAAATCTTTAATTCTACGAGTTTCTACATTGTAAGTGTGGCAAGCTTGTAAAATTACATCTATTACACCGTCAACTTTATATTCATCTATCAGCTCAGATATTAAATCAATTCTATTATCATTTGGTGCCATAACTGAACATCCAACATTTAAATACTTTTCAGTTAATGCATCTATTGGATCTTTTGTTTCATCAACTAAACGTATTTTCTCTTTTATACCACTACAATTTTCATAACATACAACTACTGCTCCACTTTCTTCAATTAACTTAATTACCTTATTAGCAACTCCGCCAATAGGACATCCTGTAATTAATATTCTAGGAGCATCTTCACTAACTTTTCTTACTCCCTTTTCATATTCTTCTTTGAGCTCTTTAACCATGTTTCTTATATTTTTGTTTTGTTCATCTTTATCAAATGTAAAAGAAGCACCATGTAAAACAGTATGAGTCTCCATACCTGTTATAGGTGGAGGACACATTTTACCTAATGAGTATAGTTCTTTTAAAACTCTTCTCTCCTCATTACATTTCTCTATAGCGTTTTTCAAGTCTTCATCTGTTATTTCGACATTGAATTCCTTCTCTAATCTTTCCTTCAATATTATCAATTCATTTTTCCAAACTCTAGCTGCATGTTTTCTATCTAAGGCTTGAGGAAGTTGCATAACATGCATTGGTTTTATTTGTCCTAGATATTCATACATCTTTTTCTTTCCATCACAAGTAGTTTCACCTACTATAATGTCAGAAAAATATGTGAAAGGACACTTGTTTGTAATTGCAAAGCCATAGCTAGATTTTATAAGTGGACATAAATTCTTAGGCAAATCTCTTTCTGCATCTTGTATGGTCTCTTCGCTCATTCCACATAGTGAAATAGGATGTGCGCCTGCTGCATAAATAATCTCCATTGGAGTAAATGTGCAAAAGGTTCCAACAATATTTTCTCCTGCATCTTTGTATTCTTTTACCTTAATAAAAGAATTTCTTCTTGCTTCACTAAATTCATCGAAAATTTTTGGTAGATCGTTCATAATTTATCTCCTTTCATTTAAGCTACTCATCACTTTGAATTGTTTAATTATCACTTATATTCTATATTTAAATAATAATTGTTTCCAATAGTATTCGAATTTTTGATAGTTAAGCTTAAATGTATTGATTATTTATATAGATAAATTAGTTTAAATCCATACATAATTTAATATTAAATAAATAAAGTACATTCCTACTAAAAAACCACCTTCAGGTTTTGATATTGAATCATCCTGATTCTTTGCAAAATAACGAAATGCAAATAATATAATTAACATAGTAGGTATTTGCAATTTGTAAAATTCAGTTGGCACAAGTAGACCACCTTTTGTTACTGCTGCAGAACTACCAATAACAAATAGTACATTTAGTATATCTGCCCCTATAATATTGCCAACTGCTAATTCTCCATGACCTTTTTTTACAGCAGTAATAGCTGTTATAAGCTCCGGCAAACTAGTACCAAATGCAACCAATGTTGCTGCAATAACGCTTTGAGGTATACCTACTCGTAATGCTGTTATTTCAACACTTGGAATAAGTATTTTAGATGAAACGATTACTAAAGCTATACCTAATACTAATTTAATTAACTGTAAAATCAATGGACTATCTTCTTCAACAGCTGGAGCTGACTCTTCGCCATTTGATTCTTTTCCCCAACGAATAGTAGCAATAATATAAAGTATTAATAATCCAATAAATATAAATCCCATCCATTGAGTAATTCTTCCTTCTGGTCCCTTAGAAAAAAACGGTAAGCTAACAACTGCTAATAATACTCCAGCCATTACTTGTAAACGTCCTTGATGTTCAATGATACCTTTATCTACTGGCAATTTACCTACTAATGCTGCAAGACCAAGAATTAAACCTGTATCTGCAATAATTGAACCAATTGCATTTCCTAAAGCTAAATCCGGATTACCATTGATTGCAGCAATCACAGAAACAGTTACTTCAGGCAATGTAGTTCCTAAACTTACAATAGTTGCACCAATAATCATTTTAGGAACACCCCAACGATGGGATAATCCAACGGCCTGATCAACTAAAATATCAGCACCCTTACTCAATGTAAATAAACTAAAAGCAATAATTCCAAGCAAAATTAATGTAGAAAGTTGATTAAGTGTAGAAAAAATTAATTCGTCCATTTTTATCTTCCTCTCTTTTGTATTTTTTGTTTAAGTACAAAAAAAACCCTACGGTTTATTGTACTTAAATAAACCATAGAGTCTCACTAAGCTATTTAGCCACCAAAGCCGGGATTCATCATCCGTCATGACGACTTTGATTCCATAAAGGAAAGCTACTCCCTCCAAATAGTGATTATATGAGATTACAATGTTGTTGTCAAGATTTATTAAGCTTAATATCCCAAATAGTAGAATTTTTTAACTTAAAAGGTGTTCTTTTAATACAATTGTGCCCTATAACCTTTACATCCATTCTGTTACTTAAAATATATTCAATAGCTTGTCCATATGTTATATCCTCTTTAAGCTTAATGGGATGAGATTCAATTAAACCCATATTTTGAAAAGTTGTAGAGGTTTTGCCACAAATATGAAGTATACTATTACCAAGCACAGACTCTACTCTTTTTAGTATGTTGAATGTGGATTTTCCACTGTATTCTCTATATACCTTTGGTCCAACTATATCTAGTGCTCCTGCTGGATCACCAAAAGATATTATCTGTGCACCTCTATTTATACCTTCCTTTATATACTTCAGTATATTGTCCTCTATAATTTTAAGAAATTGATTTACTCTCTCTGAATCCTTTCTAATACCCTTATAAAAAACTCTAGAATCTATTAGTGATGTTATTATAGTAAAAGGTCCTTCCACATTTAAAACCACTGTTTCTCCTTGTTCTCTTAATATTTCTACAGCCTTTAAAACCTCAGCTATTCTTCTATTATTCAAGTCTATTTCTTCAATGTCTAACAATTCATCTAAAGAACTATAAGCATAGCTTTCAACCCTAGGCCCGGTTTTAGCATCACCTAATTTTATATTTCCTCCTAAGGCTTCAGCTTCTACAGTATTGCAGAATGGAAGTCTACATAATATATCATTTTTATGTTTCATTAATTTTTTTGATAGTGTCACTATATATTCAGCTTTAGTATGAACCTCTGGAAATTTTAGTCCAGAATTTTTAACAATACTCTCAGGTATTTCTTCTAATTGATCACTTACACATACAAAGTCTATAACTTTACTCATTATTTATCACCCTATTTTTTTAATCATTTATCTAAAAGTCAAGCATTTTGTAAACAACTTCTCATAGCCTTCTTTTGTGGACAACTCAAAATATTCTATATCCTTAGCTACATCCTCCATTTCTTTTCTTGCATCCTTAGACATAAGACACATCATAGCCCCAGTTTTAGATGAGTTTCCTATATAATTTATCTTATCTTTTAGATTTTCTGGTATAATTCCTACTCCTGTTAAACTGCTTATCTTTAAATGTCTTCCAAACTGCCCTGCAATTACTACACTATCAAGATCTTCCATATCCATTCCCATAAAATCCACCAGAGCATAGAACCCCGAGGAAATAGCTCCTTTTGCTAATTGAACTTGCCTAATATCTTCTTGAGATAAGCTTAATACTTCATCATTTGTTTTACATATAATAACTTTTCTTTTCTTATCTTCTTCTACTAAATGCTGAGCTAATACATCTCGTCCTTCACTTTCTAAATCCTCTTTCTTCTTGAGTCTTCCAGATTTCTTAATAAGGCCTTTTTTGTTTAACTCTGCCATCGCTTCTAATATTCCACTGCCACATATTCCTACAGGTTCTCCATCCCCTATGATCTGAAGAGAAACCCCATCTTCATTAAACTGTATGCCTTCAATAGCTCCTTCTGCCGCTCTCATTCCACAACTTATATTAGCACCTTCTAATGCTGGTCCTGCTGCACAAGAACAAGATGCTAGTTTTCCGCCTTTTGATAATATCATTTCACCATTTGTTCCAATATCTATAAAAAACACATTGTCTTTAGTATGTTTTAGTCCTGATACTACAGCTCCAGCTACAATATCGGCCCCTATAAAACTAGACACTCCAGGTAAGCAATATAGTCTCCCAAAATGAGCAATTCTTAAACCAATGCTATTTGCCCATATGTTTTTCTCTTTTGAAAAAATTGTAGCATAAGGTGATTTACCTATTGTGATGGTATCAATACCTAACAATAGATGCATCATGGTAGCATTAGCCCCTACAGCTATTTCATAGATGTTTTTGGTGTCTATATTGTTTTTATTGCACAATTTTTCTAATAAAGAATTTATACAGTCTACTATTGCCTTTTGCAATAAATAAAGACCATTTTCTTTTCTCTTTACAAAATCTATACGTGATAATACATCTAGACCATATTCCTTTTGAGGGTTTATGGATGTTTCTGACTCAATCTCAGTACCTGTGTTTAAATCTATAAGGGATACAACTACTGTAGTAGTTCCAATATCTACTGCAGCACCATATAGTTTATCTTTAGTATCTCCTGATTCTATGCCTATAGGTTTATCATCCCAATATACTAAGGTAGCTTCTTCACTTGTATGAACATCTGCTAAGGCTTTTAAAAACCCTATATTATCATGAATTATCTCACTACCAATTGCTCTTTCTAAGACTTCTTCATAAGAAATATTGTTTTCCAAAGTTGGCTTTTCTAATTTAATAACCTGTTTATGTATCAAAGGATTTAAGATTATTTCAGGTGTATATCCATCTGATAAACCTTTGTAATTTTTTTCTTCTTTATTCAAAAGTTTTACTTGTATAGGCCCTTTTGGATAGACTAAACAACTAAGTCTTATACCATCATCGATTTCTTTTTTAGATAAATGCTTTAACTCTTCTTCAGTAAGACCATTTATATCTCCATCTAATATCTGTACCTTGCACTTTCCACAATAACCTTTTCCTCCACATGGACTCTCTATAATAGCCCCATTACCCTGCAATATATCAAGAAGACTTTCTCCTTCTCTATAATTGCAAGATATACCACTTTCTTTTATTGTTAATATGTTCATAGTACTCACTCCATTTATATTGCTATTATTTTGTTGACTCTTTAGCCACCTCTACTAGTGCCTGTATATTCTTTAGTTTAGTCCTTGGACCAATTCCACAAGCTGGAGACAATATATCTACTCCATTTTCTATACAAACCCTAGCTAGATTTTTAATAATATCTGAAGAACTTTTTTCAAGAGCTAAAGTACTTACATTTCCCATGATAGCTTTATCATTTACATTATTTACAACTTCTTTTACGCTAGTTATAGAGTCAAAACTTATAACATCACTTTCTAATGAATCAAGAATACCATAGACACTTTTTAATTTTCCACAAATATGAATTATAGTTCCTCCTGGAACCTCTCCTTTAACAGCCTTTATTATTTTATTTAAATACGGTACAGCAAATTCTTGAAATAACTTTGGCCCTAATATCTCTCCTGTACCGCTTGGATCAGAAATAGCTATTATATCTGTGCCAGCTTCTATCTGAGCTTTAGCAAATCTAATAAGACTTTCTGTAACAAATTCCATCAATTCATGGGCTTCTTTAGGTTTCTTCCTTAATTCCTTATAATAATCTACAGGTTCCATCACTGATGATGCCGTACTTACAGGTCCGACTAAATTTGCAATAATAGGAACTTCTGTATTCTTAGTTTTAAGAATCTTAATAGCATCTAATACCACTTTTACTCTCTTTTCATTTATATTAAGTTCTTTTAGATTTCTCCATTCTGTGACAGAAGCTATTGGATATTTTATCACTCTAGGTTCATTTATCTTTGTCCCTAAACCTACAGTTGCTCCCATGGCCTCTGCTTCTACTGTCATGCAAAAGGGTACTCCAAAGTTTTCAAATCCTCCATTTTCATATACTCCCATAGTTAGCTTTGCCATCATTTCAGCATTTTCGTGAGCTTCTGGCCATTTCACTCCTGTAATATCCATTACATCTTCTATGATCATATTCATCATTCCACCAGGACAAATACAAGGAGGACGATCTACGCTGTCCCCCTTAATTACACGATATAACCTCTCCTTAGCTGATAGCGATTCTATTGGCATTGAGTTTTCCCCCTTACTAATTCCTTAGCAAGTCTTGCTGCTCTTGAAGCTTCTGGTGCATATCCATCTGCTCCAATTTTGTCTGCAAAGTTCTGTGAAATTGGTCCTCCTCCAACCATAACTACTACATTATCTCTCATATTTTCTTCTTTTAACATATTTATTACTGTCTCCATATTATCCATTGTAGTTGTCATCAGTGTTGAAAGACCTATCAAGTTTGCTCCTAGTTCTTTTGCCTTTTTTACAAATTCAGCTGGAGGTACATCTCTTCCTAGGTCATAAACTTCAAAACCTGTAGTCTCTAACATAATCTTAAATAAATTCTTACCTATATCATGAGTATCTCCCTCGACTACTCCAACAATGGCTCTATATTTTTCATTAGATTCATCATGATTCAAATGAGGCTTCAAAACATCTAACCCTGCATACATAGCATCTGAACACATAAGTAATTCTGGAATATAGTATTCTTCTTCTTCATAAAGCTTACCAGCCTCATCCATGCCTTTAGCTAATCCATTAGCAATTCCTTCATAAGCTTCAAAGTTTTTTTCTATAAATGAATTTGCGGTAACCACTACTTCATCTTCTTCCATTTCTACTACATTTCTTGCTAATTCATTTAAAAGACTTTGTTTTTCATCTAGCATCTATATCACTCCTAACCTAGATTATTTTGTGAATATTCAATATGTATCATTTCTATTTTATACATATTTCTTGTGTGCTTCCAACGTTATTGAATTTTTCAATATGTAAGCATGTACCTATTTATACTATTTATAAGACAAGTAACAAATAATAAAGTTGCACCTCAAGAATATATCATCTTAATATCATTAAATATATATTTTTCCATAAAAGCCATCCGTGGTATAATACAATTAACAATAACAAATTTAGGAGTGAGCAAAATGAATCTAGTAGAGGAAAGAACTAAAAGAACGCAGTGGTTTTTAAAAGACAGGTTTGGTATGTTCATTCATTGGGGACTTTATTCAATACCTGCTAGAGGTGAATGGATAAGAAGTAACGAAAAAATATCTAAAGAAGACTATCGAGTATATTTCGATGAATTCAATCCAATTAACTATGACCCAAAATCTTGGGCACGTGCTGCAAAAGATGCAGGAATGAAATATGTAGTTATGACAGCTAAGCATCATGATGGTTTCTGTCTATTTGACAGTAAGCTTACTGATTACAAAGCAACTAATACCAAAGCAGGTAGGGATTTAATAAAGGAATATGTTGATGCTTTTCGTGAAGAAGGACTTAAGATTGGTCTTTACTACTCTACCATTGACTGGTATCATGATGATTTTCCTCACTATGGAGACAGACATCATCCTATGAGAGAAAATATAGCGTATAAAGATTTTGAACATGATTTTGAAAATTACCTTGAATATATGCATGGACAAGTCCGTGAACTATGTACAAACTATGGAAAGATAGATATACTTTGGTTTGATTTTTCTTATGATGATATGTGTGGTGAAAAATGGAAAGCAACAGAGCTTATTAATATGGTAAGGTCATTGCAACCTGATGTAATCATAGATAACAGATTAGAAGCTAGTGGAGAAAATGCTGGAAGTATTCGAACTAAGAATCCTAGCTTTTTTGCTGGAGACTTTGCTTCACCTGAACAAATAATTCCACCTGAAGGATTAGTTGATGAAGACGGACATTCAATACCATGGGAAGCCTGCATCACCATGAATAATCATTGGGGATATTGTTCAAATGACAAGAATTTCAAGTCTTCTAAAATGATTATCAGAAAGCTGGTAGAATGTGTTAGCAAAAATGGAAATCTGTTATTAAATGTTGGCCCAAATGCAAAGGGAGAAATACCTATAGAATCATTAAATATTTTGAAGGAAATTGGTAAATGGATAAAAGACAATGGTAACAGTATTTATAACTGTGGTAAATCTAGTCTTCCAAAACCAGAATGGGGTTACTATACTCAAAATGGTAATAAATTATATGCACATATATTTGAACCTAGCATAGGTCCACTTGGGCTTTCTGGTTTAACAAATAGAGTTAAAAAGGTTCGCCTACTGTCTGACGGATCTGAAATCAAAATAATCAATCCTTGGAATACTTTTGATTTTGAAGATCATATGTTTATTAATTTTGGTAGTCCTGGACAACTTACATACCCACTACCAAATAATATTGATACTGTTGTAGAACTTGAACTTTTAGAATAAAAAATGGATTAGGCTTAAAAGCCTGATCCATTTTTATTTTACATTGTACATTCCATGACTATTCATATAGTTAAATAGCTTTTCACCATGATTTTGTTCCTCTGTTTGTATATGTTGAACAGCTTGGCGAACTTTAGGATTTGCTGCCTCAAATACTGTTGTATCGTAAAACCCGGATACATATTTTTCAGTAGACAACAAATCTTCTAGTAATATTTGATCATTTACATTTCCACTAACTTGTTGTAATGTATTATCAGTTGGCAGAGTTGTTGTTCCACCACTATGAGCCATATTGGGTTCCATTCCTTGTAACATTTGGTTGATCATATCATAGTGATGTTGTTCATCTTGGGCAATTTCTGTTAATAAATTTTTAAGTTGTACATCTTGAACTTTGGCTGCATATCCTTGATATTTTTTTACACATAAATCTTCTTGTTTCTTGCCATCTTCTAATAACATTCTTTCCTTTTGAGATAATTTTATCTGCAAAGTATCACCTCCAATTATTTTCTATGATTATCCTTTGCAGATAAGGATTTTTTATACATCCAACTAACAAATTACAAAACCAGCACTTGCATTTATTATTTGGCCTGTTATTAAGTAAGCTTCATCTGTTGCCAAGAAATATACTACATTTGCAATTTGCTCTGGTTTGCAAATTATTTCAAGTGGTGTTTCATCCTTGATTATTTCCCGAATTTCTTCACTAACTCCTGCAATCATATCAGTATCCACTGCTCCTGGAGCTACAGCGTTAACCAATATATTAGAAGGACCTAGTTCCTTAGCCAATGCCTTAGTAAAACTTATAATTGCACCTTTCGTTGCAGAATAGTGTGCTTCACAAGAAGCTCCCACCAATCCCCAAATAGATGAGATATTAATAATTCTTCCTGCCTTTTCACTAATCATTTTAGGAAGAACGCATTGACAACAATTAAACATTCCGTTGACATTTACATCAAAAATTCTTTTCCATTGTTCTTGAGTAATATCAGTGAACAAAGTCATATCAGCAATGCCTGCATTGTTTACAAGTACATCAATATTTCCGAATTTTTTATATCCTTCTTCAAACATTGCTTCAACTTGTTTTCTATCAGAAACATCAGCTTGTACAGCAATAGCATTTGCACCTGATGAAAGTAACTCTTCTAATAAAGAAAGAGCTTTGTCTTTGCTTTTATGGTAATTAATAATTACATTATAACCTTCTAAAGCAAACTTTTTCGCCGTAGCTCTTCCTATTCCCCTAGAAGAACCGGTAATCAATACTGTTTTTTTCATATGATCATATCTCCTTATATCTATTATATTCCCTAATTCTAGAAAATTAATCCACATAAATATACTGCCAATACTGAACTCAAGGCAACTGTCAATAATCCTTTTTCAAAATAAGCTAAAATTAAAGCTGTAGCTGTACCTATTATTGAATAATATATGTTTGAAGTAGAGAATAATATACTTGGGAAAGTCATAGCTCCCAAAACAGCAAAGGGTATGTAGTATAAAAAAGATTTTATAAATCTTGATTTTATTTTAGTCCTACAAATTGCTATTGGAATAACTCGTATTAAATATGTAACTGCAGCCATCATGATTACTGCTATTAGTTTTTTACTCAAATTAATCATCCTTTCTTGGGAAAAGTATTGCTCCTATAGTTGCTGCTATAACAGTAGTAATGATTATACTCCATCCTCCTGAAATTATTTTCATACTTGGTAACAATTCAAAAGTACAACTCATTAATACTGCAACTATTACAACAATTAATGCGGATTTAGATTTTTTGGCTGATGGAACAATAAGTGCAATAAACATTGCATATAATGCTATTCCCATTGAACTTTGCAATGATTCTGGCAATAATGAAGTTATCATTGCTCCTAATGTAGTACCTAAAGCCCATCCAAAATAAGGACAAACAGTTAATCCCATCATATAGGAAAAAGTAATCTCTTTTTCTTCTAAGGATGCAACTGTAAAAATCTCATCTGTAATTCCAAAAGCCATTATACATCTCTTTGCCAAAGATGTTTCAGGTGAAATTTTCTGAGAAAGAGATAATGACATTAGCATATAACGTACATTTATTACAAATGTAGTTAATGTAATTTCGAAAATGGAAGCATTAGCTATAATTAAATTGGCTCCTGCAAATTGTCCTGCAGATGTAAGATTTGTTAATGATATCAAAATTGCCATCCAAATAGGTATACCCCCATTAACTGCCATCATGCCAAATGTAAAAGCAACAGGAATATACCCTAGTGTGATAGGTAGTCCATCTTTTGCACCTTTTAAAAAATCAGATTTGCTTTTTTCTTTCTTAGAAATAACTCGATTGTCTCTTAAACTATAGAAATTATTCAAAACTACACCTTCCTTTCATATATTGTATTTTAATTCACAAACTCCATTGTAACAAAAATTATAGAAAAATAACAGTATTTTTGACAAAAATCCTTATTATTCTCTTTATAATAAAAAAACATTCCCTTAAACTTGCAGTTTAAGGGAATGTTTGGATTGCCTTATAAAATAATTTAAAGTGTTTTATTTATTAAAAGAGAAATTAATATTCCTATTAATGTATCAATTATCCTATTTAATGCAAAAATAGTTGGTGATGCATCTCCTATATGAGATACTGTAATACTTAAAAAGACTACACAACTAATATAAGTTGAACTAGCAGTTTTGCAATAAACATTTGTATATATAATTGGAATCAAAAACAAACTTAAAATTAAATAATAAATAGGACTAAATAACTCAACATTAATATAGTCAATACCTACTATAACTAGCAGCCCATATAGTCCACCAATTATTGTTCCAATCATTCTATTTTTTCCTACTTTAAAACTATTATCATGACTATTTTGCATGCATAATATTGAAGCTATTGCAGAATAAAAAGGCGATGTCTTTCTAATGAAACTTATTAAAAAACACAAGTATACTGCAATAACTGTTTTTATTACTCTCATACCTAGAAATTTGATTTTTTTGTTTTTCTTTTCCATAGTTTTTTCCATAATTATAACAAACAACACCTCCCCATCCTCGTGAGTAATAAACAGCGTTTTTCTATTGGCAGGTCTCCTGACTTAAGAATTGCAAACCTTACACCTTCCCATACTAATGTACAGTGGTATAAGTAAGGTTCTATCTATTACAGTGGCGGGACCGTATCGGAATTTCACCAAATTTCCCTTTTAAACAATTTAATAGTATTAGATTGTACCAATAGTCAACATATTAAATTTTATCTATTTAGCATTATTTTCAATAATCTTTACAATCAACTGAGTTGCCAACTTCATAGATTCTGTTGGTATCAATTCAAATCTTCCATGGAAGTTATACCCTCCTGTAAAGAGATTAGGACATGGTAAACCCATATAGGAAAGTCTTGCTCCATCTGTACCGCCTCTAATAGGCTGAATTTGAGGTTTGATTCCAAGTTCTAGCATGGAGTCTCTAGCAAGGTCTATAATTTCCATATGTGGCTCTATTTTTTCTTTCATATTATAATAACTGTCTTTTATTTCCACGGTAATAATGTTTCCATATTTTTCATTTAGGAAATTAACTACTTTTTTAAAATGTTCTTTCTTCTCTTCAAATTTATCCATGAAATGATCTCTAATAATATAATCTGAAACAGTATGTTCTACACTACCATTCATATCACACAATAGATAAAAGCCTTCATATTCTTCTGTATACTCTGGTTTTTGATTTACTGGCAACATACTATCAAGTTCCATTGCAATTCTTAGAGAATTTATCATTACATTTTTTGCTGAACCAGGATGAACATTTTGTCCTTCAATTTCTACCTTTGCACTTGCTGCATTAAAGTTTTCATATTCTAGTTCACCTAATGGTCCTCCATCAACAGTATAAGCAAAATCTGCTCCAAATCCTTCTACATCAAATAAATCTGCTCCTCTTCCTATTTCCTCATCAGGTGTAAAGCCAACTTTGATATCTCCATGTTTAATTTCAGGATTTAGTATCAAGTATTCCATGGCACTAATGATTTCAGCCACTCCAGCTTTATCATCTGCACCTAATAAAGTTGTCCCATCTGTAGTAATAAGTTCTTTACCTTCAAGATCCTTTAAAAATGGAAACTCCTTTTGTGTCATAGTATACTTATCATTTAATTTAATATCTCCGCCTTCATACGTGAAAATATTTGGATTTGTACATTTACCATCCAAATCAGGACTAGTATCTAAATGTGATATAAATCCTATTGTTGGTACCTTTTTGTCAATGTTTGATTTAAGTGTAGCATATATATATCCATTTTTATCTTGTTTTACATCTTTAAGACCTATTTCCTTTAATTCTTCTACTAATAAAGCCCCCAGTTCTAATTGTCCTTTTGTACTTGGACAAGTACTACTATTTTCATCAGATTTTGTATCTACTGCAATATATCTTTTGAATCTATCAATAACCTTATCCATACTATCCCTCCTTGAATTTTGTAATTCTTTTTATTTCGTCACTGTTGCTTCCTTATATACTAGTATATATTTAACCTTGTTTTATGTCCATACAAAAACACAAAGAACATTTTTAAAATTACATAATATTGAAAATATCTTTTTTAATGTTTATAATCTACATTTATTGGTATATTAATATAATAACAAGCATAACTCTTATTAAGAATTTAACCAAAAGGAGTGTTTTATATGAAATTACATGGTAAAGTAGCTGTAGTAACTGGAGCAAGTGCAGGGATGGGTAAAGATATTGCCTATTTATTTGCAAAAGAAGGTGCTATAGTCTATGCAGTTGCTAGAAGAGTTGAAAGACTTGAGGAACTGGCAAACAGTGTAAAAAACTTTGAAGGAAAAATAATTCCATATGGTGCGGATTTGATAAACAAAGAAGAAGCTGAAAAAGTTATTGATTTTGCTTACAATAATTCTGGGAAATTAGATATATTAGTAAATAATGCAGGTATAATGGATAATTTTAGCCCTGTAGGCGATGTAGATGATAATATGTTGGAAAAAGTTTTTAGTCTAAATGTATATGCACCATTCTATACCAGTAGAAAAGCAGTAAAGATTTTTTTAGAACAAGGTAGCGGTAATATTGTTAATGTTGCTTCTATTGGTGGCTTATACGGTGCAAGAGCTGGAGCTGCTTATACTGCATCTAAACATGCTTTAGTAGGTTTAACTAAAAATACAGGATATATGTATGCTAAAAAGAATATTAGATGTAATGCTATATGCCCTGGTGGCGTTGAAACTGAAATAGCTACTGGAGACTTTATGAAAAATGTAAATCAAGAAGGACTTAATATTATAATGGCAAATGTAGGTGGAAATCCAAGAAGCGGAACCGGTATGGAAATTGCTAATTTAGCACTGTTTTTAGCTTCTGAGGATTCAAGTTTTATTAATGGCCAATGTATAACTGCCGATAGTGGATGGACGGCTTACTAAAAAGAAATTCCAACTGTTAAAATACAGTTGGAATTTCTTTTAGTGCAATACTATTTTCTTAATAAAAACTTCTAACTAATGGTTGCAAACAACAGATTTAAATTCTCTATACCCCATAATTACTACCCAAACATAAGCAAGAGTTTTTGGTATCATTAATATACCAATCCATGGGATTTTATTAGACCACAATACAACTGGTATATATAATGCAAAGGACAATACAATAGCAAGCCACATATATTTAAAATTATTATCCCCATGTTTTTTGACTTCTGAATAGAAAATACCTATAATGATAATCCCCATAATTAAAAATGGAATATTTCTATATATTCCCCACAAAACAGGTGGATTAAATATTAACCATTCATTTTGAGGGAAAAAGCATAATCCTATTCGTATAATACTTAAGGCATAAATTGAAAACGTAAGCTCCTTACGCCCTACAATACTATAACGTATTCTCCATATATGATATAGTATGACATAAAATATTGTCATAGTAATTGAAGTTATAAATTTTCCAATTCCTAATATATGAGCATTAGATTCAAGCCCAGTTGTAAACAATGCATACATTCTAGGTACTAAATGAAATGCATCCCCTGCACCTAACAAAACAGCCATCAAACCAAATAACTTATATTGTTTGTTATTCCCACTTTTTGATATCATTATTGTCCCCAATATAATAACACTAAACAAATAGATAATATCAAATAAAGATTCCATAATAGCCTGCATATTATCACTCCTTTTTAATATTTGTGAACAAAGTTCATTGTTGATTAAATATTATTTTTAAAATTTCAATAAAAAAACTTATATCTTGTTCTTCACTTTTAAGCATAATCAACATATTCTCAAATATAAATTTTGCTGTTTTTTCTTTTGTAATGATATCAGACCATTGATACTCTTTGATACAATTATCCATATCCATTAATTCTATTATTATATTATAAATTTTTTCAAAGTATTTGTTTTCTCTTTGTTTTCCAAGCAACTTTTCATCCTTTTTTAATAGATACAACTGTTCTAACCAGTTTTCCTTAAATTTGCTAAGATATGAATATAAAATATTATAAATTTGTTCTAAATTTTGATAAAAATCATTACCTTCAAGGTCCTTCCAATCAATCTCTGAAAAAGCACCTTTCCAAAAATCTTCAATAATAACTACTAATAAATCTGCCTTTGATGGAAAATAGTTATACACTGTACCAATGGCAATTCCGCTGTTCTTTGCTACTGAACGAATATTTACTTTTGAAATGCCTTGTTTAATAGCGATGTCTTTTGCTTGTGATAAAATGATTTTCTTGTAATTTTTATTATTGTTATCCATATTTATTTCACCTCATGAACATTGTTCACTCTAATATTATATTATAATTATATTGTTGTCAATATTTTTCTTGGGAATTAAAAACAGTTAATAACTCCTTCTTTTTAGTGTACGTACTGAGAAAAGATGCCCTACTAAAAACATTACCAAATTAATAATGATAAATAATATTAAATCTATTCCTTGCATAGGCATTAATACCCTAGATCTCATAGCTACTGTACCTTGTGAGTAAGGATAAATTCTTAATAAATCTTGACTGATAAAGATAATAAAGAATCCTACAAATGCACCTGCTGTTGCAATTCCTATAGGTTTGGTAAAGCTCTCTGTTCTAATATTAAAAAATACTTGAATAGATATAATGGATGTTCCTCCTAGCCATCCTAAAATCGTCCATAATAGGAACTTAACTTCATCTCCTTTTTCAAAAGGAATATCAACAAATTTTCCTATACACATAAACAAAGTATAAAAAATAAATTGAATTAATAAAACATATATAGATAATATGATTATTTTACTAAGTACGATCCTCCCTATACTAGCTCCATTAGCTTTCATTCTTTGCCAATTCTTATTTCTATTTTCTACTCCAACAACTACAGAGCAGAGAATTGCTATCATAATTGGAAAGAAAATCTGACTATAATAAAAAGCAGATTGTCCCCACAATACAAGGGGTAAGGTTCCCTCATTTAAAACATCTCGGTTCATAACAAAAATACCTGTTCCTATAAATAAACTAAATGCCACAAAGAATAGCCCAATAAGCAATAGATAATTCTTCTTTGTTTTTTTAAATTCCACTGTAATATAATTAAACATTTGATCACCTTCTATTCTTTTTCTTCAAGATACTTGAAAATAATAACATAAGCCCTACTGCTACTAGAAAATAAATTATTTCTCTTATTGCAAACCCTGTTTTCGGTATGAAACTAGCTACAGCTCCATCTCCAACCTTTAGAGAAATCATTTTTACTGGTGATAAAACTCCAATGTATCCCCAGGGAAGAATTCGTCTTAAAACTTTTGGTGCTCTACTCATCATAATTCCTAAAAATCCACCAAACAAACCAATGCTTATGGAAATAGCCTGTTTCTCAATTTTCAATGATAAGAAAACTTTTGATAAGTTCTCGTATTTCATGTATTCCCGCTGGATCAAGTCCATTGGTAGGCTCGTCTAAAATGAGAATCTTAGGAAATCTCACAATAGCTAAGGCAATACCAAGCCTCTGCTTCATTCCCAAAGAATAATTTTTCACCAATTTGTCCTTAGCTTCTACTAACCCTACAATAGACAATGCTTCCATGATATTCTTTTTAGGAAATTTTAATAATTTTTGCATAACCATTAAGTTTTCATATCCTGTTAAATTGGCATAGTATGATGGTTCTTCAATAAGAGAACCAATTTGTTTTAACTCATGATTTCTATTACCTTTTACCTTTTTCCCAAAAAGAGAAATTTCCCCTTGTGTTGGTTCCATCAAACCTAATATAAGTTTCATTGTAGTAGACTTACCTGCACCATTTGGACCTAAAAATCCATAAATCTCACCTTCCTTTACAGTAAGACCTTTAATATCAACAATTTTAGTTCCATCTATTTCTTTTTGTAAGTTATTAAGCTTAATTACTTCATTTGTCATAGATACACATCCTTTCTTCATCCTTATATGGGTAGTATAACAAGCCAACCTTATATCATCCTTATACTTACCTTAAATCTACCTTAAATCAGAATTTCTATAAACTTGTTGCTATTTTCCATGCTATACTAATGTATGGAGGTGTTCATTATTGAATAACTTTGATTATTTAAAGGATAAAAAAATCCTCATTGTAGATGATGAATTTGAACTTTTGAAATGATTCAAATGATTTTGCGAGAGGAAAATTATATAAATATTACGACAGCAACTTCCGTTGAAGAAGCTCTGTCTGTTTTTAAAAATAGTGAGGTAGATTTAGCAATATTAGATATCATGCTTCCAGATGGAAATGGGTATGATATCCTAAAGGAAATTCGTAAGTCTTCAAATATACCTGTATTATTTTTATCGGCAAAAGATGATATGGAAGACCAATACCATGGATTTTCATTGGGAGCAGATGATTATTTAACTAAACCCTTTTACCCAAAAGATCTACTATTTCGCATCCATGCAATTTTAAAAAGAGCATATCCTGAGGATTCGAAAACTACAAATTTAAAACATGCAATTATTCATTGGGATCGTGCCGAAATAGAAAAAGACAATACTTTTATCCCTTTAAAAGCAAATGAGTTTGCAATTCTTGAAGTTCTTAATAGAAATAATAACCGTATTGTAACTATCGATAATATATGTCAAGCAGTATGGGGAGATGCCTATTATGGATATGAAAATTCACTGATGGCTCATATAAGAAAGATTCGTGAAAAAATTGAAGTTAATCCATCTCACCCAAATTCATTAATTACTATAAAGGGATTGGGATATAAGCTAATTGTGGAAGGAGGAAAATAATTTGCAATCTACAAGTACATTTATCAAACGCAAACTTCTTCAATTTATTGTTGCATTGGTACTCCTTCTTCTTATTAACCTTTTAGCATTTACTATCATCGGATATCAATCTGTAAAGAGAAACGCTGGATTAGTAAAACCAAATGATGTCGCTAATCAACTCATAAATGAGATAAATAATGGCAAAGAAGAAATTAATATAAATAATACCATTTTACATACCTTAAAAGATAACCATATATGGACAATGCTAATAGATGAACAATCAGGGAATATAGCATGGAATATAGACCTCCCATCAGAAATTCCTCATTCTTTTTCTAGAAGTGATATTGCACTTTTTACTCGGTACTATTTAAAAGACTATCCAATATTTACTTATGTTACAGAAAAAGGAGTTTTGGTCTTGGGATTTCCAAAGAATAGCTATGCTAAATATCCTGCTAACTATTATGACATCAAGGGAATGAGGGCTCTACAAAATATATAGCTTTATATATTTTACTTAATATAGGAATATTGTTCGCTTTTTACTGGTTTTCTAAGGGTAAATTACTTAGAGATATTCTTCCTATTACAAAAGCAATTTGCGACTTGCCAAAAGGAAAAGAAATAAAACTAGAAGGTAATGGTGAATTGTCTTATATTCAGATGGCACTAAATGATACTTCAGAAAAGCTTAAAGCTCAAGATTCTATGCGTGCTAATTGGATTGCTGAGGTAAGTCATGATATTAGAACACCGCTATCTTTGGTATTAGGATATGCAGATCAATTATCCAAAAGTGCTACACTAAACGAAGAAGAAAAAAAACATCTTCAAAAGATCATCTCAGGTAGTGAAACCATTCGAAGTTTGATTGAGGATTTAAATTTGACATCAAGATTAGAATATAACCTTACTAAAATTGATAATGAACCTATTGATATGGTTAAACTACTTCGAAATATTATTGTAGATTTTATAAATCAAGGTGATTACGAAAAATATTCTTTCGATTTTCATATTGAACCAAATAATAAATTTATACTAAAAGGTAATGCAGGTCTTCTTGAAAGAGCTTTTCGAAATTTAATCTTGAATTCTATAAAACATAATCCCAATGGATGTGATATATATATTCATGTTGTATCTTATGCTAAAAGAATGGTAATCACAGTAAAAGATAATGGGAAAGGCTGCTCAGAAGAAAAAATAAATGCTCTAAACAAACCAACGCAAATACAAATTGAAAAAAGAAAGAATCAAGATAGTTACCATGGATTGGGACTATTAATTGTAAAACAAGTGGTAGAATTGCATAATGGAGAGGTTATGTTTTATAGTGGAGATACAATGGGTTTTCAAACTGAGATACACTTTCCTATACAAAAATAAAATTAACCAGCCCGCTAATAATGTGAGCTGGTTTCCTCTTTATATCCTATATTAAATTTTGCTCTGCATTCCACATATCAAAATATTTTCCTTTGTTGTTTAAAAGTTCTTCATGGGTTCCTTGTTCTGATACTTTTCCGTTTGAAATAACAATTATATTGTCTGATTTCTGAACTATAGATAGTGTATGAGCAACCATAACAACAGCCTAAGGCTAAGGTCAAGGGAAATAATTTAATAGTGTCTTTTCATATTTGACACTAAATTGATTTGATTATACTATTATGATAGTTGTTAAACATTTCTATATTTAACTATGCCTTTAGAGATTTTAATTAAAGAAAGGGTAGATTAATATGTATAGTATTTCTAGGGAAAATGTAGTTTTTGAAAGGAAAAATGAAAACATCTTATATTTTAATAGTCCATATCCTTCTGGTGATAAATATGTTGATAAGGGAAAAGCCCTATTATTTGAAGGGCATGGAAAGGAAGGTATAGTATTTGTACATGGTTTAGGTAGTAGAAATTTTGACTATTTAAAATACTATCCTGAAAATTTAGCCCACTACAACTATACGACAATAATGCCTGTCCTACCATATCATTTTGAAAGGATGCCTAAAGATAAAAAAATAGACTTTCTTTCTGGAACTTCAAGTGATATTGAAAAAAGATTTTATCAATCAGTTACTGATATACTATCTTGTGTTGATTATTTAGAAAATATCGGTATGGAGAAAATACATATTATGGGCTTTAGCTTTGGAGGTATGATAGGAACCATATCTAAAGCTTTAGATAATAGATTAGATAAAGCCATATTTATAGTTTCTGGAGGTAACTTTTTATACATTACATGGAAAAGCGTTGCAACTAAGGTACTTAGAGTTCGCTATGAAGATAAGGGTAGTTGCAATATAGAAAGATGCCATAAAATACATGAAAATTTTGATGAACAAGCTAAAAAATTTAGTAGCATAGATGATTTAAATAGTCTACCTAACTGTTTTAGATATGACCCATCATTGTTTGCGAAAATGATAAATCAAGATAAAGTTTTAATGATAAATGCAGCCTTTGATCCATTTATACCTAGAAAATCTTCTAAGGATTTGTGGACCAAAATGGGAAAGCCTAAAAGATATATACTTCCTTCAGGCCATTTGACATCACATTTATGGTTTAAAAAGTTTATTTTGAAGAAATCAGTAAAATTTTTGAAATGAAAAGGAGAGGTTATTATGTATGAAAATCTAAAAATGGAAAACATGACATGGCAAGAATTTGCAAAGAAAAAAGATGATGTAATCATATTACCTATAGGTGCTACAGAACAACACGGTCCTCATCTACCTACCTGTGTAGATGCAGTACTTGCAAGAGAATTCGCTTATCGTGTAGCTGAAAAAATAAATGGCGTAGTTGCTCCAACTCTTTCCTATGGATATAAATCTAAACCATTAAGTGGTGGTGGACCATTATTCCCAGGAACTATTGATTTAAATGGAGCTACATTACAAGCTTTAGTAATGGATATAATCGATGAATTTGTTCGTGATGGTTTTACAAAAATATTTATTTTAAGTGCTCATTTTGAAAATGAACCATTTATTATAGAAGCTATGGATTTATGTTCTACAAAATATGGTGATAAAGTAAAGATTCTTCTTACAAACTGGTGGGATCCCATGTCACCTGATGTAATTGATAAGGTATTTGATGAAGTTCCTTTCCCAGGTTGGGCTCTAGAACACGCTGCTGTTACAGAAACTTCATTAATGATGTATTTTGCTCCAGAACTTGTTAGAGAAGACAAAATATTAGATACTGAAAATGCTAGTCCAGCAACTTATTATAGATATCCTATAGAAAAAAATATAGTTCCTGAAACAGGAATACTTGCATCAGCTAAATCATCTTCAGCTGCAAGAGGAAAAATAATTGTTGATGACGTTGTACCAAACATAGTCAAAATAGTTGAAGAAGCTTTTAAGTAAAACTATCATATACCAAATACATCCAAATTATTATGGATGTATTTGGTATATCTATGGACTTGACTAATATATATCTTTATAAAATGAGTGTATAATTAAATACACCATCCCATTAGTTCTTAAGACTTCTTTATCATTACAGTTTTACATTTAGGGCAAGTAATAGAAATTTTACCTTTGCCTCTTGGTACACGAAGGACTTGTTTACAATTAGAACATTTATAATACTTATAATATTTCAAATCCTTTATTCGCTGAATTCTATTGTTTACTTTCCTCTTTATAGGATTCCATGTATTTAGAAATTTCATGTTTTCCTGATACCTAGCTGATATATTTTTAGAAAACATTCTGTATATAAGTATTCCTAAAGCTACTATACCAAATACGTACAATATTCTATTATTTAAAATTCTTGCCACAATAGATATAATAAAATAAATTCCTAGAATAACCCATGATAATTGATCCGCTCCATAACGACCCGTCATAAATCTTTTTAACCAATTCACAAATAAACCCCTCTTTCTAAATCATATTCTTATACCTCTCTATATTACCATCACTTAAAAACTCATAAGCATTATTTATCTGTTGGAACATCTCTGTTGCATTTGGTGATTTATTTAAATCTGGATGATACTCTTTTGCTTTTTTTCTATATGCCAATTTTATTTGGTACTTATCTGCATCATATCCAACGCCTAATAAATCACAACTTTTTTCATATTTACTTTTAAACTCAGCTGTTGGGTTTACATAAGTCTGATTACCATACCCAGTATTTTGACCATACCATTCATAGTTGCTATGTCCACTATTTCCCCTTTGATAATTTTGATATTCGTTCCATTGTCTAAATCTTTCTTCCCATTCTTTTTGTTGCTCTTCTTGTCTTCGTTGTTGTTCTTTTCTTTTTCTCTCATATTCCATTTTTTTGTATTTATCTTTGTATCCATCAAATGATCTAAATTGATAACTTATTCCGTCTATAAGAAAATAAGCACGATCAAAAAGATACTCAGTTATGATATACTTTATATATTTTAAATAAGATACAAATTTAGTTCCCAGTATTGGAAATATAACAAAAAATAGTATAGTCAAAAGTACAGCTGGATGTAACAGCAATGCAAATCCTAAAGGTCCAGCTAACATAAAGACTATTAAACAACCTCCCATGCCTATCAAGGCAACAAATCCTTTTGCTATACCTCCTACAACAGTTACTATGGTCTCAATTGTTTTAATTAAAACATCCAATATTATTGATATCAATTTAGCTATAGCATACAAAGCCTTTCCAGCTATCTTTTTAAATATATTCATGTATTTTATACTCCTCTTATTTTTCTAAAACTATTTTTGTATATATTTATAGATTATATCACAATTTTAAATTAATATATAGAAAAATAAACCTGTATATAACAGGTCATGTTTTTCATTTCCTTATATATAAAGGTTTTCATAGCTATTCATAAAATCCCAATATAAACACACCTATACTTATCATTATAATAGTAAAATATTGCCCTTTTGTTAGCTTTTCTTTTAAATAAATCCTTCCAAATATAACTGCTACTATACTGTCAACTGACATAAGTGGTGCTGCAACTACCGAATTGGAATTTAGAGCATAAACATAAAAAAATTGACCTGCTGTTTCAAATAGTCCACCATAAATATTGTATTTCTCATCTATTAACTTATATCCTTGTTTTTTAATTACTATTATATAAAATAATGATATTATGGCCAAAATTAAAAACGTCAATTCAAAAGAAATCAATGCTTCCTCTGGTGTGAAATGTTTACTTAAGTATACATCGTCTAAAAATGTACCTACTCCATCTAAAAGGGCATAAGTAATAGGAAATAATAGCGCTACTGCTCCCATTTTATTTTTTTTATTTATTTGTTCAGAGTTATTTAAGTTTTCTCTTTCTGATTCTTTTTTTTCTAAAATAGCTAATAAAATTAAACCTAATGTAATTAAACTTACCGCAAAAAATTGTAAATTAGACATAGTTTTCCCTAATACCTTAAAGGATAATATACCTGCTATTGCACCTGAAGTACTAGCAACGGGTGATCCTACGGATATTAATAAATATCTATAGCCATAAAAATCTATAGCCATGGACAATATGTATAAAAATGATACTGGAAAATAGCTGATTATATTTTTAATATCATACTGCCAACCTAATTTTATTAGTTCTATTACTGCATGAAGTCCCATCATTAGACCAATCATTATCAATATTCTTAAATGACTGTATCTATCATTAGGGTCTGTCCCCTTTTTAAAAAACACATCAGATAATCCCCAACAAAATGTTGCAAAGATCGCTAATGTAAACCATGTAAATTCCATTATATTCCTCCTATGCTCTTTTTTAAATTGCAAATTATATTATATAACAAGTACTTTAAGTATCAAGCTTAATTTTCAAGTCAAGTTATTTACATAATTTCAAATATTCCCAGCTTTTAATTACTATTTAACTTAAAAAGAATCCTTTTAGGCAATTTTTTTGTATTGGAGATAATTCCCTGGAAATTAAACTTACAAACAGTGAAGCAGAAAACCTTAATTATCCAACCATATTAGTGGGAAACTAAACGTCTGTGCCACTTACATTTTCACAAGCTAACAATCTTCATACTCTTAAACATTATCTATGCAATAAAAAGTTTCTGTATTAATGTATTTCAATTCATAACCAGATTAAAAAGGATATACATAATCAAACTCTGGTTTTTCTGTATTTTCAACTTTATCTGCTTCAATAACGGGTATAACATTCCCATTGAATTCGCCCTTTGCAATAGTACCATGCACTCTTATCCAAGTATCTACCTTTAGCTCCGCTGCCTTATCATATCTACACAGAAATCCTATTGGCTGCATATCAGCAGCACAACAAACCATCATCATTCTTGCAGATACAAATTCATTGCCTTCAAATTGCTCATCTTTGAATACAAAACCACTAACCTGAATCTTCTTTCCAATGTATTTTTCTATATTATCATATATTTCCTGTATCCATCTTACATAATTGTCATTATCCATTATTATGGTTTCATCAATTAATTGAAGTTCATTTCTATTTGACTCAATAATATTCTTATTTTCCGCATCTGAATATTCATCTATATAAATATCCTCCTTATATTCATCCTCTTCTGAATACTCAGTTTTTATCTCAGGGTTATCTACGTTTCCTGAATTTCCTTGTAACTTTAAGTCTCCATAAGATATATAATCTGACTTAAAGCTCTGAGTTGGCAGCAGAAATGCCATTATAAGTGGCAAAACAAAAAATAGAAGTGGTATTGAACTTACTTTAATTCTTTGTGGTTTAAACACCTTAGGGATAAAAAAAAGAGATATCAATACCATAGCAATTACTGCAAATTTTATAAATGGCACATTTCTCGGATGTACATATTTTAAGACCTGTCCAGATTGTATTGTTAAAAAGAAGAACAATGAAAAACCCAACAATATGATAACTTTAAAAGCAGCATCAATATTATAGTTTCTTGTTTTCATAATACCTCCACCTTACATTAATAAAAATGTTAGGAAATAAAGCGACACAAACGATAAGATAGTAATAACTAGTACCAATTTAATAACAAACGTCTTTCTAAAGCTTGAAAATAACATAATAAGATTCTTAATATCCATCATAGGTCCAAATATAAGGAACCGTTCTACAAAACCTACTCAAATATATCAAAATATATTTATACAAATAGATTTTGCTCAAGAAGTATCACCTTCTCGATTTAATTCATCCATATATTAGATTTCTCTAACGTATGGCCAGTAAATAGAATTTTACTTTTTTTAAAATTCCATTTAGCTGTATATGTTGAGTTGTATAAATCCCAATCAACATAGTCCGAACCAGACAATAATTTATCTTTTTTAGCTATATTAACACTACTGTTTATATCTCTTGATAATTTAGTTTTACATTTTTGACATGTAAATTCTCTTATCTGTGGATCTTTCTTTTCTTTATTTCCACATATACAACAATTTTTAGTTGTATCTTTTTCGTCTACTTTTGAATAGTGTTTACCGCTTCTTTCCATTACCCATTTTAGTATGTTTCTAAATTCTCCTATTATTTCTTGATTTAACATGCTTCTATGCATATTATCATAAGTTGCAGTATTAAGACTAGGTATAGTCTCCTATTGCTACATAGTCATAGTTTTTTGCTATCCAATTAGCAATGCTATAACAACTTGACTTTATTTGTTCTCGTCTCTTGTGGTAAGCATTGTCTAATGCATTGTTTAGCTTTGTCCATCTTTTGCTTGGTAGGTAATAGATTCTCCCTGTTTCTGTTTCTATTAGTTTTGATTTTCTGCTGCATAAATCTCTCTTTGATTTTATTTCATCTATTACCTTGTCCCAATATTTTGTTTGTGGCAGTTTTTCAAATTCATAACTTACTCCAGTATTGTCTATGGCTACAAAGAAGTTTTTATGATTTTGGTCTATTGCTATCCATTTGTTTGTTTCTTTTTTGTCTATGTCTTTTCTTTCTATACAAAATATTGCATAGAATTTGTTGCCTTGTTGTTTGCATAATCTGAAGTTTTTTATTTTGTCTGTGTTTCTTAAATTTAAATTTTCTTTTAGTTTTCCTATTACTTTTATTCTTTTATTTTCTTTATTTATTCCTAAGGTTATTTGTAAATTTTTGTTTTCTATTAGTTTAAAGCCTTTGTTTGGTTCATCATAATATAGTGAAAACCAATGTTTTTTCCATGATTTGAATTTAGGATATCCTGTTTCATTGTTGAAAAATTTTTTGTATGTTTCTTTCAGTCTTATTGCTGTGTTTTTGAGTGGTGATGAATGTACTGAGTTCAAAAAAATAAACTCTTGTTTTAGTATTGGAACTTGATTTCTTAAGTTCCTTCCTGTCAAGAGTTTTTTGTCATTATTATTTTCTTTATAATCTTTTATTGTCATTTCCAAAAGATAATTGTATAGCCAATTACATATTTTAGATTGTCCATCTAGAATTAACTCATCTTGTTTTGTAAAGATAACTTCTATTTTTCTATTGAATATCATTACATTCATTCACCGCCTTCGGCTATTTGAATAGTTCATCTTCCCATCTTCTTAGAGTTGATTTTGCAACTCCTAAATATTCACTTGCTTCTTTTATAGTAAGTTTTATGATAATCACCCCTTACTATAAAGTATAATATAAATTTATTTAATATGCAATGTTTTTAAGTAATTTTAATTAGTTTTAAGTATACTGTTTTAATCCCCATAATTGGCCCAGTTGAAACCCTATCCCAGAAACTTCGTGCAATAAAAGCATCTGAAGTAGAACATACAGAAAACAAAAAAGCTGTTGCCATCATCACAACAAGAGCCAATCCATCTCTTGCCAATAACTCAGAAAAAATATCTTTTGGAACTATAGTTTGTATAAAGCTTGTTAAAAATATTCCTAAAACTAGATACTTACCTGCACTAAAGAACTCCTCGCCAGCATGCAAAAACATAATTCGTATCTTTTCACCAATCCCTTGCTTACGTTTCGCTTCCATATTGCAATATATGCAATCACATGTAAATTTACCTGTTTCATCAAGTAGAGCAGTTTTTGTCTCTGGAAAAAACATTAATGTAAGACCTACCGCAAGAGCAATAATAAGACCAAAATATATCCTGTAGAATGCTATTTCTGGTCGTCCTGGAAAAGCATATAATGTTGATGCTATAACAATAGGATTTATAATAGGTGCAGATAACATAAATGTCACTGCAACAGGTAATGCCACTCCTTTTTTAATCAGACGCACCGTTACTGGTACAATTGCACATTCACATATAGGAAATAAAATACCTCCAAACATTGCAGTTAAAAACCCCAGTCCAAATTTTTTAGGAAAAATCTTTACAATAGTTTCATTGGAAATAAAAACCTGTATAAAAGATGATACAAACATTCCAACTAACATAAAAGGAAGGGCCTGTATTAACATACCTATAAATATCATATTAAATGCTTCAAATCTCGAAAAATCTATATCAATTGCATTAACTTTAACAGCTCTAATCACGGAAAAAATTAAATATGCAATTACAAACATAAAAAACATACTAAGAAAAACATCTGATAGCTTTACACTAAAATTAGAGCTATAAATAGAAGCAGCCGAAACATCAGGTTTAGGACTTTTCAAGAATTTATCATCATATAAAGCTACCTCAAATATATCTGCTTTCCTATTAATTTCTCTTATACTTTTTTCCAGCTTTTTCAACTTTTCCTCTTGATTATCAGTTATCTTGTTTAAAACAATTCGGTCCGCTAAAGTAATTTGATTTCTCAATATTCTTCCAAGATTATTCATATAAACTTCAAAGGTTAAAGCATCCACTAAACATACGATATTTCCAATGAAACACTTTTTTCTCACTGAATGCTTTTCAAATAAAGTTAAAACTTTTTCAATTTCAATCATTCCATTATACTCAATAATTATTTTATCTGGAAAATATTTTTCAATAATTCCTTCAAAATAATTGGCATCAAAACATTTACAATCGGTTTTTCTTTAGTACCTTTGTTAGTATCTGTAGTAGTTTCTTTATTTGCACAACCTACCATCATAGACAACATTAAAACAACTATTATCAATACTACAATACTTGAGAACTTGTTTTTTCATTCTGCACTCCCCTTATCATTGTTTATTGCAAATGCTAATCATTCGCATTTACAATATTGATTGTGTTAAATTAGAAATGAAATGTCAAGTATTGTATAAATTGGATTCTACCTCAATTTATTTTTCTATATCATTGTATTCATACAATTCAACTATTAAATTCACCTATAAATTTAATAATCTTTTAAAATCCTATGTAATTAGTGTCAAACAAAACGTCCCTATGCAGCTTTCTGCTCGACTTAACATATATTAAAGTAATCAAAAAAATAGCAAATCATTTTATGACTTGCTATTTATTCAAACTGTTTTTATTACTTTATGCATTACAAAGAGCATTGGAAATATCATAACCACACAGAACAAATTAAGATTATCTGCAAAAGATGAATTGCTTATGGCTGGTGGTAATAATGTAGCGTAAACACCTTGTACTAAAACTTCATGCCACATGCCAAATGCAATACCCGAAATGATAATCGCTAGCAAAGCTTTTGAAAAACTTCTCTCTAAGCAATTAAATATTAAACCTCTAAACACTAGTTCCTCTATAATTGGACCAACTACACAAGCAGCTAGGAATAACCAGATATATGCTCCCTGTTCAATTGAAGAGCTTACACTGTTGTAAGCTTCCATACTCTGTCCAATGAAATTAATTTTTGATAGGACATCATCAACAAAAATTAACCATATCATCGCTAGACCTGCAACTCCAGTTCCTATCACAAAAGATAAAACTATACCTTTACCTTTATTGACTTTGATTTTAGGTGCATTTTTTTGTCTAACAAAGATGGATTGGTTGCTCTTGCACAGGAAAGTTTCAATCTTGATCCTTTTTCAAGTAATCTATTTGTTTATAAAAAGAGGATGTATGCTTCTACGAACCTAAAATCATATTAACACACATCCTCAATTTTTTAATATTTATATGATTTTAAAATTCTCTGCTAAATAACTAGTTTTTGTTATCAAAGTAATACTGTATTATATTCTATTTACCGTCCATATTTTTATGAATCTTTTGCCAAATGTCACTATTCTTTTGATAAATGGCTTCAAGCTTTGCATACTCTGCATCAATCTGTTTGCTCAAAGTAGCTGTTGCTTTTTCTACCTTATCGTAATATTTTTGGATTTCAGCATCAATTTCATCTAAGCGTTTAGCATCATTTTTCAAAATTTCTTTTTCACTCTTTGTAAGTACTTTTGATGTCTTGATACGCTCTGTATTGCTAGGAAGTTTATCATATGAGGTTTCTGGAACTTCAGAATCTAACTTCATCCACAAAGTCATATTTGCCCATACAATTGAATCATATTCTTTAAGTATTTCGCTTGCGTCTTTCATAATATTGTCACTTATTTTTCGAATTTCTTTTTCAAGACTGTCAATTTTATTGTAATACGGTTTAACAGCATTTTTCTCATCAATCAACCTTTGTTTTTCACTTTGACTCAAGAAATTCATTTCTCCGAAACGTTTTGTAATGTTAGGTTGATTAGAAGTATCTATGGCCTGAATAGATACTATTTCTTTGGAATTCATATCTTTTAACATACTTGCTTCACTTTTAATACTAGGTCCTCCAATTACTGTCGCCACAGTCAGCATACCTGTTATTAGAATTTTTGCTTTTTGATTTAACATTTTGTTTAACATCTCCTCTTAATTTTATTTTAGGTGGTTTTATATTGTTAAGAATTCTGTCTTAACTTACCATCTGTATTTATTATAAACAAAACATTTGGGAAAAATATCCTTAAAACTGTATCAAGTTTGTGGCAGATATGTGGCAAAATTGTATTAAGTAAATTTGTATAATTGTATGGTTTTCTCCTAAATCTATAATACATAGCTAAGCGAAGTTCTTCCGTTTATATTTTGGAATACTAACAACAAATTTTGTATTACCTTTTTGAGAAATTACATCAATATTTCCTCCGTGTTCATTTATTATCTCGTTAGTAATCGATAATCCTATTCCAAAGTTTCCGTCCTTGCCCTTATAAAATCGTTCAAAAATATGTGGCAAATCTTTATTAGATATTCCATTTCCATCATCAATAATTGATATAACAATATTCTTTTCTTTACCTTCACAAATAATTTTAATTGTTGTTTTTGCATAACGTGCAGCATTGGAAAGAATATTTAAAAAAGCTCTCTCCAAACGTTGTTCATCTCCAAATATATATGCATTATCTTCAAGAAAAACATGTTCAATATTCAGGTTTCTTTTATCAGCATTACCTTTAATTCTCCAAGAGCAGTCGTATATCAACTCTTTTAGTTCAATTATTTCTTGATTCATTTTTCTATGATCCATATCCATTCTGGATAAAAATAAGATTTCATCCACTAGAGATGACATTTTTTTACTTTCATTAATTATGATACTTGCTGATTTTTTATTATCCTTGATGACACCTGATTCAATGGCTTCTGCATATCCTTGTATTGACATCAGAGGAGTACGTAATTCATGTGATGCATTTTGAAAAAACTGTTTTTGACTTTCTTCAGCTTGGTCTATCATTTTTGACATTTTTTGTACTGTTTTTGCAACATCGTTAAATTCTCTGTAATCTAATACATCTAGTTCTTCTAAAACCTTACGCTCGCCTACGTCTATAATATATTTTTTTAACTTATTGAAAGAATTATCAATTTTTTTTGTCATTCGTAAGATAACAAAGATTGAAACAATTCCTGACAAGATCATTAGTAAACCCAATATTTTGTGTATTAAGTCAGCGAAATTTTGCATTGGTGTTATATTGGCATATACAATTACAGTAAAGTCCTTTGCTGCATGAGAAGTATCCTTTAAAACACAATATCCATCAGACTTTCCGTGATAAACTTTGGATTTGATGTAAAAAGTATTACAATCATGCTTTAACATAATTGCTTGATCCTTACTAATAATATTGCGATTCTCTCTGAAGTATTTTGCAATTACTTGTATTCTTTCTTGTTCCAATTCTGAATATAATTGATCATTTGGTATTAGAGCATTGTAGTTCTCATCAAGTATAACATAGTACACTGTAATGAAAAACTCCGCATCATTTTTGTCATTTCCATCCTTTTGATGATTGTTTAAGTAATTAGTCCCATGGTAATATATGTCATAGAATTCAAACTCTCTATTGATTTCTTTGGCAGTTAGCTTCTCTATATGTTGATGAATGAGAATATTAAATGTTGCTAATATTAAACAAAATGCTATAAGTATTACACTGGATGGGATTAAAAATAGACTTAACTTTAATTTTTTTACTTTTTTTCTTCGTTTTATTTTCATTATTATCGCCTAATCTTTCAGATTTAACTTAAATCCAAATCCCCAAACTGTCTCAATGGATACATTGCTATTATGAGTAAGTATTTTTTTTCGCAACCTTTTTATTGTATCATCGGTAACTCTTGTTTCTACAAAACTATCATAACCCCATATTACATTGAGCAATTCTTCACGAGAAATTGCTTTGTCCTTATTTTCAATCAAATAACTTAGTAGTGAATACTCTGTATTAGTAAGTTTTAGTTCTTCATTTTTACAATATGCTGTTTTTTGCATTGGATATAACACAATATCACCAAAATTCAGTTTGTCATTTGTTGTTTTTTCTTTCTCTTTTGATATTCGTTTGAAAATTGCTTTAACTCTCATGGTCAATTTAGTGGGAGAAAAAGGCTTGGCAAAATAATCATCGCAACCCAATGTAAAACCTGTAACATAATCCGCATCAGTTCCACGAGCAGTAAGCAAAATAATCGGGACATCTGACTTCTTACGAATGGATGAACAAATGCTAAATCCATCTGTTCCCGGCATCATGACATCCAATATAACTAAATCAGCAGGTGTCTCTTCAAACTCACAGAGTAGTGCATCTCCAGTCTCAAATAGCCTGACCATAAAGCCCTCATCTTCTAAAAAAGATTGTATTAATTCTCTTATATTCTTTTCATCATCAGCTACATAAATTAAATAACTCATATATCATTTTTAACCTCCCTTGATTTTGCAATTTTTAGGCAGATAATATTCTTAACAATCGCATTTTTTTATCAATACAAAACTTTATTCTATTCATTTAATTGTATAATAATATAATTATGATTTCAAATATTGCCTTTGGTTAAATAATGATATTGTTCTTTTATAAAAAGCTTTTGCTTTTTTATAACCCTTATTTAGCATCTTCTGGTAGTGTATCAATTTCATTTTCTAGGTAAATAAACGGAAAATATTCTATGTAATATGCTGTGATTACACAGCACTATCCATTTCTTTTAAAACCTCATCTCCGTATTTTTCCACCACACTTATCAGTATATTAATGAAAGTCTCATATTCTTTAGATTGTAAATAGGTGGTTTCTTTGTTAGAGGCAGATTCTTTTATTTAGGAATTGTAAAACTGCCAAACTTTTTGCGAAATTTCATAAAAAATACCTCAAAGCAGATGATCTAATTTTAATTAATTAGACTGCCTACTTTTGAGGCATCATATCAATTTCTGATTCACTGTTATTTTAATCTATGGCTATCGTTTAATTGCTACATACTATTTATAAATTCTCTGACATAATTTTTATAATTTAATCCACAAGTATATACAATAAAAGTTTTTTGATTTTCTGAAAAATTAACTTTTTTAGCAAAATTTATTAATTCATTATTCATTTTTTGAACAATTCTGAGTGTGAACCCAATCTATAAAGCATAAGCACAAGTACATCGTTTCTGTATTCATATACTAAAAGCCAATTAGGTTCTATATGACATTCCCTCGTTCCTTTGTAATTTCCTGATAAGTCATGATCTCTATACTTTGCTTCAAGGTTTTTACCTTGTGCAAGTAAACCTATGACTTCAAATAATTTATATAACTCTTTATTTTGCTTTTTTGCAAGTTTAAGGTCTTTTTTAAATTGAGTTGTAAATTTTATTTCGTACTTCATACTTCCAACGCTTTCTTCAAATCGTCTATATTTGAATATCCTTTGACAGTATCATCATATGCAATTTTTCTTCCTTCTTCAATCGCTCTTATAGTAAGGCTATTAGGAGTATCTAATTTTAAAGCAAAAGGAATACCATTTTCTCTAATTGTTGTTCTTAAAAATATATTGATAGCTGTTGTCATATTAAGTCCCAACTCAGAGAATATCCTTTCAGCTTGGTCTTTAATCTCTTTATCCGTTCTAATATTTAAATTTGTTGTTGTCATAATTTTAGCCTCCATTCTTATCTATATTATATTCATATTTTCGTTTAATGTCAACACATTGTCATTATTTTTGTTTTGAATTATTAATTTCTTATCCACGAATTCAATTTTGTTATTCCTTCTTTTATTTCTTTAACTAAATTATTATATTTTATTATCTCTCTATTGATATTTCCTTTTTCATTTTTCCTCCTTCAACTATTATACGGAATATGGACTAGATTTATATCCTAATTTACTTCTAATTGCTTAGGGTTATTTATCTATTTACAACTACTTTTGTGGCTTCAATTTTTTTATCTGCCCATTCAACTACGTCTTTTATAACTAGTTTTTTTGTTGCCATTATTATTTCTTCCATAAATACCTCATCTATTTTCCCATAGTTATTTACTGGAGCTTTTATTTTTTGACTCTTTATTGCCTTTTCATTAAAACTATTTCTCCCCCAACTAAAAGAACTGAAAGATTTTCTCATACAAGAAATTAGAAACAAAGCTTTATTTTCATTAAAAGATTTAATTTTTGAGTTTAATATCTTTATTTTATCACCTGTGAAATATGGCTTTTTTTGGTAAAACACTGTAGCTGTGTCTTGTCCAAAAGATATTGTGTTTCCTTCATTAAGATATTTATTGTCTTCTTGCAAATAGCCCTTAACTCCATTGTTGAAAGCTGTCCTTACTATATATGGATGCCCGCTTTCATAAATTTCTACTTTATTTGCATCAAATCTCTTTTTATATGAATTAACTTCAAATAATTCTTCTACTGCATACTCTTTCCAATCCAACTTTTCAAATTGTTCAATTGCCTTTTCTTCTTCCCCCGTTAGTTTATAATCTTTTAAGCCTGTAACAGTTAAATAAGCTTCCAGCTCGGCGACACGCTGAGCTTCCAGCTCGGCGACAAAACTTTCCATAAATTCAAAATCTATTTTTCCGTTTTTGGTTGGTAGCTTAAATTTAACTTTTTTTGCAATACTCCAATGTCTAGAATACCCTTTGTTAGGTATACACTTAGCCCACGCTGAAATTATGAATAACAAGTGATTTAAGTTATATTCTTGTAGAGGTTTAAGAACTTTAACATTGTCCATTACAGAAAAATTAGTTTTTGAAATATTAAAAGTTCTCGTGTGGTCACCAAATATTATATAAATTGGATTTTTTTCTTCAACAATATAACTTGGCTTAAGTGTTGTATAACCCATAATTCCATTGTTATCAGAAATCGAAGAATATACCGCAGTATCTCCTATTCCATCTAAATCTGTTTTTGTTAATTTAACACTTGTTGGTAATATTCTAAATAGCTGATTATATGTATATTCGCCCCACTGAACGTGTTCAAGCTTCTCATTCAGTAGGGCATCTATTTTCCCAGGTTATCATTCTCCTTGCTTGAATTTTGAATTAGGTTTGATACTTCCCACGCTAAATAATCAGCTACTGTTTTCTTAAAATCTTCTAACCTTGGCTTGATATCTATTGGTGCCGATTGATTCCAGTCTGCTCCATTTTTAGGATCTATTGTCCCCTCATAGTATTCTTTTTCTGTAAATATATTTAGTTTGGATTTACCAAAACGAACTAAGTCTACTACTTCTTGATATCTTTCCTTCGCCCTATCTGTATCTACAAGATTATTACTTGCTTTTTTTCGATTAGTTCTTGTATATCCATCATTTGAAAAATCTATGAATTTAACTATTTGATCCTTGTGATGTGGCTCGCCTACCCTAAATACATAAATGTTTGTTTGTACACTTGATTTCCCAATGAATAAGTCAACGGGCATTTTTATACTTGCAAGTAATGTGGAATGCTCTAGTATTCTTTTGTTATATTCAATTGCTTTTCCTGAACCCGCTGAGTTTTGAATGATGATAGCTCCATAACCTTTATCCATCATAGACAATGCTTTTTCTACAAATATCATTCCATTTCCCTCTGCTGAATAAGGTGGATTTAAAATAAATGATGTAGCAGGAAACTTTTCATTTTTTTGGTTAAAACTATACATTCCATCAAAATCAGTCAATGAGTTTTTATTTAAGATGTTAGAAGACCCATCTCCCATCATAATCATATTTAAAATTGCTAACATATAGACACTTGACTACATCGTTAAGTTTGTCTTGTGTGAATCCTAACCATGAATACATCTCATTAAACAATTTGCCTGTAAAATCTGTAGTTAACCCTATTTTATAATAAATTCCTAAATCGTCTACTATTTTTACAAAAACCCTTTTTAGTTGACTTTCTCCATTTACTGGTTTGTTTATATTTTCAGTTGTGAGTGTGTTTTGCAAAGTTCTTACAATTAAGTCTTTTTTAGCTTTAGGTAGATTTTTCTCTTCTAAAAAAGAATTTATCTTTCTAAGTATAATATCTCCATCTGTATTGCCTATTTCTATTGATGACTTTAAATCTTCTTTTTCAAGTGGTGTAACTTTTCCTGGAACACCTAGTGTAGCCATAATAGATGCTGCAACAAGATATACCCTATCGTTTTCACTAAGTCCTTTTTCTTCTTTATAGATATCATTATTCAACTTAACTAAACTTGCATTAATTTCTTTCTCTTTTTGTTCTCTAATTCTGTCTAGTTCTTCTTGAGATAATGATAGCTCTTTTAGTTTACTTGTAAAATTATCAAAGTTCTCTTTTTTTAAAAAAGATAAGTCTGTGTATTCACCGACTTCTTGTCCAATACCTAAGTTTTCTTTAGATACATGATATACACCTATTGAATGATGTAATTTCCCCACACCATCTTTATAGCCAGTTATACCGATAGCTATAACTTCTGTATAGCTCGTATAGTGCAATATAGCATTTGCATAATGTATTGCACCATTTACTGCATAGGAATTTATATTCTTATAGTTTGGTTCATTTTTTGCATTTGTGTTTTCAACTTGATTGTTAGAGTCAAGTTTCACTAACTTATCTTTATATCCTTTATATTCAATTAGAACTGGATAATAGTTAAGATTGCTATCTTGAATTAATAGTTTGACATCTGGGCGGTTTCCACCACTTCCACCACTCTTTGATTCATATTCGCTTAAAGCCTTATCTATTTCACTATTTAAGCTTTCCTGTTCTAACTTATAATCTAATTTATAATCTTTTAGCCAACCATTCACCAAATCAGCAATATTTGGTTCAACAGACTGTATCTTTGCCATATCTATATCTCCTTATCCATTCCATATTTATAGTCAAAACTAATCACATCATTTGGTGTGCAATCTAAAGCTTTACATATCTTTTCTAAGTTTTTCATTGAAATATATTCATTTTTTCCCATATTTGCTAATAGATTAGAAGAAATACCCACATATCCTTGAAAATCTGTTTTTTTCATATCTCTTTTAGCAAGTTCTATCCATAATGGTCTATAAGAAACTCCCATACTATCCCTCCTATGTTTGATACTTCATTATATCATGAACCTTGCTAATTCGAAACATTTTCTTTTGCATTCCAAATTTAATTCAATTTTCTTACTTGATTTCCTTCTCTGTTTTAGTATTAATTGATACACACCTTGGGATTTTTGCCAAATCTTCTAACAAAAGCACCAACCTATTGTGAAAATAAGTCAGTGCTATGGACAATACTATTTTCTAAAGCATTAAAATTGCTTTGGTACAGTTTGCTGGATATCTTCTGTTCTTCGCAACATCTTATACAGGAAATAGCCCATAGGAACAATCATAATTACTACGACAATGTTAATTATCATTTCTCCAATACCTTCTGGTATCATGCCTGATATGGCAGACATTAAGTTAATAGCCATGTGACACAGAATGGGATATAGAATATTACGTGTCTTTTCATATATAATAGCTGCAACTAATCCAAACACAAAAGTGTAAACTGATTGGACAAAAATCATATGGCACAAACCAAACAGTAAAGCGGAAACAATTATTGGAAACCAGCCTTTTTTTATTTTTTCCAAAGAACGAAATATTACTCCACGAAAAGCCAGTTCCTCCAAAGTAGGACCCAAAATTACGAAAAGTAAAATGATGATTGCTGGATTTAAGCCCCTCATTGCATATTCAGCTTTTGCTAAAATACTCATACTTTCTGAAAATGAAGGAATCTTTTCTGCAAATGTCAGCCACAAGAAAGAGATGCCTGCTACGCCTAATCCCATAACAATCGATTGTCCAACATATTTCGGTATCAGTCCAATACTGTTTTCCTGTTTTTCTTTCCCAAATACCATCTGGTAAATACCAAAGTATATACCAAGCATTATAGTATTTACAACAATTTCTATCCAAATATCTTGCTGCATTAAGATCTGTGGTGAAATTTTAAGCACATCCATTAGCAAAGCATAGGTTCCCATTAGTAGTAGGTTTTCAAGAAATAAACTGCTAATCACCATTAGAATAATTAAAAGAATATATCCAATTATCTTTCCTGTTTTAGCATTTGTTTTCATACTATGCCTCCTTACTGCTTGTCATTTTCAATGATTTTATCAATACGATTGTTCAAATCATCAATTTGTTTTTGATTGTCAATAGAACCAACAATTGGTTCCCCGATAATATTGCCTTCTCTGTCAATCAAAAGTGTAGTTGGAAAAGCAAAGATATTGTTCAAATAATTGTCAATTTCTTCGCCATGTTCCATAATCAAATTAGGGTAGGTAATATTATTATCTTTTAGGATTTTTTCTGCCTGTGAATAAATGGTTTTATCCATACTTACATCATCTATACACACACCAACTAAAGCGACACCTTTTTCTTTAAGTTCTTTGCTTAATGTCTCAAGCTGTGGCATTTCACTTACGCAAGCCTGACATCCTGTAAACCATAGATTTAATACCGTAACAGGATTGTCCTTGAACATATCCTGTGTAAACTGATTACCTTGAAAATCTGTTGCATTAAAATTGGGAAATATACTTGTATTTGATGATTGGTTTTTAACGTTATCCTTTTGACTTCCACATGCTGTTAGTGATCCAATAATCATGATTGCCATTATAATAATCAAGAGTTTTTTTAATATGTTTTTCATTTTATTCACCTTTCCTTTCATTGATATGTTTTTTATGCTTGTTCTTTTTGTTTAGTTTTAAATTTGTCGCCATGAGATAAAGATGTAAAAATCGCACCAGTTGGACACGATTTTATACATTCTCCACAGCGAATACACTCTAATGAATCTTTACATTTTGTAATATCTACATCCATTTTACAGACTCTACTACACTTACCGCATGAGATGCAGGAATTTTTATCAACATGATATTTGTAAAAAGATATCTTGTTAAAAAGAGAGTAAAATGCACCTAGAGGACAAATCCATTTACAAAACGGGCGATAGAAAATAATGGACAGCCCAGAAATAGAAATCAATATAAAAGACTTCCATGTAAACAACTTTCCTAAGGTGTTTCGAATTGTAGGATTGGTAAGTGCCAAAGGAATACCACCCTCCAATATGCCCTGTGGACAAATATACTTACAAAAATAAGGAGGTGCTATTCCTGAATTATCAACTAAAAATACTCCCATAAGCCATACGACCACAATCAATATGACATACTTCAAATACCGAAGAACTTTTAGTTTTTTGGTACTAAACTTTTTAGTAGGAATCTTATAGAGCAAATCCTGAAACCACCCGAACGGACAGAAGAACCCACAAATCAATCTGCCGACCAAGACCCCAAACAGGATCAAAATTCCCGTAATATAATAGGCGAAGTTAAATTTTGAGGAACCTACTACTGCCTGAAAAGAACCAATAGGGCATGAACCGGTAGCTCCTGGACAGGAATAACAGTTTAGTCCTGGCACACACATTTTTTTACCACTGCCCGTATAAATCTTCCCGCTCATAAAATTAGGAAGATGTATATTGGTAAATAATGTTGCAAAAGCCTGAACCCAGCTACGCCTTGCTCTCAGATGAGAGAATATATTCTTTTCTTTAATTATTTTAAATGGCTTACCCAATTCCGACACACTCCAAACAAATACGTATAGCCTTGGAGAATACTGTGCTCACTTCGCCCCTATAAGCCCCATATACAATAAAACTAAAAGCCAGTATAAGAACTCCAAATCTTATTTCTTTTTTCTTTTTTTCATCCATGCTATCACCTCATATGCTTAGTTTAACAAACAGGGTATAAAGTTTGTGTTAAGAAAGATTTTTCTATAAAAAAACTTGCCAATAAAGGCAAGCTATCTTGAAATTCGATTTTTATTTCTTGAATGCAACTTGAAATATGCTTCCTTGAGGGATATTGTCTGATACCGAAATGCTTCCACCCAATCTTGAAATTATATTTTGCACCAAAGCTAGCCCGATACCATAGCCTCCTGTAACTCTGCTTCTTGATTCCTCAATGCGATAAAACAAATCAAAAATATGCTTCTTTTTTTCATCTGAAATCCCAATCCCAGTATCAGCAACTTGAATTACTACTTCCGATTCGGATTCAGATAACGATACCTCAACAGAGCCACCCTCCACATTATACTTGATAGCGTTATCTATCAAATTTAGCAATGTCCTTTCCAGAAGCATATCATCTGTCAAAACTTCAACATCTTCACCTTTAATTGTCATACTAATTTCTTTTTCTTTTGCCTTATCTTCTACATCAAGCAGTATTTCCTCTAAAAGTGATCGTACATTTACCTGTGAATATTGGGGCTGGGCATCTCTGCTCAAAAACAAAATACCCTCTACCAACTCTGATAGTCGGGTCACATTGTTTTCCATGGTGGAAATAAAGTCTTCAATTTCTGTATCCTTCAGGCTCTGCTTTTTCTTGAAAACATCAATTTTTGTACGGAGTACTGCTAACGGAGTACGAAGTTCATGAGCAACATTTGCGCTGAATTGTTTTTGCTTTTCGTAGCTTTCATAGATCTTATTCAGTGCTGCGTCAAAGCTCTTGGAAAGCTCCTCCAATTCATATCCGCCTTTAGACATTACGATTTCATTACGCAGGCTCTCCACATTATCAATATCAATTAGAGAAACTTTTTCTGTCAGAACCTTCAAAGGCTTAATTACATGCATGATAATAAGGAAAAATGCCAACAAGCCAAGCAGGATAGTTGCAATCATCACAGAAAAAGAATACATTTGAAATTCAGTGGTTGACTTGAGCTGAGCATTATCCACAATCAGAAGCAAAATGTCATTTTCTTGTGAGTCCACAAGCACATTTTCTAATTCCTCTCCCATTTCATTCATTAACGTCTCTTGTCGTTTGCTGATAGCAAAGTTTGAGAGTATTGTCATGGCAATAAAAATCAGTATTACAGATATTAAAAGCTTGAACACGATTGACTTTTGAAAAGGAAATGTTTTTTTACTCTTCACTAATCAAATACCCCTTTCCAATTACATTAGTAATCATATTTCTACCTGTGCTCTCTTTTAGCTTTTTCCGCAGGGCTGACATATGAACACGAACAGCATTGCTGAAACTGTCCGCTTCACTATCCCAAACATGCTCAAATAATTCTTCTTGAGTGACATACTGTCCGGAATGCAACAGTTTCAATAGATTTTAATCTGTGAGATATGATGATTACAGTTTTGTCTTTCTCCACCTGAAAGTTCTGCTCCGTTTTCCCAAATAAAGGTGTTGTAACCCTTTTCAAGTTTTTCTATAAATTCTTTACAATTACCAAGGCGTGCAGCCTCTTTCACATCTTCATCTGTTGCATCTTTTTTTACCAACCCTTATATTTTCTAAGACAGAATTATTAAATAAAATCACATCTTGAAAAACAATAGATATTTTTTCAAAAAACATTTGGTAGATATATCTTTAATGTCCTTGTCATCAATGGTGAGTTAGGCAAAGAGTATCTCAAAGACTATCTCAACGCAAGTATAGTTGAAATGGATGTTCACCAGATAAAATTCTCTAAACCCTTTGATGTTATTTTGTGCCTGCAAAACGGATTGTCTGCCATGGGTGCTTTAAGGCGACGATCCATTCGCCCGAGGATTTGAAAAAATTGGCGAAGAGTCGGGATACCCCTATCAGGTGCAAGAGGTGGATGAGTCTAGTGTGTTTTTAATCGTCTATAAGACTTAAATAAGCTGTAAAGTAAGTGGAAAAATACCCAAGAAGATAAATTACTTTAACATGAACGGAAAAGTTATCCTATGTGGCATATGTGTGGCATAGGGACGTTTTGTTTGCCACCCTATTTGATTTGTATCCAAACTAAAACGCCCATATCTTCCTATTAGCTAGGTGATAGGTTTTCTTTAAATTTATAAATTATATCCTTTTATACTTTTTCCCCATTGTATTTTCATATAAAGATCTCAACATTTCAATGGTTTCCTTATCCATGTCTTTTTTTCTAATTAAAGAAGCCTGATTCATATTAAAATAAGTAATGAAATAATCTTTTGACTCTAATACTTGATAGAACTGGCTATACTTAATCTTAGATTCCCCTTCAAATACTGTGCTCTTAATAATTAAATAATCCTCATAGAAATCTAATGTTTCTTGTGAATTAAATACTCCTGTTTTGTCAGTTTTAATTCGCTGCTTATTTCTCCTCTCAATCTTAAAAATTATAGTAAGAATTGCTACCATAGCTAACAAAATCCACAAGGCAATAAATTTTGTTACACTAAATTGATTGTCACTATAAGCAAGAAAAGCAGCCATCAAGGCAGCTATCAAGAGTATAAAAGGGATTATCATCTTGCTCCTTAAGAATGTAGCTATATATAAAAACTTATGATAGTCTTCTTTTCCCATAGAAGTTTTTACTGTAAATAATTTATTATCGTTCACGTCTATACCTCCCATAATTAATAATGATTACTTTCTATCTTTTTTAGATTAATTCTAATTAAGGAAATTAACAATACAGACAAAAATCCACTATTCATAATAGCTATTACCATCTCACCAATAGAAAAATTTCCCTTTATTATAAAAATCATAAGAAATATAAAGATACTTATTAATATTACCTGTAGCCAATATTTTATTTTTTCATCTATATCGTAATTGTAGACTTCAATTTTTTCTAACTTTAGTATATATCCAATTATAATCATGAAACCTAATATAGTAGAACCATGTTGTAAATACTTGTATATTGGTATATTTAATATAGTATTAGATAATACATCTATTTTGTTTACAAAAAATCCGTTTTTGTGGGTAAAACTATCCCATACTACATGTGTTGCCATCCCTATAAAAGATGAATATGAAAAAATAATAAACTCCTTAAAACTATTTAATTTTATTTTATCATTATATAATACATTTAGATGTTGATTTATTCTCCTAGGCAAGTTTGAAATAAAGTCATTTTTTATAACTTTATAAAAAATTAAATATAATAAAATAACCAAAGGTAAATTTATTAATAAAAACCCTTTTATACTATGACCAATCACACTCATAGGTTTAAAATGTATAAAATATTCAAAATCTGGTGCCATAGTTCCAAGAATCATAGCAGCATTATTTATATATGATTTGTGTTTTTTTGTAAAATTAATTACCGCTGCTGGATGAGCTAAAGTAAAAGCCATATCTTCACCTACTTTATTTTTTCTATATTACTCATAGTAAAATCATATTGAGATACTTTTTATTATATTATAAAATAAGAAAAATAGGCAATCTAATTTATAAACTTCGAAAAGAAAAGAATATGACACAAAAGCAGTTAGCAGATGCATAAAAGAAATTTTATCTGGAGACTTAATTTCTAATGAAAAGGATTAGTTCCATTAATGAGAAAAAGCCTAAAATAATAGCATTTAAAACAATAGCTACTAAATTAGGCTCAGTTCAAAATTTCAAGTATTGGGTTTAATGTTAGCAAATTACTCTAATCTATAAAAGTGTTTCAAATCGGAAAACTTTTCATCATCTTCTGTAAGTATTGTTCTGATTTCTTTTATAATTGTTCCAAATTCACTCGAGTTTTGGTAAAAATTCTGACCTGTACACCATACATTACCTTCTTTTACAGCTTTAAAGTTAGAAAATAATTCATTTTTATCCAAGAGTTCTTTTAAAGAATTCATTCCTCCAGTAATAGTACTATTGTATATAATATAATCTGCATCCTTTGCAGTACTATAGAATTCTTCCATACCCATTTTAGTAGTAGAAGTTGCTTTACTAGGGTCTCCTAAATTTTCAAAAATGTACTTTCCACCTGCCATCTCAATCATCTTAGGAACATAGTCATGTGAATTTCTAGCTGATATGCTACCTGATGAACCTACATAGAAAAATGCAACCGTTTTTCCCGTATTCTCAATATCCTTTAGTTCATCAAGTATCTTTGCCTGTTTGTTAAATATTTCTTCTCCAAGTTCTTCTTTATCTAAGAGTACTGAATATACTTTTATCCATTCTGTACGTCCTAGAGGATGAGGTTCATAACTTGACTGTTCAACTAAAACAGTTAAACCCAATTCTTCAAGTTTTTCTTTTATTTCAGGAGCGTGGGTAATCATACTTGATTGAATTGATAATTTGCAATCCTCCGCCATAATAAGCTCATAATCAGGTTCACTATATTTACCTGAAAATAGTATGTTTCCCGCTTCCATTTCCTTAACTACGTTCTCATTAGCCCATCCTTCAGCCTTTGTTCCTGATAGTCTAATAGTATTAAGTGAATCTAATTCATCAAAAAATGTCATGGCAGCTGTTGCTACTAAGTATATGTTGGAAACTGGTTGTTGTATAACAGCAATATCTTCTTCGATTCCCTCAGGAACTTCCATATTTTCTGGGACCACTAAAAATCTAGTATTATTACTAATAGAAATTAATGCATATCCACCTTCAAAATAATCAACACTAAAATTTTCAGCATATTTAATATCCATACTATGATCAAATTTTAAATTCCCAACTACAGGTAATTCTCTATCAATATTTTTATCAGTACTTACTTTAGATGAACAGCCCACCAGCATTAATAATGTCATTGTTAATATCAGCACTATTGATATAAGTTGTTGCTTCTTCATTACATACTCCTTCTTAATTATATATTTATTGTTTTCTCTTTTTGAACATAATTCCAACAACCGCAACAGCTAAAATAACTATAAAAATTATAATAACTTTATTGGAATCTAGAATACTTTTAGATGAAGGTTCCTGAACTTTAATAGAAGCATCAATTACTTCATCTGCATTATTCTCTAGTGTTTCCTTTTCAGCATCTTCAACTGTAATATTTTCAGTGTTTTTTTCTTCAGCTTTATTACCATTATCAGTAATATTACTTGTACCATTTGATTTTTCACTTTCGCTATCTTTAGAAATTTCGTTTGTATTATCGTCATTTAAATCATTGGAAGTGTTGTTTTTATTATCATTTGCCTTGTCTACTTTTTTTTCATTTGTGTTTTGATTTGCATTTTTTTCTGTATTGTTGCTTGTTCCTTTATCTTTATTGTTAATGGTTCCTTCAGATGAAAGCTTAATTTTATAATCTATTTCCTTAGGAGAACTCATAGCTTCGGTACAAGCCGTAATCTTTATTTCTGAATCAAGTGCTGATATAGGAATTAAAAATGTTGAATTTTCACCTGCAGCTGCAGTATTATAATAGTAATTTCCATCAACAATCATATATGTGTAATTTGAACTTGTTAATGTAATCGTGGCTGTCATTTTTCCATTTGAAACAGTTAAGTCTGTAGGCGAAATTGCAGTTACTCTACCTGTACCTCCAGTAAATGTTAGCTCAACTTTATAGTTTCCATCTAAAGGTATTTCGGATGCATAAGAATTAAAGGTACTAGTTAATATAATCATCATCGTAAAAGTCATCAATAAAATCTGTTTAGTTATTTTCATATCCTTAACCTCTCCAATGCCATGAACTAAATTTTCTATTATTTTAATTACTATTAAGCTTCTCTGTTAATTTTTTGTTTTTAGCAATAATACCTACACATGCAATTAACACTACAGTTGAAATAACTAATCTGTTATTATCCCCTGTTTTAGGTATAGGCTCTTCTTGTGTTGATGACACTACTATTTCTTCGTTAACATTTTGTTGTTCAGCTTGTTGTTCTTGTGTTTCTTCTGTTTTTTCTATTTGTTCTTCTTTTATATCTTCTATTTGTTCTTCTTCAATTGCCACAAGTGTACTTGAGTTAAATGTTAAAGTTCGACCATACCATGTTTGTTTCTTAATTGAAAAAGCTGCAACATTTATTTCTGTATCTAATGCTGAAACGGGAATAGTATAAGTGTACATATTGTTTTCATCAACTACATAGTTTATTGCATCCATTTCACTTGAACTAGCTGCTTCTTCTTCTGTTCCCATATACAACTTTGAATAACCTGTACCGCTAAGTGTAATAACTGCAGACATATTTCCATCTAATACATTAAGTTTAGCATCAACAACCTTAAACATTTTAGAACTAGATGTGACTTCAATTGAATAAGTTCCATCTGCAACTAATTCATCAGCAAATACCACAGATGACATAGCACAACTTAAAACTAACATCATTACTAACATAACCAATTTACTCTTTGAAAATTTTTTCATTATCTTTTCCCCCTTATAGAAATAATATTATTATATTTCTAAAATACAATAGATAATTTATTGCATTTTAGATTATAATCTCTCTTTAAGCTTCTATGGTAAAAAACTCTTGAAAATTATGTACTATCTTAATATTTAAATTTTTCGCTTCATCAATGAGCTGTTTATTTAATTTATTATGTTCTCCTATTTCTGTACCAGCATCGATAAGATATTTAGACTTTTTCAACCCTTCGTAAGCCTTTTCATACAGGAACTTTTCTATTGGCTGGAATGGCTTTGCAACAAAAACCTCACTTCCTAAAGCTCGTGCAACCTGATAATCTATATCATTTTCATAGAGTATACCTGTACGAAAAGCTAATCCATTTTTTTGAAGTTCTCTGTAATAAGGGATTCCACATCCATTACCAGCAACAACAAAAATCTCAGGTACTCCTGCTACTTTAGGTAGTTCTATACTTCCAAAAAACATATTATAACGATTACTTTCAAGATTATAAAGTTCTTCAATTATCTTATCTTTAAAAACCTCTTCTGGTGTTCCGTAGTACTTTATAGTGCTTCCTTTTACACACATAATCATGTCAGAAACTTTCGGTGCTAAGTCAATTTCATGTAAGGACATAATTACAGAAATATTTTTTTCCTTTGCCATTTTTCTAAGAATATTTAGAAGTTTAATTTTGTGATGAATATCCAAAAAAGAGGTTGGTTCATCTAATACAATTATTTCTGGTTGCTGGCAAAGGGCTCTAGCTAATAAAATACGCTGTTTCTGCCCATCACTTAAAGTCATAAATTCTCGATTCTTTAGATCAATTGCTTCAACTTTTTCTAAACAATCTTCTATAATATCACGATCCTCCTTAGTTAAAGTACCGAAATTGTTTGTATAAGGATAGCGACCTAGCCCAACAATATCTTCACAAGTCATGTATTCAGTGGAAATACGTTCTGTAAGAACCACTGAAAGACTCTTAGCAATATCCTTGTCAGATAAGGACCTAATATCATTTTTGTTAATGTATACAGTCCCTGCAACATTTTCTAAATGCTTCGTTATTGTCTTTAATATTGTTGATTTACCTGATCCATTAGGGCCAATTAGAGTAGTTACCTGCCCCTTCTTTATTTTCATATTAATATTATCTATAAGTACTTTACGATTATAGCCTACGGCTAAATCCTTAGTTTCAAAAAACATATTCTTCTACCTCTTCTTCAGAATATTTTTTTACAATAAAAAACAGCTTTTTACAAAAATAGTAAAAGCTGTCCGAATTTACAGAATCAATAGTATAGTACCATCCTAAATCAAAAGCCATATCCCCATAGCTTTGAAAAGTTTTATTTAGCAAGCAGGTCTCCTGACTTATGCTTTAACATTACTTTTTCACCTTCCCAGATAATATCCAGTGGCATTTAATAAAAAGTAACTCGACATTTACAGTGGCGGGTCCGTGTGGGAATTACACCCATCTTCCCTATTATCCTAATAAAAGGAACTCGTAAATATTATATTTAATTTTTACACTATGTATAGTATCATAGAATAAAATCAAAGTCAATTTGTTTTAATTTCATAATTTCTATTAGTTAATTAAACTCTATACAAGTTTTAATATGATTAAAGTTTGACATAGGTTTTAATCAATGCTACAATTACTACGTCTTAATTATTAGAAATTTCATTTATATCCCCAAGTTTTTAAATTGTTTTTTACTTTTATTGAAAGGTTTTTTTATAAATACTTTTTTGTATGTATTTAATTTTTTACAAAAATAATAGAAAAGGAAAATATATTTATGAAAAATTACAATTTAAGTAAAATAATACGCTATCAAATTGCTTTTATTTTATTAATGTCCGCATTTGTTTTATCAATTATATTAAGTATAAACACAGGTACGGTGAATATATCCACTAAAGAAATATTTGAAATTATTTTGTTAAAAGAACATGCAGGTACAATCGCTAGTGATATCATTTGGAAAATAAGATTGCCAAGAATATTCACAGCAGCAATACTAGGAGGGGCTCTCTCTGTATCTGGTTTTCTATTGCAAACTTTTTTTAGAAACCCAATTGCGGGACCTTTTGTTCTTGGTATATCTTCTGGAGCAAAAATGTTTGTGAGTTTTGTAATAATAGCAGTATTAAAACACGTTAGTAGCGTACCTTCTTATGTTTTAATTATTGCTGCCTTTGCTGGCTCTATGATGTCTATGGGTTTTGTTATGATTGCTGCAGGAAAAGTAAATAATATGTCCATGCTCTTAGTAGTTGGTATTATGATTAGTTATATCTGCTCAGCAGTAACAGACTTTTTAATTACATTTGCTATGGAAAGTGATATTGCAAATCTAACAGTATGGTCAATGGGAAGCTTCTCAGGTGCAAACTGGACAGATATTAAAGCTATATCAATGATTGTATTTCCTTCATTGATTGCTATATTTATGCTTTCAAAGCCAATGGGTGCATATCAACTTGGTGAAGGCTATGCCAAAAGTATGGGAATAAATATTAAGCTTTTTCGTTTTCTTCTCATAATATTTTCTAGTCTTTTATCTGCTACTGTAACAGCATTTGCAGGACCTATATCTTTTGTCGGAATAGCTGTACCACATCTTACAAAATTTATTATGAATACAGCTAAACCAATCATTATAATACCTGCAACCTTTTTATGTGGTGGAGTTTTTTGTACTTTTTGTGATTTAATTGCACGTACTGCTTTTTCTCCTACTGAACTTGCTATAGGTACAATAACATCAATTTTTGGAGCACCTATAGTAATTTTGATTATGTTAAATAAAAATATGAGAAAGGCTTAAAATAAGTCTTCCCTGTTTTTTATTTAATTTTAAAGGGGTTATAATAAATAATGAAATATAAAATAGAGCAAAAAAAATATCTACATGTAAAAATTCAGCTTCTATTTCTTTTAGCAGTAATAGCCTGCTGCATTTATCAAATTGGTTCCTATGTACTAAATCTTTATTACAATAATAAATTAAATAGCCAATTGCAGGAATTATATGTAGTTAACAGAAGGAAAATGGAACCTGTTAAAAATAATAAAAGTAGCGAAAACAATGAATCTAAGGAAGAAAACATATCATATTTCGAAGAATTACTAGCAATTAATTCAGATGTGATTGCTTGGATTAAAATCTCTGATACAACTATAGATTATCCAGTTGTAAAAGGTCAAGATAATGAATATTACTTAAATCATAATATAAAAAAAGAAAGTTCTGTTTCAGGATCAATTTTTATGGATTATCGTAATGAAGGAAACAACCAAGACCTTAATAAAATTATTTATGGACATAATATGAAAGATGGGTCTATGTTTAAAGCTTTAACTAATTACAAGAAAAAAGAATTTCTTATAGCTCATCCCATTATTGAATTAAACACATTAAATGAGTCTACACAATGGGAGATTTTTTCCGTATATATAACTGATACAAATTTTAACTATATAAAAACAAATTTTGATAACAAAGAAGAATACAGTAGCTTTTTAAAAGAACTTAAAAATAAATCTCTTTACGATACAGGTGTAAATATTACTAGTGACGACATCATTTTAACATTATCTACTTGCACCTATGAGTTTTCAAATGCCAGATTTGCTATTCATGCAAAACTTGTTAAATAAAAGATGGAATAATTGTTAATGCACTAATAAGATGTACATGATTTGTCATATACAACAAAATCACTTTTCTCCCTTGTCCCTCTTGGCATAATATCACCCCTATTTCTCATTATTTTAATTGGTGACAAACAAAACGTCCCTTCGCCACTAGTGCCACACCCTACCAAATTTTCCTCCTATCATCTTTGTTTAAGAAAATTTAGATATTGTTTTATTAATCTTTTTCAAAAATTCTTCGTATTCATACTCCAAACCATTTTCATCAATTAATTCTTCAAGTTTTTTAATCCACTCCTTGCTTCTATAGTGAATCTTATACTTACTATCATATTCATTAAAAGAACTAATACCTTCTTTTTCACATTTAGATGAAAACATTTCATAAGCTTCAATCAAATATGAAATCATAATCATCTCTTCTTCAAATCTGTCTCTCTTAATCCAAATAGGAATGGCTCGGTAATGCAATGCTAGATATACTAATTTATCAATATCTATGGACTCTCTATCAAATATATTGTTATAAAGCAAATTACCTCAGCCTAAAAACTCCTTTAAAAATCAAAATATTTCATCTCTTAAAGCATAGTCAAATTAATTAATCTGACTAATTTCTAATCAAATTATTTAATCTGATGTTTTAAAATATAAAAGTCATGGCAATAATCCTAATAAAAAAGAAATAGGAAAAGAGTCCTCAGCTATAGACCCTTCTCCTAAATCCAAATTCTTTTTTATTAAATTATACTATGATTATTAACAACTTTCTCAAAAATATAACTGAATATTTGAATTTATAAAAAGAAATCTATATTTCCCCTATATATGGTTGTAAGTTTTGTGGTTATGAAGGAATGCTCCATAGACATGGATACTATTCCCGTAATGTTATTACTAAGCATTGTATTAGAAGAATTAGTATTCTTAGGGTAAAGTGTCCTTCTTGTGGTAATACTCATGCTATTTTACCAAGTTTTCTTATCCCATATTATCAGTACTCCCTTGAATTTATCTTTAAATGTCTGTATTTATCTTTTGTTTTAAAAAACGTATGAAAGAGAATGTATCTATTACAAATTCATTTTTTGCTGATTTTGATTCCCTTTATTATGATATGGATAATCCTAAAGTATCTTCTATTCTTGATAAAATTAAACGTTTTCCAAAAGATATTTTTGATTTTAATTATATATTCTTTAAATCTATGCCAAGGTATTTCTTTTCTAAGATTTAACACCATTATTCCAAGGGATAGCTATGCCCATTTTTATATTATTGTTGCTTTTCTTATGGCTTTTTCCCTATTTATATTAATTTTTTCATTTTAAGGAGTATAATACTTCGCAGGGTGTTAGGGAATATGCCCCTGCAACCATTAAAGAATGGCTTCGCCTATACAGAAAATTCGGTATTGATGGTCTTTATCCTAAGATAAGATCAGATAAGGGTAAACCTAGAAATCTATTGATTTAATTAAATTTATACCTACTAAGCAAGAGCTCGATTACGTTTTTCTCTACAGAGTTACTCGTAAGGTTAAGAATGATGCAACTATTTCTATACAGAATATATTATTTGAGGTTCCTTTAAAGTATGTAGGCGAATCTATTAATGTTAGATATGATCCTACTGATATGGGTAAAGCATATATATTTTCTGATGATAATTTATTGTTAGATACTATATATCCTATTTAAAAGATTGATAACTCTAAGATTAGAAGAGAACATAATGCAAAAGCTGTTGATTTCTCTTCTTTTAACCCTAATGAAAAAGATAATGAAAGGAGCATGAATTAATATGTTTAAATCATTTTACGGATTAACTAGTGATCCATTTTTAAAATCTATCGAAACCAAAGAACATTTTAAATCTAAAGATTTTAATGAAGCTTTAAGCAGGCTAGAGTTTTTAAAGAATACTAAGGGTTTTGGTTTAATTACTGGTGAACCTGGTGTTGGTAAATCATTTCTTCTTAGATACTTTGTTAATTCTCTAAATCCTAATCTTTTTAAACCTGTATATATCCCTATTTCAACCTTAACGGTTATGGATTTTTACAGGGCATTATGTAGTGGTCTTGGAATAATTCCTTCTCATAAAAAGGTAATTATGTTTAAACAAATCCAAGAATCTATCTATACTTATTATCAAAGCAAAAATATTACTCCTGTAATTATTGTAGATGAGGCTCAGTTTCTTAAAAATTCAGTACTTGATGATTTAAGAATTATATTTAACTTTGAAATGGATTCTAAGGATTATGCTATATTAATTTTATCAGGGCAGACTCCATTTATTACACAGATAAGCAGGCAACCTCATGAAGCTTTACGCCAAAGAATTGTTGTAAATTATTATCTTAAAGGTCTTACAAAAGATGAAACTAAGGAATATATTAAATCTAGACTTGAATCTTGTGGATGCTATGAACCAATATTTACTGATAGTGCCTATGAATTATTATACTCAAGTTCCAACGGTTCTATTAGAACATTAAATTCTTTGGTAAGAATGTGTCTTATTTCAGGTGCTAATGAAAAACTTAAATCTATTGATAGTGAAGTAGTTTTTATGGCTCAAAATGAATTAAATATTGTTGCGTAAATTCTAAAGGTGTGCCTTCTTCTTTAGGAAGGATAGGGCTCTGCAGGGATGCAACTCGAGCGTCCTAAAGAGGTTATACCCTTAATCTCCCCTTCCTCGGGGAGAAGGCACACCTTTTTTTACACATTAAGGGGTTTTAAAACAGTATACTTAAAACTAATTAAAATTACTTAAAAACATTGCATATTAAATAAATTTATACTATACTTTATAGTAAGGGGTGATTATCATAAAACTTACTATAAAAGAAGCAAGTGAATATTTAGGAGTTGCAAAATCAACTCTAAGAAGATGGGAAGATGAAGGGAAGATAGAGTTTCTTCATCAGATCAAAAAGAAGATTTAGAAAGGCAAATTAAAACAGTAAGTGATTATTGTAGTGCAAGAGGATATCAATTTAAAATAATCAAAGACATAGGAAGTGGCTTAAATTACAATAAAAAAGGGTTAAAAGAACTAATAAAATTAATATGCGAAAGAGAAATTGACAGGATTGTAATTAATTATAAAGACAGATTAATAAGATTTGGATACGACATAATAGAACAAATGTGTGACTTTAATGGTGTTAAAATTGAAATAATAAATTATACAGAAGATAAAACTTATGAAGAAGAACTAGTAGAAGATGTTCTATCAATAATAACAGTATTTTCAACAAAACTATATGGCAGTAGAAGTCATAAGGCAAAAACAATTCAACAAGAAAACAAGGAACTATTCAAATAGCCGAAGGCGGTGAATGAATGTAATGATATTCAATAGAAAAATAGAAGTTATCTTTACAAAACAAGATGAATTAATTCTAGATGGACAATCTAAAATATGTAATTGGCTATACAATTATCTTTTGGAAATGACAATAAAAGATTATAAAGAAAATAATAATGACAAAAAACTCTTGACAGGAAGGAACTTAAGAAATCAAGTTCCAATACTAAAACAAGAGTTTATTTTTTTGAATACAGTACATTCATCACCACTCAAAAACACAGCAATAAGACTGAAAGAAACATACAAAAAATTTTTCAACAATGAAACAGGATATCCTAAATTCAAATCATGGAAAAAACATTGGTTTTCACTATATTATGATGAACCAAACAAAGGCTTTAAACTAATAGAAAACAAAAATTTACAAATAACCTTAGGAATAAATAAAGAAAATAAAAGAATAAAAGTAATAGGAAAACTAAAAGAAAATTTAAATTTAAGAAACACAGACAAAATAAAAAACTTCAGATTATGCAAACAACAAGGCAACAAATTCTATGCAATATTTTGTATAGAAAGAAAAGACATAGACAAAAAAGAAACAAACAAATGGATAGCAATAGACCAAAATCATAAAAACTTCTTTGTAGCCATAGACAATACTGGAGTAAGTTATGAATTTGAAAAACTGCCACAAACAAAATATTGGGACAAAGTAATAGATGAAATAAAATCAAAGAGAGATTTATGCAGCAGAAAATCAAAACTAATAGAAACAGAAACAGGGAGAAGCTATTACCTACCAAGCAAAAGATGGACAAAGCTAAACAATGCATTAGACAATGCTTACCACAAGAGACGAGAACAAATAAAGTCAAGTTGTTATAGCATTGCTAATTGGATAGCAAAAAACTATGACTATGTAGCAATAGGAGACTATACTCCTAGTCTTAATACTGCAACTTATGATAATATGCATAGAAGCATGTTAAATCAAGAAATAATAGGAGAATTTAGAAACATACTAAAATGGGTAATGGAAAGAAGCGGTAAACACTATTCAAAAGTAGACGAAAAAGATACAACTAAAAATTGTTGTATATGTGGAAATAAAGAAAAAAAAGATCCACAGATAAGAGAATTTACATGTCAAAAATGTAAAACTAAATTATCAAGAGATATAAACAGTAGTGTTAATATAGCTAAAAAAGATAAATTATTGTCTGGTTCGGACTATGTTGATTGGGATTTATACAACTCAACATATACAGCTAAATGGAATTTTAAAAAAAGTAAAATTCTATTTACTGGCCATACGTTAGAGAAATCTAATATATGGATGAATTAAATCGAGAAGGTGATACTTCTTGAGCAAAATCTATTTGTATAAATATATTTTGATATATTTGAG